>JAOZPE010000005.1:73814-106366 GCA_029932915.1 Candidatus Krumholzibacteriia bacterium
TGGGACGGGTCGGAGTGGCGGCGCAGAGGCCGCATGCGCTCACCCGGGTGCCGCGCGGAGCGACGGTCGATGTGGTCCTGCGCGAACAACACGAGAGCGTGTACTTCCGGATGCCTTCACTGGTGGGCCGCAGCCTGGTCCAGGTGAAGAAGGAAGTGGCCCAGGCCGGCTTCGAACTGCGGCGCATCAGCTATGAGAAGGACACCGAGGTCTTTCCCGGAACCATCTTGAGACAATGGCCCCGGGCGGGGTCGCGCATCGTCCAGGGAGGCGGTATTGAGCTGGTGGCGTCGAGCCGATAATCCCCGGCCGGTGGCGGTGGCCCCATCGCTGCTGTCAGCGGATATCCTCCATCTGCAAGAGGAGATCGAGGCCGTCGATGCGGCTGGCGCCGATCTGCTGCACCTGGACATCATGGACGGCCACTTCGTGGACAACCTCAGCTATGGTCCGCACGTGGCCGCGGCCGTCAGCGCCGCGAGCTCCCTGCCGGTGGACTGTCACCTGATGGTCGACGATCCGGCCACCTATGCTCCTCGCTTCGTCCAGGCCGGAGCCCGCTGCGTGAGTTTCCACCTCGAGGTGGAGGTGGATCACCGCGCCCTGCTCGAGGAGATCCGCCGCAGTGGGGCCCGAGCCGGGCTGGTGATCAACCCTTCCACCGCCCTGGACGAGAAGCTCCACCGGCCGCTCCTGAGCTCCTGCGATCTCTTCCTGGTGATGTCGGTCCACCCCGGATACGGCGGCCAGCCCTTCGACGGCAGCGTACTGGGCAAGCTCGAACGCCTGCGCCAGTGGCGGGAGCAGGACGGTCTGGACCTCGCCCTGGAGATCGACGGGGGCATCGACGAGCGGACCGCGCCGCGGGCGGTCGCCGCCGGGGCGGACATCCTCGTCAGCGGTTCGGCCTTCTTCAGGCAGAAGGACTACGGGGAGATGGTGCGCCGTCTGCGGGGGGACTGGTCCGGAAGCTGACTGCTGAAGCGGCCCTTCGGGAAGCCTCGCCGGGAATGCCGGGGCCTTCGCCGAAAGGCCGGTGGGCAGACCGTGGACGGGAAGGAGGCCGCACAGCCGCCTTTTTCCCGGGGAATGCGGCCGGGGGCTCACCTTGCGCCGGGCCGGGCCAGCTGCTATCCTGCTACGCTGATTCGCTTTGCCCACGCCGCTCGGCGGCGGGGCGTTTTTTCGGCGGGATGGCCATGTTCCAGGACCTTCAGGAAAAACTCGAAGGCGTGTTCCGCGGGCTCTCCGGAAAGGGGAAGCTCAGCGAGGAGAACATGACCGAGGGTCTGCGGGAGATCCGCCGTGCCCTGCTGTCCGCCGACGTGGAGGTCGGCGTGGCCAAGGCCTTCGTCGCCCGGGTGCGGGAGAAGGCCATGGGGGCCGAGGTCCTCAAGAGCCTGACCCCGGGCCAGCAGTTGGTGAAGATCGTCCACGAGGAGTTGGTCACCCTGCTCGGTGGACAGGCCGAAGCCCTGCGCCTGGAGGGAACGCCTCCGGCCGGGGTCCTGGTGATGGGCCTGCAGGGCAGCGGCAAGACCACCTTCAGCGCCAAGCTGGCCCTGCACCTGAAGTCGAAGGGCCGCCGCCCCCTGCTGGTCGCCTGCGATCTGCAGCGCCCGGCGGCCATCGAGCAACTCGAGGTGCTCGGCCGCGAGGTCGAGGTGCCGGTGTACGCGCGGCGGGACACCAAGGATCCGGTGGAGGTGGTCCAGGGGGCGAAGAGCCATGCCCGGGAGATCCTTTCCGATGTGCTCATCGTCGACACCGCGGGCCGCCTGCAGATCGACGAGGAGCTCATGGCCGAGCTCGAAGCGGTGCGCGAGGCCCTCGATCCCAGCGAACGCCTGCTGGTGCTCGACGCGATGACCGGCCAGGAAGCCGTATCCATCGCGAAGACCTTCAGCGAGCGCGGGGAGATCACCGGCTCGGTGTTGACCAAGCTCGACGGCGACGCGCGCGGGGGCGCGGCCCTGAGCCTGGTGGAGGTCACCGGCAAGCCCATCAAGTTCGCCGGAGTGGGCGAGGGTGTCGGCGATCTGGACGTCTTCCACCCCGACCGTATCGCCGGACGCATCCTGGGCATGGGGGACATGCTCAGCCTCATCGAGAAGGCCCAACAGGACATCGATGAGGAAAAGGCCCGCAAGATGGAGGAGAAGCTGCGCAAGCAGCAGTTCGACCTGGCCGATTTCCTCGATCAGTTGCGGCAGGTGAAGAAGATGGGTCCGTTGAAGCAGATCCTTGGCCTGATGCCCGGCATGAACGCCAAGGCCCTGCGCAACGCCAAGATCGACGAGAAGCAGATGGCACGCACCGAGGCCATCATCTCCTCGATGACGCTGGAGGAGCGCCGCCGGCCGGAGATCATCAACGGCAGCCGGCGCAAGAGGATCGCCAGGGGCAGCGGCACGCAAGTCGCGGACGTGAACCGCCTGCTCAAGCAATTCCGCGACATGAGAAAGATGATGAAGGTCCTGGCCAAGCCGGGATCGATCGACCGCCTCGGCAAGGGGATGTTTCCGGGAATGTAGCCCGGACACAAGGAACCTCGCCGCTCGAACCCTTCGAAGGAGGAACCGGCATGCCGGCAACCATTCGTCTGACCCGCATGGGTCGCAAGAAGCATCCGTTCTATCGTCTCGTCGTCCTCGATTCGCGTGCCCGGCGTGACGGCGCCTACATCGACAAGCTGGGTTACTACAATCCCTTCGTCACCCCCTACGAGGTGCAGCTCGACCACGACAAGGCCATCGAGTGGTTGAGCAAGGGCGCCGGGATGAGCGACACCGCGCGCTCGCTGCTGCGCAACGAGGGTGTGCTCTACCGCTGGCATCTCATGAAGAGCGGTCTCGCCTTGGAGGAGATCGAGGCCAAGGTGGAGGAATACCGCGCCCGCCACGGCGCGCGCCTCGAGGGGCGGCGCAAGAACCTGAGCGAGAAGGAAGCCGCTGCCCGCCAGAAGCAGTTGGAGGCCGAGAAGGCCCAGTTGAAGGCCAAGCAGGCCGCCTCCGAGGGCAAGGAAGGCGGTGGAGAGACCGAGGAGGCTTCTCCGGAGAGCGCGAGCGAAGAGGCCGCGGCGTCCGATGCGCCCACCGAGGAGAAGGCCGAGGAGAGCAAGGGCGGTGAGGCGGAGGCCGCACCGGAGGAGAAGGCCGAGGAGAAGAAGCCCGAGGCTTCCGAGGACAAGTCCGAGGGCGGTGACCCGTCGTGAAGGAACTCGTCGAGCTCGTGGTGAAGGGCCTGGTGTCCAAGCCCGAGACGGTCGAGGTCACCGAGCATCGCGAGGGAGACCACGTGCTGCGCTACGAGGTGGCGGTCGACCCCGACGACCGGGGCCATGTCATCGGGCGCCAGGGGGCGACGGTGACCGCCCTGCGTACCCTCGTGGGTGGCGTGGCGCGCCGCAAGGGCCTGCGGGTGGAGATCGATATCGTCGACTGAAGGTGCCGTGATGTACGTGAGCATGGGAGAGCTGGTCAAGGCGGTCGGACTCTCCGGGGAAGTGAAGTTCCTTCCCGACGGCGACTTTCTCGAAGCGGTGTTCGAGAGTCCCTACCTGCGCCGCCGCCGGGCGGAGGAAGATCCCCGGCCGGTGCGGATCGAGAGCATGCGGACCAAGGGCGCGACCTGGATCCTCAAGCTCGAGGGCGTCGACGACCGCGACGCGGCCGAGGCGCTGGTGGGGGAGACCCTGGGCTTCGTGGCCGAGGACTACGACCGGCCCGATTTTCCCCGGCCGCCCCAGCCGCATCCCTTCGTCTATCACGGCCTGCGGGTGGAGACGGTCGAAGGTGAGCTGGTGGGAACCGTCGAGGGCGTGCTGGTCATGCCGGCGAACCTCGTGCTCGAGGTCCGTCACGGCGAGAGCGAGTATCTCATTCCGGTCATCCCGCCGGTGATCCGGCGGCTGGATCGAGAGCACGATCTCCTGGTCATCGAGCCGATGCCCGGTCTGCTCGACGACGGGGAGAGGAACGAAGGCTAGAGCGCGGTGCGCATCGACATCGTCAGCCTCTTTCCCGCCATGTGCGAGGCGGTCCTTTCCGCCGGGGTGGTGGGAAGGGCACGGGAGGCGGGCCTGGTCGAGGTGGTGTTGACCGACCCGCGTCGTTTCAGCACCGACCGCCACGGCACGGTCGATTCCCCGCCCTACGGCGGCGGTGCGGGCATGATCCTGCAGGCGCCGCCCTTCGTGCGGGCGGTCGAGTCGGTGCGCCGCAGCGGCGCGCCGGTGATCCTGATGAGCCCCGCCGGGCGGCCTTTCACCCAGGCGGTGGCCCAGGAGTTGAGCGGGCACGAGCAGATCGTGCTGGTCTGCGGCCGCTACAAGGGATTCGACGAGCGGATCCGCGAGCTGGTGGCCACCGATGAGATCTCCCTGGGGGACTTCGTGCTCTCCGGGGGGGAGATCGCCGCGCTGGCCGTGACCGACGCGGTGGTCCGCAGGATTCCCGGAACGCTGGGCGACCTCGACTCGGCCGACAGCGATTCCTTCAGCCATGGGCGTCGGGGACTTCTCGACGCCGCGTGGTACACTCGGCCGCCGGAATATCGCGGCCTCACGGTGCCGGAGGTGCTACTTTCCGGCGATCATGCCGCCATCGACCGGTGGCGCGAGCAGAGCAGCCTGGACCGCACACGGGCCAGGCGCCCCGATCTTCTGGACGAACCCGATGGGCCGTCCGGCAGCAGGAGGTAAGAGCCTTGAGCATCATGGACGGAATCCGGAGGCAGGGCCTCAGGGACGAGACCCCGGTCTTCGGAGTGGGCGACACGCTGAAGGTCCACGTGCGCGTGCGCGAAGGCCAGAAGACCCGTACCCAGATCTTCCAGGGGACAGTCATCGCGCGCAGTGGAAGCGGTATCGAGGAGAGCTTCACCGTGCGCAAGGTCAGCTCGGGCATTCCCATCGAGCGTATCTTTCCGGTGCACGGTCCGAACGTGCAGCGCATCGAGGTGTTGAAGCGGGGCCGCGTCCGTCGCGCGAAGCTGAACTACCTGAAGGAGCGCATCGGCAAGAAGGCCCGGATCGCCGAGAAGCGCCCGCACAAGAAGGACACGGAAAAGGCCAAGAGTTGATCTCCCGTCTGGCTCGCCTCGACCGGCGGATCGCCCGCCGCTGCGGCGCCGCCCGGCTGGCCGGGGTCGACGAGGTGGGGAGGGGGTGCCTGGCCGGTCCAGTGGTGGTGGCCGCGGTGGCCTTTCCCGCCGGTTTCGACCTGCCCGGCGTGGGCGATTCGAAGCGCCTGAGCCGGGGCGCGCGCGAGCGCTTGTTTCCGCGCATCCTCGAGTCCGCCGACTGGGCGGCCATCTGCGTCTCGGCCGAGGAGGTCGACCGGCGCAACGTCCTGGCCGCCTCGCTGTGGGGCATGGAACGGGCGGTCTCGCGCCTGCGCCATCCTCCCGATCTGGTGCTGGTCGACGGCAACCGCCTTCCCCCGGGACTGGTTTCGCGCGGCATGGCCGTCGTCAAGGGCGACGGGCGCAGCCAGTCCATCGCGGCTGCGAGCATCGTGGCGAAGGTGCTGCGCGACGGCATCATGCGCCGTTGGGATCGCCACTATCCCGGCTATGGCTTCGCGCGCAACGTGGGCTATCCCACCCGCGAACATCAGGAGGCCCTGCGCCGGCTGGGTCCCTGCCCGCTGCACCGGCACAGCTTCGCCCCGGTGGCCGCGGTCCTCTCCCGGCTTCCCCTGCAGGAAGACTCCGCGGCGGCGCGCTAGAACTTGCGCCTGTGACCTTTTCGATTTCCCGCCTCCTTCCCGCATCATGGACACCCGACAGTCGAAGGCCGCCCGAAGAGGTGCTCTGGCCCAGGAGATGGCCGCGTCGTATCTGCGGCTGCGAGGCCTCGAGATCCTCGATCACAACCGCCGCGCCCAGGGAGGGGAGATCGATCTTCTCGCCCGCGAGGGCCGCTGCCTGGTCTTCGTGGAGGTGCGCCTTCGCGGGGAAAGAGCGTGGACCACTGCCTCTGCCTCGATCGATACGCGCAAACGCCAGCGATTGAGGAGCTGTGCCCGCGGCCTGCTGGCTGGCCGCGACGATCTGCGTTGGCCCGCCCGCGAGTTGCGTTTCGACGTGGTGGCGATCGATCTGGAGGAGGGTGGATGCCGGCTCGAGCACCTTCGAGGCGTCGAGATCTGATTGGCGCAGACCGGTCGAGCTGGCGATCGGCAAATAGAGGACGGCACGCGCCGAAGATGTATATATCATACGGTAAACCTTTGACAGAGTCCAAGGAATGCAATAGATTATCGAACACGCCCGAGGTGCCTTCCGAGATGGGAACACTGGGGTCCATCCAATGAATGCCGAACAGAATCTCAAGAGGTCCCATGTGGGAGTCGAACTCGTTCGGCTTCTGGCGGCCGAAGGAAACCGGATCTTCTCGACCGATCGTGCCCGGGAGTTGGCGCCCCAGGTCGGTCTCAAGGGCGACTATCTCTGGGAAGCCCTTCACCATCTCCGCAGGACCGGCTGGATCATTTCCCTTCGCCGGGGTCTGTACGCTCTCTCGCCCACGGTCCCCGGCGTCGCGCCGGTCCACGAGTTCGAGATCGCCATGGCCCTGATCGACCCGGCTGCCATCTCCCATTGGTCAGCCCTGCACTTTCACGGCCTGACGGAACAGCTTCCTCGGCAGGTCTTCGTTCTGACGACCAGCGGTACTTCGGTTCCTCGCAGGCGGGGTACCAAGACACAGCGATCCCACAGCGGTTACCGGGTGGGGGACACGTCCTATCGCTTCATCCAGGTGAAACCGCAGCGCTATTTCGGGCTGGAGAAGGTATGGATTGGCGAAGCCCGTGTGACGGTCACCGATCCCGAGAGAACCTTGCTCGATGCCCTGGCCATGCCCCAATACTGCGGCGATTTCGCGGAGGTTCTTCACGCCTTCAATTTGAGGAGATCCTCCCTCGATCTCGAGCGGATCATCCGATACGCACTCAAACTCGACGCATCCACCGTCAAGCGTCTCGGCTGGGTGCTTGAGCATCAAGGAGTGCCGTCCTCACGCCTCGAAGACCTCGCCCAGGTTCCGATCAAGGGCTATCGGAAGCTCGATCCAACGGGTCCGGCCAAGGGTCCTTGTCATCGGAGGTGGATGATCCAGGAGAATCTCCCCGGCAGGATATCGTCATGAGGCCTCTCCGTACCCGGCTTCTGGAGGCTCGCAAGCGGCTTGGCCTGCCGTGGGAAGTGCTCGAACAGGATTACCTCCTCTCATGGATCCTGGCCGCTTTCGGTGAAAGTGGTGCCTTGCGGGAAACGCTGGTCTTCAAAGGCGGGACCGCGCTCAAGAAGTGCTACTTCGGCGAATACCGATTCTCGGAGGATCTGGATTTCTCCGCCGTGGGCGATGTTCCAACGGGTGAGGCGATGGAGGAGGCGGTGCGTGAGGCGTGCACTGCGGCCATGCGAATGCTCGACGACTATGCCCCTGTGGAGATCGGCTGGGAACGGTACACCGAGCGGCATCCGCATCCTGGCGGGCAGGAGGCGTTCACGATCAGGGCTCGCTTCCCCTGGCAACGGGGGCCTCAGACCCGAGTCATGGTGGAGACGGCGGTCGACGAGAAGGTTCTCAGGCCTCCACGCTTTCGGCGGATTCTGCACGAGTACGGTGAACCATTCGAGGTACAAGTGCAGGTGTACCCACTGGAGGAAATCATCGCGGAGAAGCTGCGAGCCATCCTCCAGCACATCGAGAAACTCCATTCGCGTGGATGGAGCCGTTCACGAGCTCGTGACTACTATGATATCTGGCGCGTGCTCGGAAGCTACCGGGAACAGATGGATCTCTTGGATTTTCCGTCGTTGTTGCGGGAGAAGTGCGCGCTACGAAAGGTCGTTTTCGACAGTCCAGATGATTTCTTCGAGGAATCGATGCTCGCCTATGTGGAGAAGACCTGGGAACACTGGCTGGGATCCTTGGTTCCGGATCTGCCTTCCTTCGAGATCGTGATCGGTGAACTGCGTCCTCAGATCGAGTCACTTATTCTCGCCGGGGAGTAGGTCATCGGAAGGGAAACGCACGCAGAGGTCGATTCTGGTGCGATGAAGAGGCCTGAGAACGACACGCAGCAGCCAGGAATTCTATTGCCTTGGGAGCATTGCATCCGGCGATTGATCCTGCGGCCCCAGCCTAGCCTCCTCCACTGAGCGGATCGGGCCCGAGCGGGCGCTCTCCCTTTCCCTTCAGCTTGCGTTTGACCCGTCCCAACAGGCTCTGGCGTTCCTCGAGGAGTTCGCGGATGCGGGGAATGGCTTCCTGGGCGTTCCGGTATCCCGTCTCGATCAATTCCTCGGCGGCGGTGAAGTCGAATCCACCGAAGCGGGACAGATCGGGCTTGATCACCAGATCGGCCAGCCTTCCGGAGGCGCGCGCGTTGCGCGAGGCCACCAGGCTGGTGATGCGCAGCATCATCCCCAGGATGTTCTTCGGGGCCTGGCTGAAGTCGCGGTAGGCGCCCAGGTTCACCCCGACGTTCACCGCCGCGCCCGCGGTCAACAGGGTCTCCACCGGCATGTACTCGATGACGCCGCCGTCGGTGTACAGGCCACCGTCGATCTCCACCGGGGAGAAGATCTGCGGAATGCTGCACGAGGCCCGCACCACCGGCGCGATGCGCCCCTCCCGGAACACCGTCTTCGCCCCGGTCAGCAGGTTGGTGGTCACCACCAGCACCGGCGGGTCGAGATCCTCGAAGCGCAGATCGCCGACCAGGTCGGTGACGAACTCCTCGATGGGTTCGCTCGACAACAGTCCCAGCTTGGGCAGACGCAGTGAGGCCAGCTTGCGCCAGTTCATCGCCCGCGCCCGCTCGACCATCTCCTGGGGGGAGATGCCTGCCGCGTAGGAGACCGCGATGATGCTGCCTCCACTGGTGGCGGCGAGCACACGGGGGGCCAGGCCCTCTTCCTCCAGCGCCAGGAGCACGCCGATGTGCGCGATGACCTTGGCCGTGCCCCCGGACAGGGCCAGGCCCAGATCGGCGCGTTGGGTTGTGGTCTCGTTCGGCATGGGCTTCCTCCAGGCGAGCTCTCGTGACCTGGCCAGCTTAGGGGGCAGCAGTGGTGGGGCTCAAGCCTGCAGATCCCCCTTTTCGTTTGGCCACCGCCCGGCGCTTGCGCTACATTCGATCCTTTCCAGGGAGAAGACTCCCGAATGAGGGCGGCGCGGGTATCGGGCCGCCCCGTGTCCAAGGGTCGAGGAGCGCCGCAGCCATGCCGGGTTACAAGCCACATGAGATCGAGACCAGATGGCGCACCTTCTGGGAGGAGAACGGGACCTACGCCGCCCGGCTCACCGAAGACGACGGACGTCCTCCTCTGTACTGCCTGGTGATGTTCTCCTATCCCTCGGGCAACAAGCTGCACCTGGGACACTGGTTCAACTACGGGCCCACCGATACCTGGGCGCGCTACCGCCGCATGCGGGGCGACCACGTCTTCGAGCCCATGGGTTTCGATTCCTTCGGACTGCCGGCGGAGAACTTCGCCATCAAGAGCAACGTGCACCCGCGCATCCACACCGAGAAGAACATCGCCTTCATGCAGGAGCAGTTGAAGGTGATCGGCGCGATGTACGACTGGAAGCACGAGGTCCAGACCCATACCCCCGAGTACTACCGCTGGACGCAGTGGCTGTTCCTGCGCCTGTACGAAGCGGGCCTGGCCTACCGCGGCAAGGCCCCGGTGAACTGGTGCGATCAGTGCCAGACGGTCCTGGCCAACGAACAGGTCATCGACGGCCGCTGCGAACGCTGCGACGGCGAGGTACGCCAGCGTGACCTCACCCAGTGGTTCTTCCGTACCACCGCCTTCGCCGACGAGTTGCTCGAGGGTCTCGATCAGCTCGATTGGCCGCACAAGACGGTGGCCATGCAGCGCAACTGGATCGGCCGCAGCGAGGGCGCACACATCCACTTCCGCGTCGATGAGAGCAGCGTGCCCGACGGCGAGGCCTTCGATCCCCGGCTCACCGTCTTCACCACCCGGCCGGACACCGTCTTCGGGGTGACCTACATGGTGCTCGCACCCGAACACCCCCTGGTGGCGCGCATCACCAGCACGCAGCAGAAGACCGCGGTCGAAGACTATGTCGACCGCGCGGCTCGCCTGACCGAGATCGACCGCACCAGCACCGTCCGCGAGAAGACCGGCGTATTCACCGGAGCCTACGCCGTCAATCCGGTCAATGACGAGCGCGTGCCCATCTGGATCGCCGACTACGTGTTGGGCTCGTACGGCACCGGCGCGGTCATGGCCGTGCCCGCCCACGACGAGCGCGACTTCGACTTCGCCCACAAGTACGAGCTGCCCATCCGCCGGGTCATCGCCGGCCCCTCGGGAGACTGCGATGAGGCCCTGGAGGAGGCCTGGACCCAGGACGGACCCATGTGCCACAGCGGGCAATTCGACGGCCTCGTCGGCGAGGAGGCCCGCCGCAAGGTGGTGCAGTGGATGGAGGAGAGCGGCCGGGGCGAGGGCACGGTGAACTACCGTCTGCGGGACTGGCTGGTGAGCCGTCAGCGCTACTGGGGCGCGCCCATTCCCATCGTCCACTGTCCGAAGTGCGGCGAGGTGCCGGTGCCCTACGAGCAGCTTCCCGTGGAGTTGCCCGAGGACGTCCAGTTCAAGCCCACCGGCGAGAGTCCCCTGGCCTCGCACGAGAAATGGAGGAACGTGGCCTGTCCGAAGTGCGGCGGGCCGGCCCAGCGCGAGGCCGACACCATGGACACCTTCGTCGACTCGAGCTGGTACTTCCTGCGCTATCTGAGTCCGCATCTGCAGGACGCGCCCTTCGACCGGAAGCTGGCGAAGAAATGGTTGCCGGTGCACCAGTACGTCGGCGGCGCCGAGCACGCGGTGATGCACCTGCTCTACGCGCGTTTCGTCGCCCACGCCCTGCACCAGCTCGGCGAGATCGACTTCCGTGAGCCCTTCACCCGCCTGGTGCACCAGGGGGTGATCACCAACGAGGGCGCGCGCATGAGCAAGAGCCGGGGCAACGTGATCAATCCGGAGGAGTACCTGGAGAAGTACGGCAGCGACACCCTGCGCTGCTACCTGATGTTCGGATTCGAGTACACCCGCGGCGGCGACTGGGACGCCTCGGGCATCCACGGTATGTTCAAGTATCTCTCGCGGGTGCATCGCTTCGTCGAGGAACACGCCGAGGCCTTGACGATGGGTGGGGAAGGAGCCCGTGCCGGATCGCCGGGGAGCCTTGCCTCATCGGGCCGCGATGGCGGCGGTGCGGCAGCGGCCGAAGCCGCCGGCGCTGCGGACAAGGATCTCCAGGAGCTGCGCTACGTGCGGCACCATTCGGTGAAGTCGGCCACCGCTGATCTGGACCGCTTCCAGTTCAACACCGCCATCTCCCGTCACATGGAGTTCACCAACGCCCTGTACGAGCACGCCCGCCGCCGGCCGGTCGAGCAGTGGGGCGCCGAGGAGCGGGAGATGGTCCGCGACTGGGTGCGCATGATCGCCCCCTTCGCTCCGCACCTGGGCGAGGAGCTGTTCTCCATGCTCGGCGGGGAGGGCTCGGTCTTCGATGAGAACTGGCCCGGCTGGGACGAGAAGGCCCTGCTGCGCGATGTGGTGAAGGTGGTCATCCAGGTCAACGGCAAGGTCCGTGACGAGATGGAGGTATCCCGGGGCACCTCCCGCGAGGAACTGGAGAAGCTGGCCCCCGCACACGGGCGGATTCCCCCGTGGGTGGAGGGAAAAGAGATCCGCCGGATCATCGTAGTCCCTGACAAGCTGGTGAACATCGTAGTAGGATAGGCGCGCCCCCGCGTCCCCCTTCTCCCGCACGACATCCACTGCAGGGCTGTGGTTGCATGAGTTACTGGTCCCTACTCGAGGAATCCCGCCGGCGCCTGACCGCGGGCGACTTTCTCGAGGCCGAACGCCTGTACCACCAAGCCCGCCTCGAACACGGCAAGTCGCGTCTGAAGGCGCCCCTCATGGAGAAGGGCGTCGAGCCGTTGATGCGCGGCATGCGCAAGCTGCTGCGCAAGCCGGCCGGAGAGGAGGGACCGGCCTTCCCTCGGGCGGCCGATCGCCTGCTCAAGGATCTCGAGGACGTCGCCGCCCTCCACGAGAACGACGCGCGCCGGCGGGCGGCCTTGCCGCCCGAGGAGATCGATCTGGACGCCACGACGCGTCTGGGCATGGCCCTTCGTCTCCAGCAGGGTTCGCGTCTGTTCCATCTCGATGCGGTCGAACACTGGCGGGTGGTGCGGGCCTATCTGCAGGGCTGTGTGCGCCACGGGGTCCAGGTGAAGGCCGAGGAACTCGATCCCGATCTGCACCTGCCCGAAGGGGAGACGGTGTGGCTGTGCCGTTTCCTCGGCGAACATCCCTCCGCGATCGACCGGAGCCTGGCTCCGGCCGCCCAGTGGCTTCTCGATCGGCTCTCCTCGCTGGCCGCGGTGGAAGGGGGCGAGTGGCAGGGTGAGGCCCTGGCCTTGCGCTGCCGCCTGTACCTGCGCCTGCCCGGCGGAGCACCGATGGCGCTGCGGGAGGGGGTCTTCGCCCTGCAGGCGGTCTATCCTCCTCACGAGGTGGCTTCGCTGTTGCGCCTGGTGGCCGGTCTGGCGAGCAACGAGCAGCGCCTGGCCACTCCGGCCGCCGACCTGCACACCCTGGACGAACTTGCTCCCCTCGCCCGGCGTTTCGGCCTTCGATGGCCTCCGGCCGGACTCGTCGAGTTGCTCGACGCCCGCCGCCCTTCTTCCGGATCGCAACTGGCCGCCCTGAGCTGGGAAGGCGATGCCGGCGAGAGGCTCGTGATGGTCCGCCTGGTGGAGGGACGCCCGTGCGACGTGCTGGCCCTGCGGGCGGTCGGCGAAGCCTTCGCCGGCGACGATCCCTTCTCGATGCCCATGACCGAGGCGCGCGCCATGCTCGAGCATTGGCTGCCTGCGGACACCCCCATCCTGTGCGGGCCCTCGCCTCCGGCTTGGTTGCGTTCGCTGCTGGGCGGGCGGGCGGTCCTGGCGGTGGAGCCTTTGAGCACCGCGCTTCCCCTCTCGGCCACGACCGCGGAGTTGCCGACCCCGACGGCGCCGCACCCGCTCTTCGAGCCGGAGGGAGACGCCGTCGCTGCGCCCTGGATCTCCCTGGTCGAGCAGGCAAGGGGTCTGGCTCCGCGGCTGGCCTCCCTGCGCGCTCAACCCGCGGTGTCCTCGGCCTGGGGACTGCGCAACCTGCAGATCCTGGGCTCGGTCGGCCTGGAGATCCCGCGTTCGCTGGCGGTGGGTCTGCAGGCCCTGGGTCTGGTGGACGAGGGTGCGGTGAGCGCGGTGGAGGAAGTCGAGGGCGTGGTTCCCCTGAACTGGCCCGCCCTGGCCGATCGCGATTGGCCCGGACATCAACAGCCCTTCATTCCCATCGATTCGTTCGAGGGTGACGTGCTCATCACCGGACGGCCCACCCCGGCCGAACTGGCCGGCTGTTCCCTGGCCGCCATGCCCTGTGATGTCTACCTGCGGGATGAGGAGGCGGCGCGGAACCTGGCCACCGGACTGGTGGGTCACGTGGCGGCGACCGAGGTGACGGTGGCTCCCCGGCACCTGGTGTGCCCCGAGGCGGTCTTCACCCTGCTGGACGACTGGATCGAGGAGAGCGTGGCCGATGAGGAGCGCTCGCTGGACGTGCTGTGGCTCTACCGTTTGCTGGCCAGCACTCCCGACGGTGATCTCCAGCGCTGGCTCGATGAGGGGGATCGCCCCGCGGCCCGCAAGGAACTCGCCGCCACCCTGGCCTCGGCTCCCGAGGCGGGCTCGTGTGGGGACTCGTGTCGACTGCATCGCGGCCCGGGTTGCTGGGACGAGCAGTTGCGGTCACGGCGCCGTGCGAGCCGGGTGTGGGTGGAATGGGGCGACCATCTGGAACGACCCGGGCTGGAGGGCGCAGGTCCGCGCACCCTCGTCTGCGACGATCTGGTCGAACTGATCGCCGGTGTCGACGACGACCGGGCCCTGGCGCGGATGGATGGACTGCTGGACCGGGCGGCCGCGGCGACGGCACTGGTGGCCTGGGTGAATGCGGCGCTCTTCTCCGAAGTGCTCCTGCGCGAGTGGAGCGAGCGGCTGCCCGAGGGTCGCGTGTGTTCGTCCCTGTCGGCGCAGGACCTCGCGCTTCCGGCCCTGCATCTGGCGCCGGCGGGTTACGCGCCGGGCTGCCGGCTGCTGGAGGAGGAATCGCGGGCCCTGATCCAGGCGCGGGCCCAGGCTTGGATCCGCCGCGAGCACCCGGCGCGGGCCTGGGTCGCTCCCGGTGCGGCGCAGGGCGTGTGGAAGGATCTGGTGGGACCTCATCCTCTCACCGGCGTGGGTGAAGGCGCGCACCGGGTGGTCGTGGCCGCGTTGCTGGGACGGCCTGGTCCCCTCGATCGGGTCCTGGCTCTGTTGCGTTTGGCCGCGGCGGCCAGTCACGCCACCGACGAGGTGGCCTGTGTCGATCCCCGTCTGGCCGAACTCTTCGGGGGAGCGTGGGCGGTGGCGCCGAGCGCATCCATTCTCACCGATCCGTCACCGGCGACCACCGGGGCGGAGATGCTCGATCGCCTGACCCAACGGGCTGCTCCCCAGTGGCGCCGTCCCTTCGCGCTGCCGCGTCTGGAGGAGGTGGCTCGGCGCCTGGGAGCGGGTCGGGCGCCGGGGCCCGATCGCATCCGTGAACTCTCCGAGGCCCTCGAAGCCATCGAGCGTCACGGCCGCCGGGTGCTGGGCTCGATGTTGCGCGAGGATCGCCTGATCGTGGCCTGGACCCTCGCTCTGTTGGCCGAGGAGAGCCGTGACGGTGGACCGCTCGATGCGCGCTTCGTGGTCTGGGTGGGCGAGCCCGAGGCGGACCTGGTGGAAGGCGCGCCCTTCGGGGTGAAGGTCGCGGGCCGGGACGAGGGAGCCCAGGGCGCGGAACTGGCGGCGGCCCTGGAGGCGGGAGCGATCCGTCTGCTCGTCGTGCCGCCTTCGCTCCTGCGGCTGCGCGATTGGCGGCGATGGCTCGAGGGTCTGCGCCATTGCGCCTTCATCCTTCCCGAGGCCGACCGTCTCTTCCCCGAGCATCCAGCCTATCAAGGGCAATGGGCGCGGGCCATGGAGGAGACCCTGATCGGCAAGGACGAGGCGGTCACCGTCCTGGCGTGCTTCGACCAGGCCGAACTCTCGGCCCAAGGGGCGTTGACGCGCCTGGCGGAGAAGCTGGGCGCCACCGCCGGCGTGGTGGGCAAGCAGGCCGAGCTGGAAGGATGGCGCTGGCAGCGCATCCGTCTGGAGGATCCGGCGTGGTATTGCGCGCGTTGTCACAAGGAACAGACCCTTGTGCATCCCTGGGCGCTGTGTGCCCGCTGTGGTCAGGCGCTCCTGCAGGCGCCCGCGGAGTGGGCCGCGGCCGAACAGGCACTGCGGGCGAGCCGCGTGCGCTGGTTGTCGCGTCAGAGTCTCGAACGCGAGTGGCTGGCGGTGGCCGAGAACACCGCCGAGCGCGATGCACTCCTCTACGACCTGGGCATCGTCTCCCAGGCGGAGAAGGCCCCGTTGCTGGGGGATTCGTGGGCCCTGCACATCGTGGCGCTGGAGGAACTCTGGGACGGAGAGCCGCCTTCCGGCGAACTCGTCTTCACCTTCCTGCCCCGTGACCCGCGCCGTCTGCGGGCGGCGTTGGCTCGCCTGCGTTCACGGGGCCGCCTGCACGGTCTGCTGCACTTCATGGACCACCCTCTTGCGTGGACCCGCCCTCCCTCCCGGCAGGCCGAAGAACACGAGCCCAAGTTGCCTCCGCTGGAGAGCCTGCGCTGGAAGGCGAGCCGGGCCGAGGTGGAGTTCCGCTGCCAGCAGGCCCTGGGACGGGTGCAACGGGGCCTGCGTGCGCGCGGATCCTCCGACACCCGGCGCCGCCGTGGTCTCGGTCCGGTGGCCGATCCCCGGCAGGATCCCCAGGTGCGGGCGCTGGCCCGCGCCGTGGCGCTGTGGCGGGAGACCGCCCGCGAGGGATTCCCCGAGGAACAGGTCCAGCAGTGGGGACTGAAGAAGTGCGTGCGCATCTTCGACCGCCTCGCCCAGGCGGGACTCGATTTCGAGGGGAAGGGAGGAAGTCTGCAGCAAGGTCTTCCCGAACTCTTCTCCCAGGACTTCGAGAGGAAGGCCACGGAGGACGTCCTGCGCTGGCTGGTGGCCGAGGATCTGATGGAGAGTACCCGGCCCGGGGAGGAGGAAGAGCCCGAGGCCGTGCCGGCCCTGCCCGAGAGCGAGATCCTGCGGTGGCATGCGGCTGCACGCTCGGCGCCCAGCGGCGTCGCCACCGAACTGGCGCCGTGGCCGGCCCTTTCCTCCTCCGATGCCGCGCGCAAGGGCTCGGAGATCGAACTGCCGCCGGTCGACGGGAACTGGGTGCTGGGGGTGGCCGGCAGTGGACGCAGCTCGCGTCTGGAGGAGCTGGCGGTGGGCGACCCGGCGGATCCTCCTGCCCTGGTGATCGTCGCCGGCTCGATGGGGGTCCTGCGCTGGGAGGGAGCGGCGCGCAGTGGGACGGGCCTGGTCTGCGTCACCCTGGACGAACTGATCGTCGACTTCCTACACGATCACTACGAACTGGGTGGTTTCACGCGGCCACCGAGGATCCTGTCACTGACGGCCTCACCCGAGGGAGAAGATGTCCTGCGGCGCCTGCTGAAGGACGTCAGCCGGCGTTACGCGGTGGCGACCGGTGCCAGCCCTCCCGTCGATCTCATGGAGATGCGCAGGGTGCTCGAGGGGGGAGGTGGGGTGTCCATGGCCGCGACGGCCGGAAGCGATGTGGATGCAGCCCTTCTGCAGCGCTGTGCCACCGAGGCGCGCCGGGCGGACAACTGGGTCCTGCCCGGCGAGCTGGGTTCGATGTGCCGCCGTTGGCTCATCGAGTACCCCTACGTGGGTGAGGCCTGGCGTGACCGCTACCCCCGGGTGCTGGTGGACGATGTCGACGCGATGCCCGCCCAGAAACGGGAGTTCCTGGATCGCCTCTTTCCCGAGAGCTACCGCACGAGCAGTGCCGAGCCGGGACTCTTGCCGCGCGGCCATCCCCGGCGGGGAGATGGAGGGTCGAGGCAGAGCCGGCGCCTGCCCCGCGAACTGGCCCGGGCGGGAGAATATCTCCTGCGCGAGGAGATCCTCGGACGGGGTTCGATCAAGGCACGCAGCCGGGAGAAGGGCAGGCTCCTGCGCCACCAGGTGTTGAGTCTGCAGGCCTGTGTGGCGCAGATCGAGAGCGCCTTGAGCGGCCAGCAGTGGCAACGTCAGAGGGTGGGCGTCATCCTCAGCTACGGCGGTGATCTGCCCCGCCTGGCCCACCACCTGCGCGAGGCGGAGATCCAGGTGTGGCCGGCACGTCAGGTCCTGCCCGCGTGTGTGCCGGGACCGCGCGACTTCCTCCTGGCCCTGGCCCTGGCCGGCAAGGGAGCGCAGCTCGATGCCTCCGTGGCGGGTTCGTTGGCCCTGGCCCTGCTGCAGTTGGCCGGCATCGATCCCGGTCACCACGAGCGCGAGGATCTGGGGCAGTGGATCCAGAAGCTCCTCGAAGAAGACGAATCGTTGCGGCCACAGGATCCGGCCGAGGCCTTCCTCGAACCGCTCGGGCGTCTGTCGAAGCAGATGGAGCGCGTGGAGAGCCTGGTGGACGCGGCACAGGCGATCGAGAACACCCATCTGCTGCCACGGGTCGAGCACGACGAGGTGATGGCGGCCCGCCTCGCCCACTACGTGCACGAGAGAATGGATGAGCACTGGCGGGGTGTTCTCGTGGGATTGGATCCGTCGGCCCTGGTCGATCCGCTGGCCCCGGGCCCGCGCGTGTGGCTGCTCGAGGTGGAGGAGCTGGACGCGGTCGAGCTCGATCGGGCCTTCTATCTTTGCACGGGACACGAGCCGGCCGAAGTGCACTACCGTGTCCTCGGCCGGGTCCGCGAGAGTCTGACCATCCTCTACTCCGAACGCGATCCGCTCTCCCCGCGCGGCTGAGATTCCCCTTCCATGGTGCGATGGTTCCCAGAGCCGGCGTCCTTCGCGTCGGAGGCGGCATCCTTCCCGCTGGGATCGGCATCCCTCCCGCCGGAAGCGGCATCCTGCGTCCGGGCACCTCGACCGTGGAGGCGGAGGATGGTGTAGATCACCACCGTGCTCAGCGCTCCCAGGGCCAGCGCCACTGGAATGGTTCCCACCCAGGCCGCCCCCAGGTAGGGCCCCAGCTTCTCCCAGCTCCAATTCGAGTCCAGGGGGGGCAGAGGGCGTCCCAGCAGCCAGCTTCCCACCCGGATCTCCAGCAGGGTCAGCGGAATGAAGGTCAGCGGATTGGAGACGTTGCTGCCCACCAGGGCGGCGGCCGGGGGCAGGCGCAGGGCACCGGCCACCAGCGCCGCGGCCCAGGTGTGGACTCCCAGAATGGGAGTGGCGCCGATCACTGCGCCCAGTCCCACGCTGAGGGCGGTCGCGCCCGGACGGGAAGGATCGCGGAGCAATCGGGACAATGCGGAGCGATCCGGAAGCAAACGGAAGGCGCGAAGATTCGGCATGGCTTATGCGCAAGGACCGGTCATGGTCCTGCGGAATACCTCCCAGAGGGTTTCGCGGGGCAAAACGGGAGGTCCATCGCCCCATCGCTTGCAAGGCGCGAGAGAGGGCCCTGCCGTCCCCGTCGAGGATGGGGACGGATGGAAAACGGACCCGGTTTCTTTCTTCTCCGAGGAGTTAGACATCATGAAAAGCTTGCGCTTGTTTGGTCTGACGTTGTTGGTGCTGCTGATGGCCGTCCCGGCCATGGCCGCTGGCAACATCGGCATCTTCTTCGACACCGATGGCACCGTGGACAACATGTTCTTCGAGCGGGGCGTTCCTTTCAACGTTCATATCGTCATGTACAACGTCGACGATGGCGTCGGAGCTGTCGAGTACAAGTTGAACCTGCCGGACGAGGTCGTCGTCCTCGATCAGCAGTATCTCGAGGGAGCCTATGTGTTCCCGTACATGCAGCAGAGCGAGGGAGCCACGGTCGGTGTGCAGATCGGCTTCGGTCGTTGCTTCTACATGGGCGACACCAGCCCCTACGTCCCCGACCTCGTGGTCGAGACCGTCGTGTGCTACAGCCTGGTGGACATCGACAATGCCACCATCAGTCTGGAAGGCTTCCCCGGCGACAGCGGTTACATCGTGCCCCGTTACGCGGATTGCACCCAGACCGCTGATCTGCACGAGTTGACGCCGACTCCGGCGACTTTCTCGGTTGCGGTGCCCTCGGAAAGCCCGAGCTGGGGTTCGGTGAAGGCGCTTTTCAACTAGCAACCTTCCCCCCCGATCGACGTAGGATAAGGGTCCGAACCCCAGGTTCGGGCCCTTTCCTCGTTCAGGAGCCGGCGATGCGAGCAGTTCTCGTTCCACAAGACTTTCCCCGCAGCGAGGAGATCGAGGCGGCGGCCGCGCGGGCCGCTCGGCGTCTGGGCCTCGACCGGCAGTTGACCGAACTGCATCTGGTGCTCGATGCGCCGGAGTTCGAGGAAGGGGGCTTCTGGCAGATCGAGCGCGAGGGAGATCGGGTGGAAGCCACGCTCTATTCCTCGCCGCGGGATGTGCTCACGCCTCCGAACTGGCGCGAGGCGGCCAGTCTGGGTCTCGATGAGGACGAGCTGGCCGGACTCGATCCGGGAATGGTCGACCCGATCCGCCTGGATCGCTGGATCTACCGCAATCTCTTGCAGTTGGACGACATGCTCAGCCATCGGATCGATCCGGCCACCCTTCCCCGCTCGGCGGTGACGGCCTTCCAGATCTGCTGGGATGTGTGGACGGACGGGCGTCTGAAGCAGCGTTCCCTTCCGGGGATCTCCCTTGCCGAACGGCGCCGGGGGTTCTTCCGGCGCTTCGCCGCGGCCGGGGCGTTGCTCCCCCGTCATTGGGCGATCTTCCACGATCTGTGGGAAGGCCGCATCGAGGGCCAGCAGGCCCTGCTCGACGCGCTCGACCGCCTTCCACCCATCCGCTGAACCCGCATCCCCGTCGTCCTTCATCCCCCTGTACCTGTCCTTCGTTGTGGGGTACCGTAGCGGCGGATACCAAGCCGGGCGGCCGCGGTCTTCCGGACGGACCGGCCGGCGGTCCATCGGTCTCTGGTGGGAGGCGCACCGTGTACATGCCATTGCCTGGACCGGGGTGGAGAAGAACACCCCTTCGATCCCATTTCACCTTCTCTGCTGTCGGGGGACGCCTGCGCGGGGTGCAGCGGACGCGGATGCGGGCGATGGAGGTGCTGCTGATCCTCCTGGTCCTTCCGGTGGCCCTCGGAGCCGGGACCGCGCGGGTGGCCGGCGCTCAGGAATGGTCGGGGAAGGAGGGCCTGAGCCCCTGGATCTGGGTGGTGGCCGGGGTTCCCCGGGGAGGAGTGGGCTCGTACCTGCTCAGTGGCTTCCATGCCGGCACGGCCGAGCTGAAGCTGGATTGGGCCTGGGTGGATGGGGAGGGTGAGACGGTCGCGGACGGGAATTTCACCCTGCGGGCGGGCCGAAGCGTCGATCTGGAGATTCCGGCGCCTCCGGCCCTGTCCCGGCCGGCCTCGTGCACCCTGCTGGTGAGTGGGCTCGATCTCGATCCCGAATGGATGGTTTTCCGCCTGTGGCGGCCTTCCGGCTCGGCCGGAGGGGTGAACTGGGTGGGCCGGTGGCTGCACAGCGATCCGGCCTGGGTGGCCCCTTCCCGAATTGAACCCTAGCTGAAAGTTGACAGCCCGGGGGGGTGGGACGTATCGTACCCGCGTTGTTCGCGCGGCCGCCCTGCCTGAGCCCGCCGAGCCCTTGCCCGGACTCCACCAAAACGGGCATTACCTTGCGCATACGGAGGACAGTCGATGAGTTGGACGCGTCGCCCTGGTCTGCAAAGCCTGACCTTCTGGGCCCTTTTGTTGACCGTGGCCCCCTTGCTGATCATGACCAGTGGGTGTGGGAAGAAGAAGGAAGTCGACCCCTACGTCTACGGCAGTCTTCGGGACGTGACCCGCGGCAACGTAGAGAGCATCGGTTTTCTCTTCGAGATCGATTGCCCCGAGTTCGTCTACATCGATGGCAACACGGGGATCGTCCGTGATCCCAAGGATCCCAACCTGCTCGAGTTCCTGGTGGCCACCGATCTGGAGAACCGTGCCCCCAGTTGGCAGGGAAAGCTCCTTGGAGTGCAGAAATTCTTCAGCCCCACCGTCTACCTGATGGTGCGGCGGGTGAAGGATGGAATGAACGTCACCGAGATCGACTCGTGCACGAACTTCGTCATTCCCAACTTCACCGACCCCAAGCTCGAGGAGCTCTCGGGCTTCGATCTGAGCAAGATGCCGTACAACGCGCGTCGGAGTCAGCAGTCGGACATGGACGACCGCATCGGTATGGAGTTCCAGACCGCGGGCCGTGTCGAACTGTTGCCCGATCACGAGTGGAAGGCCCCGGAGGGCGAGGTTCCCGAAGGTGAGGAGGCTCCGACCGCTCCAGAGGTCTGGTACCTCGTCTCGGCCGACAATCCCAAGGCACTCTTCAAGATCACCAATGTCACCCCCAGCCTCGAGTTCGGTTTGAAGCTCCTGACGGCGCAGGGTCTGCCCTTCGTCGGAGGGGTCAAGATCGTCGATGTGTATCCCTACAAGGAGCGCAGGAGGGTGAAGGTGACGGGCACGGTCGAGATCGAGTTCATCACCTACGCCAACCGCTACCTGGCTCCCTGAGCGGAGGGCTGTGATGATGGGGCCCACTCTGCGCGGCGCGTGGAGTGGGCCTTTTCATTTCCGGGGGGAGATGCACGGTGAGAATCGGAATCGTCGGAGAGATCCAGAGCGGCAAGTCGTCCCTGCTGGCCCTGCTCATGGCCGGTGAGGGAGCCCGGCGCGGCAAGCACGATTGGGAGACGGTCATCCCCATTCCCGACGAGCGGCTCCAGTGGCTCGCTCGCCTGCATCAGCCCAAGAAGGTCACTCCGGCCACCCTGGAGTTCGTCGACCTGTCCGGCGATCCCCAGCACGCCAGCAGCAGCCTCGATCAGCTCCTGGACCTTCCCGATCTGAGAACCTGCGACGGCATCGCCGTGGTCCTCGATTGCTTCACCCGGCCGGCCGATGCTGCCGCGCTGGAGAGCTTCGAGTTGGCCACCGCGGTGGCCGACCTCGACCGGGTCGAGCGCCGGCTCGAACGCCTTCAGGCGGATCGCAAGCGGGGGAACAAGGACGCCGAGAAGGAGATGGCGCTCATGGAGCGCCTGAAGGCCCATCTGGAGAGTGAGAAGCCCCTGCGGGTGCTGGAGATGAACGACACCGACCGCGCCGCCCTGCGGGGCTACCAGTTCCTCTCGCTCAAACCGGTCCTGGTGGTGGCCAACCGCCGGGAAGAAGAGGTGGCCGAGGCCGACCCGCCGGTGCTGGTGGAGGCGGCCGCGGCGGCCGGTCACGAGCTGTGCTCGCTCTCGCTGCCGCTGGAAGGGGAGCTGGCCGGCCTGGATCCGGCCGAACGGGAGGAGTTTCTGAAGGAACTGGGGATCGCCGAGCCGGCGGTCAGCCGCTTCCTGCGCTCGGCCTATCGCAGTCTCGGGCTCATCTCCTTCCTCACCGCGGGCAAGGACGAGTGCCGGGCCTGGACGGTCCGCAAGGGGGCGACCGCGCCGGAGGCGGCGGGAAAGATCCACAGCGATCTGCAACGCGGTTTCATCCGGGCCGAGGTGGTGGCCTTCGACGATCTGAAGGCCCACGGGGACGAGAAGGCGGCGAAGGCGGCCGGGGTGGTGCGGCTCGAAGGCAAGGACTACGTCGTCCAGGACGGCGACGTCATCGAGATCCGTTTCTCTGTTTGAGGAGTTGGGGGGCCGCCCGCGGCTTGCCTCGTCACTTGTCCTCGCCGCCCTGGCGGGCGGCTGCGGAATCGTTCCTCGGCGAAGCCGCGGGCGGCCCTCCACCTTCAGCGGCGATACGGTTCGTCACTTGTCCTCGCCGCCCTGGCGGGCGGTATGGGGAATCGTTCCTCGGCGAAGCCGCGGGCGGGCCTCGTCACTACCGCGTACAGTGATGCAGCCCGAGCATGTACTCGACGGCCTGACGGGCCTTGTTGCGGTCCTTCTTCAGGGGGGTCAAGGTCACCTCGTTGGCCTTCAGGCCGACCATCACGCCGCGGGCACCATCGAGAAGCCGCTCGACCGCCGCGTGACCCAGGCGGGTGGCCAGGATGCGGTCGAAGGCCGACGGATCGCCACCGCGCTGGATGTGTCCCAGCACCACCATGCGCACTTCCTTGGTGGTGCGGGTGCGGATCTGCTCGGTGGCGGTGTGGGCCGAGGTGGCGCCTTCGGCCACGATGATGATGGCGTGCTGCTTGCCCCGGTTGTAGCCCTGCTCGATGTCCCGGACGATCTCGTCGTAGTCGAAGGGGGCCTCGGGCACCAGCACCTCCTCGGCTCCGCAGCAGAGTCCGGTGGCCACCGCCAGCATGCCCGAATTGCGTCCCATCACCTCGACCACGAAGATGCGACCGTGACTGGTGGCCGTGTCGCGGATCTTGTCGACCGCGTCGACCGCGATGTTCAGGGCCGTGTCGTACCCGATGGAGTAGTCGGTGCCGGGGATGTCGTTGTCGATGGTGCCCGGCACACCGATGACCGGCACGTTCCACTCGGCGTCGATGCAGTGCCCCCCGCGGAAGCTGCCGTCGCCGCCGATGATGATGAGCCCGTCGAAGCCCGCTCGATGGAAGACCTCCGCCGCCGCGTCGCGCACCTCCCGGCGATCGAACTGCGGATGACGGAAGGTGCGCAGGATGGTTCCACCGCGCTGGAGGATCCCGCTGACCGAGTGCGCGGACATCTCCACGAAGTCGCCCTCGCACAGGCCCGCGAAACCCCGGCGGATCCCGAAGATCTCCACTCCGGCGTCGATGGCGCTGCGCACCACCGCCCGCAGCGCCGGGTTCATTCCCGCCGCGTCGCCGCCACTGGTCATCACCGCGATGCGTTTCACTGTCCCTCTTCCTCCTCGGCACCGCTCCGTTCAGCCGGAAAGCGGTCGGTCTTCACTGGATCGTTCGTGGCCTCGTCTCCGGCGGAAGCCGCCGCCTTCGGGGGATGGGCGAGCCGCCACGCCGCTCGCAGGCGCTGGGCGGCCTCGGCTTCGAAACCCCGGTCGCCGGGACGGTAGAATACGCTTCCCTGCAGGCTCTCGGGAAGACAATCCATGGCCGCCACACCCTCGCTCTCGTCGTGGGCGTAACGGTAGCCCTTGCCGTAGCCCACTTCCTTCATCAGACGGGTCGGCGCGTTGCGCAGGTGAAGGGGGACCGGATCGCGCTTTCCCTGCTCGATCGCCCGTTGCGCCGCCTGGTAGGCCCGGTACAGGGCGTTGCTCTTGGGCGCCTGGGCCAGGTAGACCACGGCCTGGGTCAGGGCGAGCGCCCCTTCGGGCATGCCGATGGAATGCATGGCGTCGAAAGCGGCGGTGGCCTGGACCAGGGCCTGAGGGTCGGCCAGGCCGATGTCCTCGCTGGCGAAACGGACCAGACGCCGGGCCACGTACAGCGGATCCTCGCCGGATTCGAGCATGCGAACCAGCCAGTACACGCCCGCCTGCACGTCGGAGTTGCGCAGCGACTTGTGCAGGGCACTGATGAGATTGAAGTGTTCCTCGCCCTGCTTGTCGTAGACCAGGTGGGCCTCGGCCAGCACCTTCTCCGCCAGGTCGACTGCGATGAGATGGTCGTCACGGTGCAGGGCAGCCGTCGCCGCCAGCTCCAGGCTGCCCAGGGCGAAACGGGCATCGCCGCCGCTGCGCTCGGCGATGAGCCGGAGCGCCTCGTCCGGGGCTTCCACACCGCTCGCCCCGAGACCGCGTTCGCTGTCGTGGAGAGCCCGCTCGAGCAGTCGGACGAGTGCGTCGGGAGAGAGGGGATCGAGCACCACCACCCGGCAGCGCGAGAGCAGGGCGGCGTTGACCTCGAAGGAGGGATTCTCCGTCGTCGCGCCGACCAGGATCACGTCCCCGCTCTCGACATAGGGCAGCAGGGCGTCCTGCTGGCCCTTGTTGAAGCGGTGGATCTCGTCGAGGAAGAGCAGGGGGGCCCGGCCCCCGGCGCGGCGCAGCTTGCGCGCGTCGGACATGACCGCCTTGAGTTCCTTCACCCCCACCGAGACCGCCGAGTAGGGGAGGAAGGTGGCGCCGACGGCGTGGGCGAGACAGCGGGCGATGGAGGTCTTGCCGCAGCCCGGAGGGCCCCACAGCACGAGGCTGGGCAGTTCCCGTCGCTCGATGGCGGTGCGCAGGACCGTCCCCTCGCCGAGGGCGCGTTCCTGCCCGACGATCTCGTCCATGTTCCGCGGGCGCATACGATCGGCCAGGGGTGTGCCCGAAGTGGATCCCTGGCTTGGGTCGAGGCTTGAGAGGAGATCGTCCATGTCAGCAGTGTGCCACGTTTACCTCGTTTCTGCCACCGGTCCGGTCTCGGCGAAGCCGGAAGCGACAGGGCCGCCGCGTGCGCGACCGCCGCTGGGCTTCCTCCCGGTTGCATTGACAGTCTCGAGGGCAGGGGCTACCGTTCAGGCTCTATCGGGGAGGAAAGCATGTCCGATCAGCGGCCATTTGACGACGAACGGGCCAAGGAACTGGAGAACGCGGCCCTGGAGGCCATGAAGAATTCCTATGCTCCCTATTCGACCTTCCCGGTGGGAGCGGCGCTCCTGGACGCCCAGGGGCGGGTGCATCTCGGATGCAACGTGGAGAATGCGTCGTTGGGACTGTCGGTCTGTGCCGAGCGGGTGGCCGTGTTCCGCGCGGTCGCCGACGGTGCACGCGAGTTCACCGCCGTCGCCATCGCCACCACCTCCGACACCCTCACGCCTCCGTGCGGTGCGTGCCGGCAGGTGCTCTACGAGTTCGCGCCCGAACTCGTCATCCTTCTCATCAATTCGAAGGGCGAGAGGGCGCGCTACCGGCTCAAGGAACTGATGCCCCTGGCCTTCACCGACTATCGTGCCGGAGACGAATGATGGACGAGAGAAGCCGCAGCACCCTCGTGGATCGCATCACCGATCGGGTCCTGGCGCGTCTGCGCGCCGAGGGCTTGACGGCTTCCGGCGATCTCGCGGCGCCGGAGACGCCGGTGCTCGCGCCCACCGACGCCCATCTGCGCGCGATGGTGGCGCAGGGGGCCTGCCGTTTCTCCTGTGAGGTCAAGGCCCGCAGCCTTCCCCCCGACCTGGCCTCGACCATCGACCACACCCTGCTCAAACCCGACGCCACTGAAGCGGAGATCCGGAAGATCTGCGTGGAGGCCCGCGAGTACCACTTCGCCTCGGTCTGCGTCAATCCCCATTGGGTCGACGTCTGTGCGGCCGAGTTGCGTGGGAGCTCGGTAGCGGTCTGTACCGTCGTCGGTTTCCCCCTGGGTGCCACCACCACCGCCACGAAGGCCTTCGAGGCGGCCGAGGCGGTGCGGCGCGGTGCCACCGAGGTGGACATGGTCATCAACATCGGCGCACTCAAGAGCGGAGATCTGGACACCGTCCATGACGATATCGAAGGCGTCGTCCGAGCGGTCGCCGGGCAGGCCTGCGTCAAGGTGATCCTCGAGACCGCCCTGTTGAACGACGACGAGAAGGTGACGGCCTGCGCCCTGGCCAAGGAAGCGGGCGCGCACTACGTGAAGACCTCGACTGGATTCGCCGGGGGAGGGGCGACAGTGGAGGACGTGAGGCTGATGCGAAGGGTCGTGGGCTCGGATCTCGGGGTGAAGGCCAGCGGGGGTATCCGCGACCGCGAGACGGCCGAGGCGATGATCGAGGCCGGAGCGAACCGCATCGGAGCCAGCGCCGGGGTCAAGATCGTTGCCAGCGAATGCGGGAGCGCGTCCTCTTGATCACCCCCTACGAACTGATCAACCGCAAGAAGCTGGGGAAGGAGCATTCCCCCGAGGAGATCGCCGCGCTCGTCGACGGGGTGACCGATGGAAGCATCCCCAACTACCAGGTATCGGCCTGGCTGATGGCGGTCTGGTTCCAGGGGATGACGGTCGAGGAGACCTACCAGCTCACCGACCGCATGCGGGCCAGCGGGGTGAGCCTCGATCTGTCCTCACTGGACGGCCCCACCGCGGACAAGCATTCCACCGGGGGCGTGGGCGACAAGGTCTCCCTGCTGCTGGCGCCTCTGGCGGCGGAGATCGGGCTCTACGTTCCCATGCTCTCCGGCCGGGGCCTGGGTCATACCGGCGGAACCCTGGACAAGCTGCAGGCGATCCCGGGCTACCGCATCGACCTGCAACCCGACGAGTTCCTGTCGACGGTGCGAGAGGTGGGATGCTCCATCACCGGACAGACCGAGGAGATCGCCCCTGCCGACCGCAAGCTCTACCGTCTGCGCGACGTGACCGCGACGGTCGACTGCATTCCCCTCATCGTCTCATCGATCCTCTCGAAGAAACTGGCGGCGGGGCCCGAGCATCTCGTCATCGATCTCAAGTGCGGCAGCGGCGCGTTCATGCGTGACGTCGAGTCGGCTCGCCGTCTGGCCGACGCGCTCATCTCCACCGGCACGCGGGCCGGACGCAAGATCCGCGCAGTGATCACCGACATGGACCAGCCCCTGGGTGAGGCCGTCGGTCACGCCCTGGAAGTGGCCGAGTCGATCGACGGTCTGCGGGGGGGAGGGCCGGCCGAGTTGCGTGAACTCACCGTCGAGCTGACCGCCGAGATGGGGTCCCTGGCGAATCTGGGATCGCTCGAAGAGCTCAGGGATCGCTGCGAGCGCGCGCTGGACGATGGGAGCGCCTGGCGGCGTTTCGTCGCGATGGTCCATGCCCAGGGCGGTCGCATGGACGAGGACGATCCCCACGCGAGCCTCGAGATCGCCCCCCGACAGGCTCCGTTCATCGCTGAGCGGGCCGGCCGGGTGAAGTCGATGGACACCGAGCAGATCGGTCTCTCCCTCATCGACATGGGCGGAGGCCGCCGCAAACAGGACGACGAGCTGGATCTCGGGGTGGGGTTGCGGGTGAAGGTGAGGATCGGCGACGAGGTGGAGGCGGGTCAGCCGCTGATGGAGATCTTCGCCCGCGACGAGTCCTCGGCCGCGGTGGTGCGGGAACGGCTGCGACGGGCAGTGGAGATCAGCGATGAAGACGTGCAGCCGCGGCCCCTCATCCTCGACCGGATCGGCTGAGACCACTCGGTTCTCTTGTCGTGCAGGTGTCTGCCGGGGCTGCCTGGGCCTCAGTGCAGCCCGCCTCCCCCGAACTCATCGCTGTGCTGGGACTGACGGTCGAGGGCCTCGAAGTCGTTGGTCCGGTCGTGCACGGTGTCGGCGCCCGGCTGGTGCAGCTCGCAGCGACGGGTGGGCGCCATCCCTTCCACGAAGATCTCCTCGTGCACCTGGGGGCAGGCTGCGGTCGCCAACTGCCCGCTCTGGGCGCACACCAGCCGTTGGACGATCCCTTCGGGCCGGACGAAATGCGATTCGGGGGCGTCAGCCCAGTATTCGGTCATGGTCCTGGCCCAGATGGGCAGGGCCATCACCGCACCGGTCTTGCGGCGCCCCATGCTGATCTTGTCGTCGAATCCCACCCATACTCCGCACACCATGTCCGGGGTGTAGCCGATGAACCAGGCGTCGGTGTTGCGGTCGGTGGTTCCCGTCTTGCCCGCACTGTCACGATCCCAGCCGTAGGCCTTGGCCGAACGGCCCGTCCCTTCCTTCAGGGCGGTGCGCATCATGTCCACCATGAGGTAGTTGATGCGCTCGTCGAGCACCTCTTCCTGGTAGGGATGGCTCTCCTCGAGGATCTCCCCGCGGTTGTTCGTGATGCGTTCGATGAAGATGGGACGGGTGCGGATGCCCCGGTCGGCGAAGGTGGAATAGGCGGTGACCAGCTCGATCAGACTGGCCTCTCCCGCTCCCAGGGCGATGGAGTAGACGTCGGGAAGTTTGCTCGTGATGCCCATGCGGTGGGCCACTTCCAGCACCGGCTCGGTCCCGATCTTCAGGATCAGGCGCACGGCGGGGATGTTGATGGAGTTGGCCAGGGCGAAGCGCACCGTCACCGATCCGCGGAAGGTCTCGTCGAAGTTCACCGGTCTCCACAGCTCATCGCTGCCGGTGTCCACCTCGACTGGACTGTCCAGGAGGATGTCGGCCGGGGTCCAGCCTCTCTCGATGGCCGCCGTATACAGGAAGGGCTTGAAGATCGACCCCGGCTGCCGCTTGGCCTGCGTCGCCCGGTTCCAGTGGCTGGCGTCGAAGTCGCGTCCGCCGATCATCGCCCGGATCTCCCCGGTGCGCGCGTCCATCGCCAGCAGTGCGCCCTGCAGATACGTGGTTCGGGGCTTCTCCTCGCTGTCGGCGTAGAGACTGTCGTAGCGTGCCCGGGTCATCTCGTAGTTGCCCTGTTCTTCTCGTTTCAACAGGTGCGCCTCGAAGTTGGCCTCGGCGATCCGCTGCAGGCGGGGGTCCAAGGTGGTGTAGACCCGCAGGCCCTCCTCGTAGAGCTGCTCGACCCCGTAGTTCTTCTCCAGGTACTGGCGCACGGTCTCCATGAAGTACGGAGCGATGCGCTGGCGCTCCGCCTCCGGTGTGATGCGGATCTCGATGTGCCCGATGCTGTCGGCCTCGGCCGCCGTGAGATCACCCTCGTGCACCATGCTGCGCAGCACCACCGCGCGCCGTTGATAGGCGCGGTCGAGGTGGTGGATGGGCGAGTAGTAGCCGGGGTTGGCCAGGATGCCCGCCAGCATGGTGTATTCCTCGGGCTTGAGTTCGGCCACCCCGCGCCCGAAGAAGGTTCTCGCCCCCGATTCCACTCCGTAGGCACCTCCATGCCCGAAGTAGATGGTGTTCAGGTACATCTCGAGGATCTCGTCCTTGGTGTAGGTGCGCTCGATCTGCAGCGCGAGCAGCACCTCACGGATCTTGCGCGCCCAGCTCTTGTCCGGGGTCAGGAAGAGGCTGCGGGCGAGCTGTTGGGTCAGGGTGGACGCGCCCTGGGCCGTGCGACCCTGTTTCACGTTCACGAAGACCGCGCGCAGGATGCCTCCCAGGTCGACTCCGTAGTGCTGGTAGAAACGCCGGTCCTCGGTGTCGATGACCGCACGGATGAGCCCCTCGGGTATCTGCTCGAGCGGGACGATCACCCGGTTCTGCGTGTAGAACTCGTGGAGGGTGTCGCCGTTGGCGGCGAAGATGAGGGTCTTGCTCGGGGGGCGGATGGTCTGCAGGCGTGCCGGCGAGGGCAGATCGCGTGAAAGCGCCCGAAGGGCCACCCATCCCGCACCGGCAGCCAGCCCGATTGCGATCACCAGTGCCAGGAAGAAGCCCCGGACCACCCGCGGCGGGATCCGACGGGACAGGAGCCTCTTCACCAGGCCGGTGGAGTTCGATCGGGTGGGTTGCTGGTTCTCGTGCATGGTTCCTTCACCTGGCCGCACCCTACGATCAAAGACGGTTCACGGCAAGGGCGGCCGCGCCTTGACAGCGCCCCGGCGCCGTTGCTAGCGTGGCCCCTCCATGGGGCGGCCGGCCGGCTGCCTCCCACCCAGGTCTTCGGCGAATGGCCCCGGAATGAGCGACATGCCCACAGTGAGCGAGCAGATGCGTCTTCTCAGCCGGGGTGTCAGCGAGATCCTTCCCGAGGGTGAACTCGAGAAGAAGCTGGAGAAGAGTCTGCAGGATGGCCGCCCCCTGCGGGTGAAGGAAGGCTTCGACGCGTCCGCTCCGGACCTGCATCTGGGTCACACCGTCACCCTTCGCAAGCTGCGTCAATTCCAGGATCTGGGTCACACCGTCATCTTCCTCATCGGCGACTTCACCGGGATGATCGGGGATCCCACCGGCAAGAACGAGACCCGCCCCATGCTCACTCCCGAGGAGGTCCAGGCCAACGCCGAGACCTACCGGCGGCAGGTCTTCAAGATCCTCGACGAGGAGAAGACCGAGATCCGCTTCAACAGCGAGTGGTGCGCGTCGATGAGCAGCGCCGACGTCCTGCGTCTGGCCAGCCGTTACACCGTCGCACGGATGATCGAGCGCGACGACTTCCAGAAACGTTACCGGGCTGGTACACCCATCAGCATCCAGGAGTTCCTCTATCCGCTCTTCCAGGGCTACGACTCGGTGGCATTGAAGAGCGATGTGGAGGTGGGCGGAACCGACCAGAAGTTCAATCTCCTGGTGGGGCGCGACCTGCAGTCGCAGTACGGCCTGCGGCCCCAGACGGTGTTGACGATGCCGCTTCTTCCGGGAACCGACGGGGTCGAGAAGATGTCCAAGAGTCTGGGCAACGCCATCGGCATCCTCGAGGCGCCCGAAGAGATCTTCGGCAAGGTCATGTCCATTCCCGACGAGCTCATGCTCACCTGGTACGAACTGGTGAGTGATCTGGACGCCGACGCGATGGACGAGGTTCGCCGCCGCTTGGGTGATCCCGGGGAGAATCCCGCGCGCTTGAAACGTGACCTGGCCCGCAACATCATCGCCCAGTACCACGGGGAGAAGGCAGCCCATGACGCCGAGGCGGCCTTCGACCGCATCTTCGTTGAGAAGGGCGAACCCGACGAGGTGGAGGTGCGCACCGTGGACGCGGCCGAGGCCGTCTGGATCGTCAAGTTGTTGAACGATCTGGGGCTGGCGGCCAGTCGGGGCGAGGCCCGGCGGCTCATCCAGCAGGGTGGGGTCTCGGTGGACGGAGAGAAGGTGGAGAGCGCCGATCTGGAGCTGCCGGCGCCGGCCGGCCGGCGCTATCGTCTGAAGGTGGGCAAACGGCGTTTCCTGGACGTCCTTTTCGAGTGATAATCCGTTGAAAACACGAGACTTGTATGGGGCCTGGAGAAAAGCGCCGCCGTCCCCGCTTTTTTGCCCGAATGCTCTTGACGCTCACCGGGCTCGTCACTATATTGCGCCACCGCTGCAGGAGGGGCGCTTCAGGCCTCTCCAGGAGAGATCCGACCGGCCCGCTGGGCAAGGACTTTTGCTTGACGGTGGCGGCGGGGGTATCTAGTATATGCAGCCCTGCCTGAAAAGGCAGTGATGCCGCGTTGCGGCGCGGGCCATGACCGAGGTCCGGCTCTTTGACAATCGAATAGCGCGCGAGACCCGTCAGATTTTGGAGAGTGGGTGTGAGGGCTTCGGCCCGATCACCAACTTACGATGATTGATCGAAGCACATTTGCGTGTGTTTCGACTCCGTTTTTGACAACGGAGAGTTTGATCCTGGCTCAGAACGAACGTTGGCGGCGTGGATTAGGCATGCAAGTCGAACGAGAAAACTTCCTTCGGGAAGCGAGTAGAGTGGCGAACGGGTGAGTAACGCGTGGGAAACCTGCCCTCGAGTGGGGGATAACATCCCTAACGGGGTGCTAATACCGCATGACTCGGTGAGTCGCATGGCTCGCCGGCAAAGGTGGCCTCTCCATGGAAGCTGCCGCTTGAGGATGGTCCCGCGTCCCATTAGCTTGTTGGTGAGGTAACGGCTCACCAAGGCGACGATGGGTAGCCGGCCTGAGAGGGTG
>JAOZPE010000086.1 GCA_029932915.1 Candidatus Krumholzibacteriia bacterium
CTCCGAGAACCAGATCATGATCCGGGACGTGGCCCGGCGCTTTGCGCAGGAGCAGATCGCTCCCATTGCCCACGAGATCGACGAGGAAGCGCGTTTTCCCATGGAGATCATCGAGAAACTCGGGGAGATCGGGTTCCTCGGTTGCACCGTGCCCGAGGAATGGGGTGGATCGGGTCTGGACACGGTGAGCTATGCCATCGTCGTCGAGGAGATCGGGAAGGTCTGCGGCTCGACCGGGCTCACCGTCGCCGCCCACAACTCACTGGGGGCGTGGCCGCTCTACGAGTTCGGCACCGAGGAACAGAAGAAGAAGTACCTGCGGAAGGCCGCTTCGGGAGAGATGCTCGTCAGCTACGGGCTGACCGAGCCCAATGCGGGAAGCGACGCGGGCGGCACGCAGACCAACGCCGTGCTCGACGGGGACGAGTGGGTGCTCAACGGCAACAAGTGCTGGATCACCAACTCGACCTATGCCGGACTGTACATCCTCACCGCATTGACCGATCCGGAGAAGAGGACCCACGGCGGGATCACCGCTTTCCTGGTGGAGAAGGGAACCCCCGGCCTGGAGGTCGGCGGGAAGGAACACAAGATGGGGATGCGCGGCAGTGACACCGCGACCCTCACCCTCCACGACGTCCGCATCCCCAAGGAGAATGTCCTGGGCAAGGTGGGCGAGGGTTTCAAGAGCTTCATGAAGATCCTCGATGGAGGCCGCATCTCCATCGGCGCGCTGGCGTTGGGAATCGCCGAAGGCGCGTATGAGTACGCACTGAACTATGCCAAGGAGAGGGTCGCATTCAAGAAGCCCATCTCCGCCTTCCAGGCCATCCAATGGATGTTGGCCGATGCGCGCACGGAGATCGAAGCCGCACAACTGATGATCTACAACACCGCCGAGAAGAAGGACCGCGGAGAGGACTACACCATCGACAGCGCCATGTCGAAGCTCTATGCGAGCGAGATGGCCATGCGGGTGACCAACAACGCCATCCAGATCCTCGGTGGTTACGGCTATTGCCGGGACTATCCGGTCGAGCGCATGTATCGCGACGCGAAGCTGTGCACCATCGGGGAAGGCACCAGCGAGATCCAGCGTATCGTCATCAGCAGAAGAATCCTGAGTTGATCCGAACCGGAACGCGTCGCACAAGCCAAAAGGAGAACCCATGCCAGCCAAGCCCGTAATCCTCGCCGGTGCTCGCACCCCGGTGGGAAGATTCCAAGGTGGACTCGCTCCGAAGAAGGCCACCGAACTCGGTGCCATCGCCGTGAAGGAGGCCGTCCAACGGGCGGGACTCGAAGGTGACCAGGTGGAAGAGGTGGTGATGGGCTGCGTCCTGCCCGCCGGATTGGGACAGAACCCCGCGCGACAGGCCACGATCTACTCGGGCCTGCCCAATACCATCAGTGCCATGACCATCAACAAGGTCTGCGGCAGCGGTCTGCGGGCGGTTTCCCTGGCGGCCCAGATGATCAAGGCCGGCGACCGTGGAGTGGTGGTGGCGGGTGGCCTGGAGAGCATGAGCAATGCCCCGTATGCCCTGCCCAAGGCTCGCACCGGTTACCGTCTGGGCAATGGTGAGCTCGTCGATCTCATGGTCTTCGATGGCTTGTGGGACATCTACAACGACTTCCACATGGGCATCACCGCGGAGATGGTGGCCGAGAAGTACGGCATCAGCCGCGAGGAACAGGACGAGTACGCGTACAACAGCCACCAGAAGGCATTGGCCGCCATCGACGCCGGACGTTTCAAGAAGGAGATCGTTCCGGTCGAGGTGAAGACGCGCAAGGGCGTCACCGTCATCGACACCGACGAGGGACCCCGTCGGGAGACCACCCTGGAGGCCCTGGCCAGGCTCCGTCCGGCCTTCAAGCCCGATGGGGGAACGGTCACCGCGGGGAACGCTCCCAGCGTGAACGATGGGGGAGCGGCAGTGGTCGTGGCCAGCAGTGAGCGGGCGAAGGAACTGGGCAAACAGCCGATGTTCGAGATCGAAGACTACGCCACCGGTGCGCGCGAGCCCGAATGGGTGATGATGGCTCCGGTGAAGGCGGTGCAGAACCTGTTGGCGAAGACCGGCAGCAAGATCGACGACTTCCCTCTCATCGAGCTGAACGAGGCCTTCTCGGTCCAGGCCCTGGCCGTGATGCGCGAGTTGGGTATGGATCCCGGCCGGGTGAACGTCAACGGCGGCGCCGTCGCTCTGGGACATCCCATCGGTGCCAGTGGAGCGCGGATCCTGATCACCCTGATGTACGCCATGATCGACCGCGATGTCGAACGTGGTCTGGCCGCATTGTGCCTCGGTGGTGGCGATGCGGTGGCGATGAGTATCCGGCGCGTGGGCTGAGACCGCTCACGGCTTTCGATCCGGGGGCCCGGCACCAGCCTCGGCGGGCCGGACCCAGGCAACAGGAAACGGTGGAAGGAGATCTGGACATGGAGATCAAGAAGGTCGCGGTCATCGGCGGAGGGACCATGGGCAACGGGATCGCCCATGTCTTCGCCCAGAACGATTACCCTACCGTTCTCGTCGATGTCGATGACGCGGCGCTCTCGCGCGCCCGGGGCACGATCGAGAAGAATCTGGGCCGCCAGGTGAAGAAGGAGAAGATGACCCAGGCCGAGGCGGACGCGGCCCTGGCGAGGATCGACTTCACCACGGAGGTCTCGAAGGTCAAGGACTGCTCGCTGGTCGTCGAGGCGGTCTTCGAGCGCAAGGACGTGAAGCTGGGGATCTACGAGAAGGTGGTGCCGATGTTGGCCAAGGATGCGATCCTTGCCAGCAACACCTCTTCCATCTCCATCACCGAGCTGGGCGCGGCCACCGGGATCGCCGATCGTTTCATCGGCATGCATTTCTTCAATCCGGTGCCCATGATGAGGCTGGTGGAGGTCATCCGTGGTTATCACACCTCCGACGCGACGACGGAGACGGTGATGGCCCTGGCGAAGGCCCTGGGGAAGTCCCCCGTCGAGGTGAACGACTTCCCGGGTTTCGTGAGCAACCGCGTGCTCATGCCCATGATCAACGAAGCCATCTACTGTCTGATGGAAGACGTCGCAACCGTCGAGGGAATCGACGAGGTCATGAAGCTGGGGATGGCCCATCCCATGGGTCCTCTGACCCTGGCCGATTTCATCGGGCTCGATGTCTGCCTGGACATCATGAACGTTCTCTACACCGAACTCGGTGATCCCAAGTACCGGCCCTGCCCTCTGCTGAAGAAGATGGTGGCCGCCGGCGATCTGGGTCGCAAGAGTGGTCGCGGTTTCTACGATTACCGGAAGGATGCCTAGCCGTGAAATTCGATTTGACCAGTGAGCAGGAACTCATTCGCAAGACGGCACGGGACTTCGCGGAGAAGGAGATCATTCCCTACGCCGCCGAATGGGATCGGGAGAGCCGCTACCCCAAGGAGGTGGTGGCCAAGCTGGCGGACCTGGGCTTCATGGGAATGTTCGTGCCCGAGGAGTGGGGCGGCGCCGGCCTGGACCAGGTCAGCTACATCCTGGCCATGGAGGAGATCTCCTACGGCGATGCTTCGGTCGGGGTGATCATGTCGGTGAACAACAGTCTCACCTGCTGGCCCATCCTCGCCTACGGCAACGATCAACAGAAGGAGCGCTGGCTGAAGCCGATGGCCCAGGGCAAGACCCTGGGTGCCTTCTGTCTCTCCGAACCCCAGGCGGGAACGGATGCCGCGGCCCAGACCACCATCGCCAAGCCCGATGGGGACGGCTGGGTCATCAACGGGGTCAAGAATTTCATCACCAACGGCCCCAGCGCCGACACCCTGGTGCTCATCGCCATGACCGATCCTTCGCAGGGACACCATGGGATCAGCGCGTTCGTGATCGACGCCGACACGCCGGGGGTCTCGGTGACCCACACCGAGCACAAGATGGGGATCCGCGCGAGTGAGACCGCGCAGATGGCCTTCGACGACGTCAAGGTGGGGGCGGACAGTCTGTTGGGGAAGGTCGGCGAGGGCTTCAAGATCGCCATGAGCACCCTCGACGGCGGCCGCATCGGCATCGCGGCGCAGGCGCTGGGGATCGCCCAGGCCGCCCTGGACCACGCGGTGGAGTACTCGAAGGAACGCAAGCAGTTCGG
>JAOZPE010000087.1:0-2002 GCA_029932915.1 Candidatus Krumholzibacteriia bacterium
GAAAACCCACAAAAAGCAAATAATTAACGGTCGGGATTGATTCGAGTTTCTGGAGAGCCTGCCTTGTTTCTGCTTCGATTGTCTTAGCTGCACGCCAATATCTCCATAGTCTTGAAATTGCATATGTGATGATGAATAGCCCCCAAACCGCACTTACAAGTATCGTAACCTGAAGATATGGGGTCGGAAGATAGGTTTCGGTGATCTTCATCATTGCCCTTTCGCATTGGACCATGGGTATTGGAGGCTTCCTAGATACGGCATAGTGGAGCACACCGGAAGCAGCTGTCCGGCAATACCTATCAGAGAAAAAACGTTTTCTTCGGCTTGATGCCGAAAGAACCTTTCGTCCCGATCTGGCCCATACGTGATTCTATCGAGAACCGTTCTAGAGGATCCCCACCCTGGTGTTCTATGTCTCCGTAACTCACTATGTAATCTCATCTTTTCATCTGTAGTGACACCCCTCGTCACCAGTAACTTGGTTCGACAGCCAATACCCTGCGCTCCTTCACTGCTTGTATTGTCCTTCATCGCCCCGCCAAGTAGACATGATCATTATGCCACCGAAGGTTCTCGACCGCCGGAGCCAGGTCCGGCCGGACCGGATCCCTCATGAGCTTGCCATGCAGGCGGTAGTACTCGCGGCCATTGTCGAAATCCTCGTGGATGCGCCGGCTCACCTCGATGTGGTGATCGGTGGTGACCGTCAGGTATCCCCGATCGAAGAGTCGGTGGAGATCGCTGCGCAACAGCAGCCCGTTGTCGACTCGATGCTCGCCCTTGGCCGAATAGGGGCGAATATGGGCGGCTTCGAGAACCGGTAGCACCTTCTCGCCCGTGATCGCGCACCTTCGCGCGTAGGCATCGGTGACCACCACCCGGAACGCGCCCTGCCCCAGCCTCGGACGCACCTCGACCGGGTCCCCATACCTCGGTGCAATGACATCCTTCAATCGCATACCCTGAAGGGCGTCCTGCAGCTGCCGCCACATGGTCTTCCCCGGCTCGACCTCCAGGTCATAGGTCTTGCCCTGCACGATGTTCGGGCGCCAGTCCCCCGGCACGGGGATCCATCGCTCCCTGGGGAGAAAGAAGGGCTGGCTCAGGAGGATGCACCCGATGGTGAAGTCCTCCCGGTCGTCGACGGCGCTGCGACGGTATCGGGCAATCCTTTGCCGCATCTCCTCCAGCGACTCCACCCCATTGGCGATCCCGAATGACGACCACGCAAGGCTCACCGGCAGGAGGCTCGCATGGGCGAACATACCACCGCCGACGATGAAGTTCTGGGGACTGTGGAGTTTGAACAGGAACAGATCGCCGGGCGCCAGGGTCTTGAAGCGTTTGGAACCACTGGGCTGCCAGAAGTTCACCTCTTCCAGCTCGGCCTGCTGACTCAGCAAGCGGTACCAGTCGGCATCGGTCACTGCCACGAAACTCTTCATCAGCAACCGCCCACTTCTTCGATCTACGCCAGGATCTTCATTCAGCCGGGCCGCGGACCATTCTACCCGTCCGGCAAGAAACGTACAATTCCCAGCCCCTGCGGATCAGCCGATCCACCACCGCCTAGGCCTCCTTGATTTCCCTCTTGACCCAAACATGGATTGTGCTATCTTTGCCTTGCCTCCCCCTACAACCTGGTTCCGCTCATCGTCTCCGGCCCCTTTGGGCGAAGGGCCGGCCGACGAGTACGTCGATCCCCCGCGGACGGCTGAGCACCGTTCCGTGCAGGAGCGACGTGGAATCATCGGTTTCAGGGCCCATCGCGATCGGCCGTCCCTTGGCGGAGGACGGCCAGGGGAGAAGAACGAAGCGGTGGGCCATGGCCGATGCATTCCCGGCGGGACCATGTCGAAGGCGAAGATAAGGCATAACTGCGGTGAAAACCGCCTCCCTCCAGCGCTTCCTGGGAAGGAAGGTGGAAGGAACGGCGACTCCGAACCTCGCGACACTTTCGGGGAAGAAGACCGGGGGGCATGTCCGAACCGGCAACCAC
>JAOZPE010000087.1:2102-4106 GCA_029932915.1 Candidatus Krumholzibacteriia bacterium
GTGACGCCTCCGGGACATCAAGTCACGGTGTTTGTCGGATCACCAAGAAGGAAAGGGGCCTCCCCGACTCTTCAAGAACACTCTTGACGGGAGGGCCAGGATCTCCGCACATTGCAGATGTACCTGCCTCAGAGCCTCCCTGGGAATGCAAGCGCAAGGATTTGTCATGGATCGAGAGCTCTTGGCTCTGATGCCATTTGCTTCTTGCGCTTAGCATCAGGGGGGAAATCATGAGAACCCTGCTCCGCACTCACATCATCGTCTGGATTCTAACGGCTATTCTCGTAACAGTTTGGGGCTGCACAAGCGACGAGAGTCCAGTCGAACCTGCCGACGAGCCGAGTCATGACAGCGCTCAGGTGGGCCTGTATCACAACGAAATTCTGACACAATACTTCCAGTCCAGAGCGAAAGACTGGAAATACAACCAAGAGGATTTTCGGCGCGCTTTCACGGTTGCCGTCAGCCGCGTTCTTGATATCGATCCCAAAATGGTCAAGCCGTACTTGGATATGACCATCGACAACAACGGCGGTCTTGTGATTTGGGATCGTGATTACACGGGATTCACGCCGGCAGAAAGAACCTGGGTCGTGGGTTTCTTTCAATACACCAGGCAGGCGACCGACCCCGTAGCCTTGAAGCATCTTGCGCTCGACTATGTAGAGACCGTTGGCGCACCGAATACGACGAACCTGGAGAACTTCTTCTCGACCGTGTTGTATTCGAGTGACTATTGGAGAGACCACTGTGGCGGCGCCAAGAAACCATACGACGCCCTGGTCATCGGGATGGATGCGTGGGGATCCATCAAGGGCGGTCTCATCGGTGGTTGGATCGGTGCCATTATCGGAGGAGCTATCCAGAGCATCGCGTTCGCGGCCATCGAACCAGATGATGTTTGAAACCAAGGTATTGAGGAAAGCGTGTCTTTCCTGGGTGTCTCGATTGGGAACAGGTCTACTATCATTCGGCCATGTCATGACCGTCGGCCGGAAACCACATCATGATCATGCTGCGCACGAATCGCGGCTGGAGGAGGTCGAAGACGATGAACCTGGTACTCCTTGTCATCATCATGATGGCTTTGGCGGCCCTGGGATCATATTTCACGGCTCGCTCGACTCTCGGGCTCGTGGCCTGGATCCTGATGATCCAACCATGGGGACTCTTTCTCTGCGGCAAACTGGGTCTCTTGCCCACACTGGCCATCGACGCGACCGGAGTCGCGCTCTTCTACCTCGTCAAGAAGCGCGCTCAACAGCAGGCGGATACCAGCGTCGACGACCAGGAAATGACTGCTTGAAACCGGCAACCGCCTACTTCAGGAAGCCCTTCGCCTCCAGCTCGAAGAGGACGGTCTGCGCGTACTGCGTGGTGAGCTTCTCCGCCTCACCCTTGCGGTCGCTGCGGGACACGCCGGCCCAGATCAGTTCCTCGCTGTCGGTGTCGTAGAGGCGGGTCTCCAGGAAGATGAAGGCGTCCTGCGAGGACACGCCGGGTTCGGCCGTCCGCCGCCAGGCGCGGAAGAAATACTGGTAGAGGTCGCCGTCGCGCAGCGGCAGGTACGGCGTGTAGTACCGCTCCGCCTCGTCGGGCGAAGCCACCACGATTCCCTCGGCGGTGAGCACGGCGTCGAAGTCGCCCTTCTCCACCAGCTCCTGCAGCTCCTCGCGGCTGACACCCTCATCCCGCGCCGCCACCGTGTGCGCGGCCACCGCGTCGTTGCCCCGCCCGCGCAGAATCGAAACGAAGGTGTCCTCGAAGGTCGTCTTCACCTTCGCATCCTCGCTGAACCCCAGCACCATCACGTGCTGCATCAGCCGCGGCTGAACCGTCGGATCCTGCCAGGTCCGCAGGAAGATGGTCCCTCCGCAAGCTCCCAGCAGAACGGTGGCGGCCAGCAAGCCGGCCGCCCCCCGAACGAGAACAATGGATCTGCGCCTACGAAACATGAATTGCCTCCTCGAGAAAACCCCGCGCACGGCGCCCGGCGCCGCTCGG
>JAOZPE010000026.1:0-38320 GCA_029932915.1 Candidatus Krumholzibacteriia bacterium
CCTGGCCCATGCTGAAGCCGGCCAACTGCCCGGCGATCTGCATCACCTGCTCCTGATAGATGATGACCCCGTAGGTCTCCTCGAGGATCGGCTTGAGCTCGGGATGCAGGTACTCGATGCGTTTGCGACCGTGCTTGCGGTCGATGAAGTCGTCGACCATGCCACTGCCCAGCGGACCGGGACGGTACAGGGCGTTGACCGCGGTGATGTCCCCGAAGGCGGTGGGCTTCAGCTTGCGCAGCACCTCTCTCATCCCGCTCGACTCCAGCTGGAACACACCCACCGTCTCCCCCCGAGAGAGCATCTCGTAGACCTCGGGGTCGTCCAGGGGGATCTCCGAGGCACTCAGCTCGGCGTAGTCCGGGTTCTCCGCCCGCACGAATTCCAGCGCCTTCTCGATGACGGTGAGGGTGCGCAGGCCGAGGAAGTCCATCTTCAGCAGGCCCATCGTCTCGAGGATCTTCATGTCCCACTGCGTGGTGATCTCGTCCTTGCTGGTCTTGTACAGAGGAACGTGATCGGTGAGACGGCCGGGCGCGATGAGCACGCCGGCGGCGTGGATGGAGGTATGGCGATAGAGCCCCTCCAGGGAAAGGGCGGTATCGAGCAGACGGTCGTAACGGGGGTCTTCTTCGCGCACCTCCCGCAACTCGGGCGTGCTCTCGAGCGCCTTCTCCAGGGTGATCCCCAGTTGTTCGGGAACCATCTTGGCGATGCGGTCGACCTCCGAATAGCTCATGCCCATGGCACGGCCGACGTCGCGCAGGACGCCGCGGGCGAGCATGGCCCCGTAGGTGATGATCTGGCAGACGCTGTCCCGCCCGTACTTGCGGTTGACGAAGTCGATGATCTCTCCCCGCCGTTCGAAGCAGAAATCGATATCGATATCGGGCATGGAGATGCGTTCGGGATTGAGGAAGCGTTCGAACAGGAGACCGTGGGCCAGGGGATCGACATCGGTGATCTCGATGCTGTAGCACACGAGGCTTCCCGCCGCGCTGCCTCGGCCCGGACCCACCGCGATGCCCATCGACTTGGCCGCCCGGACGAAGTCGCTGACGATGAGGAAGTAACCGGCGAAACCAGTGGTCTCGATCACCGACAGCTCGTAGTCGAGGCGTTGGCGGATCTCCTCGGTCATCTCCCCGAAGCGCTGGATGGCCCCGTCATAGGCCAGCTTCCGCAGATACTCCTCCGCGGTGGAGAAGCCCTCGGGCAAAGTGAAGACGGGCAGCAGATGTCGGCCCATCTGCAGTTCGACCTCACAACGCGACGCGATCTCCGCCGCGTTGGCCAGCGCATCGGGAAAGTCGACGAAGGCCTGGGCCATCTCCTCCGCCGATCTCAGGTAGTACTGATCGCCTTCGTAGTGCCAGCGCTGGGGGGTGTCCACCGGCTGGTTCGTCTGGATGGCCATCAACACGTCGTGCGCCGCGGCGTCCTCCGCCCGCAGGTAGTGCACGTTGTTGGTGGCCACCATGCGCGCGCCCCGCTCGGCGCAGAAGCGGGCCGCCAGGCTGCGGTGCCGCTCCTCCGTCGGCAGTCCGTGGTTCTGGATCTCCACGAAGAAGCCGTCCGCTCCGAAGATCTCCCGGTATTCGTCCAGAGCCCGGCCCGCGCCCTCCAGATCGTTCTCCAGCAAGAGGGCATTGACTTCCCCCTTCAGACACGAACCCAGCGCGATCAGGCCCTCCGCGTGCTCCCTCAGGACGGCCTTGTCCAGTCGTGGCTTCTCGCACAGCCCCTCGAGGTATCCGATCGAGGCCAGTTCGATGAGGTTGTGCCATCCCTTCTCGTTCTCCGCGAGCAGGACGAGGTGGTACATCGGCCCCGCCTTCTCCGGTGAACACTCCCTGCGATCGGAGACGACGTAGGCCTCCATGCCCAGGATGGGCTTGATCCCCTCCTTGCGGCAGGCCAGGTAGAAGTCGACGGCGCCGAAGAGATTGCCGTGATCGGTCAGGGCGAGTGCCGGCATGCCCAGCTCGGCGGCGCGCGCGGCCAGGTCCTTCACCTTCACCGCTCCGTCCAGCAGGCTGTAGTCGCTGTGCACGTGCAGATGTACGAAGCTGCGGTCGGCATCCATTGGCTTGTGTGATCGTCCCGGGAAAGGGTGTGCCGGCGGCGAGCGCCGGGCGACGGAACCCGATGGGCCGTGCTGCGCACCGGGTGGCGCGGCCGGCTCCGCGCCACCCTATTCCAAGTGGCCGTGCCGGAGCAAGGGGTGCAACGGAATGTCCCCTCAGGGGCGTAGAATCAGGCGAAGCCGGGCATGGCCCTCCTGGCCGAGACGGTCGCGGACATCGACGGTGAAGAGATGCTCGCCCGCAGCGGGCTCGATCCAGAACTCGAAGACCAGCTCCCGGGCCTCCGGATCGTAGCGCGCCGGCCAGCGGTGGCCGTCCACCTGGGCGAGGATGTCATCCTCCTCGATTCCGGCCACATCCTCGGACACTCCCACGCGCACCGCCGGCCACCGTGGAAGACGCAGACCCTGCGGGGAGGGTCGCTCCTCGGCTTCCAGCACATCTCCATCGTGGAGGATCCGGCCCTGCGAACGGAACGGGCCGAGACGCGGCGGATCCTCGTCGGCCAACAGGAGCACGGCGCCCGGCCGGTCCACCCTTCCTTCCCATCGAAGCGATCGCCCGCCCTCCGCTTCCCCGGCCAAACCGGCCAGGAAGGACCACCCACCCCTCTCGTCGAGCAGGAACAAGCCCACCGGCGCCGTGGCCTCCAGCGGCTCCTCCGACCCCACCCGGACCACCACCCCCCGGTCGAAGACCGCCCCAGCCGAACGCAGCCGCCCGCAGGAGAGCACCACCCGGGCCCGTGGAGGCGCCTCCAGGGCCTCCCCAGCACTCTCCCACCACAGCACCCCACCCCGGTAGCATGCGTCCTCCGGGTTCTCCACCTCCACGGTGAACGCCTCGCCGACGGCAGCGGAGATCCTTCCTCCCCGGGAGAGCGGATTCGCCCTCGCCTTGGGCCAGAACGGACTCTCGCCGGCGAAGGCCCGGTCGGGCCCATCCCTTCCCACCGCCCCTCCCTGCAGGAGCAGACGGGCCGTCCCCCGGTTGCCCGCCGCGTCCCAGGCCGTCACCTCGAGTTCGGCGGACCGGCCCTCGTCGATCTCGAAGGAACCGTCCCCCTGGGGAAAGATGCGGCCGGGCAAGCGGTTTCCCGGACGGTGGTAGAGGCGCAGCCAGGGCCGCTCGAGGGGCTGGGGGTCGTCTGCCCGCTCCAGCCGCATCTGCCTGCTCTGGGCGAAGTCGAAGGTGAGGTTCTCCAGCCGTCCGATCTCGTGCCCGTCCAGCCTCACCGCGATTCCCAGGGGAGCCAGCCGGAAGGCCCCGGCGTCGCTGCGGTCGTCGACGCGCACCATCAAGCCCACCGGACCCGCCACCTCGACCCGGTCTCCCCCGTGCACGGTGCGCGGAAACGGTCGACCGTCCAGACGGGAGCGGGCGGAGAGCGGCACCAGGCGAAGACCGGTGATCCGTGGTCTCAGGGTGTCCGCAACGCTGAAACCGTGGAGCAGGGGATTCAGGGGACGCTCCGAGGCGTCCCGCAGCTCCAGGTGCAGATGGGGCGCGCCCACTCCGGTCGAGCCGCTCAGGGCCAACAGCTCGCCGCGCTCCACCTGCAAACGGCCGGGCGGGATCCGCAGATCCTGACGGTAGCGGCCACTCCTCTTCCAGGCGGACACCAGGGGCGCCCGCAGGCGGTCGGCGAGGGCGGACAGATGCGCGAAGACGAGCTGCCGCCCGTCGGGCAGGGTCAGGTACACGGCCACCCCGTATCCGGTGGCGGAGCACCGGACACGGGTGATCGAGCCCGAGGCCGGAGCCAGCACCCGCAGACCCTCGCGCCCCCGGGTGCGCAGGTCGATGCCGCTGTGGTAGCGGCCCTGACGGAACTCCATGAAGGTTCCGGTCAAGGAAGGGACCGTCTCCGGCAGGGGCCAGAGGAATGCGCCGGCCACCGGCTCGGCGATGGGAGCCGCCGGGGCCGACCGACCCACAGCGGTGGAATCACCCGCGGCGGCGAAGGCGACGACGGCCACGAGCAGGAGGGTCCATTCGACGAGGAATGCGGCCGCGGCCGGGCCGGCCACGGCCGCACCCGGCCCGCCGGCCTTGCCAGCACCCCGGGCCGATGATAACCTTCTTGCCTTTGAATCCTCCCGGGACGGCTGGGAGGCATCCGGGCGGCGGCGGTGGCCGCCTCCTCTGTTCTCGACGGTTCGCCCTCGAGCGGGAGCGTGGTTCCTCATGATGAAAATGATGCGAGACCGGGTCAAGCTGATCTACTGGGTGGTGATCATCACCTTTCTCGGTCTGACCTTCCTGGTCTGGGGAATCGGTCTGAACGGCAGGAAGGGGAAGGAACCCCTCACCCGCAAGAACGCCGTGGCCACGGTGAACGGCCACGACATCACCTACGACCTCTACACCCAGCACGTCAACTCCATCCTCGACCAGATGCGGCAGCAGCAGCCCGAGGGTGAGGATCTCAGTGAGAACCAGAGGATGCGTGCGCGGCAACAGGCATTCGACGACCTCATCCTGGAGACCCTCGAACGCGAGGAGGCCCGCAAGCTGGGCCTGGACGTCACCGACGAGGAGATCGTCGACATCCTCTCCAACAATCCGCCGGCCTTCCTCCTGCAGCAGTTCGTCGATGAGAACGGCAAGGTGGATACGGAGGCCTACGTCCGCGCCCTGCAGGATCCGAACCTGCCGTGGGATCAGATCGAGAGCTACATCCGCTCCACCGTCCCCCTGCAGAAACTGGAGAACTACGTCACCGGTCAGGCACTGGTGAGCGAGGAGGAGCTGCGCCGGGCCTACGCCGAGCAGACGGTGAAGGCGGTGGCCGAGTACGTCGGCGTCGAGCTGAGCTCGATCGAGCTGGAGAGTGAAGAGGTCTCCGACGAGGAGATCCGCAGCTTCTACGAGAAGCACCGCGACGAGTACAGTGTTCCCGAGCAGGTGTCCGTCCGGCTGGTGACCATCCCCAAGGAAGCCAGCCCCCAGGACGAGAAGGAACTCGTCTCCATCCTCAGCGACATCCGCAAGGACATCATCGCCGGCCGCACCACCTTCGAAGAGGCCGCCCAGACCTACAGCGAGGATTCCAGCAACGCATCGCAGGGAGGCGACCTGGGCTTCATCGATCGCCAGCGCATGGTGGCACCGTTCACCGACGCCGCCTTCGCCCTGAAGGTGGGCGAGATCTCCGAGCCGGTGAAGACCCAGTTCGGCTTCCACCTCATCCAGGTGGTCGAAGAGAAGCTCGATGACAAGGGCAAGCGCAGTGAGGTGCACGTGCGCCATATCCTGCTGCGGCGCAAGGCGAGCGAATCGACGGTGGAGGATCTGAGGGATCTGGCCCAGCGCCTGCACGATGAGGCCGAGCACATGGGACTGGAAGCGGCGGCCGATTCGGCCCACCTGGAGGTCACCACCACTGCGACCTTCCAGAAGACCTTCAACATCCCGGGCGTCCCCAACAGCCTGCCCGGCACCCGCTATGCCTTCGACCACGAGGCGGGAACGCTCTCGCCGGTGTTCGAGACCCAGGACATGTTCTACCTCTTCGAGGTCGCCGAGAAGATCCCGGCCGGTTACCGCCCCCTGGAGGACGTCAAGGCGATCGTGGCCAGCCGCATCCAGCGTGAGCGCCGCGCCGACCGCGCCGCGGCGGAGGTCGCCAAGGCATGGAAGGACATCCAGGCGGGCTCGAGTCTGGCCGACGCGGCCAAGAAGTACGGCATGAAGCACGCGGTGACCGACACCTTCACCCTTCGTGAGAACATCCCGGGCATCGGTTTCGCCACCGCCTTCGCGCGCGCGGCCCTGAGTCTGGAGCCCGGCGAGATGCTCCCGGAGGTCCGCACCCAGCGTGGGGTCTACCTCATCAAGCTGCTGTACAAGAGCCCCTTCGACGAGAAGGACTTCGCGGCCAAGCGAGCCGCTCTGAGCCAGTCGCTGCTGTTCAACCGCCGGCGCCAGATCCTCACCCAGTGGCAGAACCAGCTGCTGGAGAACGCGAAGATCGTCGACCGCCGGACCAGCTTCCTCTAGCTGGCCGGGGCCGCTTCGGCCGCGTCCGGTTCCAGATAGTGGGGGTCGCCCACCAGATCCGGGCGGCGCCACGGCCTGCGGCCGGTGAAGGGTGCCTCGCGGAGCGCGCACGCGTCGAGCTCGCAGAAGGAACAGCACTGCGGCACACAGGGGTCCAGATGGACGATGCACTCGCCGAGCCCTCCGTAGGGCTCGAGCAGTGCGTCGCGCAGTTCATCCTGGACGTGGTGGGCGTCCTCCACGCTCCAGTAGCGCGGCAGGGTCAGATGGAAATCGATGTGGCGCAGATCGCCACTTCGCCAGGCCCGTAGATGATGCACGTCGATCCATCCGGGTTGCCTCAGCTTCTCCAGTTTCTGCGCGATCTCCTCCAACAACTCCGCGTCCGCCTCGTCCATCAGACGGGATACCGCCTGTCGCATCAGACGCAGGCCCACGACGAGGATGTGCAGGGCGACGGCGATCGCCGCCAAGGGGTCCATCCACCGCCACCCGGTCAGGTGCACCAGGGTCAGTCCCAGCAACACCCCCGCGCTGGTCATGCTGTCGGTGATGAGATGGTATCCGTCGGCGGCCAGGGCCTGGCTGGCGTGCTGCCGCCCCTGCCGGATCAGATAGATCCCCGCCAGGCCGTTGAGGATCCCGGTGACCAGGATGATGAGCAGGCCCACATTGAGCTGCTGCAGGGGCGGAGCATCCACGAGACGGGGAATCGAATGCCAGAGAATGAACGCCGCGGCCACGGCGATGAGCGCACCCTCGGCCCCCGCGGAGAAGTCCTCGGCCTTGCCGTGGCCGTAGGGGTGATCCTCGTCGGGGGGTTTGGCGCTCTGGACGATGGTGAAGTAGGCCATCACGGCCGCCACCACGTTGATCACCGTCTCCATCGCGTCGGCGAAGATCGCTGTCGACGAGGTCATCCACCAGGCGAGCAGCTTCGCCGACAGCAGCACGATGCTCAGGACGATCGAGAAGATCGCGACCTGTTTGCGGCGACGGATGCGCTGGGGATGCGTGAACGTGTCATTCATCGCTTCAACCTCTCATTCCTGCGATGGAGACGCCTCTTGCGGTGCTCGAGCGCCTCCCTCCAATGGGCCTCCGAATCGATCCCCACCACCGCCCGGCGGCGCTGGAGGATGCGCTGGGACGATTCGACCTGCCCGAGGGCGGCCGGGATGTCCCGACGGCGATGTTCGAGGATCTTGGCGATCTCCACCCGCGCCCAGATCCAATCCGGCCACCGCTGCAGCGCTTCACCCAACAGTCGTTCCACCCGGTCCCAATCCCTCCGCCGTTTCAGCAGGCGTGTCAACTCGGCCGCTGAGCGGCGGGCCACCTCACCGTCGCCGGACTCGGCCGCCCGCTCGAAGCGCAGCCGGGCCGCATCCGTCCGACCCCGCGCGGCCAGCGCCCGGCCCAGGGAGAGTTCGGCCGCCGCCGGCAGCTCCACCGGATCCTCTCCATCCCCGTAGAGGCGGGCGAGGAAACGGGTGAGCTCCATCAGGTTCTCCACATCGCGGCGGTTGTGCCGGACCACCCGGATCAATCCCTCGCTCTCGCCATCGAGCAGCCATGCGCGGTAGACCATGGGTATATCCTCACCGGGAATGTCGTCCCTCCGGACCCGTCCCAGCCAGTGGGCCTCCAGACGGTGGAGGCGGCAGTCGGCGAGCCAGGTGGAGGCGACCCGCCGCGCCGGATGGATGAGGTCGAGGTGGGGCCGTTGCAGGACCGACGGATCGAGGCGTGAAAGGAGAGCGCGGGTGCGAAGACGGGGAAGATCGAAGGACCTTCCGTTGAAGGTGATCAGCGCGTCGCTGTGCCGCAGATCGTCCCACAGTTCCGAGAGCATCCGGCCTTCCGCCGCCGGCTCGGGCAACAGATACTGCACGAGCCGTCCTCCCCTTCGGGTCCAGTGGAGCAGACCGACGAGGAAGATCAGCGTGCCCGTACCCGACTGCAGACCGGTGGTCTCGGTATCGAGGATCGTCCAGTTCTCTCCCGAGGGTCTTTTCCCCCCCGCCAGACGCTGCCAGATCTCCGTGTCGACCAGCTCGGTGGGAGGGCCCGGCCACAGGCTCCGGTCCACCTCGGCCTCGATCCGCAGGTAGGCCGACGGCCCCCGACCCCGCCACCTGGCTCCCTCCAGGGATGCTTCGATCGAGCCCGCCCGGCCGACGGCCCCCTCCGCCTCACCCCCCGAACGCTCCTCCCCCGCCCGTCGGTGGTCGAACGGACGCCGATCCCCGGCCGCCTCGTCCGCCGCGGTGGACGGACGCCCACCGGCCAAGGGGCGATCGAAACGCGCCAGACGTCTGCGAAGATCCCGCTGGGACATGGTGGTTCAGGCTCGGCCGCGCGCGACCCGCGCCTCGTTCGATCGGGCCCACTGGAGCAGACGCCGGGCCGAAGCCTTCGCCCGCTTGCCCGAGGACAGATCGCTGCCGACACACGAGGGACAGCCCTGTTTGCAGGGACACTGCTCCAGACGCTCCGCACAGGCCTCCAGCAGGAGCGGGTGAAGCGAATAGAGCTTCGATGCGAAACCCACACCTCCGGGATAGACATCGTAGAGAAAGAGGGTCGGCGCGCCGGTGAACGGCGAGCGCAGCATGGCCACGCTGCGCAGGTCGGCCGGATCGGCCATGATGTACAGGGGAGCCACGCGACCCATCAGATGGGCCAGACCCTTCAAGCCCTCCCCCAGGTCCAGACCCTCTTCCCTGAGGCGCTCGTCGAGATCCTCCGGAAGGGTCCACCAGTAGCTGGTGGTGTGGTGCTCGAGTTCGGGAAGGTGGATCTTCCCCGCGCCGATGTTCTCGTGCGAGCCGAGCTTGATCTTCTTGAACATGGTGGCCTTGGTGATGAGCCCGATCTCGCCGTGGGCCTTCTCCCCCAATACCACCGCTTCCCTCTCGAGGGCGTCGAGGGCGTGGATCTCCGTCTTCAACTGGGCGTCGGTGTAGTAGTCGACGTCCACCTGGTGCACATAGGCCTCCTTGCGCGCCCAGTCGAGCTGGTCGACGAAGTACTGCTGGCCTCCGTGGATGTAGATGGCGTCGTCGTGGAGCAGGAGCTGGGCGCTGAAGAGATCGGTCTCCCCGATGACCCGCCGCTTGGCGGTGGTGTCCACGATCACCACGTTCTCGATGGCCGCGCTCCGCAGGCTCACCTCCTCGGCCGGGTAGGTATCGGCGATCCAGTGCCACTTGCCCCCGCTGGCGTTGAGGACGCCGTGCTCGGCCAGGTACTCGAGGATCTGCGCCGTCCCGCCCTGATCGCCGAATTCCTCGTTCTCGACGAAGGGCAACTCGAAGGCCGCGCACTTCAGGTGGCTCAGCAGAATGGCCAGGTTGTCCGGATCGATGATCGCCGCCTCCGGGCTGTTGCCGAGGAAGAAGTGCGGATGTTCAATGATGTATTGGTCGAGAGGATTCGACGAAGCCACTACAATAGCGATACTTACGCCTTTCCTGCGTCCGGCCCTGCCCGCCTGTTGCCAGGTCGAGGCCACCGTGCCCGCGTAGCCGGCCATGATGCACACGTCCAGGCGTCCGATGTCCACACCCAGCTCCAGGGCGTTGGTCGAGGCCACTGCGAGGATCTCGCCCCGCCGCAGACCCGACTCGATCTCCCGCCGCTCGTGGGGCAGATAGCCCCCACGATAGCCGCGCGCCAGCGAGGGCGCCTTGTGCAGCGCACGCAGGGTCTGCTTCAGATAGGTCACCAACAGTTCCACCCGCAGCCGGCTGCGTCCGAAGAGGATGACCTGCACCCCCGTGGACAGGAAGGGCCGGGCCAGCCGCACCGCCTCCTTGATCACGCTGCGGCGGATGCCCAGCTCGGCGTTGACGACCGGGGGATTGTAGAAGACCAGATGCTTCTCGCCGCGCGGCGCCCCGTTGTCGTCCACCAGGTCGACCTCGTCCCCCACCAGACGCCCCGCATGTTCACGCGGGTTCGCCACCGTCGCGCTCGAACACAGGAAGACGGGATCGCTGCCGTAGAAGCGGCAGATCCGGCGCAGACGGCGGATCACGTTGGCCAGGTGGCTGCCGAAGACCCCCCGGTACTGGTGCACCTCGTCGATCACCACATAGCGCAGGTTCTCGAAGAGCTGGATCCAGCCGGTGTGGTGGGGAAGGATGCCCTGGTGCAGCATGTCCGGATTGGTCACCACGATGTGGCCGCTGCTGCGCACCGTCCGCCGCGCCGGCGCCGGGGTGTCCCCGTCGAAGGTATAGGTCTTGATGTCCACGCCCATGGTCTCGATCAGACCATGGAGTTCCTCCATCTGGTCCTGGGCGAGGGCCTTGGTGGGAAAGAGGTACAGGGCCCGCGCCTGCGGATCCTCCAGACACTGCTGCAGGACGGGAAGGTTGTAGCACAGCGTCTTGCCGCTGGCCGTCGGGGTGACGACCACGGTGTTGTGGCCGGCCCGGGCGTGTTCGTAGGCCTGCGCCTGATGCGTGTAGAGCTCTTCGATGCCCCGCCGGCGCAGCGCATCCTCCAGGCGTGGGTCGATGTCGGCGGGAAAGGAGACGGTCCTGGCGGGCTGAGCGGGCAGGGTATGCCAGAGGGTGACGTTGCGCAGGAAATCGGGGTCGCCCCGCAGGCGCGCCAGCAGTTGATCCAGGTTCAAGGCGGCTCGTTCCCCCTGGAGCGCCCCGCGAAGGTCGCTCCTACTCGGTGTGGTCGTGGCTGTCGCCCTTGCTCTCCTCGTCGATGCGCTGCGTCTCGTTCTTGATCGAATCCTCCACTTCCTTCGTCGCCGCCTTGAACTTGCGGATCGACTTGCCCATGGCCTCGGCCACCTCGGGAAGTTTGGACGGACCGAAGATGAGAAGCACGACGGCGAGGATCACCAGTCCTTCCTGCCATCCGAAACTGGGAATCAGAGCAAGGGGCAGATGTAGATCGTACATGATCCCTCCCGGGATTCCGCTAGCGGTACCAGCGGAGAAGTTGGGCCACCAGGAAGACGCCGATGACACTCAACAGATTCACGTGGACATGGAAGCCCAGCTCGATATCGAAGACGATGAGGTTGATGGACGCCGGCCCGAAACCGAAACTGAGGTACTGCACGAAGAGCTGATGTGCCGTCGAGCCCTCCGGCAGGAACAAGCCGACGGCCTGACTCAGCACGCTGCCCACGATGATTCCGAGCAGGAAGATCAGGCTCACCATTCCCAGTCGTCGCCGTGCCAAGCCACTCACCGGTCCTTTCGTGGGTCTGCCCGAAACGCACCATAACACGCCACGGGCCGGGGACAAGGGCTCAGACGCCCGGAGACGGCCCGGACGGAGGAGGAAGGTAGCGGCCGTGGTCCTTCCCCAGGATCAGGGTCACGTCCACATCCGCCGTGGCCTCCCGCTCGAGGATCACCGTGATCCCGCCCAGGCGCCGGGCCAACCTGCGGCTCAGCCACGGACGCCCTCCGCGGTCGATGATCACGCAGCGATCGTAGTCATGCCGATCGGCGTCCGCCACCTTGACCACGTCCTGTCCGAGATCCCTCAGACGCTGGGCGGTCGAAGCGGCCAGGCCCTCTTCTCCGCAGCCGTTGAGCACCTCGATCCGCAGACGCGGGAGCGGGGGCTCCGTCGAGCGGGAGAACAACGCCCAGCCCGCCGAGACGACGAAGGCCAGCAGGACGAGGCCGAGCACCCAGGTCGTCCGGCTCATCACGAATCCCTGAAATACGGAAGCAGACGGCGGTAGCTCTCGTCGACGGTCTCCGGAAGGACGCGGGTGTCCCCCACCACCGACACGAAATTGGCATCGCCCTCCCAGCGGGGAAGCAGATGCCAGTGCAGATGTCCACTCACCCCCGCCCCGGCCGCACGTCCCAGGTTCAGACCCACGTTGAGGCCGTGGGGGGAATAGACCTCCCGCAGCGCCCTCTCGCAGCGAGCCAGCAGGCGCGCCTGCGCGGCCGCCTCCCTCTCGTCGAGATCGCAGAGACTGCCCAGATGCCGATTCACCACCAGCAGGAGATGACCGGTGGTGTAGGGATACTTGTTGAGAACGACGAACCATCCGTCCTCGCGCAGGAGGACATGGGCCTCTTCGTCGTCTCCCTTGGCCAGCTCGCAGAAGACACAGCCGTCCGGCTCGTCCAGGGAGGTCACATACGAACGTCGCCAGGGAGTGTACAGTCTATCCACCGAAGAACTCCTCCCAATCGTGCTGGGCCCGGCGCAGGTCGTCCACGGTGTTCACGCCTTGCACCTCCCATTCGTCCTCACAGATCACGCCCTCCACCGGAAGTCCATCGTCCACCAGACGGGCGATGAGATCGGTGAGGTAGAACTCGCCCTGGGCGTTGTCCCGGTCGAGACCCTCCAGGAGCCGCCACAGCAGGGTGTTGTCGAAACAATAGGTACCGGTGTTGTACTCGCGGATGGCGCGCTGCTCCTCGGTGGCGTCCTTCTCCTCGACGATACCGGTGAGCGCGCCGTCCGGCCCCCGCAGGATGCGTCCATAGCCGGTGGGATCGTCAGTGACCGCGCTGAGCACGACTGCCGCCGCGTCCCTCTCCTCGGCCCTCTGCAGGAGCCCACGGAGGGTCTGCGCCCGAAGCAGGGGCACATCACCGCTGAGGACGAGGGTCCATCCCCTTCGACCTTCGAGCAGCGGGCGCGCCTGCGCCACCGCATGACCCGTCCCCAGTTGCTCCCGCTGCAGGACGGTGTCCACCTCGAAGGCTTCGCAGACCTGCCGCACCGCATCGGCCTGATGGCCGACGACCACCACCGATCGGTCCACCCCGAGGGTGGACAGGGTGGTGAGGACGTGGCCCAGCAGGGGGCGCCCCGCCACTTCGTGCAGCACCTTCGCCCGCTCGCTCTTCATCCGCGTTCCCTTGCCCGCGGCCATCACCACCGCGAACACCTCGCGGCCGGCGACCGATCCACCGGCGGTGGCGTCTCGACTCAAGATGCCCTCCTTGTCACCTCAACGCGGATGCGACCGCTTCGAAGGTGTTGTCGTCACGCAGCGGCGCCTCTCGCACGCCCCCCTCGTCCACCTGCAGGCAGAAATTGTCGATGAGACGGGCCGAACCCACCCTGGCCGCGATGGCCAGCAGGACCCTTCCCTCCACCCGTTCCAGGGGCGAGAGGTCGTCCACGCGGCGCACGGCGGCGTAGTCGACCTCGGCGCCCTCCCGGCGGAGCTGGTCGAGCATCAAGGCTTCCACCACATCCGCCCTGCGCTCTCCCTGTTCCAGGGCTTCACGCCCGCGGCGGAGCGCCCGGACCAGGACCGTGGCCCTCTTTCGCTGCTCGCCGTCGAGGTAGCGGTTGCGCGAACTCATGGCCAGCCCGTCCTCCTCGCGCACCGTCGGGCCGAAGACCAGACGGAGGGGGAAGCGCAGATCCTCGACCATGCGACGCACGACGAGACATTGCTGCGCGTCCTTCTGCCCGAAGACGGCCACGCCGGGCCGGACCAGGAGGAAGAGCTTGGCCACGATGGTCGTCACCCCCCGCAGGTGCCCCGGACGGAACTCCCCTTCGAGCGGCTCGCCCACCCCGGTGACCTCCACGAAGGTGGTGTCGTCGGGCGGATACATCGTCGCGGCATCGGGGGCGAAGACCGCCTCGACCCCATCGATCTGCTCCAGCAGATCCAGATCGTGCCGCAGATCGCGGGGATAGGCGTCGTAGTCCTCGTTGGGGCCGAACTGGGTGGGATTGACGAAGATGCTCACCAGCACCGGGCCCAGGCGCGCGCCCAGTTCCACCAGGCTGAGGTGGCCCCGATGGAGATCGCCCATGGTGGGCACGAAGACCAGCGGGCGCTGCGCCTCCCACAGCGGTGCGAGCGCCTCCTTCAACTCCGCTTCGGTTGTGAGCACCGGTGGGCTCGACACGATCAGCGCCTCCCCGCCTTGCCCTTGCCCTTGGCCGCGGTGGAATAGCTGTGCTCGAGGGTGGGAAAGACACCCTCCCGCACCTCCTGGACGAAACGGCCCAGCGCCTGGGGGATCGTCTCGCCCAGCTTCGCGTAGTGCTTCACGAAACGCGGAACGAATTCCTCATCCACTCCCAACAGGTCGTGCAGCACCAGGACCTGACCGTCGCACTCAGGACCGGCGCCGATGCCGATGGTCGGAATGCCCAGCTCGGCCGTGATCTCCCGGGACAGTTCGTGGGGAATGCACTCGAGGACCAGGGCGCTGGCCCCGGCCGACTCGATGCGACGCGCGTCCTCCACGAGACGGCGTCCCTCTCCCTCTCCACGGCCCTGCACGCGGTACCCCCCGAAGCGATGCACCGACTGGGGGGTCAATCCCAGATGCCCCCACACCGGGATGTCCGAGGAGGCGACCGCTTCGATGGCACTCAGACGCTTCCCCGCTCCTTCCACCTTCACCGCCTCGGCCGCCGCTTCCTGCACCAGGCGGATGGACGCATCGAGGGTGGACGCCGTCCCCCGCTGCACCGCCCCGAAGGGCAGATCGGCCACCACCATCGCGTCGACCTTCGCCCGGGTCACGCAAGAGGTGTGGTAGATCATGTGCTCGAGGGTCACCGGCAGGGTGCTGTCGTGACCCTGGACGACGTTGCCCAGGCTGTCCCCGACGAGGATGACGTCGACGCCGGCGCGATCCACCAGCCGGGCCATCGAGTAGTCGTAGGCGGTGACGACGACGATCTTGCGCCCGCTCTGCTTGCTCGCCATGAGGTCCAGACGCGTTGTCTTGGCCATCATTCCTCCTTCCAGGAGGGAACGTAGTACTGCGTACCGGTAAAAGGCTGCAGGATCCGATGCAGCAGGTCGTCGTAGTGTTGCGGGTTCTTGACGAAATCGAGCTCGTTGGTGTTCACCACGAGCAGAGGAGTGTCCTCGTAGTGGAAGAAGAAGTAGTTGTAGGCCTCGTTGAGGGTCTGGATATAGCCCTCTTCGATGTCGCGCTCGTAGCTGCGTCCCCTCCAGCGGATGCGTTCCATGAGGACTTCCGTGCTGGCCTGGAGATAGACCACCAGGTCGGGGCGGCGGATGCGTTCCTCGAGGATCGAGGCCAGCCGCTCGTAGAGCCGCAGCTCATCGTCCGCCAGATTGATGTTAGCAAAGATGCGGTCCTTGGCAAAGAGATAGTCCGCTACCAGAGTACCCGAGAAGAGGTCCAGTTGGACGAGTTCCATCTGCTGCTGGTAGCGGCTGAGCAGGAAGAAGTTCTGGGTGACGAAGGCATAGGCGGCCCGATCCTGGTAGAAGCGCGGCAGGAAGGGGTTCTCCTCGACCACCTCCAGGGTGAGGCGCGCGTCGAGGGAATCGGCCAGCAGACGGCACAGGCTGGTCTTCCCCGCGCCGATCACCCCTTCGACCACGATGTAGCGCCAGGGATTGCTCTCGGCCGGCTTCATGCGCTCGCCTCCCTCCACCAGGCTCCCGAGGCCCGGTGGTGCACCGGCTGGCGGCGCAGCTCCTGCGAGCGCGCGAGCACCCGCACCGGCCGCGTCTCCCCGGGAATGACCAGTTCTGGATCGAGATCGCACAGAGGCTCGAGCACGAAGCGCCGCTGGGTGAGACGGGGATGGGGAATCTGCAGATCCTCCTCCTCCACCCTCCGCTGATCGAGCAACAGCAGATCGACGTCCAGGGGACGGGGCAGCATGTGACTGCCGGCGGGCCGACCGGCCTCCCTCTCCAGCTGCTGGCCCCTCTGCAGGAGTTCGTGCGGGCTCAGTTCGGTCTCCAGGGCCAGACAGGCGTTCAGATAGTGCTCCTGGCGGCCCGGCCCCTGGTAGGCGGTCTCGTACAGGTCGCTGACCGCCACCAGGCGGCATCCGGGCAGTGAGCCCAGGGCCCGCACCGCCCGCGCGAGGTGCTCGCGCCGCGACCCCTGATTGCTGCCCAGACCCAGGTAGGCCAGACTCATGATCCGCCTCCGTGCACGACACCTGCCTGCGGCTCCCCGCGAACCTCGGGCCCGCCTACCCTAGCAATCCGAAGGGACTTTTCCAAGCCACAGTGAGGAAGGGGAACCGGCCGGTTCCCCTTCCCAGAAGCGATGGACTTTCGCGGCGATCCCAGCCGGCCGCAGCCGCCGGAGCGGCTCAGTGACCCCGCTGTTCCTTGATCGCCTTCTCGCGGGCGATGAGCTGCCGCTGGCGTTCGATCTGCTTGACCGCGCGGTCTCCCCACTGCGGATCCTCCACGATCTTGTCGAACATGTCGATGGCCTTGCGGTACTCGCCCTTCTTCTCGAGCACCTGACCCATCAGGTAGTACATGCCGGGCTTCTTGGGATCGTCGCTGGGCCACTTCGCAATGGCCTCGCTGGCGATCTTGTCAGCCTGGTCGATCTTGCCCGCGTCGAGGTAGAGGAAACCCAGACTCGAGGCCAGGCTGTGCCGCTCGGGGTCGAGCGCCATGGCCTTCTCGTAGGCGTCGATGGCCTTCTGCGTCTCGCCCATCTTGGTGTAGCAGAAGCCCAGGTTCTGCCAGCCCGACGCGCTGGAGGGCTTGCCCTCGACATAGTCCTCGAAGGCCTTGGCCGCTTCCTCGTAACGTCCCGCCTTCATGTGCTGCACCCCGAGATCGAAGGCCCCGGAGGTGGCCACTCCAGCGGCGGCGGCCCTGCTGTACCATTCCTGCGCCGACGCCATATCCCCCTTGCGCTTGTACAGGTCGCCGATCTTCTTGCTGTACTCGTGTTCGTCCGGGTTCATCTCGTACAGCATCTTCTCGTAGCGGATCGCCTCGTCGTAGCGCTTGGTGACCTCGTAGATGTAGACCAGTCGCTTGAGCGGATCGGGATTGTCGGGCTCCTTTTCGTGGTACTTCAGATACACGGGCTCGGCCTTCTCGGGTTGCTTCGCCTTGAGCAGGGCGAAGCCGTAACCGTTGAGTACCCGGGTCTCCGTCGAATCGATGTCCCCGTGATACTTGCCCTCGATCAGGGCCTCGTACTCGGTGACCGATTCCTCGTACTTCTTGGTGCGCAGATAGGCCTGGGCCAGGAGTTCCTTGCTGGCCCAGTGCTCGGGGCAAGCCTCCTGTGCCTTCTTCAGGCTGCGGATCGCGGTGTTCCACTTCCCCTGTTGGATGAAGGCGTAGGCGGTGTCGTACGACTGCCGTGCGGCGGCCGCATCCTTGGGCGAGCATTCCGCCCGGGCAGCCGAAACACCGGCGAAGAGCAGAACGGCCACGAGCGATGTCTTCAGCAACGTGAGTATATGGCGATTCACAACGATCCAACCTCCAGTCGAACGGAATCGAAATCGGGATCCGCCCATCGTTTCCGTGAAATGAGCCGAGGCAAGATAAGAGGCCCTCCCGTGATCTGTCAATCACGGCCCCTCGTGCTGCCTCTGTGTCTTGGAACACCCAGCCCGACCGGTCGGTTCCGCCGGGCTCGCCTTCCGCTTCTCTTCCAGGCCCTAGAACAGCGTGGCTTGGGACATGTGGGCCCGCTGGATCCACGAGAGACGGAAATTGCGATCGTGGCCGTCGTCGCCCCTTCCCACCAGGAACATGCTGCCCGGACGCCGCAGATAGCCCTGGGGAACGATGTCCTTGGCCTCTTCCCGCCGCCGTCCCTCCGGGCGATAGACGATGGTCACCTTCACCCCCTGCACCAGGGCATCGTCGATGGCCTGCAGGTGGCTGGGAAGCCAGGCCCTCGTCCGGCCCGGCCACCCGAAGGTGAGCGCACTGCCGGTGTCGACGATGAGATCCCCCAGACTCCTGTCCGCATAGACCTGGGCGATCAGACGCAGGAAGACATGGCTGAGGGTCTGGGCATCGGCCAGCGCCCGGTGATAGGTCGATGCCGGGCAGGCCAATGCGCGCGAGATCGTCTCCAGCTTGTGGTTGGGCAGGTCCGAACGGAGCGTCCGGGAGATCTCGACCGTGTCCAGCACCGGGGGATGGGGAAGGTCGACCCCCGCGCGGGCCGCTTCGTGCACGAGGAAACCCAGGTCGAACTCGGCATTGTGGGCCAGCAGGACCGCCTGCTCGGCGAACTCGAGGAAACGGGGCAGGACCTCTCCGACCCCCGGCTTCCCGTGGACCATCTCGTCGGTGATGCCATGCACCCGCGCGGCCGAGGCGGGAATCGGACGACCGGGGTCGATCAGTTCGTCGAAGACACCTTCCTCGCTCCCGTCCAGGCGGAAACGGACCGCCGACAGTTCCACCACCCGCTCGGACACGGGGGTCAGACCGGTGGTCTCGGTATCGAAAGCGACGAAGACGAGATCGGAAAGGGGATCCTCGAAGCGGATCTGCGGCACGTCCGGCTCCTTTCGAACGATGCGGGGCGAGGTGGGCGGAAGGACGTGTGGCCGAACGAAGTGGCGCCAGTATAGGGACGGGCGGCCCGACCCACAACCACCGGATACAGGAGTCGGTCACGGCCGAGCCAACGAGGGCGAGAGCTCCCCCGGACGGCCCCTGATCCGGCCGCTCGGGAAACGGACCCTCAACCTCCCTCCTCGTCCAGCCGGGCCGGATACATCGCATAGATCCTCTCTCCGGCCAGATGGGGTGCGCCCTGCGGCAGCGCGCTCGCGGCCGCCTTCTCGGCCTCGTCGATCCGTGCCGGTCCCACCAGTTCTCCCATCAGCACCACCTTCAGCCCCTCGGCGCTCCACAGGCGGTCGACGATCTCGAACATGCCGTCCATGTCCCGGTACGCGGCCAGACCGGCCAGGAAGGGCAGAACCGGCACACCGGAGGGCACCTGCCGGAGCAGTCCCCCCTCGCCAGCAAGGATCTCGATGAGGTCGGAGGTGTGCACCCGGGCCGGCGCATCGTCCGCCGCTCCATCGCCTTCCTCCACCACCCCACTCTTCAGGTGTCCCACCCGATGCAGGCCGGTGACGAGGAAGACGAGGTGCACCGGTTCGGGCCAGTGCACCGGCGGCATGGAGAGTTCCTTCGCAGCCGCGTCGAAGGGTGCCTGGCACTCCACCAGCACCACGTCCGGAGCCAGCCGCCGGCGCAGTTCCTCGATCCCGGCCGCGTCCAGGCCCCCGCGGCCTTCCGCCGCGGCGGCTGCTCCAGCCACGAAGAGGGAACCCTCCGAGCTCAGGCGCTCCCGGAGACGGGGGAAGGGCTCGTCGACCCGGGCCTCGGGCACACCCTCCGGGGCCGGGTGCTCCACCGTCTGGGTCCACAGGACGCTGGCGCCCCGTTCCCGATAGTAGCGGTGCAGGCGGTGCAGGAGCGCCGTCTTGCCCCCCTCTCCCGCCACCGCGATCACCGGCCGGCCCTCCAACGGCAACAGCAGGGTCCACGGATCCAGGAAACGAAGTTCCTCATCTCCAATGGGTTTCACCGTTCCTCCTCCACCTCGACCGCGCGTTCCAGCAGGGCGGCCAGACGATCGATGGACGTTCTCTCGTCGAAGTGGGTGCGCACCCGGCGGCGGGCCGCCTCGCCCATGCGCCCGGCCTGCCCGGGATCATCCCACAGGGCCCGAAGCGCGTCTCGCAGGGCCGGGGCATCGCCCGGAGGCACCAGCAATCCGGTCACGCCGTCCTCCTGCACCGACGCCACCCCACCCGACGCGCGGGCCGCCACCACCGGCCGGCCGCGGGCCATCGCCTCCAGTTGCACCAGTCCGAAGGTCTCGCTCGGAGCCGTACTGGGCAACACCAGCGCATGGCAGGAACGATACAGGGTGTCCAGACGGTCCGAGCCGACCTCTCCGAGGAAGCGAACCCTCTCCTGGAGGCCCCAGCGGCGGCTCAGCGCCTCCCAACGGCGGCGCAGTGGACCGTCGCCCACCACGGCCAGGGGCATCTCCTCCTCCTTGAGGGCGGCGAGCAGGACGTCCAGGCCCTTGTAGTACACCATCCGGCCCACGAAGAGGTAATAGCGCGTCCAGGGCAGTCCCGTCGCATCGCTGGCGTCCCCACCCCCGGACTCCCCCTCCACCTCGCCCACATCCACCCCGAGGGGGATGACCACACAGCGGGCGCGGTGGGGCCGCAGGCTCCCGCTGCGCTCGAGCAGATCCTCGCTGCTGACGACGATGGCCGCCGCCCGCGTCAGGACCCTCTGCCGCAGGGGTTCGAGCAGGCGGCCCAGCCAGCGCTGGCGCACGATGTCGCTGTGGTAGCTGATCACCAGGGGAAGACCCCGGTCACCCAGGAACGACCAGGCCACGGCCATGGCCGGGTTCGGCAGGTGCAGATGCACGATCTGGGGACGGAAGCGGCGGACGACGCGGCGAATCGCCCAGGGAAGACCCGGATTCAGCGAGAGACTGCGCCACTGGCCCCAACGCCCCAGACGCAGCACCTCGACCCCCTCGAGCGTCTCGCTCCGGCTCCGCAGGCCGTCCCCGGAGACCAGCACCTGCACCCGATGGCCCCGCGCCGACAGGCCCAGGCAGGTGCGCCTCAGGACGGTCTCCATTCCCCCCCGGTGCGGAGGGTAGTATTTTCCCAGCTCGAGAATGCGCATCGTTTCCTCTCGGGCGCCGGTCCTCCCCCATTCCGGCTCCGCCTCGGTCGGGCGGCTCCGCGCGTCCACGTCCTCCCAACGCTCCCCCAGGATGGAGAGAAAGCGCCGCGAGGGCAACGGGAGTTGATGGAGCGTCGCCGGGGACGTACAGTGGAGCGACACCCAAGGAGTGGGAAGATGGAGCAGAACAAGCCCCCAGCGACGGACTACGAGAGTCAGCCCCTCACCCGCGCCGAGTACGTGTCGGCCATCGTCCATCTCTACCGCGGCGAACTCTACCGGGCCAACACCTGGAGGATCCGCCTCGATACCACCACCAATTGGGCCATCCTCACCACCGCCGGGCTGCTGAGCTACTCCTTCGGTTCGACCAACCACTCCCACTGGATCCTCCTGGTGGGGGTCCTCCTGGTGAGCGCCCTGCTGGGCTACGAGGCCCGCCGCTTCCGCTTCTTCGACGTCTGGCGGGCCCGCGTCCGGAAGATCGAGGAGAACTTCTACGGCCCCATCCTCCGGCGGGACCCGGTGAGCCCCGACCGCGAATGGGGTAGGCGCGTGGCCGAGGATCTCCTGAATCCCCAGTTCAAGATCACCTTCCTGGCCGCTCTGAGGGCCCGTTTCCTTCGGAATTACTGGGTGATGTACATGGTTCTGCTCATGGCGTGGCTCCTGAAGGTGCTGCTGCATCCGGTCGAAGCCCATTCCTGGGCCGACCTGAGGGCCAATCTGGCCGCGGGGCCCATCGCCTGGTGGGTGCCGGTCATCTTTTCTCTGCTGTTGCTTGCGGCCATTCTCGCGCTATTCTTCCTTGCTCCGAAAGCTCCGCGCTCAGAAGATGCCTATTGGTCTTCCGACCGCGACAACGAAGACCTGTCCCTTCTCGACGTCTGAGGATCGATGAGTCCAGAAACGCAACCCAGCACATCGCCCGGGAACCAGGAGCACGCCGACGTCTTCCAGAAGGCCTACGCCTATACCCGGGCCCAGGAGACCCGAGCCACCGGCCTGTACCCCTACTTCGTGCCCATCGAGGGAAGCGAGGGGACCGAGGTCGTCATCAACGGCCAACCGGTGGTGATGCTGGGCTCGAACAACTACCTCGGGCTCACCCACGATCCACGGGTGCTGGAAGCCGGCGAGAAGGCCTCGCGGCTCTACGGAGCCGGGTGCACGGGCAGTCGCTTCCTCAATGGCACCCTCGATCTGCACCTGCAACTGGAGTCGCAGCTCGCCGAGTTCGTGGGCAAGGAGAGCGCCCTGGTCTTCTCCACCGGCTATCAGACCAACCTGGGAACGATCTCGGCCCTGGTCGGCCGCAATGACGTCGCCCTGCTCGACAAGCTCGATCACGCCTGCATCGTCGACGGATCGAAGATGTCGATGGGCCAGGTGGCGCGCTTCCGCCACAACGACATGGACGATCTGCGCGCCCAGCTCGCCAAGATCGACCCGGACAAGGGGATCCTCGTCGCGGTCGACGGCATCTTCTCCATGGAGGGTGACCTCACCCCCCTGCCGCAGGTGGTGGAGCTGGCCCATGCCTCAGGAGCCCGGGTCCTGGTGGACGAGGCCCATTCGGTGGGCGTGATGGGCAAGGGTGGAGCCGGCGTGGCCCAGCACTTCGGCCTGAGCCACGAGACCGATCTGATCATGGGAACCTTCTCGAAGTCGTTCGCCTCCATCGGCGGTTTCATCGCCGCCGACGAGCTCATCATCGACTATCTGCGGCACAACGCACGCACCATGATGTTCTCGGCGGCCATGCCTCCCTACGCGGTGGCCACGGTGCTCAAGAGCCTGGAGATCATCCGCACCGAACCGGAACGGCGCGAACGCCTGTGGGAGATCCAGCATTTCATGCAGCGTGAGTTGAAGAACATGGGCTGGGACATCGGAGCAACGGAGACCCCGATCATCCCCATCGTGGTCGGAGAGAACCTGGACGCGTTCAAACTGTGGCGGGGCCTTCTCGACGGAGGCGTCTTCACCAACCCGGTGGTCTCGCCGGCGGTGCCCGAAGGCCGGGCGATGCTCCGCACCTCGTATATCGCGACCCACACCGACGAGCAGCTCCATCGCGCACTGGAGACCTTCTCGAAGGTGGGGAAGCAGATGGGTCTCATCTGATGGCACCTTCGCGGGGATCCTCCCATGAGTCTTGAGATCCGCCCCGTCGCCGGCCGCAAGGATCTCGAGCGCTTCGCCCGCTTCCCCTGGGAGATCTACCGGGACGACCCCCACTGGGTTCCTCCCCTGCGAAGCGACGTGATCAAGCTGCTCACCCCGGGCAAGCATCCCTTCCACGAACACGCCGAGGTCCAACCCTTCCTCGCCTGGCGCGAGAACACGGTGGTGGGACGCATCGTGGCCACGGTGAACCATGCGCACAACGAGTTCCACCACGACGAGGTGGGCTTCTTCGGTTTCCACGACGCGCTGCGCGCGGACGACGAGGCTTCCCTCCGTCTCTTCGAGACCGCCTTCTCCTGGCTCAAGGAACGCGGGCGCAGCCACGCCATGGGACCCTTCGAGCTGTCCACCAACGAGATGTGCGGTCTGCTGGTGGAGGGTGAGCCGGGCCCGCCGGTGGTGATGATGCCCTACAATCCGCCGTGGTACCCCGAGCGCTACGAGGCGGCCGGACTGGTGAAGGCGAAGGACCTGCTGGCCTTCATCGTCCACGAGAACGACAAGCTCAAGCGCCTCTCGACACTGGCCGAGCAGCTCAAGAAGCGCAACAAGGTGAGGATCCGCCCGCTCGACATGAAGCACTTCGACCGCGAGGTCGACCGGGTGATGGCCCTGTACAACGTGTGCTGGGAGAAGAACTGGGGCTTCGTCCCCATGAGCGCCGATGAGATCAAGCACTTCGCCGCCGAGGTCCGTTACGCCATCGATCCGGAGTTGACGCTGATCCTCGAACGGGAGGAGAGCGGCGAGCCCGTGGGCTTCATCCTCGCCCTGCCCGATCTGAACCGGGCCCTCAAGCATGCCAACGGCAGCCTCTTCCCCTTCGGATTGCTCAAGATCCTCTGGCACAAGCGCCACATCGACGGCGTCCGTGTGGTCACCCTGGGACTCATCCCGCAGATGCGCGGCAAGGGCCTCGACGGCGTGCTCATCCAGGCCGTGGTCGAGACCGGTCTGAAGAAGGGGTACCACTGGGCCGAGTGCTCGTGGGTGCTGGAGGACAACATGCCGATGATCATCCCCCTGCAGAAGTTCGACGCCAAGCCCTACCGTAGATACCGCATCTACCAGAAGGCCCTGTGAGGGAAGCGCCGTGCTGGCCCTGGTCACCGGAGCCAACGGTTTCGTCGGAAGCCATCTGGTCGATCGTCTTCTCGAGGAAGGCCATCGCGTCCGCGTCCTGGTCCGCCGCACTTCCGATCTGCGCTTCCTCCCCCTCGAGCGCATCGAGGTCCACCGGGGGGAGCTCGCCCGGGGAGAGATCCCGCCCGAGGCCCTGCGCGACGTGGAGCTGCTCTTCCATACCGCAGCCCTGTTGAAGGCACCGGACTGGGCCACCTTCGTCCGGGTCAACGTCGACGCGACGGTGGAACTCCATCGCCTCTTCCTCCGCTCGGCCCCCTGGCACGCCCGCTTCATCTTCGTCTCCAGCCAGGCCGCGGCCGGGCCGAGCGACGCCGACGGGATCGTGGACGAGAAGAGCCCGGCCCATCCCCAGACGCTCTACGGCCGATCGAAGCTGGAGGCCGAACGGCGCCTGGCCGAGGAGGACGGACCGGCGTTGACCGTCATCCGTCCCCCGGCGGTCTACGGACCCCGTGACCGCGCCAGCCTGCCCCTCTTCCGCCTCGCCCGCTGGGGCTGGGCCTTCTGCATGGGTTCCCCGGACAGAAGGGTCTCCATGGTCCACGTGGACGATCTCAGCCGGGGAATGCTCGCCGCCGCGACCCATCCGGACGGCGTCGGCACCTTCTTCCTCACCGACGGTCCGCCGCACCGCTGGCGGGACATCGCGGCGGCGCTGGCCGTGGCGGCCGATCGAAGGGTGCGCATCGTCACCCTGCCCGATGCGGCCGTCCATCTGGCGGGCGCGGCGAACGAATGGGCCCATCGCGTGGTGGGCCGGACTCCCCTCTTCAACCGTGAGAAGGCCCGCGATTTCACCGCGTCGGGGTGGGCCTGCAGCAGTGCGGCCGCGACGGCGGCGTTCCACTACCAGCCACGGATTCCCCTGGACGAGGGAATGAAGAGGACGATGGACTGGTACCGTTCCACGGGGTGGTTGTGATGAACGAATCGACGAGGCAGGAGACACTCGGCACCTTCGGCCGGGGCATGCGACCGGCGGAGGGCGTGATCGCGATCTATCTGCTGTGGACGGTCCTCTTCCTTCCCTTCTTCCATCGGGGTGTGGAGAACTGGGATCGACTGGTTCTGATCAACCTGCTGCTGATGGCAGCGCTGGTGGCGGTGGGGCGTTTCCCGAGGATCGACAATCGCCTGCTGGCCGTGGGGCGGCGGCTGCTTCCCCTGGTCTTCATCCCCATCCTCTATTCGGAGGTGAAGGACCTCAACGACATGTTCTTCCCCCAGACCTACTTCGATTCGGTGGTCATCGTCTGGGAGAAGGCCCTCTTCGGAGGAAATGTCCTTCCCCTGGTCCTCCACCAGTGGCTGCCCTGGCGGCCGCTGTCCGAGTACCTGCACTTCGCGTACCTGGCCTACTACGTGGTCATCCCCACGCCCTTCGTGGCCCTGGCGCTGACGCGGCAGTGGAAGCACCTGGAGCGCTACCTCACCGCGCTGATGCTGGTCTTCGTGGTCTGTCAGTTGTGGTTCATCGCCTTCCCGGTGGCCGGGCCCTTCCACTACTACCCCGAACCCGATCCCTACTCGATGGGCCGGATCTTCCCCCCGCTGGTCCATTCCATCCTGCACGGCGGCTCATCGGTGGGAACGGCCTTCCCCAGTTCACACTGTGCGGTGGCCGCCACCTGCTGGATCGTCGTGCTGCTGTGGGAGAAACGCGCGGCCTGGTTCCTGGCCTTCATCGTCCCCGCCCTGACGGTGGGTACGGTCTACGGCGGCTTCCACTACGGGGTCGACGCGCTGGCCGGCTGGCTGCTCGCCCTCATCCTCCTCCCGGTGTCCTTCTCCCTTCACCGGCGATGGGAGGAACGGAGGTGGGCCGGCGGCAGCGGCTTCAGTCCGTCGGTCTCAAGCGCGGCAGACCGAAACTGAACAGCAACCAGGCGAAGCTGAGCGCCACCAGAACGGTTCCGATGAGCCGCGCTTCATCGAGCATCGCCCCTCCGAGCATGCCCCCGATGAACGAACCCAGGAATTGGGAGGTATGGAAGATCCCCGCCGCGGTGCCGCGCTGTTGTCTCTTCACCAGATGGGTCAGCAGAGCCGCCATCGCCGGTTCGGCCAGGGCGATCCCGGCCACCATGCAGATGATCACCGCCACACACCAACCGAGGCCCTGGGGCGCCATCGTCAGGAACACGGCCGCTCCCACCAGGAAGACGCTGCCGGCGATGATCGTCTCCTTCAGACGGGCCCAGCGGTCGGCAAGGATGACCGAGACCGCCATCAGGGCCACTCCACCCAGGACGATCGGTGCATAGATGCGGCCGTGCTCGGCCACCGGCCGGAAACGGGCGAGATAGGTCGGACCCACCACGAAGGCCGCGGTCACCATCAAGTGCAGCACGAAGATCCCGGTGTCCAGGCGCAGCAAGGAAACGTGATGGAGCAGGGCGTGACTCTGGCCACGCGTCCACTCCGTCTCCTCGTCGTGATGGTGGACCTCGACGCGGGGGATCAGCAGCATCACGTACAGCGCGCCCACCAGCGAGAGCACGGCCATGAGCCAGAACAGCGCCGGCGCTCCCATGCGATGGTAGATGGCCGGTCCGAACACCATGCCCACCGAGAACGACAGCCCCACCGCGACGCCGATCGTCCCCATCGCACGCGCCCGGTAGCGCGGACCACTCAGGTCGGCCATCAAGGCGACCAGCGCCGAGGCCACCGCTCCCGAACCCTGCAGGAAACGACCGATGATGAGCCACAACATGGAGTGCGCCTGGGCCGCGATGACGCTGCCCAGGGCGAAGAGCAGAAGACCGGCGACGATCGCACGGCGGCGGCCGTAACGGTCGCTCCAGATGCCGAAGGGGATCTGGAAGAGAGCCTGGGAGAATCCGTAGATCCCCAGGCTCATTCCCACGAGGAGGGCGGTGCTTCCCCTCAGGGTCCCAGCGTAGAGACTGAGGACGGGAAGCACCAGGTACATGCCCAGGAGCCGCAGCCCGTACAGCGAAGCCAGGCCCAACACCACACGGGTGATCCGTCCGCGCTGAAGACCCTCTCCCGGCGAGGGCGAAGGCTGGGGAATGGAAGCACCCAAGGTCAGGCTTCCTGCGATTCCTTTACCGCTTCGATCAGGGCGGGCACGATCTCGGCCAGATCGCCCACCAGACCATAGGTGGCTTCCTGGAAGATGGGTGCGTTCGGATCGCGGTTGACCGCGACGATGCACTGCGATCCTCTCATCCCCACCAGGTGCTGGATGGCTCCGGAGATGCCCAGCGCGATGTACAGCTTGGGCGCCACCACCTGACCGGACGAACCGATCTGGCGGAAGGACTCCACCCAACCGCTGTCACAGGGAGGTCGGGACGCGCCGACCGCGCCGCCGAGAGCCTCGGCCAGATCGAAGACGAGCTTGAACTTCTCCTCGTCTCCGACTCCACGGCCGCCGGCCACGATGATCTCCGCCTCGCTGAGGTCGACCTCGCCGGTCTCGCCCGGCTCGATGGAGAGGATCTTGCGGGGCTCGATCCCCCCCGCATCCACCGCCTTCTTCTCGACCGCGCCACCGCCCGGTGCTCCGCTCGGCGGGAAGGCCCCCTGCTGCAGACTCACCAGCGTCGGCCCTTCGCCGTTGACGGTGCAACGCGCATCGAGCTTGCCGTTCATCACCTTCCGGACGAAGACGAGTTTGTCCCCGTCACTCTCGATCGCGGTGCAGTCGGGCACCAGCGGCGCGTCCAGGACGGCGGCCAGGCGCGGGAAGTAGTCGATGGCCTGGTAGGAGTTGCCGGTGAGCACCAGCTCGGCGCCGCTCTCCTTGATGAAGTCGCCGAGGACCTTCACGTAGACCTCCGGCGTGTACTGCTCCACCTCGGAGCCCTCGAAGAGAACGACACCGCCGGGAGCCCACGATGCCAGCTCGTCGGCGAGGGCGTCGACCCCCTGACCCAGGATCACCGCGGAGACCTCGGCCGCGTCGTCGGCGACCTGCAGCGCCGCCGTCAGGGCTTCCTTCGTGATTCCCTTGAGTGCGCCGTCGCGATGTTCGGCAACGACCAGAATCTTCTTCGCCATGTCATGCCCTCCCTACAGCACCTTGGCCTGGGTCTTCAGTTTCTCCACCAGGGTATGGGCCATGGTGGCCGGATCGCCTTCGATCATCTCGGCCTGGTGGGTGCGCTCGGGCACGGCCAGGCTCTCGATCGTCACCTTCGGTGCGAGTTCGGCCTCGCTCAGGCCGAGATCCTCCAGCGAATACCGGGTCTGTGGTTTGGAACCGGCGCTCATGATGCCCTTGAGCGAGGCATAGCGGACATCGTAGATCCCCGTCTGGACGCCCAGGACGGCGGGCAGGGAGATTTCAGCGGTCTCGATGAGGTTGTTGTCGAGCTCGTGCGAAACCTTCAGTGCGCTCTCGCCCACCGGTTCCACACTGAGGACGATCTGCATGTGCCGGGCGCCCAGGAGTTCGGCCACCGCCGGAGCCACCGCGTTGTAGCCCAGATCGTCGGACTGCACGCCGCAGAACACCGCCTCGAATTGCTCGTCCTTGGCCGCGCGGGCGATGACCTTGGCGATGGTCACCGCGTCGGCCCGGGCCACCGCATCGGTCTGCACGTGGATGGCGCGGTCGCAACCCATGGCCAGGGCTTCCTTGATGCCCTTGGACGCCTTGTCGTCGCCGACGGACAACACGCACACCTCACCGCCGATGCTCTCCTTGAGCCGCAGCGCCGCCTCGACGGCGTAGCGGTCGCATTCGCTGATCGCCCAGGAAATCCCCTCCTCGACGATCCACGCGCCGTCGGATGCGACCCGGATACGGGCGTCCTTTTCCGGCACCTGTTTGATACAACACAGGATCTTCATCCCACAACTCCTTGCAATCATTCGAACTACAAGTTCGCTCATCCGCAGGGGTGCAGCCGATGGACCGAACTGCCACCTCGCCTTCTCCCTGTCGGCTCCCGGCTCGAGGGAAAGAGGCTACCACCTTCGGTGGCTGCTTTCAGCAGCTTTTGCTAGAAGTAGACCCTGTGGACGTCGATTCCAAGGATCTTCTCTTCCCCACGTCTTCCCCACGCGCCCCTCCCCCTCTCGGACGATTCCCCCTCTTCGGTGATGAGGCATGATGGCCGACGAGACATTCAAAGAACATCTTCCCGATCCCGACCCCCAGGAAACCTCCGAGTGGATCGAGGCCCTCGATTCGGTGGTCGAGGTCTCCGGTCCTCAGCGCGCCCGCTTCCTCCTTTACAAGCTCTTGAAACGGGCCCGCATGCTCGACCTCGGGGTTCCTCCGATGGTGACCACGCGCTACATCAACACCATCAGCCCCGAACAGGAGGCTCCCTTCCCCGGCGACGAGGAGATGGAGCGCCGCATCCGCCGCCTGATCCGCTGGAACGCGGCTGCGATGGTGACCCGGGCCAACGAACTCCATCCGGGACTGGGCGGCCATCTGTCGAGCTACGCCTCGGCGGCCAGCCTCTATGAGGTGGGCTTCAACCACTTCTTTCGTGGCAAGGACACAGACGAACTCGGCGATTTCATCTTCTATCAGGGCCACGCCGCACCGGGCCTCTACGCCCGGGCCTTCCTCGAAGGACGTCTCAGCGAGGACCAGCTCCACCACTTCCGGCAGGAATCCGGGGGAAAGGGCCTGCCTTCGTATCCGCATCCGCGTTCGATGCCCGACTTCTGGGAGTTCCCGACCGTCTCGATGGGACTGGGCCCCTTGAACGCGATCTACCAGGCCCGCTTCCTCCGCTACGCGCAGGACCGGGGTCTCGTGGATGGCTCGCGGAGTCGGGTATGGGCCTTCCTCGGCGACGGGGAGACCGACGAACCGGAGGCCCTGGGCGCGCTCACCCTCGCCGCCCGCGAGGGGCTCGACAACCTCGTCTTCGTGGTGAACTGCAACCTGCAGCGCCTGGACGGTCCGGTGCGCGGCAACGGCAAGATCATCCAGGAACTGGAGGCCCGTTTCCGCGGCGCCGGCTGGAGGGTCATCAAGGTGATCTGGGGCCGCGAGTGGGACGAGCTGTTGCGCAACGACGTCGATGGCGTGCTCGTGCAGAAGATGATGGACACTCCGGACGGCGAATGGCAGCGCTATCCAACCATGAGCGGCGGACAGATCCGCCAGGAGTTCTTCGGCAGTGATCCCCGCCTGCTGCGGCTCGTCGAGCATCTCAGCGATGAGGAGATCCAACACCTCCGCCGGGGCGGCCACGACTACCGCAAACTCTACGCGGCCTACCACAGCGCCACCGAGACCCAGGGTGTTCCCACCTGCATCCTCGCCCACACGGTGAAGGGCTGGACCCTCGGGGAGGGCATCGAGTCGCGCAACATGACCCATCAGATGAAGAAGCTCAGTGCGGCCGAGCTGAAGGTCTTCCGCGACCGCCTCGAGCTGCCCATCCCCGACGCCCGGCTGGAGGAGGCTCCCCTCTACCATCCCGGTCCGAACAGTCCGGAGATCGAGTACATGCTCGAACGGCGCCGCGCGCTGGGTGGATGCCTCCCCCGCCGCCGCGTCGTCCCGGTGGAACTCGAGCTGCCCGGCGACGAGCTGTACGACGCGTTCACCCAGGCGACGCCCGATGGAATGGAGATCTCCTCCACCATGGCCTTCGTCCGTCTGCTCCGGGCGCTCATGAAGGACGAGAAGATGGGACGCTACGTGGTGCCCATCATTCCCGATGAGGCCCGGACCTTCGGCATGGAGAGTCTCTTCCGCGAGTTCAAGATCTACTCGGCGACGGGGCAGAACTACACGCCGGTCGACGCCGAGGTCCTGTTGCGCTACGTGGAGGCACAGGACGGACAGCTGCTGGAGGAGGGCATCAACGAGGCAGGCAGCATGGCCTCCTTCACCGCGGCCGCGACCGCCTACGCCAGCCTGCGCCGGCCCCTGATCCCCTTCTACATCTTCTACAGCATGTTCGGCTTCCAGAGGGTCGCCGATTCCATCTGGGCCATGGCCGACGCGCGGGGACGCGGCTTCCTGCTGGGCGCCACCGCCGGTCGCACCACCCTGCAGGGCGAGGGACTCCAGCACCAGGACGGCCACAGCCACCTGACGGCCTCGGCGGTTCCCTCCTGCCGGGCCTACGACCCCTGCTGGCACTACGAGATCGCGATCATCGTCCGCGAGGGACTGCGCCGCATGATCGACGAGGGCGAGGACATCTTCTACTACCTCACCCTGTACAACGAGAACCACCCCATGCGGTCGATGCCGCCGGGCAGCCGCGAGGGCATCCTGCGCGGCGCCTACCGCGTCGAACGGCTCGGAGAGGACAAGGGAAGGAAGGTGCGGCTGGCCGGCAGCGGCCCCCTGCTGCGCGAGGCCCTCGCTGCGGCCGCGGTCCTCCACGAGCGGCACGATCTCACCGTCGAGGTGTTCAGCGTCACCTCGTGGACCGAGCTGCGCCGGGAGGCCCTGGCAAGCGAGGAGCGGGCGGACGGGGGGACGGGGGACGAGGCGAAGCCGGGTGAAGGGAAGCGGCGCCCGCGGACGCGGGGCGAAGGGAAGAGCCACCCGCGGACACCCTGGGTGCGTCAGGTCTTCGGCGGCGACCCCTCTCCCATCGTGGCCGTCAGCGACTTCGTGCGCAGCGTACCCGAACTCATCCGCCCCTGGATCGACGCCCCCATGGTCGTCCTGGGAACCGATGGCTTCGGTCTGAGCGACACCCGTTCGGCCCTGCGACGGCACTTCGCCATCGACCGCGACGCCATCGTCCAGGCCGCCCTGGAGATATCGGAGTGATCGCGGCCCACGAGGAGCGCGCCCGACAAGCTGCTTCCACGCCCGTAGCCGGAGCTGAGCGACCACGAAGAGGCCGTCACCGGGACGCCTCCAGGCGTTGACGCGCCTCGGCGATCGATCGCAAGCGCCGGCCGAGCATCAACAGGGGCCGCGGAGGAGGAAAGAGGATCCGGTCCTCCCCGAGATCGAGGACGCCGGTGCGTCCCTTGCCGTCGTCGTTGTAGCCGAAGGCCAGCCCCCATCGCCGCCCTTCCCAGCGGAAGAGGGCCAGACCGGTGATCTCGATGTCGTCGATCCGCCCCCCCAGGAGCCAATCCACCAGGCCGTCGATGTCGATCCGGACCTGGCCTTCGCGCAGCGCGAAGAGTTCGAGATGGCGGGCCAGGAAGCGATGACGCCCGTCGCCGTCCTCCCACTGGAAACCCCAGTCACCCATCGGCCATTCATCGAGCACGACGAGCTGGCTCGAGCGCAGACGGCCGGGGTGGTAACCGAGCACGGAATAGGGAACGGGCAGGGCCAGGTCGCTCAGGAAGCGCACGGTGACCACCGGATGCCGCTGATCGGGCAGACGGTCCCGCCGCACCCACAGGAAGGAACGCCAGGGGATCTTCCCCTCGCCCCGCCTCTCGACCTCACGCCGCAGGCGGATCTGGGAAACTCGGCCATGGAGGTCATCGTCGACGAGGGTGGCCAGCAGCCCCAGCACCGGACTGGCGATGTCCCCGGCGGCCCGCAGGGTGTCCACCTGCACGCGGCTTCCACCCTCCCAGCGCCATAGATCCACGCCCTCCTCGGCACCGGCGGCACCGGCCGGCGCCGCGAGGTACAGGGCAAGGAGAAGGGGAATCCACCGGCCGGCGGCCATTGCGTTCTTCTAGTGCGCCGGAGTCGTGGGCAAGGTATCCAGCAGTTCCTTGTTGGTGGGACACTTCGCCATGAGCTTGAGCAGTCCGTCCATGGCCCGGTCCGGGGGCATGTCGCTCAGCACCCGGCGCATCTTGCGGATGTGTTCGAGGTACTCGGGAGGATGCAGTTTCTCCTCCTTGCGCGTTCCGGACTTGCCGATGTCGATGGCCGGGAAGATGCGTTTCTCGAAGAGCTGGCGGGACAGGACGATCTCACTGTTGCCGGTTCCCTTGAACTCCTGGAAGATGACATCGTCCATCCTCGAACCGGTCTCGATGAGCGCGGTCCCGAGGATGGTGAGGCTGCCCCCGTTCTCCAGGTTGCGCGCCGCCCCGAAGAGCCGCCGCGGAATCTGCATGGCGTTGGCATCGAGTCCGCCGGTCAAGGTGCGGCCGGAGTCTCCCTTGGCGGTGTTGTAGGCCCGGGCCAGCCGGGTGATGGAATCGAGCATGAGGACGACGTCCTCGCCCGCCAGCACCGGCTCGAGGATCTTCTGGATGGCCTCCTCGACCACCTGCACGTGCTCGTCGGCGATGCGATCGCTCGAGGAGGCGATGACCTCTGCGTGGGTCGACCGCTTGAAGTGGGTGACCTCCTCGGGCCGCTCATCCACCAGCAGGGCGTAGACCTTCACCTCGGGGTGGTTGACCTCCAGCGACTTGCAGATCTCCTGGAGCAAGGTGGTCTTGCCCGCCTTCGGTGGAGCCACGATCAGGCAGCGCTGGCCCTTGCCGATGGGCGCGACGAGATCGATGACCCGGGGAGTGAAGGCTCCGTCCTCGCGCTCGAGATGATAGCGTTCGTGCGGATCGATGCTGGTGCCGCGCTGCAACTCGGAGAACACCTTCCGGAGCTGCTCCTCCCGGTTGCGGTTGCGCTGGGCGCGGCCGTTGCGCTTGGACCCGTTGCGATAACGGGAATGTCCGCCGTTCTTCGACTTCGGCTTCGATCCGGCCCGATGATGCCGGGGGCGGAAGGCCTTCATGCTCTTCCGCCGCTCCTCGACATTGTTGTTCTTCTTGCGGCCGGAATCGCGGCGGGGCTCCTGGCCGTTTCCGGTCGCCGCCCCTTCCTGGTTTCCGCCGTTGCTGCGCGCGGGCTTACGGCGCCGGCGCCGGGCCACGTCATTCTTTTCAGTCTTCATAGATCAAGGTGCTATCCAGCACGACTTTCACGGTAGAGTCATACCCCGGCGCGCGAGTGGGGCCATCCCCAAAGAAGGAGGGTCAAGGGACAGGACTGAAGCGCGGGGTGGCCGAGCCGCCGGTGGCGGCCCGGAACAGGAATCGATGTCTATATTTCTAGTCCAAAATCGCGGGAAAAGCAACCGGGGACTGGCCCGAAGAAAGTGTTTCCTCAAATGGGGGGTCAGTGCTACGTTACGCCGGATTGTGCATCAGCTCCATCCACGTTCAACCTTTTCCTACCCCAAGGAACCGGTCAGATCCCGTGAATACCCCTGATCCACCTTCCCGACCCGACGAGCCGAGGGACGAGATCGTCTCCTCGTCGTCCACGAATACCTCCGAGTCCGCGAATACCTCCGACTCGTCCTTGCGGCCCGGATTCGTCGAGTCCTTCCGCATCCTCTTCCGGGCTTCGCGCGGCTTCTGGCTGGTGAATTCCGTCAACTTCGGAGACGGAATCGCCTACTTCGGGATGCTCGGGCTCATGACGCTGTTCATGCAGCGCAACGTGGGCTTCTCCACCGATACTGCGACCAAGAGCATCTCCCTCTTCTCCGGCCTGGTCACCCTGACCATGGCCCTCGGTGGAGGTTGGCTGTCCGACCGCCTCGGTGTGCGCCGGGCCCTGAGCCTTTCGATGGGGGTCGTGCTCATCGGGCGGGTCCTGCTGGTGCAGAGTCCTCTCCTGGGTGGAGAGGCGCTCATCCACATGGGCGCATGGACCGCGCTCATCATCATGTCCATCGGCGAAGGCGTCCTGCAACCGGCCCTGTACGCCGGGGTGAAGGAGTACACCGACGCGCGGACGGCGACCCTGGGTTACGCCTTCCTCTACTCGATCATGAACCTGGGGATCGTTGCCGGGGAAGCCCTCTCCCCGGTGATCCGTCAGGTATGGGCGGCCCGGATCGAGCACCTCGACGTCAATGAAGTGCCCACCGCCGGGATCAGTGGATCGTTCTGGTTCTTCATCGGCATCACCGCGATCGTCCTGTTGATCAACATCTTCTTCTTCACCCGGAAGATCGAACTCCGCGACCGGGTCGTGGTCGACGAGCCTGTGGCCGACGACACCCATCTGAACTTCTTCGAGAAGATCCGCAATCTTCCGATCATGGATCTGCGTTTCCTCTACTTCATCTTCATCCTGCTGCCGGTCCGCACGCTCTTCGCCCACCAGTTCCTCACCATGCCCGACTACGTCACCCGTGCCTTCCCGGCTGAGGTGGGACGCTACTGGGAATGGGTCTACGCCATCAATCCCACCGTGATCGTCATCGGGGTCCCTCTCATCGCCGCCCTGACCCAGCGCCGCAAGGTCGTGGACATGATGATCGCCGGCACCCTGGTGAGCGCCCTGTCCTGCTTCATTCTCGTTCCGCACACCAGCGTCACGCTGCTGGTCACCTACATGATCATCTGGAGCCTGGGTGAAGCCATGTGGTCGTCGCGCTTCCTCGAGTACATCGCCGACATCGCGCCGTCCAACCGGGTGGGTATCTACATGGGCATTGCCGGGATCCCCTGGTTCCTGGCCAAGTTCGTCACCGGCTTCTACGCCGGTTCCATGCTCGACCGCTTCGTTCCCCTGCACGGACCACAGGATCCCGGCTCGCTGTGGCTCATCTACGGCATCAGCGCCCTGGTGAGTCCGCTGGGATTGATCGTGGCCCGATCCTGGCTCATCCGCGCCGTGCACAACCAGGGCGTGGGCGAAGCAGCGGCCTGAGCCCGCGCAGCCTTCCTCTAGCTGCTCTCTCCGCGGTCGAGCTCACACCGCGACTTCGACTTGGAGTTTGGCCTCCAGCGCCGAACAGACCGCCTCCACCGCCGCCTTCAGATCCAGGGCGCCGAGATTGACCACCAGGTCGTAGGCCTGCACGTCGTCGAGCTCACGGCGGAAGAACTTCCACACCATCTCCCGGCGACGCTTGTCCACCCGCTCCAGCCGCTCTCGGGCCTCGGTGAGCGAGCACTGATGACGCCGTCGGATCTCCTCCACCCGCTTCTCCCAGGGAGCGACGCAACGCACCCGCAATCCGGCCTCCGGAGGCAGGAGGAAATGCGCGCCACGCCCCACCAGGATCACCCTGCCTTCCAGGCCCAGGCTGCTGACCAGAGCGGCCATGTGCTTGAAGTACACGTGGTGGCCCGGGTAACCGCGTTCCAGGCTGAGCAGGATGGCTTCGTGGAGACTGTTGTGCGAGCCCTTCTCGATGCGCTCCATCACCCGTTCGTCCACTCGCGCCCGGTGCGCCATCTCCTCCAGCAGCGTGCGGTCGTAGCTCCGCCACCCCAGGCGAAGGCTCAACTCCTCGACCAGCGCCTCGGCGCCGCTGCCAGCCTGACGGGAAATGGAGAGGTAGGGACCGGGCCGCTCCGGTGGGTGCAGGCCCTCTTCCTCGAGGGCTCGACGGCGACTCTCCCATTGAGCCAGGTTGCGAGACACGATCTCTTCCGCATGGGGGATGTCCAGACGGGATTTCATCCCAGAACCTCCCGGTGCGAGTCATGCCGGCTTCCTTTATCATGATACGACTTGCCGCGGAGCGAGGCCACCGGCCGCCCCCTGCCCCGGTTCGAGCAGGGACGACGAAGCACATCGAAACAGGTGCGACGGCTTCCGGCAGCTTCACCAGACCAGGAGCGAGACATGGATGGCGCTTCGCTGCACGACGAGGCCACCTGGAGGCGAGCCCGCCGCAAGCTGCTTCGAAGCGATCCGGTGCTGGCCGAAGTCATCCGCCGCCAGCCCGTCCTGACGCCACCTCCTCCCCACCACAGCCGTTTCGCCCTGCTCGCCCATTCGATCCTGTCCCAGCAGATCTCGGTCAAGGCAGCAGCCACCATTCGACGCCGCCTCTCTCTGCGCCTTGGAAACAAGTGGACGCCTTCCGCCGTACTCGCGCTCGAGGACGCAGACTTCCAGGCCTGCGGAGTGAGCCGTCAGAAGAGAGGTTACCTGCGTGATCTCGCCCGCAAGGAAGCCGATGGCGTGCTCAGACTGCGCGGCCTCCACCGCCGGAGCGATCAGGAAGTCATCGACGATCTGACGCGTATCAAGGGAGTCGGGCGCTGGACCGCCGAGATGTTCCTGATCTTCGTCCTCGGCCGTCCCGACGTCCTGTCGGTGGACGACCTGGGCCTGCAGAACGCAGTGCGGCGATTCTGGGATCTCGATGAGCGTCCCGATCCAGAGAGCTTCCATCGCCTGGCCATGCCCTGGCGGCCCTGGCGCAGCGTAGCCAGTTGGTACCTGTGGTCGGCCCTGGGAGGACCCGATCTCGAATAGGAAGCTGTTCTTCCCGCGCCGGAGGCAGAGCGGCCGCGGGACATCACCCCTCAGCAAGGAGACCGACGGATGTCAGCAGCACGATTGGAAGGAAAGCGGGCCCTGGTCACCGGGGCGAGTTCGGGTATCGGTCGCGCCACCGCCCTGCGCTTCATCCGCGAGGGAGCGACGGTCCTGGCCACCGGCCGGCGACGCGACGCCCTCGAGTTTCTCGCCGAGGAGGCCTCGGCCGAGGCTCCCCTGGCCACCGTCGACGGAGACCTCACCAACGAGGACTTCCGCACCTCGCTGGTGCAGACCGCGCGGGAGGAGATGGGCGGCCTCGATGTGCTGGTCAACGCCGCGGGGATCATCGCCAGCGGCGATTGGAGGTCGACCAGCCTGGACGACTACGACCGGATGATGGACATCAACCTGCGCAGCGTCCTCGCCCTCAGTCAACTTGCCCTGCCCTCACTCATCGAATCGAAGGGCACCATCGTCAACGTCAGCAGCGTCACCGGAACGCGGGCCTTCCCGGGGGTTCTCGCCTACTGCGTGAGCAAGGCGGGTCTGGACCAGCTCACCCGCTGTCTGGCCCTGGAACTCGCAGCCGATGGCGTGCGAGTGAATGCAGTGAACCCCGGAGTGGTCCGCACGAATCTGCACCGCAACGGGGGAATGGATGAACAGGCCTATGCGGCCTTCCTCGAACACAGCCGGTTGACCCATCCCCTCGGACGCGTTGGGGAAGCCGACGAAGTGGCCGCGCTCATCGCCTTCCTCGCCAGCGACGAAGCGGGGTGGATCACCGGCACCAGCGTGGCGATCGACGGCGGCCGCCATCAGACCTGCGCCCGTTGAGCACCGACCGGTCCACGCGCACCGGCATCCTCTACGGCCTGGCCGCCTATACGTGGTGGGGCTTCGTGGCCCTGTACTTCAAGGCGGTGGCCTCGGTGTCTCCGCTCGAAGTGCTCTCGCACCGCATCCTGTGGTCCGCCCTCCTGCTGGTGGTCCTGCTGCGGGCGCGCGGCCAGCTCCTCTCTTCCCTGGGAGCGATCCGCGGGGGCCACACCTTCCTCACCCTCCTGGGATCGACCACGCTGATCGCCCTCAACTGGTTCACCTTCATCTGGGCCATCGGCCACGAGCGGGTGCTCGAAGCCAGCCTGGGCTACTTCATCAATCCCCTGGTGAACGTGCTCCTGGGCGTCGTTCTCCTCGGCGAACGGCTACGGCGCGCCCAGCGCAACGCGGTGGTCCTGGCACTGGTGGGGGTCGTGCTGCTCTCGGTGGGCGGGGACGGTGTCCCCTGGATCGCCTTCATCCTGGCTGTGAGCTTCAGTCTCTATGGCC
>JAOZPE010000026.1:38330-41029 GCA_029932915.1 Candidatus Krumholzibacteriia bacterium
GTTGCGGTGGGCGGAGTCGTGGGGCTCTGTACCGAGACCCTGCTCCTCTCGCCCTGGGCCGCTCTCTTTCTCGCCCACGCGGGCCGCAGCGGCACCCTGAGCTTCGGCCACGCTTCCCTCGCCATCGATCTGCTGCTGCCGGCCGGCGGCCTGGTGACCGCCCTGCCGCTGGTCTGGTTCACCAACGCGGCCCGCCGGCTGCCCTACTCGACGGTGGGCTTCCTGCAGTACATCGCCCCGTCCATCCAGTTCCTGCTGGCGGTCTTCTTCTTCCACGAGGCCTTCGGTCTGCGCCAGCTCGCGGGCTTCGCCTTCATCTGGACCGCCCTGGGAATCTTCAGCTGGGAATGGATCGCCGGCGGCCGCGCGCCTCAGGACGCCGTTTCCTCCTCCTGAAGACGGCGGCGGACGAGGCCCTCGCTGCCGCCGGCCAACACCAGCTCCTGGGCGGTCGGAGAAAGGGTGGCCACGGGGAACTCGCGTCCATCGTAGCGGACCACGCCGGCGGCGAAGTCGATGACCGCTTCACCCTCGCACGCGATGGTGAGTCGGCCCTCCTGGACATCCTGCGCCCGCTTCTCCCGCAGATGCTTCACCAGCTGTGGACACTCGGCGACGATGTAGCCGTTGTTGAAGGCGTTGCGCTTGTAGGTCTCACTGAAGGAGGCGGCCAGCACGAGCCGGATGCCGCGGTACTGCAGGGCGGTCGCCGCCTGTTCGCGGGACGAGCCGGTGCCGAAGTTCTCCCCGGAGACGAGGATGTCTCCTTCGCGAGCGATCTCCTGGAAGCGGGGGTCGTAGTTCTGCATGGCCACCTCGGCCATCTGCGCCGGCTCCATGTCCTCGCGGTAGGTCCAGTCCTTCCCGTAGATCCCGTCGGTGTCGAGGTTGTCCTTGGGCAACAACAAGAGGCGGCCGGAGAGGGTCTCGGGAAAGCCGTCGAGGATCGGCGTCCGCTGTGGAGAGCTGTCGCCCGGCGCCTGCACCATCCGGATCGAGCGCGTCGGAAGGGATTCGTCCTCTTCGAAGGGCGTGGTGATGACTCCGGCCACCGCCGAAGCGGCCACCACCGCCGGGCTGGCCAGATAGCAGCGCGCGCTGCGGTCGCCCATGCGACCCTTGAAGTTGCGATTGGTCGCGCTGATCCCGACTTCATCGGCCTCCAGCGTCCCCTCTCCCAGACCGATGCAGGGCCCGCATCCCGGGGGCAGGGTCTTCGCCCCGGCATCCACCAGGACCTGCCACACACCCTCCTCCCGGGCCGCAGCCTCGACCTCACTGGACGCCGCCGCCACGTAGAAGCCCACCGTGGAGGCGACCTTCCTTCCCCTGAGGATCTCGGCCGCTGCGCGAAGATCCTCGAGGCGGCCGTTCACACACGAGAGCAGGTAGGCCTTGTCCACCGCCAGCCCCTCGGCCGCCATGCGGCTCACCGGGCGACCGGCCTTCACCACGTCCGGGCCGGCCACGAAGGGGCTCACCTCGGAGAGATCGACGACGATCTCGCGGCTGTAGAAGGCATCCTCATCGGGCTCGATCCGCGAGGCCCAGAGTTCCTCCACCGAGGACTCCGTCAGGCGGGGGTTCTCGTCTCCCCGCTCGGCGAAGTGCCGCGCCCGAGCGAGCAACCACTCCTTCAGGACCTCATCGAAGGGGAACCACCCCGCCAGGGCACCCCACTCGGTCGTCATGTTCGCCACCGTCATCCGCGCTTCCACACTGAGGGTGGCGACACCCGGTCCATGGAACTCGATGGCGTGGTTGAGAACCTCGTCATCGTGGTACAGGGCGATGAGGCTGAGGATCAGGTCCTTGCCGCTGACCCCCTCCTTGAGTCTCCCCTCCAGGCGCACCCGTGCCACCGGGGGAACCTGCCACCAGGTGGTGCCCATCGCCCAGATCGCCGCGGCATCGGTGCGAACCACCGGGGTTCCCAACGCGCTGAGCGCCCCGTACAGATTGGAGTGGCTGTCACTGCCCACCACCAATGCGCCCGGTCGGGCGAAGCCCTCCTCGGCCATGATCTGGTGGCCGATCCCGCGTCCGGCGGGGAAGAAGGCGATGCCCTGCTCGCGGGCGAAGGCCTCGATGGCGGCATACTTCGCCAGGTTGGCCTCCGAGCGGTTCTGCACGTCATGGTCGAGCGCGAAGACCGGCTGTCCGGGATCGGCGACCTTCTCGGCGCCCAGGGCCCGGAACTTCTTCATCACCGCGGCCGTGTTGTCGTGGGTCATCACATGGAGGGGGCGCACGGTGAGAAAGGCCCCGGAATGGACCTCCCGGGGCACATCCGCACCCACCGCGAAGCGCTGGACGATCTTCTCGATGGCATTCTGCGGCATCGGTCCTTCTCCTCGATTCAGGGCCAGGGAGGTGGTTTCGGTATCCTCGCCGGGCCAATCTAGCCCACTACACCGCCGAGGTCAAAGCCCCCGCAGTGGGGGGGCATTTGCCAAGCGCTGGCCGGATGCGGTAGAATACCAGGGTTGAAATCAATGGGCCCGACTCCAGGTCATAGCCGGCTCCTTCTCGCCTCCTCGGGCGAGAGAGGCTATTTGCATCCGTAGCCCAGCACCCCCATTGGTACTGCGGTCGGATCCAGCCCCGCCAGCTTTCCCGCCTGATGGTTAGCGCCTTGTCGTCGGTGCTCGTGTGGTCATTGGCCATGGAGTGCTTGTGCTCTGGCCGTGTGGTTCCCC
>JAOZPE010000006.1 GCA_029932915.1 Candidatus Krumholzibacteriia bacterium
AGATGCCGTAGTAGGCGAAGCGCTCGAGGATCTCGATGACGTTGGCGACCCAGAAGACGCGGGGGAAGGGAGTTCGCTCGGACATCCGTCTCTCCGCTCGATCGGGGAAGAAGGTGCCGTCCGGAGGCGGGGGCGGCGAGTCGCCTCGCCCCCGGCGGCGGGATCGCAGGACAGTCTAGCCGGGTGCCGCCGAAGGGGTCAAAGGACGAATGGGACGGGGGAAAGGCTGGCGCCGCCGATACGGCGGGTTCCTCGGCGTGTCGGGTGATCGCCGAGAGGGCGGTTTCCGCGCCTGCTCCCCCGGCGAAGCGGAATGCCTCAGCCCTCGCCATCCGGATCGACGTAGGACTTCTCCTCGACGATCTCCGAGTGGGTCTTCCGGTTGATCGCGGCCTTGATCGCGGCCCGCTGGTCGTTCGTCCGATACACCAGGCGGGCCAGCTCGACGAATTCCTCACCGAAGGCGCCTCGGGCCTCACAGGCGCGCAAGCGGTCCTCGATCTCCCACAGGCGGCCGTTCACCTCGGCCAGGGCGGCCAGCCAGTCGTCCACCTGCTGGTCGTCGACGCCCAGCCGCCGTGCCTGCGGCTGGAGGGCGGCCAGCTCGCGGCGCACGTTGGCTACCTTCTCCTCGTCCTCGATGCGGGCTTCCTTGATCAGCAGGATGGAGATCTTGTCCAGGAGCTCACCGGCCGAGATGGGAACGCGGATCTGCATGGTTCTCTTCCTTGGATTGCAGCTCGAAGTGGAAGGAAGGGACCGCCGGGACCGGCCCTTCCCCGTGGCCGCCGGCCGCGGTCCTGCCCGTCCGCCGAGGGCGATCGTGCGGAGACAGCGGGCCCTGGGGTCGCGTTCCGCCGGGACGCCCCAGGATACTCCAGGGAGGGGCAGATCCCAAGTTCCGGCGGCGGGGCCCCGGCGGGGCTTCTTCCCGCCCCTCCAGCACCGTCTTGACACTGTGGCGGCCTTTTTCTAGCCTAGATCGCCCCCAGCGCGGGGGAACCCCGGGCGACCGCCTTTCCGACGGCGCCGCTTCGACCCCTCCACCGCCGAGGAATCCCCGCCGTGAAGACCATCGGACGCCACCTGATCGCCGAGTTCTACGGCTGCGAGGCTGCGCTCCTCAACGAGGTCGACGAACTGCGCCGGGTCATGGTCCATGCGGCCCGGCTGGTCGGTGCCACCGTTCTGGGCGAGACCTTCCATTCCTTCTCGCCGCAGGGGGCCAGCGGGACCGTCGTCATCGCCGAGTCGCACCTGTCGGTGCATACCTGGCCGGAGAAGGGCTACGTCGCCGTCGACATCTACACCTGCGGTGGACTCGATCCGCGCCCGGCCTTCGACTACCTCGCTTCCGCCTTCCAGGCCCGAAGCTCCCGGGTGCAGGAGATCCTCCGGGGCCTGCCCGAAGAGCTGGAGGATCACGGGATGCTCCTTCCCGAGGACGTCCAGATCATCACCCGTGCTCCCCGCGTGGAACTCGCCCCTCCCGCTCCGATGGCGGAGGCCTAGGGCCTTGGCCGACGAGAGACGCCCGGGCGAAGGGGCCGATCCGAGCGAATCCATCGACGAACGCAGGACGACGGATCCCCCCGTCGACGCGCGCCGCCGGGCCATCGAGGCGGAGATGGCTGCCTCGCTGCGCGGGGTGCTCCAGGACGGCTGGCACACCGAGGAGGACTTCGGCGCGGTCCGCCTGGGCTTGAAGGTGGACGAGGTCCTCCACCGGGAGCGTTCGCCCTTCCAGGAGATCGCGGTCTACCGCAGCGACTTCTTCGGGAAGATCCTCGTGCTCGATGGCCTGGTCATGCTCACCGAGCGCGACGAGTTCGTCTATCACGAGATGCTCACCCACGTGCCCCTGACCACCCTGGAGGATCCCCGTCGCGTGCTCGTGATCGGCGGCGGCGATCTGGGCTGTGTGCGCGAGGTGCTCAAGCACGACAGCGTCGAGCAGGTGGTCCTGTGCGAGATCGACCGGCGGGTGACCGAGGTGTGCCGCGACCACTTCCCCTGGGTGGGTCCGGCCCTGGATGATCCGCGCCTGCAGACCGTCTTCGGTGACGGAGTGGCCTACGTGCGGGAGCACCCCGGCCGCTTCGATCTGGTGATCGTGGACAGCACCGACCCGGTGGGCCCGGCGGTCGGCCTGTTCCTGCGCGAGTTCTACCGGGAAGCAGCGAAGGCCCTGCGACCCGGTGGGGTCCTCACCGCGCAGACCGAATCCCCCCACTACAGTCCACGGCTGGTCCGGCGCATCTACACCGAGCTGCGGGCCGCCTTCACCCACGTCGATGGCTACCTGGGCTTCATCCCCACCTACCCGAGCGGCTGCTGGAGCTGGGCCTGGGCCAGCAGCGATCACCGGCGGACGGATTTCTTCGACCGCCCGCGAGCTGAGCGCATCGCCCGCGACTGCCACTACTACGACCCCGAGGTTCACGAGGCCGCCTTCGCCCTGCCCGGCTTCGCCCGGCGCGCGATCGACGGCGGAACGGATCTGCTGGATCCTCCCTCCGGCCGGGACGGGTAGGCCGGCGGCTTCCCGCTGGTGGGTCGTTACCAGCGTTTCTCCGGCGGGTCGTTGCCGGCTTCCACGGATCAGTGGATGTAGCCGAGAGCCCTCAGGTGACGCTGCAGTTCCTCCGGAAGCCGGGAGGGATCGACCGTCGCCTCCGAGTTGAGGATCTCCCGGCCGAAGTCCTTCCACTCCACCTGCAGACCCGTGGGTTTGTCCGCCGGGTGGGAAGGCCGCGGCCACAGCGTCCGCACCGGCGCGTTTCCCACCGAGATCTGCCATAGGGCATCGGGGCGGCCCACCAGGAAGAGTTCGGCGCCGTCGACGGGTCGCCACGCCACCGTTCCTCCCTCGCGCAGGAGGAAACGCCGTGGCGCCACCCCCGGGCGCAGATAGGCTTCCCGTAGACCCTGCCGGCACAGGATGCGCAAGGGTGGCGCCGGTTCGGGACCCTCCCACCTCAGATGCAGACCGCGGGCGGTGCGGTCGCTCCAGGCGGTGATCCTCTCCTGGAGGGGGCGGAGCGCTGTATCGGTGGAAGGGATCTCCAACCGCACGGCCACGGTCTCCTGCGGATCGCTCCGCAGGTCGAAGAAGACCCAGCCGGGCTCGGGAAGATCCTCCCACTGCAGCTTGCGTGTGCCTTCGACCAGCGCGGTTCCGCCCCGGCCGTCCAGCAGATAGCTGGCCCAGTTGTCCGGGGGGATGAGGTGTCCGGGCCGGGGCAGATTCGCCGCGATCTCCTTCTCTGTCAGCCCCAGCATCCGTGCGTTGTGGCGGGCCAGGGGCTCCCATCTTCGGCTCACCCGCGGCCCGATGAGGTCGGCCAGGGCGTGAGTGGGGAAGGGTTGCCGGGCGAGCCGTTCCATCGTCTTCGCCCAGGGTCCACTTCGTCCACCGGGCGGATGGACGATCAGGGGAACGCGCAGCAGGTTCTCGTGCAGGGAATTGCCGTGGCCGTAGAGGCCGTGTTCCCAGAACTCCTCTCCGTGGTCACTCACCACGACGATCCAACTGTCCCGGTAGAGTCCTCGATCCTTCAGCGCCTGGAGGAAGCGTCCGAAGCTGTCGTCGTTCTGCAGGATCTCCTGGTCGTACTGGTCGAGGAAGCGGGCGGCCTCGTTCCGGTGCTGCGGATCGGCCCGTTCGGCCAGCTTCTCCTGCAAGCCGTCCTGGAAGTTGCGCTGGAAGCGGGGAAGGGGCCGGTAGGGGAAGTGGGGGTCGATGGTGTGCAGATAGTGGAAGACGGGCCGCCCTTCGGTGGGCAGATCGAGAAAGGGGAGCCAATCCTCGTGCAACTGGTCCGATCGGATGTAGTCAGCGCCTGGGCGGGTGACCATGTCGAAGAACTCGAATCCCTGATCGAAACCGAAGACCGATGAGACATTGCGGTTGGTGACGACGGCCACCGTGCGGTAGCCCAGCTTCTGCATGGCCTCGGGCCAGGTGAGGAAGGCGTGGGCCAGGCTTCCGGCCCGTCCCCGTGTTCCGTGCAGGCGGGGAGTGAGCCCGGTGAAGATGCCCGCGACGGCCGGCCGGGTCCACGGGGAGGCCGTCCGCGCATGGGTGAACACGAAGGCATCGGCGGCGAAGGCGTCGATGTGGGGGGAGATGTCGCGCGGATGGCCGTAGCAGCCGAGGTGGTCCCAGCGCAGCGCGTCGATGAGGTAGATGTAGACATCGTCCACCGGTTCGGCCGGGGCGCGATGGCGGCCGCAACTGCCGAGCAGGAAGGACAGGAGGACCAGCGTCACCAGATACATTCCCGCCCGTGTGGAGCGTTCCGTCCTTCGGGCCGGCCGGAGGTGGAGGGGGTCCCGGACCGAAGGGGTGAGGTGGCCGGTGCGGGGAACTGCCGCTCTCGACGGACTCATCGTGCGCCCGGGCCCAGCACGATCGGCGCGAGGAACCAGCAGTAGGCGGTCACCACCACCACTCCGATGAGATTGAGGATCAGGCCGACACGGGCCATCTGCCGGATGGTGATCCAGCCGCTGCCGAAGACGATGGCGTTCGGAGGCGTGGCCACCGGCAGCATGAAGGCCAGCGAGGCCGACAGCGCCGCGGGCACCATGAGCAGCAGCGGCGGCACCTTCAGCGAGACCGCCACGGCGGCGAGGATGGGCATGAGCAGGGTGCTGGTGGCGGTGTTCGAGGTGACCTCGGTCATCATCATCGTCACCAGGCTGGTGAGCATCATGATCAACGGCAGCGGCAGGCCTCCGACTCCGGCCAGGTGGTGGCCGATCCACTCGGCCAGGCCGCTGTGGTGGAAGCCGTCGGCCAGGGCGAAGCCCCCGCCGAAGAGCAGGAGGATGCCCCATGGCGCCTGGGTCCGGATGCTCTCGAAGTCGAGCAGGGGAACCTTCCGTCCTCCACGCGGCGGAGTCGCCCGCAGCATCGCCAGCACCACGCCGACTGCGATGGCGACCGTGGTGTCGTGGAGGTAGCCGGGCTGATCGAAGAGCTGGGACCAGCCGGGAACCGTGAACGACCCCAACTGGAGCGGCTTGCGGGTGAGCCACAGGGCCACCGTCACCAGGAAGCAGGCCAGGACCTGTTTCTCGCCTCCGCTCATCGGGCCCAGACGTCGGCGCTGCTCGGCGAGGATCTCCCGTCCTCCTTCGCCCAGACCGAGTTCGGGCAGCGCTCCGTGCGGACCGAAACGCATCAGCACGAGGTAGGCCGCGGCGAGCATGGTCAGCGAGATGGGCACTCCCAGCATCATCCACCGCCCGAAGGTGATCTCGGGCAGATCGGGGAAGAGGGTGTGGACCTGACCGGCCAGGACGATGTTCGGCGGGGTTCCCACCAGGGTGGCCAGCCCGCCCACCCCGGCGCCGAAGGCCAGGGCCAGCATCAGCGCCGCGCCCAGCTTCTTCTGGACCTCGTGGCCGGCCTCCTCGCCGTTCTCCTCCGCCGAGCGCTCGGCCAGGGTGCGCACCACCGCCATGGCGATGGGCAGGAGCATCAAGGTGGTGGCGGTGTTGGAGATCCACGCGGACAGGAAGGCCGAGGCGAGCAGGAAACCCAGCAACAGCCGCCGCGGCTTGGTTCCCACCCGGGCCACCAGTCCCAGGGCCAGACGCCGGTGGAGATTCCACCGTTCCATGGCGATGGCGATCATGAAACCGCCGAGGAAGAGGAAGACCAGGTGGTTGCCGTAGTTGAGCGAGGTCTTGCCACTGGGCAGGATGCCCAGCGCCGGGTAGAGCACCAGGGGCAACAGGGCGGTGAGGGCCAGAGGGAGGGCCTCGCTGATCCACCAGAAGGCCATCAGGGTGGCCACCGCCGCCATCTTCCAGCCCGCAGCGGAGAGTCCCGAGGGGGGCGGCAGCAGGAGCAGGACGGTGAAGAGGAGGAGGCCGCCGGCCACGAAGCCCGGGTGGGTGGTCGATGAGGCGGAGGAAGCCGGGGAAGGGCTGGACGTCGGATGGGCCGCAGACATGGTGAGGCCAGCCTAGATCGGCCGCCCGGGGGGGTCAAGAGTGGTCGATGATTGGCCGCTTTCTTATCATGAGGCCGATCCTCTGAGTCCCGAGCGGGAACATCCCGCTTCCCTGAGATCGAGTCGCGCGTCCGGCCCCGGCCGGAGCGTGGATCATCCATCCGATGAGAGACCAAAGAAGGGCAATGCAATGAAACAACTTCACGGCGTCCTGCTCCTGGCAACCCTTGCGTTGATCGCGCTGGTGGCCGGATGTGCGGTCGACCAGGCGACCGGACCCGCGAACCTTCCCGCGCCGGGTCTGCACCTCGCCTCCCCGGCATCCGACGCGGTCGTCGGACCCAGTGAGATCGTCCTGGCGCTGGACATGTCCGACAGCGTGGGTACCGATGACCTGTCCATGGAGATCATGGGTCTGAAGGCCTGTCTCCAGGACCCGGTCCTCTTTCCTGCCGACGGCAGCGTGTCGGTGGCCATCGTGGTCTACGGGGACAGCAGCACCGCCGATGTGGTGGGGACCCTGACCCCGGTGACCCCGCAGAGCTGGGCAGACGTCTTCCAGCCCGCATTGGACAGCCTGTTGGTGGATCGCCTGGTGCCCACCTCCGGCGCCGATCTGGCCGGAGCGATGCAGGCGGCCGGGGCAATCCTCTCCACCGGCTCGGCTGGCGACCACCATGTGCTCCTGGTGGGCAGCGGTTGGGCCGACGATCCGGACGCGGCCCGTCAGGCCTGCTCGCAGTTGCAGGGTGAGGGAGTGATGATCTCCGCCCTGGATCTCGGCGGCGGCGATCTCTTCGGCGAATGCAGCCAGGGCGGATACTACGAGGCGGTCGCCGAGGGCGACATCCTTCCCTGTGAGCACGCGTTCAGCTACATGTTGCTGGTGCGTCTGAAGGCAGCGCCCGAGAGTGCGCAGCTCGCTCCCGGAGAGAAGCACACGGTCGTGGCCAAGGTCTTCCGCGGCAGCGACGACCAGGCATTTCCGATCGAGGGCCTCACCATCGACTTCGCCGTCACCGGTGGCCCGAACCAGGGCCTGAGCGCGTCCACCCCGAGCGATTCGCTCGGCGTGGCCCTGTTCACCTACACCGGCAGTGCAGGCGCGGGAGTCGACACCATCCAGGTCAGCGCGCTGCATCCGGGTACCCAGGTCGCCATGGTGGACACGGTGACCGTGGAGTGGATGAACAACCCGCCGGTGTGTGACGCCGGAGGTCCCTACACCGCGGTGGTCGACGCCGACACCGTGCAGGTCCAGCTGGACGGCTCCGCCAGCAGCGACGCCGACGGCGACAGTCTCCTCTACCAGTGGTTCGTCGACGTGGACGGAGCCGTGCTGGACGACGCCACCCGGGTCGATCCCATCCTGACCCTCACCGGCGCCGCTCTGTGCGCCGATTCGGTGATGGTCCGGCTGCAGGTGAGCGACGCCACCGACACGTCGAGCTGCGCCGCCGAGATCGTGATCGACGATCAGAGGCCGCCGGTCCTGGTCGCCGCCGATCCGTATCTGCTGTGGCCGCCCAACCACAAGCTGCAGACCATCACGCCGGAGATGCTGATCACCACCGCCGAGGACGCCTGCGGCGCCCCGGTCGATCTGTCGGGGATCGAGATCGTCGAGGTGCGCAGCAGTGAGCCGGTGAACGATCGCGGCGACGGCAACACCGAACCCGATGTGTTCATCACCTGCCCCAACGGCCTGCAGTTGCGCGCCGAACGGGCGGGTGGAGGCCACAGCCGGGTCTACACCGTCGTCTACCGCTACACCGATGAGCAGGGGGCGGTCACCGAGCTGGAGACCCATGTCGTGGTGCCCCATGACCAGGGCCACGGCTCCATCTTCGACCTCGACGCCCCGGCGGCCTACGTGGTGGTCGGCGACTGCGGGAACACGAGGGATCCCCGCTAGGGGATCCACCCCCTGGAGGCGCTGCAACAGGCGCCCAGCGGGAAGCCCGTGATGGGAACCGCTGAACGGCCCGCGGAGTAGAACTCCGCGGGCCGGCTTCCATCGGCCCGGCCCCCTTGTCCGGGGAGGCGGGGCGTGCTATGATGGATCCAACCCAGGCACCCGTCGGTCCGCAGCTCCCTCGCGACCAACCGGCGGTATCCCGAGTGGATGTGCGGGCCCCCTCCCTCGCCCGGCGTCCCCTGAGGAGGAGGTGTCTGGTGGCCAGGCGCTTCGGCGCTCTTCCACCGGATACTCGATTCCATGATCTACAACGATCCAGGAGGATTCTTGGCATGCGTCGCTATGCAATGATCAGCTTGGCCCTGATGGGCATGCTCCTCGCCGCGTCGGCGGCCTGGGCTCAGGTCGATGTCGATTTGGCCTTCTCTCCCGACGCGGTCGCTCCGGGCGACGAAGTCACCGTCTTCTTCTCCATCGCCAATCTCGGCGATGAGGCCGTGATCGCCGATGTCGCATTGGACATCACCTTTGGCGATCAGACCTTCCCAACCCTCTTGGGGAAGATGCCTCTGCCCGCCGGGTACGAATGCAGCAAGGAGATGACCTTCGTCGTTCCGCCGCTTCCCTACTCCGGCGACCTCACGGTCACGGTGACGGTGACAGCGGGTGAGTTCACCGACAGCGCTACCGACACGATCACCATCCTCGAAGGCGAGATGGGTGCCGGCAGCGAGGGCGTACAGGAGATCGGACGTCAGCTTCTCGATGGGATGGGTGCCAACGCGGCCGTTCCCGCCGAGGCCCAGAGCATGGGCCAGCTGAAGTCCAATTTCCAGTAGACCTCAGGTGATGGACTGAAGAGTGGGGGGGGCCGGGGGGGCCCCCCCCCACGACTCCATTGCAACCACACCCCCTGCTCGACACCCAACCTGAGGCGGTTGATCATGAAGGCTCTCTTCGATCGTGCGGCGCATGAGCGCCGACGGGAGGGTACGGGTCTTCGGCGGCATCTTCTCCATCGTCGACCGGATCGCTCCCGAGGCTCTTCCTCCCTTCTCCATCGTCTGCTCGTCGCCCTTGTCTTGGTTTCCCTCGGTGCGCTCGTTCCGCCGGCTTCCTTCCTTTCCGATCTGACTCCGGCTTCCTTCCTGTTCGCGGACGAGGCATGGGCCGATTCTTTCGTCCTGCAGCGGCACTACCTGGGCGAGGGACTCCTCGATCAATATGGTATCGCGGTGGCGACGGCCGGCGATGTCGACCGCGACGGTTTCGACGATTTCCTGGTCGGAGCCAACGTCAACGACGAGGTGGCAACCAGCGGAGGCAAGGTCTACCTCTACCTGGGCGGCGTCGTCTTTCCCGACAGCACATCGTTGACCTTCGCCGGGGATCGCGAGAGGGAATACCTGGGAGGGGCAGTGGCCGGCGGCGGCGATCTCAACGGCGACGGCTACGACGACTGGGCGGTGGGAGCGCCCGGGCCCGGTGTGGACGGCAATCTGCCGGGCCGCGTCTTCATCTTCCTCGGCGGCGATCCGGTGGACATGGTGCCCGATTTCGTCGTGGAAGGCCTGACTCCCGGCGGCCAGTTCGGCAACGCCTTGGCGATGGACGGCGACCTCGACGGCGACGGCTACGACGACCTGGCGGTGGGCGCCCCCCGCGACAGTTCGGGCGTGGTCTACCTCTTCTTCGGCGGAGCGGACTTCCAGCCGACGGCCGGCGACACCCTCTTCGCGCGCGATGTGGATGAGCGCTTCGGCAAGGCGCTGGCCTACTGGCCCGGACACGGCGACGGTGGGGCCGACGGCCTGCTCGTCGGCGCGCCTCGCTCGGGACAGTCGGCAACCTGGGCCGGCGCGGTCCTGTTGTATCGCGGAGGTCCCCTCTTCGACCGCCGGGTCGATACGATCTTCGCCGGAGAGGTGGCCGGCGATGCCTTCGGCAGCGCCCTGGATGCCTCGGCCGATCTCAACGGCGACGGCTTGACGGATCTGGTGGTGGGCGCTCCCAACGTCGATCTGCCCTCTCAAGCCGACGTGGGCCGGGCCTATCTCTTCTCCGCCGCGCCGGCGGACACCCTCTTCGATCGCAGCTGGGACGGTATCTGGGACGGGGGCTATTTCGGATCCTCCGTGGCTGCCGGCTTCGACTGGGACGGCGACGGCTTGGCGGATCTGGTGGTCGGCGCCCCCTATGCGGGGACCGAGACCACCGAAGAGGGCCGGGTCTACCTCTTCGCCGGGGGGCCGGCTCCACCCTCGGCGCCCCTGGACAGCCTGATCGGGCCGGTTTCCAGCGCCCATCTGGGAATCTCGGCCGCCGACGCCGGCGATGTTCAACACGACGGCAGAAATGCTATGATCATAGGCGGCTACAACGGTGGTGACACCGGCCGGGCCCTGCTCTACGCAGCCGCGCCCCGGGGAACCGCCGCGCCGCCGCCAGTGATGAGGGACGTGGCGCGCCTGTTGAGCCCCGTTCCGAATCCCTTCAACCCGCGGGTGGAGCTGACGCTGGAACTCCCGCGCCGGGGATGGTGGACAGTGGAGATCTTCGACCAGCGCGGTCGGAGGATCGGCTGTCTCCACGATGGGACCCTCGACGAGGGAAGCCATCACTGGAGGTGGTCTGGACGGGACGATGGCGGCAGGGAGCTTCCCTCGGGCGTGTACTTCGTGCGGGCTCGCAGCGCCGACGAAAGTCTGGTTCGGGCCATGACCCTCATCCGCTGAACGAGACATCATCAGGAGAGCCCAAGATCATGCGGATTCCTTCGATCTCCTTCGGACTGTTGTTCCTCGGCGCAAGCCTGGCCGCCGTGCTGAGCGGCTGCGGCCGATCCTCTTCCCCGACCGCCGTCTCCGAGGCGGCGATGGCCTCCCGTTCGAGTTCGTCCGTGCCGGGATGGAGCGCCGAGGTGCCGGACACCGGGAGCGAACACTTCCTCTACGGGGAGGCCGATCGCTGGGTGGTGCGCGTCGAGGATCCGGAGCTGGGGATGATCGAGGCGTTGGCCGCGGAGTACGGCCTCACCTTGGAGGACGTGGCCCCCGATCTGGGGCTCTTCACCGTGATCGTTCCCTCACTGCCGCCCGAGTTCTGGGGCGATCCACGGGTTCTCGCTCTGCAGCCGGACGAACAGGTTGCCCTCACTGCGCCCCAGGAAATGCTGATGGGTTTCAATGAAGGCGATTGGGACGAGGGGGACTATCCCGTCCAGGATGCGCTGGCGGGCCTGCACCTGCAGCGCGTCCATGCCCTGGCCCAGGGCAGCGGGGTCACCGTTGCGGTGCTCGACACCGGCATCGATCCGTCGCATCCGCACCTGGCCGGACGCGTCGTGGACGATCCGTGTCCCTATCTGCCGTCTCCGGTGGAAGAGGCCAACGGGATGGACGATGACGGCGACGGAGAGGTCGACGAGGCCTTCGGTCACGGCACCCACGTGGCCGGCATCGTGGTGACGGTGGCGCCGCAGGCGAGGATCCTGCCCTTGAAGGTCATGAACGACGATGGGGTGGGCACGAGCTACGATCTGGCACTGGGCCTGTCCCATGCGCTGGAGGCCGGGGTGCAGGTGGTGAACCTGAGCCTCTCGCTCAGCGACACCTCCGCCGTCATCGCTGGTCTGCTCGAGGATCTGCAGGACGCCGGGGTGGAAGTGGTGGCCGCGGCGGGCAACACCGGCGGGCCGGTGCTCTTCCCCGCCAGCGACCCGACGGTGGTCTCGGTGGCGGCGGTGACCGCCGACGAGGTCCTGGCCGATTTCTCCGCCCGGGGTGAGGTCGATCTAGGTGCGCCGGGTGTCCATGTGGTGTCCTCCTACCCGGGTGGAGGTACCGCGATGGCCAGTGGAACCTCCATGGCGACTGCGGTGATGAGCGGCTCGGTCGCGCTGCTGCGGGGGGAGAGCGAGATCGGACCGGTGGTGCCGTGGATGCCGCCCCTGGCCCGCAGTGCCGAGACCATCCAGCCCAGCGATGGCCTGCTCTACGGCGAGGTGGCTCCCCTGGCCGCCTTGAAACTGGCTCTGCAGCATCGTGAACTGCCCCAGATCGCCTCCGAGGTCCTCCGGCCGGAGCGCTGAGACCACTTTCTTTCGTCGATCCCACGGGGAATCACGGGGAATCGCGGGAAATTCCAGGGTGCGCCCGCTCTGGTCCGATTCGTGCAGCCTTGTTACCATCCGGCTGTCCATGAGCTTTCCGTGGAAGCACACCGTCTCCATCATCGCGCCGCGTCACCACCGGTGACGGGCGAGGAATCCATGCAGGAAGACCCTTCCGGCCGCCCGCCCTTGCGCGTCGCCCTCTTGAGTCCCTCGGGTTGGGGCAATCTGGGCGATGCGGCCATCCAGGACGCGGTGATCCAGGCCATCCGTCGCCGCGACCGCCGGGCGCGGATCGAGGCCTTCACCCTTCGCCCCTCGGATACCCGCCGCCGCCATGGCATCGAAGCCGACGTGTTGTCCGGTTTCGGGGTGATCCCCGGGTACCGGGTGGAGGCCGAGGATCGCGAGGAGACCGACCGCCTCCTGCCTCCGCCTCCTTCCCCGGCCGCCTCGGATGGGGAGGAAGCGAGCCCCGGGGGGGAGGACCAGGCCGCATCCCCGGATCCCTCTTCCTCTGCTTCCGTGGAAACGGCGCCCCCGGCGGGGGTTCTTCGAAGGTTGGCCGCCGCGGCCGACGACCTTCTCTACCGGATCCTGCTCGACACGCGCTATCTGCGCCGTCTGCGGCGCAAGTTGAAGGACTTCGATCTGGTCCTGGTGTCCGGAGGCGGACAGGTCGACGCCGAATGGGGAGGGGCCTTCGGCCATCCCTGGACCCTGGCCAAGTGGTCGTTGCTGTGCCGTTCGCTGGGCCTGCCCTTCCACGTGCTCGCAGTCGGGGTCCACCACCTCGATTCCACCTGGAGCCGTCTCTTCGCCCGCATCGCCCTGCGCAACGCCCATCGGGTGAGCTTTCGTGACGAGATCTCCCTGCTCCGGGCACGGCAGTTGCGACTGGTGGAGGACGCCGCGGTGGTGCCCGACCTGGCCTTCGCCCACGAGGCGCTCGATCCGCGGAACTGGGTGGAGGGGGAGCGAGGCGTGGTGGCCGTGGGTCCGATGTCCTGGTGCGATCCCCGGGTGTGGCCGCGGCGCGATCGGGCTGCCTACGAGGGGTATCTCAGGCGCCTGGCCGACTTCGTGCACCTTCTGCTGGAGGAGGGCCGCAGGGTGATCCTCCTGCCCGGAGACACGAGCGACGGCTGGGCCGCCGGCGATCTGATCGATGTCCTCCGGCGCGGGTTCCCCGAGGACCACTCGCGGCTGGACGAGAAGAGGGTGGAGATCCCCGAGATCGGAACCGTCGACGAGCTGCTGGGCGCCCTGCGCCGGGCCGAGTTGGTGGTCACCAGCCGCCTGCACGGTCTTCTCCTGGCCGCTGCCCTGGGACGGCCGACCCTCGCGGTGGTCTACGACCGGAAGGTCGATACCCTGGCCCGGGATCTGCAACTCGGTGATTACCTGGTGGATATCGAGAGCTTCGACGTGGTATCGCTTCGATCGAACTTCGACCGCCTCCAGGAGGACGCTCCGACGGTGCGGGCGAATCTGCGCCGGATCGTGAGCGCCTACCGCCGGCGGTTGGATGAGATCTTCGAGGAGGTTCTCTGATGCCCTCCCACCTGCGGGAGTTGATGCGCTACCGCGAACTGCTGCGCAGCCTGACGTGGCGGGAGATCCACATCAAGTACAAGCAGTCGATCATGGGCATCCTGTGGGCGGTGCTCATGCCGATGATCGTCGTGTCGGCCGGGATCCTGGTGAAGTACGCCGCTTCGCGCCTGGCCCACACCGAATTCAACACCACCGAGGTGGCCTCCATCTCGGTGCGCGCGGTTCCCTGGGCCTTCTTCGTGTCCGCTCTTCGCTTCTCCACCGGCAGCCTCATCGCCAACACGAACCTGGTGACGCGCATCTACTTCCCCAAGGAGATCTTCCCCCTGGCCTCGGTCGGCTCGCAGTTGCTCGATTTCACGGTGGCCTCCGGTGTGCTCACGGTCTTGTTGGCGGCCCTGCGCGTGGGTTGGTCCATCGAGCTTCTCTGGGTGCCGCTGCTCGTTCTGCTGCTGGTGATGCTGGTGGCCGGACTGGGGATCTTCCTCTCGGCCGCCGCGCTCTTCTTCCGCGACGTGAAATACCTGGTCGAGGTCTTCCTGACCTTCGCCATCTTCTTCACCCCGGTGTTCTACGATGTCTCGCTCTTCGGGAAGTGGGCGAAGGTGCTCCTGCTCAATCCGGTGGCACCCATCCTGGAGGCGATGGATGCGGTCATCGTCGACCATCAGCCTCCGGAACTCATGTGGTTGGCCTACAGCGCGGCGATGGCCCTGGTGATCCTCGCCGGCTCCTATTCCTTCTTCAAACGCTCCGAGCCTCTCTTCGCCGAGAGCATCTAGGGGGAAGCGATGGCCGAGATTGCGTTGAGGATGGACCATGTGAGCAAGAAGTTCCGCAAGGGCGAGATCCACGACTCCCTGCGCGATCTCATCCCCGCTCTGACCGGCCGCTTCCTGCGCCGCAGCGATCAGCTCGAGCGGCAGGAGTTCTGGGCTCTGCAGGATATCTCCTTCGAGGTGCGACGCGGAGAGGCCTTCGGCATCATCGGCCCCAACGGAGCAGGCAAGTCGACCATCCTCAAACTGATGAGCGGGATCTTCCAGCCCACCCGGGGCACCCTCGAGGTCAACGGGACCCTGTCCGCACTGATCGAGGTCGGCGCCGGCTTCCATCCCGATCTCACTGGCCGGGAGAACATCTACCTGAACGGGGCGATCCTGGGGATGCGGCGCGAGGAGATCGAGGCCAAGTTCGATCAGATCGTCGAGTTCTCGGGTCTGGGCGAGTTCCTGGACACCCCGGTGAAGCGCTATTCCTCGGGCATGTACGCCCGTCTGGGCTTCTCGGTGGCGGCCCATGTCGACCCGGACGTGCTGGTGGTGGACGAGGTCTTGAGTGTGGGCGACCTGGTATTCCAGCGCCGCTGTCTCGAACGGATGAGTGAGATCCTCACCGGCGGCGCGACGGTTCTCTTCGTCTCGCACAACCTGCACGCGGTGGCCGAACTCTGCTCCCGCAGCCTGCTGCTGGACAAGGGCCGGGTAGCCCGGATCGGACCGAGCAGCGAGGTCATCTCCGAGTACCTCACGCAGGCCTCCGGAGCGCGGAGGCAGCGGGGAGGACCGGTCGAGATCCTCGGAGCGGGCCTGAGCAATGCAGCCGGGGAGACCCTGCGCTTCGAGACCGGGGAGACGGTCGTCGCCGAGGTCGAACTGGTGGCGCACGAGGCGGTGGAGAAGGTGGCCGTCGTGCTCGATGTCCTCGGGGAGGACCAATACGAACTCTTCAGCACCTCGACCGAGCGCCTGGGCCACCCACCGGTCGATCTGGCGGGGGGCGAACGCCTGCGTTGCCGCTTCGAGCTCGACCTGCACCTGGCCCAGGGCAGCTATCGTCTGGGCGTTCACGCCTACCGCTACGACCTGGAGCGCGCCTACGACAGCCTCGTTCCCGCCTGCACCTTCTACGTCAGTTCGGACATCTCCGTCCGGGGCGCGGTCAACTGCCACCCGCGCTTGCTGGAGCAGAGGACCTTCGAGGCCGCGTCGTCTTCCCCGGCTGAGAGTTGAGGTGCCGTGCTGCCATGGACGTGAGCATCATCCTGTGCACCTTCGATCGCTGTGAGCTGTTGCCTGCGGTCGTGGATGATCTGCTCTCCCTCGAGGAGCCGCCGGACTGCGAGTGGGAGATCGTGATCGTCGACAACAATTCCACCGACGATACGGCCGCGGTGGTGGCCGAGCTGGTGCAGAGGCATCCCGGCCGCATCCGTTCCTTCTTCGAGCCGCGTCAGGGCAAGTCCTTCGCGCTCAATCTCGGAGTGAAGAGCAGTGAGGCGGAGTTCCTGCTCTTCACCGACGACGATGTGCGCGTCGATGCCGGGTGGATGAAGGCCATGGTCGAGCGCTTCCGCGGTGACCGGCGGTGCATGGGCATCGGCGGCCGCCTGCTGCCCATCCTGCCCGAGGGGGTCACCCCCGAGCTCGACGAGGACGAGATCCGCACCTACCACAGCTTCGACTTCGGCGACGACCCCATGATCCTGCGGAACAATCCCTTCGGGGACAACATGGCCTACCGCCGTGAGGCCTTCGTCAAGTACGGCCTCTTCCGCACCGATCTGGGGCCGACCGCCTCGGACCGCGGGGGCCTGAGTGAGGACTCCGAGTTCGCCCGCCGCCTGATGGACGCCGGCCAGACGGTGTGCTACGAGCCGCGGGCCATCGTCCATCACTACATCCGGGCCGAACGGCTCACGGTGGACTACCTCGACCGTTGGCATTTCCAGTACGGGCGTGCCCTGTGGAGGCGCGAGGAGCATCCCGAGAAGGTCGCGAGTCTGTTCTCCGTGCCCCGGTACCTGCTCCGGCAGCTCCTGCTGGAGTGGTTGAGGTGGTTGACGGCGCCCTCGGCCAAGGAACGCCGTCATCGTCACTGGAGGGTCCAACTGCTGCGAGGGCGCATCCACGAGGCCCGGCATGGTGACCCGCGTTCCCCGTCCATGGGAGTGGAATCGTATGAAGGTTCTCGTAACCGGCCATAGGGGCTACGTCGGATCGGTCCTGGTCCCGCATCTTCTCTCGGCGGGCCATGAAGTGGTGGGGATGGACATCGACCTCTACCGCCGCTGCAGCTACGGGGAGGACCCGGTCGAGGTCCCCGCGCTGGAGAAGGACATCCGGGACGCCGAAGCTTCCGACTTCGCCGGCATCGACGCGGTCATCCACCTGGCGGCGCTGTCCAACGACCCGCTGGGCGATCTCAATCCCGAGATCACCTGGGAGATCAATCACCAGGGCGCGGTCCACGTGGCCGCCAAGGCTCGGCAGGCCGGGGTCGAACGCTTCATCATGGCCTCGACCTGCAGCAACTACGGCTCCGGTGGAGACGAGCTTGTGGACGAGGAGGCACCGCTGCGGCCCATCACCGCCTATGCGCGCTCGAAGGTGCAGGCCGAGCGCGACATCACCCTTCTCGCCTCGGAGAAGTTCACTCCGGTGTTCCTGCGCTTCGCCACCGCCTACGGGGTGTCTCCGCGCCTGCGCTTCGACATCGTCCTGAACAACCTGGCCGCCTGGGGCTTCACCACCGGGCGCATCCTGCTCAAGAGCGACGGTTCTCCCTGGCGTCCCCTGATCCACGTGGAGGACATGTCCCGGGCCTTCGCCGCCGTGCTCACCGCGCCACGGGAGGCGGTGCACGCGCAGGCCTTCAACGTGGCGCCCGAGGGCGAAAACTACCGCATCCGCCAGTTGGCCGAGATCGTCCAGGAGGAGAGTCCCTCGTGTTCGGTCGAATTCGCCGAGGGCGCCTCGGCCGATGCGCGCGACTACCGGGTGGACACTTCGAAGATCCGCCGTCTCGTCCCCGCTTTCCAGCCGCAGTGGAATGCCCGCAAGGGCGCGCGCCAGCTGCTGGACACCTACCAGCGCCGCGGTCTGAAGCTGGAGGAGTTCGAGGGCCCCATCTACAACCGCATCGACCATGTGAAGATGCTCCTGGAGCAGGGTCTGCTCACGCCCCAGCTCCGTTGGACGGAAGGGGCCCGGCGCGACGGATGAACCCGCGCCCATGTCGGCGGAGGAAGGAGTTCGGCCGTGGAGAAGAGGGAGGAGAAGGAGATGACTTCGCGTTCGGTGTGCCGTTTCTGTGGCGCGCCCCTGGAGGAGGTCTTCGTCGATCTGGGGATGTCGCCTCCTTGTGAGAGCTTCCTCTCGCGTGAACAGCTTCGCGAGATGGAGCCTTTCTACCCGCTGGTGGTCTACGTGTGCAAGGAGTGCCATCTCGTCCAGCTCGAGGAGATCGTCGACCCCGGTGAGATCTTCCGCGACTACGCCTATTATTCCTCGTACTCCAGCTCGTGGGTGGAGCACGCCCGCCGCTACACCGAGGACATGATCGGTCGCTTCGGTCTGGACGAGTCGAGCTTCGTGGTCGAAGTGGCCAGCAACGACGGCTACCTGCTGCAGCACTTCGTCAAGCGCGGCGTGCCGTGTCTGGGGATCGATCCGGCCGAGAACGTCGTGCTCGAGGCGCAGGAGAAGGGCGTGGAGACCCTGACGGAGTTCTTCGGCGAGGAGAGCGCCCGCCGGCTGGTCGCCGAGAGGGGCCGGGCCGATCTGGTGATCGGCAACAACGTGCTGGCCCAGGTGCACGAGATCAACGACTTCGTCGAGGGTATCGGTATCCTGCTCGCCGAGGACGGGGTGGCGACGCTCGAATTCCCGCACCTGATGCAGCTCATCGAGCAGAACCAGTACGACACCATCTACCACGAGCACTATTCGTATTTCTCGTTCGTGACCGTCTCGCGTATCTTCGCCGCCCATGGGTTGCGACTGTTCCGGGTGGAGGAGCTGGGAACGCACGGTGGCTCACTGCGGATCTTCGCCTGTCATCAGGACGCTCCCCGGCCGGACGAGGAGAGCGTACGCGAGCTGCGCGAACGCGAGCTTGCGGCGGGTTACGACTCGATCGAGGCCTACCGCGGCTTCCAGGAACGCGTGCAGGCGCAGAAGAGGGACCTGCTCTCCTTCCTCATCGAGGCCAAGCGCCAGGGAAAGAGAGTGGTGGGTTACGGAGCGCCGGGAAAGGGCAATACCCTCTTGAACTATTGCGGGATCCGCGGTGATCTGCTCGAGTTCACTGTCGACCGCAATCCGCACAAGCAGGGGATGTTCACGCCGGGTACCCATATCCCCATCCTCCCGCCGGAGGCGATCGAACGGGAGAGGCCCGACTACCTGCTCATCCTGCCGTGGAATCTCAAGGACGAGATCGTCGAGCAGAATGGATTCATCCGCAAATGGGGTGGGCGTTTCGTCGTTCCCATTCCCGAGGTCGAGGTCTTGCCATGATCTTCCATCCGATCGAGATCGAAGGGGCCTGGTGGATCGAGCCCGAACTGCTGGAGGACGAACGGGGTTTCTTCGCCCGTTCGTTCTGTCAGAAGGAGTTCACCGATCACGGCCTCAATCCGCGCGTGGCCCAGTGCAACATCTCCGGGAACCTCAAGGCAGGGACCCTGCGGGGGATGCACGCCCAGTTGTCACCGTATCAGGAGGCGAAGCTGGTCCGGTGCACCCGTGGTGAACTGTACGACGTCATTCTCGACCTGAGGCCGGAGTCGGCGACCTATCTGCAGCACTTCGGCCTGGTCCTCAGCGCCGACAACCATCGCATGATGTACGTGCCCGAGGGGGTCTACCACGGTTACATCACCCTGGTGGACGACACCGAGGTGTTCTACCAGATCTCCCAGGAGTACGTGGCCAAGGCCGGCGACGGGGTGCGTTGGAACGATCCGGCCTTCGGTATCGAGTGGCCCCGCCCGGTCGAGGTCATCAACGAACGGGACGCCAGCTATCCCGACTATGTCCCCGCGCGCGGGAGGGGCATGTAGGGACCGGCCATACGATCGGCACGAGGCCGTGAGAAAGGGGATCGAGGGCATGAATGCGGCGGACGAGCACGCGTGGATTCTCGACGATGTGGAAGCCGAGGGCCGCGGTCTGCACGCCCTGGCGTCCGAGCTCTTCCCCCTGCTCCGTTCGATCACCGGGGAAGGCCTGCGGCAGACCCTGCGCACCCTCGGCGACGGCCTGCCCTTCACCCTGCACGAGGTGCCCTCGGGAACGCCCATCTTCGATTGGACGGTTCCCGACGAGTGGAATTGCCGGAGGGCGTGGATCAAGGATCCCCAGGGCCAGGTGGTGGTGGATACCGCCGACAGCAACCTGCACATCATGGGCTACAGCCTTCCTCTCCACGAGAAGATGCCGCTGTCGCGTCTGCAGGAGCATCTGTATTCGCTGCCCGAACACGAGGATCTCATTCCCTGGAAGACCTCCTACTACCGCCGCGACTGGGGATTCAGTCTCACCGACCGCCGCCGCCGCGAGCTCGTCGAGGGCGAGTACGAGGTGTTCATCGACGCCGAGTTGAAGCCGGGCAGCTTGAGCTACGGCGAGGTGGTGTTGCCGGGCCGCCGGAGCGAGGAGATCCTCATCTCGTCCCATGCCTGTCACCCCTCGCTGGCGAACGACAACCTCTCGGGCCTGGTGGTGACCCGCCGCCTCGCGCAGATCCTCGCGGAAAGGCCGCGACGCTGGACCTATCGCTTCGTCTGGGCGCCGGGGACCGTCGGCAGCATCGCCTTCCTGGCCGGACACGAGGAGATCCTCCCCCGCGTGCGCGGCGGTCTGGTGGTGGCGGGAGTGGGTGACCCCGGCCCGCTCAGCTACAAGCGCAGCCGCGAGGGACGCGCCCAGATCGACCGCATCGTCGAGCGGGTGCTGCGCCGGCGCGAGAAGAAGTACCGCGTCTTCCCCTTCACCCCCGACGGCTACGACGAGCGTCAGTACAACTCACCGGGTATCGGGCTGCCGGTGGGCCGCCTCTCGCGCACTCCGTGGGGGAGCTATCCCCAGTACCACACCTCCGGCGACGACCTGCAGTTCATCACGCCCGAGTCGCTGGCGTCTTCGCTGGCCGTGTTGTTGGAGGTGTGCGGCCAATGGGAGCAGGGCGTCTACTATCGCAACCTGCGGAGCAAGGGCGAGCCTCAACTGGGACGGCGGGGCCTGTACGCCGCTCTCGGCGGCCACCGCGGCCGCGACGAGCGGGAAGCGGCCATGTTGTGGCTGCTCAATTTCTCCGACGGAAGCCACTCGCTGGCCGACATCGAGGACGAGAGCGGTATCGACCGGGCCCTGCTGGAGGAAATGGCCGGGATCCTGCAAGAGCACGAACTCTTGAGCCTGGAGGATTGACGATGGCCGAGAAGATCGAGACCGGCGAGCGCTCCTACATCCGATCGAAGGAACTGAGCCGCCGCGCCCACGAGATCATTCCCGGAGGCTGTCACACCTACGCCAAGGGGGACGACCAGTACCCCGAACAGGCCCCGGGCTTCATCGCGCGCGGTGAGGGTTCGCACGTCTGGGATGTCGACGGCAACGAGTTCATCGAGTATGGGATGGGCCTGCGCGCGGTCACCCTGGGACACGCCTTCCCGCCGGTGATCGAAGCCGTCCGCCGGCAGTTGCACGAGGGCACGAACTTCACCCGGCCCTCCTATCTCGAGGTGGAGTGCGCCGAATCGCTGCTCTCGTTCCTGCCGCGGGCGGAGATGGTGAAGTTCTGCAAGGACGGTTCGACGGCGACCGCGGGTGCGGTCCGCCTGGCCCGGGCCCACACCGGACGCGACCGGATCGCCTATTGCCGGGATCATCCCTTCTTCTCCTACGAGGACTGGTTCATCGGAACCACCGCGCTCGACGCGGGCATCCCCCGCTCGACCGTCGAGCTGAGCGTGCCCTTCTCCTACAACGACATCGAGAGTCTCGAGCGTCTCTTCGCCGAGTATCCGGGCGAGATCGCCGGGGTGATCCTCGAGCCCGAACGGGAGGAGCCGCCTCGGGACGGCTTCCTGCAGAAGGTGGAGGAGTTGTGCCGGCGCGAGGGCGCGCTGTTCATCCTCGACGAGATGATCACCGGTTTCCGCTGGGATGTCGGCGGGGCCCAGGGACTCTATGGGGTCGATCCCGACCTGTCCTGCTTCGGCAAGGCCATGGCCAACGGCTTCTCCCTGTCGGCCCTGGTGGGCAAGCGCGAGGTGATGGAACTCGGCGGCTGGGACCACGACCGCGACCGGGTCTTCCTGCTGTCGACCACCCACGGCGCCGAGGGTCACGCCCTGGCCGCGGCGATGGCGGTGCACGAGGTATACCGCACCGAGGATGTCATCGGGACCCTGCACCGGCAGGGGGAACGCCTGCGCGCCGGGGTGGATGGGGTCACGGCCGAGATGGGCCTGGAGGACTACTTCGGGGTCAGCGGGCGCGACTGCAACCTCGTCTACGTCACCCGGGACGGCCGGGGAGAGCGCTCGCAGGAATTCCGCACCTTGTTCATGCAGGAGATGATCAAGAGGGGTATCCTGGGCCCGTCCTTCGTCGTCTCCTATTCCCATTCGGACGACGACATCGATCGCACCGTCGATGCGGTGGCCGAGTCACTGAAGATCTACGCCCGGGCGCTCGAGGACGGCGTGGATCGGTACCTGGAAGGAAGACCGGTCCGACCGGTCGATCGGAAACGAGGATAGGACCCATGAAGGTCGTTCTTTTCTGTGGTGGTCTGGGACTGAGGCTGCGGGAGTACTCCGAAAACATCCCCAAGCCGATGGTCAAGGTGGGCAAGCATCCCATCCTGTGGCAGGTGATGCGGTACTACGCGCACTACGGGCACAAGGACTTCATCCTCTGCCTCGGCTACAAGGGCGAGATGATCAAGGACTACTTCCTTCACTACGACGAGGCCATGACCAACGATTTCGTCATGTCCGACGGGGGGCGGAGGATCGAACTCTTCGGCAGCGACATCGACGACTGGAAGATCACCTTCGTCGACACCGGCATCCAGGCCAACATCGGCGAACGGCTGCGCGCGGTACGTGAGCATCTCGAAGGAGAAGAGGTCTTCCTCGCCAACTACACCGACGGGCTCACCGATCTGCCCCTGGACGAGTATGTGTCGTATGCTCTGGCCCAGGACAAGACAGCCTGCTTCCTCTCGGTGCGTCCCACCGCCAGCTTCCACGTGGTCGAATCCGATCCGGATGGGACGGTCACCAAGATCGCTCCGGTGGCCGAGGCGACCCGCATCAACTGCGGGTATTTCGTCTTGAAACAGAGCATCTTCGATGCGATGGAGGAGGGAGACGATCTGGTCACCGCGCCCTTCCAGCGCCTGATCCAGCAGCGCGAACTGGTCACCTATGAGTACGACGGCTTCTGGGAGTGCATGGACACCTTCAAGGATCGCCAGATGCTCGAGGACATGGTACAGCGGGGGGAGAAGCCCTGGCAGGTGTGGGCCAACGAGAAGAAGGGCGGCAAGTAGACGAAGCGGAGTCCGGTCCGCCGAAGGAAGGGGAAGTGAGCAGGATGATGCAGTTGCGTCTCGATGAGGGTCCTCTCGACATCCTCTGCCTGGGCGCGCATCCCGACGACATCGAGATCGGGTGCGGGGGAAGTCTGCTGGAGATCCTCCACCGGCATCCGGGCAGCCGCGTCGACTGGGTGGTCCTTGCGGCGTCCGGGGAACGGGCGGAGGAGGGCCGCTGTGCCGCCCGGCGTTTCCTGGAGGAGGCCGCCGACAGCGAATCCATCTTCCACGACTTCCAGGACGGGTTCCTTCCCGACTCCTGGGCGCAGGTGAAGCGCCGCTTCGAGGAGCTGAAGCAGCGCCGGCGTCCCGATGTGGTCTTCACCCACTGGTCGCAGGACGCCCACCAGGACCACCGCCTGGTGAGCGAACTCACCTGGAACACCTTCCGTGACCACCTGATCGTCGAGTACGAGATCCCCAAGTACGACGGCGATCTGGGCCGCCCGAACCTCTTCGTTCCCCTCAGCGGGGACGCATTGCGCCGGAAGATCTCCATCCTGATGGAGTGCCACGGGAGTCAGGCCGGCAAGGACTGGTTCGACGAGGAACTCTTCCGGGGCCTGGCCCGCGTGCGGGGCATGGAGTGCCGCTCACCGGAGGGCTGGGCCGAGGCCTTCCATCTGCGCAAGCTCACCCTGCAGGCCTAGGGCCGCCGCTTCCAGCTGGCTTGGGGATCCGCCGATCTACTCTTCGCCCTGTCCTGAGCGCTGTCCTTCGTCCGGTCGCATCCGCAGGACCGCCCATATGGGAAAGTGATCGCTGGCGCGCGCGTTGGTGACGATACCGGTGCCGGCTACCTGGAATCCACGGCAGAAGATGTGGTCGAGGACGATCCGGCCGGCGAAGAAGAAACCGGGCTTCTTGCGCACCGTCGACTCCGGAGGAAGGCGCGCCGGCCGAAAGCCCGCCCGGCGGAAGCGGTCGCGCAGGGTGGCGACGTCGTTGTCCAGGGCGGTGTTGAAGTCACCTCCGACGATGACCCGCCACCGGCTTCGCCGCAGGTGCTCGATGATGGTCTCGATCTGGGAGATGCGCTGGTCGTGGGGCGTGACGACGGTGGAGGTGTGGACGCTCGCCACCAGGACCGTATCGGAAGCCACCAGCGCCACGGCTGCGGTCAGGACCCTCTGGGTTCCGGCGAAGGGACCGTGGTGGGGCAGGAGCACGAGCTCGGGCTCCACGAGCGGCCAGCGCGAGAGGATGGCGTTTCCGAAGAGGCGGTGGTGCTTGGGGTGGATCGAAGCGGGGAAGTAGACGAAGTCGTAGTGGAGACCTTCGGCCAGTCGACGGACGCCCTCGGGATCCATCTCCTGCAGCAGCAGGAAATCGGCGCGGCGGGTGGTGGAATCGCCCCGAAGATCCTGCTCGGCCTGTTCCAGGTGTTCTCCGTACTGGATGTTGTAGCTGACCACGATCAGGGAATCGGCGGCCGACGCCCGGGCTGGTGCGAAGCGTCCCTGGGCGAGGTCGTCGCCACTGGGACGGAAGGATGCAGGCGTACAGGCGCCCAGATATGCGGAGACGAACACGAGACCGGCGAGGACCGCTGCGATCCGGGTTGGGCCACCTCGCATGGAAGCCACGTCTGCTCACTCCTTGTCGCTGCGTCGCCGGTGCTCGTTGCTGAGCGTCTTCATCACATCGGGGTCGGGGAGGGTCGAAGTATCGCCCAGACCGTCGTACTCTCCCGAGGTGATCTTGCGCGGGATGCGACGCATGATCTTTCCGCTGCGCGTCTTGGACAGTCCCCGGTGAAGTAGTAGCCGGGGTACTGGCTGACGGCAGGAGAGTGATGGGGATGCCGTCGGCGTCGCGGCGATCATATCCCATCGTCCGCCTTTCGTGCAGCAATCTTGTCCCATTCGGCGGCCTTGACGGATCGTTCGGCCATGGCGGACACTGCTCGCATGCCTGAGCCCGGAAGAACCAGGACACGGAGGAGTTCGCGTCGCCTGTGGTGGACGCATCTGAGCGACGAGGAGCTCCTCGACGTCCGCCTCTGTGATCTCGACCTGCGGATCGAGGACAGCCCCCTGCAGGAACTCGTGGTTCGTCTCCATCAGGAACTCGATGAACGAGGACTCCGTCTGAAACCCCACGTGTGGTTGTCCCACGAATGGTTCAGCCCCGACGGCATCCCCGGTTTCGCCATCCCCTTCTATCTGGCCCACGAGCGTCTCAAGCGACTGGAACGGAAGATGATGCTGGAGGTGGAAGGGGGGACGACATCGGAATGCATGAAACTGATGCGCCATGAGACCGGACATTGCTACTGCACCGCCTACCGTCTGCACTACCGGAAACGCTGGCGCGAGGTGTTCGGACCCATGGGCAAACCCTATCCGGACAGTTATCTGCCCAAGGCGCAATCGAAGCGCTACGTGCTCAATCTCGACTGGTGGTATGCCCAGGCCCACCCGGCCGAGGATTTCGCCGAGACCTTCGCCGTCTGGCTGAAGCCCAATTCCCGTTGGAGACAGAACTACCAGGGATGGCCCGCGCTGCTCAAACTCCGCTACGTGCACGACACGATGACGAAGTTGGCCGGGGTGACGCCTCCGGTTCGCTCGCGCCGGCACGTCGAGCCGTTGCGCTCCCTGCGCCAGACCCTGCGGGAACACTACCGGCAGAAGAGAGAACTCTATGGGCGCCAGAGTCCGGACATCTACGCGGCCGATCTGCGCAAGTTGTTCTCCGACGAGCCGCGGCACGCCCATCGGCCCTCGGCCGCCATGTTCCTGAGAAGGAACCGCCGGCAGATCCGCGAACAGGTCTCGCGGTGGACGGGAGAATATCAGTACACGGTCGATCTGGTCCTGCGTGACATGACCGAGCGTTGCAAGGAGTTGAAACTGCGCCTGCGCGATTCGGAGGCGAAGACCCTTTCCAACGCGACGACCCTGGTGACGGTGCAGACCATGAAGTTCCTGCACCGCGTTCCGCATCGGATCGTGATATGAGAAGACTGCGCATCATGTTGCTCTGCCACGAGGATCTCGTGCCGCCGGACACCCTTCCCGAGGATCAGGGCGATGCCATGGAGCCCTGGCGCACCGAGTATGACGTCGTCTCGACCTTGCGAACGCTCGGCCACGAGGTCCTGGTGGTCGGCGTGAACGACGACCTGGGCGTCATCCGGCGCGCCATCGACGACTTCCACCCGCACATCGCGTTCAACCTCACCGAGGAATTCCACGGCGAGGCCATCTACGATCAGCACGTGGTGAGCTATCTCGAACTGATGCGTATGCCCTATACCGGGTGCAATCCGCGGGGACTCATGCTCGCTCACGACAAGGGGCTGTGCCGGAAGATCCTGGCCTACCACCGCGTCTCCGGCCCCCGCTTCGTCATCTATCCGATGAACCGCAAGATCCGCGCTCCTCAGCGGATGAACTACCCGCTGTTCGTCAAGTCACAGGTGGAGGACGCTTCGCTGGGGATCGCCCAGGCGTCGGTGGTCGAGGACGAGGCGAAGCTGCGCGAGAGGGTGCAGTTCATCCACGAGAGCGTGGGAACGGACGCCATCGTCGAGGAGTACATCGAAGGACGCGAACTGTACATCGGCATCCTGGGCAACCAGCGGCTGCGCACCTTCCCGCTGTGGGAGATGGTGTTCAAGAAGGTTCCCGAGGGAACGCGCCGCATCGCCACCGCCAAGGCGAAGTGGGATGCCGCCTATCAGGAACGGATGGGCATCGACATCGAGGCTGCCGAGGGGATCGCGCCGGAGGTGGCCGAGCGCATCTCCCGCATGGCCAAGCGGGTGTACCGCATCCTCGGTCTGTCCGGTTACGGCCGGCTCGACCTGCGGTTGACCGAGGATGGAGAGGTCCACCTGATCGAGGTCAATCCCAATCCCGACCTGGCCTACGACGACCTCCTGGCCGAATCGGCCGCCAAGGCGGGCATGGACTATCCCACCCTGATCTCGCGCATCCTCAACCTGGGTCTGCAGCACCGCGCCCAGTGGCGGCGCAACTGAGCAGCCGGCTGGCCGTGGTGGCACCGGAGGTTCCTGGCCGGCCATGGCTTCACGGCGCCTTCTTCGGTCGGCCACGGCGGCACCGGCTTCGCCCGTCGGGCCTCGAGCTCACCGGCTTCACCCGTCGGGGGAGCCTCTGTGGTGGGAAGCCGCGTCCTCGATGGCCTGCCGGGCCCGCAGACCGATGAACACCACCAACAACAGCAGACTCACCAGACCGGCCGCCGCCAGGATGAACTCCCATCTCCCGGTTCCAGCCGATGGCGCCGTGCCCCCCTGCCGGCCCAGTCGCAGGAGGGTCGCTCCGATGGAGACGTGCAGGAGCGACTTGGGGACGAGGATGAGCCAGGTGAGCAGGTAGTGATCCAGGCGCACGCGGGCCGCGCCCATCAGGTAGCTGGCGATGGCGAAGTTCATCGGAGAGAGACGGACGAGCGAGAGGATCTTCCACTGGTCGCGCTCGACGAGTTTGCGGAATCGTGACCATCGCGGACGCCGCTCGATCCAATCGGAGACCCGACGCGCCAACAGCCAGCGGGCCAGGACGAACATCTCCATCGCGGCCAGCCCGTTGGCGGTGACGAGGATCCAGAAGCCTCGCTGCACACCGAAGAGGGCGCCGCAGGTGAGATCGAGCAGGGAGAGCGGAAAGAAGAGGGGGGCCAGGATCAGGTACAGAGCGGTGAAGGCCGCCGGCGCCCAGGGGCCCAGATGAGCGATGAAGAGCTGGACCGAGGTGAAGTGCGACGCCAACTGCCAGAACGCGGCCGCGTACGCCAGTGCGACCACCAGGCCGAGCCACCGGCGGCGAAGATACCAGGCTTCGTTGGGGATCCGCAGTCGGGTCGGCATTCCATGCTCCAAGCGGTGGCGGCGATCCAGGACCGGGTCTCCGGCCCGCGGTGTCCCCTTCTGGCCGGGGGCTGGGCGCCTCGGGATCGCAGCATTCTACCACGCCTGGATTGCGTTGATTCCCTTTCTCTGCTTCAATCGGAAACGCCCGAACCTTCCCTCGTGATGGTACATCCATGAACACCAGGTCCTTCGTGAAGCTCCGTCGCCCGTTCGAGGCCCTCGTCCTGCTCGCTGCGGTGTCGGGTCTGTCCTGTTCGGACGACAACCCCACATCGCCGCCGACGCCCGGCGGTGAGTGGGTGGAGGTGATGTTGCCGGCGGAGCTTCCCGAGGGGATGCTCCGGGGAATCGGCTTCACCGGTCAACGGGGCCTGGCGATCCATCTCGAAGCGGCCGCCGACGGCTACCGTCTGTTGCAGAAGATCGGCGGCGGAAGCTGGATGGTGGCCGCCGCTGCTTCGTCGAGTCTGGCGCTTCCCCTGGCCCTGGACTTCGACGCCTCCGGCCGGGCCATGCTGGCGGGCGTCGACACGGCGGGCGCGGCGATGGTGGTGGCCGAACGTCCGGACTGGATGCCCATGACGCTTCCGCCGCTCGAGAGCGCGTTGCAGGCCATGGCCTGCGCTTCCGACGGCTTCGTCCATGCCGCGGGCAGGACTTCGGGCAGCCTGATCGGGGTCAGGGGTACGATCGACGGCGATTGGACGAGCGAGGTGTATCCCAGCTCTCCGGCTTCGGCCGAGAAGGGCGTGGCCGATTTGGCCGGCGGTGCCCGTTCGCTCTGGGCCTGTGGCTGGGACGACGGGGCCGAAGGCACCGAGGCTTCACCTCATGCGCTGGTATGGGAGAACACCGGAAGCGGCTGGACCCGGGTGGACAGTCCCTGCGGCGGATGTTCCGGTCACGAGTTCCGGGCGGTGGCGATTCCCGACGAGGGATCCTTGCTCCTGGGGGGAGCGATCACCGCCTTCTCGCCGAGCTCCGGCGATTCCTCCCTGGCCTTCCTGTACCTGCGCCCGCCCTCGCCCAGCTCGGTGAACTGGCCCGAGGCGAAGCTGCCCCGTCCCGCCGATCTGCGCCGGGTGAACGACATCCTCGTGACCAGCAATGGCGACATCTATCTCGCCTGCGGGGATTCGACGGCCTTTCTGGTGTGGATGCCCAGCACCGGCGGAGTGGTGATCGAGTACGAGGAGACGGGTCTGCGGCTCAACGCTCTCTCGGAAGCCGCCGATGGTACGATCTATGCGGTGGGGGGAAGGGATGACGGTTCCACTTCCACGGCGGTGATGTTGCGGCGCGAGGAGTTTGCGCATCGATGATGGAATCCAGCCCTTCACCACCCCTGGTCTCCGTCGTCACCCCCTTCTACAACACGGCGGATGGGCTGGCCGAATGCATCGAGAGCGTACTGGGCCAGAGCTACGAGAACTTCGAGTACATCCTGCACGACAACTGCAGCGATGACGGTTCGAGCGAGATTGCCGCTTCCTGGGCGGCGAAGGATCCGCGGATCCGGCTCATCCGCGCCGACCGCTTTCGCGGACAGGTGGCCAACTACAACCAGGCGCTCAGCCACATCTCCAAGCAGAGCCGCTATTGCAAGATCGTGCAGGCCGATGACCAGCTCGACCCGGATTGCCTGAAGTCGATGGTGGAGCTGGCCGAGGCGCATCCTCGCGTCGGTCTGGTCAGTTCCCATTATCGGGAGGGGGACCGTGTCCGGGGGACGGGGCTTCCGGCGCACGAGACCGTGCTCAGCGGCGAGGAGATCATCCGCCGCCACCTGATCGACGGGATCTACCTCTTCGGTTCACCCACGACGGTTCTCTTCCGCAGCGAGATCGTCCGCCAACGGCAGCCCTTCTATGCGGAGGACCGCCTGCACGAGGACACCGAAGCCTGCTACGAGATCCTGCACGACTGGGATTTCGGATTCGTGCACCAGGTGCTCAGTTACCTCCGGGTCGATCCGGAATCGACCTACGGGAGGATGCGGCGTCTGGACGATCCCCTGCTCGACGGACTCATCACCTTCCACCGCTACGGTCCCCGTTTCCTCAGCCCCGGGGAATTCCAGCACCACCGGAAGAAGCGTGAAGAGCGGTACTACCGCCGGCTCGCGCGGGCCGTCCTGCTGGCCCGGGGTCCGGAGTACTGGGCGTACCACCGGGCGGGGCTGGCGACGGTGGGGTTGAAACTGCAGTGGGGAAGGGTGGCCCGGGCCATTCCCGCCGAGCTTCTCTCGATGGCAACCGACCCACGGGAGACCCTCCATGAGCTGAAGGCCCGCATCCGGTGGAACCACTGAGCCACCGGCGGGAATCACGAAGCTGTTCGCTGGAATCACGGATGCATCGGCTGGATGCTCGGGATGAAGGTCCCTGTGGCGCCGGGCCCATACGGGTGTCGTAGGCCGGCGCCGCACGGGCGCCGGCCCCTTGATCCTTGGTATCGGCTACATCCGGCGGATGATGGCCTCGCCGAAGCCCGAGCAGGACACCTCGTTGACGTCCTTGCGGCCCTCGCGGACCATCAGCCTCGCCAGGTCGTAGGTGACCTCGCCCTCGCGGATCGCCTGGGACATGCCCTGACGGATGAGCTGGGCCGCCTCGTTCCAGCCCATGTACTCGAGCATCATCACTGCCGAGAGGATGATCGAACCGGGGTTGACCTTGTCCATGCCGGTGTACTTCGGCGCGGTTCCGTGGGTGGCCTCGAAGAGAGCCACCTCGTCGGACATGTTGGCGCCGGGTCCCAGCCCGAGTCCGCCCACGAGCGCGATGGCCGCGTCGCTCATGTAGTCGCCGTTGAGGTTGGGCAGGGCCAGGACGCTGTACTCGTCCGGACGGGTCTGGATCTGCTGGAAGATCGAGTCGGCGATGCGGTCCTTCACCAGGATCTTCCCTTCGGGCATCTTCCCGTCCATCTCGTCCCACAGCCTCTTCTCGGTGATCGACTTGTCGCCGAACTCGCGCTCGATGAGCTCGTAGCCCCACTTGGCGAACGATCCCTCGGTGAACTTCATGATGTTGCCCTTGTGCACGAGGGTCAGCGAGGGCAGGTCGTGGGCCACCGCCCACTGCATGGCCTTGCGGACCAGTCTCTCGGTGCCGAAGACGGAGATGGGCTTGACCCCGATGCCGCTGTCGGGACGGATCTGCCGGCCGGTCTTCTCCTTGATCAGGTCGATGATGGCCGTCGCCAGCTCGCTGCCCTTCTCGAAGTCGTAGCCGGCGTACACGTCCTCGGTGTTCTCACGGAAGATGATGAAGTTCACCTTGTCGGCGTACTTGTTCGGGGCCGGGACGCCCTCGAAGTACTGCACCGGACGCACGCAGGCGTACAGGTCGAGATGCTGGCGGAAGCGCACGTTGATCGAGCGGAAGCGCTTGCAGACCCCGTCGCTCTTGCCGCACTTGTCGCAGGTTCCCCCGTGGTTCTGCTGGTGGGCGCAGTGCAGACAGACGTGGGTCTCCTCGCCGATGGGTGTGGTGAAGGGGCCCTTGATGGCGACCTTCAGGTAGCGGATGGCCTCGACGGTCTCATCGGGGAACTCGCTTCCGTAGTTCTGGAGTCCCTGGAGACCGGCGTAGAGCGGGCACCAGGCGATCGAGCGTTTCCCGGCGTAGGCCTTCTCCACCGCCTGGTCCACGACCTTCTGCATCACCGGGGTGATGTCGAGCCCGATCCCGTCGCCCCGCAGGACGCCGATGATCGGCCGCTCGCCGACGACGGGCTTGCCGTCCTTCATTTCAATGAGATCGCCTTCGGGGATGGACACCTTCGAGAATTTCACAACCGTCTCCTTGTTGGTCACCGCTGAATACGAGCCCGGGGGGCTCCAAAGTGCTCGAATGGGGTGGAGTCGAGACGAGCAAGAAGATAGGAAACCGGGGCCGCCGCGCCCAGAGTCGATTTCCTCTCCGGCTTCGGCGGCAGGTGAAGAATGGTGGGATCTCGGAGAAGGGAGCTCAGCGCTCCCTGGATTCCGGGTGGGGAGGGCGCGAGTACCTCCAGATGAGACGGCCGGTCCACAGGGCCACGAAGGCCAGGTAGGCGCCCAGGACCCAGTTGAATTCCCCTCCGAGGCGCTCGCTGCCATCGATCGCCGAGCGGACGGAGAGGTGGAAGACGGCGAGGAAGAAGATGAGGGTCACCGCGCAGAAGCCCAGCAGGCTGTCGGCGATCTCCTCCCGGGTCTTCTTCTGCCGCTCCTCGGCCAGCCACCAATCGCGGTTGGGCAGATGGATGAACCCGGCCGGCGCGATCTGCAGGAAGAGGGAGATGGCCACGAAGAGGCCGCTGAAGCCGAGGATGATCTCCCAGAACACGCGGGCGAAGTCGTGGGGCGAGGACCAGGCGTCGGCCTGGGCGAACTCGTCGAAATGGGTGGGGATGCGCTCGGGCAACTCCGGCGCGTAGTGGATCCAGTAGGCGGCGGCGATCACTACCAGCACGAGAACCAGGAGGAAATTGAAACTTCGGACGATACGCACGGGCTCGACCGCAGCGTCTGTCGGCGACGGGACGATCCCACGGCCGGCGAGGTCGGGGGAAGTCTCTCACCCTGCTCGGTCCTCCACCTCCTCCGCTTCGTACACTTCTGCCCCCTTCTTCTTCCGCTGGCCGCCCTCTTCGCGGTTCTGCATCACCAGGGCGGCCACGATGAGGATGAGCCCGAGGGGGGTGCTCGGGCGGATCGTCTCTCCCAGGACCAGGGCGATGAACCCCAGGCTCACGAAGGGTGAGATGAAGATGAGATTGGCCACCCGCGAGGCGTTGGTGGACAGCTTCATGGCCGTCAACCACAACAGGAAGGTCAATCCCATCTCAAAGATGCCCACGTACAGGCCGCCGAGCAAGCCCGCCCGCCCGCCGGTGGACAGGCCGCTGTTCAGCGCCGCGTAGGCGACGACCATCGGAAGGGCGAAGACGAAGGCCACGAAGAGTCCCACCGCCGGTTCCAGCTCGTTGCGGGTGCTCCAGATCCAGTACAGCGACCAGATGAGGGTGCTGCCCAGGGCCAGGGCGATGCCCAGGGTGTCGTAGGTGCCGCCTCCCGGCCTTCCCCCGGTGGAGATGATGACCACCCCGAGGTAGCACACCACACCGGCCAGGAGGTCGCGCCGGCGGAGATGGTGGTGCAACAGGGGGACGGACAACCAGGCGAGGGTCAGCGCCCAGGTGTAGTTCAGGGGCTGGGCGATCTGGGCCGGCAGGCGGTCGTAGGCGACGAAGAGCACCGCGTAGTAGAGGAAGGGGTTGAGGAAACCCAGGGCCGCCGACCACAGGTACTGCCGCCGGCTCATCCGCAGGGTCTGTCCCAGCCGTCCCTGGAGGGTGAGGACCACGCCCAGGACGAGGATGGAGAAGATCGTCGCCCACATCAACAACTGCGGGGGGCGCAGATGCCGCAGGGAGAGTTTGAACGCGGTGGGGACGGTCGACCACAGGAGCACCGCGGCCAGGCCCAGGCCCTGAGCCCGCGTCTGCCGGTTCATGCGTCCCGCTCCCGGCCCGGGTCTTCCCCTCGCTTCCGCCGCCGGCCCTCCTCCTGTTGTTCCTGCTCGCGTTCGCGCAGCTTCTCCCGGCTGGGCACGGCCTTCAACGGAGGTGCGGGCGGGGGCGGCTGCTCAAGCCACGCCGCGTAGCTGCGCCGGCGGGCGGGATCGTCCCCGGCCAGGATGGCGTACCACGCCTTCCTCAGGGCGCAGCGGTCTTCTTCGTCCAGGGGGCTTCTCTGTCCGGCCGCACGCAGGCGGTGGTCGAACTCGTGAAGGGCGATCCCGGCGGTCACCGACACGTTCAGGTAGGAGGTGAATCCCACCGTGGGCAGGTGGAAGAGTCCGTCGGCCTGCTCGCGCACCACCCGGCTCACCCCTTCCTGCTCGCTGCCCAGCACCACGGCCAGCTTGCCCTGCAGGGGCAGCTCGTGGATGGGGCGTGAGCCCGCTCCGAAGTCGGCCGCCACCACCTGGTAGCCCCGTTCCTTCAGCTCGGCCAGGGCCTCCTCGGCCCGGCGGTGCCATACGAGGTCCATCCAGCGCTGGCACATGCGGGTGATCGCCGGGTTCAGTTTCACCTTCCCCCGCCGGTCGATGAAGTGGATCTCCTGCAGGCCCAGGGCCTCGGCCGTGCGCACGATGGCCGAGGCGTTGCGGGGGCTGCTGAGTTCTTCGAGCACCACCACCAGCGAACGGGTGCGGTGGGCCAGTGCGCGCTCGGCGTTGCGCAGGCGGGCCGGGGCCGACGCCCCTTCCGCCGGGTCCACTCCCGCCGTGCTTGCCTCTGTCGGGTCCATCTCCGCTGCGCTGGCCTCTGCAGCGGGGTGTCCACTGCTGCGGGGTGGGCCGGACGCCCCTCGGGGATCCAGGGCCGGCCGGTCGAGGCGGCGGGAGAGCAGCTCGTGCCGTTCCTCGCCTTCCCGCCAGGCCTCGATCTCGTCCGGAGGGGCAGGAAGCTGGGGATCCGCTCCGAGGCGGGCCGCCTCCTCCACCAGATTCCGCAGGAAGGGGATGTCCCGGGCCAGGGCCACCAGTCGCGGTCCGACGGCCTCTCTCTGGGGACGCCGCCAGAACAGGCGCTGATGCTCGTGGGCGGAGGTCGACTCGACCGCGGAGAGGTCCTCCCCGGCCATGCGCAGGGCCTCTTCCAGTTCGTCCATGTAGGCGCGCCAGCGCTTCCAGTGATTGCCCACGGTGCGTTCCTGTCGATGGCCCGGCTCGGACGGGGCGCGCTGCTTCCTCGGCCCCATCGCCCCCGGGCGGGCGAGATCGGCCCGGGCGGGTGCGATCGGCCGCGCCGGGAGGATCGGCTCCACCTGCTCCAGGCAGGGGAGGATAGCACGTCGGGAACTTTCCGACCCTCCTTCGTCGTTCTCCCGGTAGAGACCGCCCTCACCGGCGGTCTCCTTCCCGGTCGCGAGACAACAGCGTGGGCTTGGGGCCTCGTATCCAAGTCCGGCACCCTACCGGGAATCATTCGGCTCTCTCCTGACCGGACGATACGGTGGAACCCCAATGCCCGTGGTTCGACGATGGAGGACGAGGTCGGTGGAGGGAAGCACCGAGGCTCCATCTCCCATGAACCGACGATCCACTCCACAGTCGCCGACCCTCTTCGAGCGGGAGATCCTCCCGCAGCTCGATCTGGCCTGGTCGACGACCTCGACCATGGAGATGCCCCGGCTCCTCGACTGGGTCCGCCGGTATCGCTCCTCCCAGCGCGCAGATTGATTGGTTGGCTTGTTGGCCGATTGGATGGTTTTTATCTCATCCAATTCTGCTTGACCTGGCCCCATCAAGGGTTCTATCCTGCCAAAGGATCCGTCCAATCATCCTCCCTCGCGCTGTGGGGGCCGCGTTTCCCATGGTCCTGCCCATCCAGATCGATCCGCACGGCGCAGTGCCGATCTACCTGCAGATCGTCCAGCAGGTGCGTGAGAAGATCGTCTCCGGCGAGCTTCCCGAGGGGACGCTCCTGCCGCCGGAACGGACGCTGGCCCGCTACCTCGGGGTCAACCGCAGCACGGTGGTCCATGCCTATCGCGAGCTCAAGCGCAACGCCCTGGTGGAGGCACGGGTGGGCCACGGCACGACGGTGCTCGCGCCGGCGGTGGCGGCCTTCGAGCCGAACGGGGACGGGCCGCTTCCCTGGCGTCTGCTCTTTCGGCAATCGGTGCGGCAGGGGAGCGATCCCCTGGTGCGTGACCTGCTGGAGATGGCCGGCCGCCAGGATGTGATTCCGCTGTCGGTGGGGCTTCCCTCGCCGGAGCTGTTGCCGTTGGAGGCGATGGAGCGTGTGGGCGAGGCGGTACGCGGCCGTCTCGGACCCATGTCGCTGCTGCAGTGTCCCACCGAGGGGGTTCCCGAGTTCCGCGAGGAACTGGCGCGGTGGATGGGACAGCAGGGAATCGCCGCCTCCGCCGACGAGGTGCTCGTGCTTTCGGGCTCGCAGCAGGGACTCGACCTGGCGGCGCGCGTGTTCATCGATCCGCAGGACATCGTGGTGATGGACGAGCCCACCTACTTCGGGGCTCTCGAGGCCTTCCGCGGAGCGCGGGCCCGCATCATCGCCGTGCCCAGCGACGAAGAGGGCATGGTCACCGAGGTGTTGGCGTCGGTGCTGCAGCGTCACCGGCCCAAGCTCATCTACACCCTGCCGACCTACAAGAACCCGGCCGGAAATGTGATGAGCCTGGCGCGCCGCCGTCATCTGCTCGAGCTGGCTGCCCGCTACCAGGTTCCCATTCTCGAGGACGACCCCTATTCACCGCTGCGCTACGACGGCGACTCCATCCCCAGCCTGAAGGCCATGGACCGCGATGGAGTGGTGATCTATCTGAGCACCTTCTCGAAGATCCTCTTTCCCGGCCTGCGTCTGGGCTGGCTGGTCGCGCCTCCCTCGGTCGTGCGCCAGTTCGCCCTGGTCAAGCAGGGCGTCGATCTCCACAGCGACACCCCCGGGCAATGGCTCATGACCGAGTTCCTCCGGGAAGGTCTGCTCACCAGGCACCTTGCCGAGGTGCGTCGGCACTATGCGCGTCGCCGCGACCTCATGCACCGTGCCCTGCAAGGTACCGCGCCGGAAGGCGTGCACTGGCAGCGTCCCCAGGGCGGGTTCTACGTGTGGTGCCGATTGCCGCCACAGGTGGAGCGCTCCCGGTTGGTCGCCGCCGCGGCCGAGGCCGGCGTGTCGTTCCTGCCGGGCTGGTCGTGCTACGTGGAGGATCCGGACGATTCGTTCATCCGGCTCAACTTCTCCTTTCCCCCGGAAGACCGGATCGAGACCGGGGTGGCTCGGCTCATGGAAGCCGTGGCGCGCAGCTCGGCCGGTTTCCGCTCGATGGCGGGTCGTGGGACAGGAACCCGACCCATCGTCTAAGACCCTTTCCGTCGAACCAGGACCTCCTCAAGCAGGTGTGAAATCATGAAGATCGAGTTTGCCAAGCGAATGCAGAAGATCAAGGCGTCGGAGATCCGTGAGCTGCTCAAGCTGACCCAACAACCGGACATGATCTCCTTTGCCGGAGGATTGCCCGCTCCGGAGACCTTCCCCGTCGAGGATTTCCGGAAGGTGGCCGATACGGTGCTCGAGAGGGAAGGCCGGCGCGCTCTCCAGTATTCGCCCACCGATGGAGACGGCCAGTTGCGCGAGGAGATCGCCAAGCGCATGAACGCCACGCGCGGGACCCACGTCACCGCCGATGAGATCCTCATCACCAGCGGCTCTCAGCAGGGTCTGGACATGTCGGCCATGATCCTCCTGGACGAGGGCGATGTGGTCCTGTGCGAATCGCCCACCTATCTGGGCGCGATCCAGGCCTTCGTGCCCTATCAGCCGCGCTTCCGGGAGATCCCCACCGATGACGAGGGGATGATCCTCGAGGAACTGGAGAAGGCCCTGGAGGAAGAGCCCCGGGCGAAGATGATCTACGTCATTCCCGACTTCCAGAATCCCTCGGGCCGCACCTGGTCGCTCGAGCGCCGGAAGGGACTGGTGGAGTTGTCCCGGCGCTACCAGATCCCGGTGCTGGAGGACTCTCCCTACGGTGAGCTGCGTTTCGCCGGCCAGCAGGTCGCCTCGGTGAAGTCGCTCGATACCGAGGGTCTGGTGGTGCATCTGGGCACCTTCTCGAAGATCTTCTGCCCCGGTCTGCGGGTCGCCTGGCTGGCGGCCTCCCCCGAGCTGCGGCGGAAGTACGAGCTGGTGAAGCAGGGGATCGATCTGCATACCTCCACCATCAACCAGCTCGAGATCCTCGAGTACATCCGCCGCTACGATCTCGACGAGAACATCGAGGTCATCCGCAAGCTCTACGGCGAGCGCCGCAACGCGATGCTCGAGGCGATGGACGAGTTCATGCCCGACGGGGTGAAGTACACGAGGCCGGAGGGCGGCATGTTCCTGTGGGTGGAGCTGCCCGAGGGGGCCAACGCCCGGGTGGTCCTGGAGCGTTGCATCAAGGAGAAGGTGGCCTTCGTCCCCGGTGACTCCTTCTATCCCAACGGCGGACACGAGAACACCATGCGGGTCAACTACTCGGTATCCTCCTCCGAGCAGATCCGCACCGGCGTTGAGCGGATGGCGCGGGTGATCCGTGCGTACCTGAACGAGAGTGTCGCCGCTGGCTGATCGGCGTCGCCCTCCTGTCGCCGGAGAGCGTCTCAGCGGCCGCGGCCGCCACCGTGGGGACCGTGTCCATCGCGGCGGGGGCCATGGCCGCCACCGGGGTGATCGTCATGGTGGTGCCCATGATGATCGTGATGGTCGTGGTGATGATCATGATGGTCGTGATGGTGGCCATGATGATCGTGGTGGTGCTCGTGCTCGGGGTGATGGGCCCGGCCGTCGTGGATGCTGCGCTTGAGCGTGGGTCCCTCCGCCGGGGCGATCTCCCCGCTGGCGATCTTTTCCAGGGCTTCCTTGACGGTTGCCCGGCGCGCGATGTAGAGGGTCAATCCGAGGTCGGTGATGTCCTGCCAGGCGTGAGGCCCGATGTTTCCGCTGACGACGCCGGCCAGATGGAGATCCAGGAAGCGACTCAGCCCGTGCTGGGGAAGTTCTTCCGGGTCGTCTCCGAAGACCTCCACGGACCAGTCGTCGGTGTCCACGACGAGATGGGCGGTGGCGTGGCCGAAGCGCCGGGCCACTTTGGCGTCCAGGTTCTCACCATCGGCGGCAACGAGGTACTTCATGTTCGATTCCCCATTCTGGCGACCCGGCAAGGGTCATGTTTCGGACTGCTGCGGGCAATATAATCATCCGGTGGAGGTTGTGAAATGAAGTTGTTCATGTCGGGTCGCCTGAGCGGCGTGCTCCTGGCCCTCGTCCTGGGGCCCATTTTGCTCATCGGATGCGCGAAGAAGGGGCCGGTGGAGAAGGATCCCATCGTGCTCATCGGTATCGACAGCGCCGACTGGCACTGGATCGATCCGTTGATGGAAGAGGGCCGAATGCCCCATTTCCGCTCCCTCATCGACCGCGGACTGAGGGCCGACCTGCAGAGTTTCGTCCCCCTGGAGAAATCGCCGGTGATCTGGACCTCGATCGCCACCGGCAAGCTGCCCTCCAAACACGGAATCGGGGGCTTCACCAAGGACGCCGAGCACAAGCAGCTCACCGGCTCGCTGGCCCGGACCGCCGCCACCTACTGGGAGATCCTCGGGGTCATGGGCCGCCGGCAGGTGGTCATCGGCTGGTGGGTCAGCTATCCGGCGACGCCGGTCAACGGCGTGCTCATCAGCGACTATGTCCAGTACTACCCCGGCGGGGGAGGCAAGGTCGTCGGCTCGGTCTATCCCGATTCGGTGTGGACGGTGGTGGAGAGCTCCCGTGTGAATCCCGATTCGCTCACGATGGACGACCTCGCCCGCTTCATCGACATCGACATCGCCCGCGAGCATCCCGAGGCCGCCCGGGAGCACCTGAAGGAGCTGAGGTGGATCTACGCGGCCGACGAGACCTTCCTGAACATCGCCCGCAAGCTCTACGCATCGGGCCGCTGGGACAACTTCACCGTGTACTTCCGCGGACTCGATCCGGCCTGTCATGCCTACTGGACGTACTTCGATCCGGAGCACTCGACCATCCACATGGAACCGTGGGAGATCGCCATGCTCGAGAGTGTGGTACCCGCCTACTACCAGTACTGTGACGATCTGCTCGGTGAGGTCCTGTCCTGGGTCGATCCCTCCACGCGGGTCGTGGTGTTGAGCGACCACGGCTTCCGCGGCCATCGGATGGTGGCCGGAGGCATGACCATGGGCGTGAACATGCACCGCAAGACGGGGATCCTGGTGATGGCCGGTCCGGGAATCCAGAAGGGGGCGCAGATCGAGAAGGCGACCGTTCTGGACATCATGCCCACCATCCTGGCGATGGCGGGGGTTCCCCCGGCCGCCGATCTCGACGGGCACATCCTTCTCGACGCCTTCACCCCGGATCTCCGCCAGCGGGTGGAGAAGCGGATGGCCGACGAGGTGGACAGCTATGAGGGCATCGTGCCCCCACGCAGCGCGGATGCGCAGGCGGGCAAGGAAGTGGATGAAGAGATCCTGCGCCGCCTGCGCAGCCTCGGTTACATCGATTGAGAAGCTGCTTCCGGGGCTCGGTGTCTAGACCGAACCGTAACTGTCGCAGCTCTCCACGTTCGAGTCGCTGTCGTAGCTTCCGCCGTCCAGGGCCAGGTCGTCCACGCATGCGGTATAGCTCACCGCTCCCTTGACCTTGTCCGAGCTGGTGAGCACGACGCTTCCGGAGGCATCGGTGACTCCGCTGAGGGTCTCGGTGAAATCCCCGCTCAGATTCAAGGTCACCGTCACTCCCTCGACGAGCGCGCCGGTGTCGTCCTTCACCACCACGGTGACCTTGGCCTTGTTGAATCGGCCACCGGCGGTCGACTCCACGTCCGGCGTGATCGAGTCGACGTGGACGATGAGCTCCTGACCTCCTCCGCCTTCGCCGAAGCTCTGTCCCGTATTGATCTCCCCGTCGGTCTTGGCCAGCGGACCGCCCCAGGCGAAGTCCGCGTAGGCGGTTCCGGTACCCTGGAGCTGCAGGGAATAGCGACGCGGCGTGTCACTGTCCTCGAAGATTCCGATGTCGGTCGAACTCATGCCGGCGGCGGGGCCGTCGACGGCGGTGAAGGAACCTTCATAGCTGAGGAATTGCAGCACGCTTCCATTGGCGTCCACCAGGGCCAGGCCGTCGGGACTGCCGTTCTGCATTCCGGCGAAGGAGAAGTCGAGGGTGCCGTATCCGCCCTGCTGGTCGGCGATCACTCCGGATAGATTCACGGTATCGTAGATCGCTCCTCCGTTGCCGTTGTAGCCCACCACGCTCCAGCCGCCCAGGTCGGTTCCCGCCGGGCCTGCGATCTCAACGAACTCGCTGTTGTCGTTGCCGACGTTGTCGTAGTGGAACTCGTTGATCCAGACCAGTGGACCACCACCTCCACTTCCGCCGGTGGGAGTGGCCGAGGCGCTTGCGCTGAGTCCCGACTCGTTCTGGCTGTCATCGACCGCGCTGACCGCGTAGGTGTAGCTGACTCCGTTGGTCACCGTCTGATCGGTGTACGAGCTGACTCCGACGAGAGAAGTGTTGAGCAGCGTCCACGGCGCCTCGCCGGTCTCCGAACGATAGACGTTGTAGCCGCTCAGATCGCTCTCGGTGTTGTCGTCCCAGTCGAGGTCGACCACGCCGTCGCCCGCCGAAGCCACTAGCCCGGTCGGGGTCGCCGGCGGTGTGGTATCTCCGCTGCCACAGCTTCCGGTGAACACGCAGTCGATCCACTCGGGATGGTCGACGAAGGGATTGCGGTTGCCCTGGTATTGATAGACCGCTTCGTTGTGGGCGCGTTCCTTGTCGTCGACCGGATCCTCCTGGCTCCACTGCAGCAATACCGAGAGCATGCCCATGTAGGCCACCAGCTCGTTGTTACCGGTGTTGGATGCTTCGATGAGTGCTTCGTCGTCGGTCAGGATGAGGTCAGGCTCGGCGGTATGGGTATTGCCGTTGGTACCGCCCTCGTAGCGCACATCCATGTAGAAGAGGGCGCGAGCCACATCGCCCCTCCTCCCGATCCAGGTTTCCCATGTGCCTTGGGTGTAGGAACCCGATGTCCAGTTGGAATTGCCCGGGTAGACCCCGCTGCCCCCGCCTGCGCCGTCGTTGAAGACGGTGGGGTTCTCCGAGCAGGAGGCCTCACAGTAGCGATAGGGCTTGTTGCTGCGCGAGGAGTTGTAGCTGTCGTTGCAAAGGAAGAGATGGTGGCAGTCGGTGTAGGGGAAGTTCGTCGAGCTGTCGTTGGGGAAGCCGTAGCTCTTGGGCCAGGTATGCTCACGATTGTAGTCGTCGTTGCCGCCGCCGTACTTCGGATAACTGGCGTTCATGTAAAGGTCGAGAATCCGCGTGGGATCGTTGGGATCCTGGTCAGCTTGTTCCAGGACGTCCCAGGTGTCGGTGGCGGTGGAGGTATAGGGGATCTTCGTATGGTCCTTGACGATCTCGTGCAAGCTGTTCCTCAAGGTGATCGAGGTGCTCAGGTCGACGCTGTCGTAGTAGCCGGGCGGAATGGCGAAGTCGCCCGCCGGCGGGGTTGCCATCGAGGGGACGCGGGTGCCGGTCAACGGGCCCGGTTCGGAAGAGCATCCCGGCCAGACCAGGACACCGAGCAAGAGGACCCACGGGGTCCATCGCAGACGATTCCACTTCACGGGAGGCCTCCTGATGCCATGGCCGCCGCCCTGGGCTTCTGCGCCAGCGAGGGGGCGCATAGGGAAGAAGTCCAGCACAGGGGCGGCCTTCGAGACGAGAATGAGAACGCATCGGGCTTCTTCGCCGTCGGATCCGGGAGAGATTGGAATCGTGGGGCAGGATGGGTGTTGGCCGAGAAGCCGGGCTCACCGTATCATGCACGACGGCGGAAATCCATTCCAAGAGGAAGCGGCCGGTGGAACGAATCGCGACGGCTGTACGTATCAGATGGTCGAGCATTCGAGCTACGAGACTTCACCCTGAAAGGATGAATGGGATGTCTTCGAGGAATCTTCGCATGATCACCGCGCTGATGGCCATCCTGGTGCTGATGGGTACGGCGGCGGCCGCGACGGCGCAGGAGGCGAAGGGGGCGCAAACCCACGAAGCGATGAGCTTCGCCCAGGCTCAACAACAGGCGGAAATGGAAGGCAAGTTGCTGCTGGTCGATTTCTATGCCGAATGGTGTGGACCGTGCAAGCGCTTCCAGGCCGATGCGGAGAGCTCCGATGCGCTGCGGGAAGGCCTGGACAAGGTGGTCTTCATCAGCGTCGACTGTGAGAAGGGCGAAGGGGTGGAACTGGCCAAGCGCTATGGAGTGCGCTCCTTTCCCAACTACCTGCTGGCCGACGCCACCGGAGAGCCCATCTACCGGTGGGTGGGCTATGGCACGCCCGAGAGCTTCGTCGAGCAACTGGAGAAGGGATTGAGCGATCCCACGACCTTGAAGCAGAAGCGGGAGCGTTTCGCCGAGAATCCCACCGCCGCGGATGCCGAGACGCTGGCCAACGCCGCTGCGGCTGCGAGTGACCAGGTGAAGGCCGCCGAGTGGTACCAGAAGGCCTCCGAGCTGGCCGGCGGCGGCTACGAGATGGAGATCTTCTACTCCAAGTTCTACGGCTTCCGGCAGGGGGCCTTCACCGTCGACGATCTGGTGGCCGCCGCGGACGAGGTGATGGCCAAGGGAAGCGACGAGGAGAAGGCCCAGGTCTATGCCGCCCAGTCGTATCTGGCCCAGGCCACCGGCGTGGACAGCCTGGCCTATCGCTACCTGGACGAGTTCTGGGAGATGCTGAAGGACAACGACGATCCCAAGATGCAGAAGATGCGCCGCCGGGTGGAGATCGATCATGCCCTCTACGTGGAGAAGGACCCGCAGAAGGCGGCCCAGCTCAAGTACGACTCGATGCCCGCGGGTTGGCTGGAGAACGCCGACGGCCTGAACGAGTACGCCTGGTGGTGTTTCGAGAACAAGATCGATCTGGAGCGGGCGGAGAAACTGGCCCGCCGCGGGGTGGAGATCGCGACGGACGGTTCACAGAAGGCGGCGGTCCTGGATACCGCGGCCGAGATCTGCAATCTGCGCGGCCATCCCGAGGAGGCGGTGGAGCTCGCCCGGCAGGCGATCGAGAGCGATCCGGGCAACGCGTACTACCAGAAGCAGCTCGAGCGTTTCCAGGCCCTGGTGAAGAAATCGGGGTAGACGCCGAAGCGTTCCCACTTGGCAGTGAGAAGGGCCGTCGGTGTACTGCCGGCGGCCCCTTCCGTTCCCAGCAGATCCCTGTATCTACCAGTACCAGCCCAGGGTCATGGTCAGAGGAAGGGTCCAGGCGCTCTCGTAGTTCTCGGCCTGCAGCGACAGATGACTGGCGGTGATCGCCAGACCGGCCGAGAACTGCCTGGCCAGACGGAACTCGTAACCCACTCCGAAGACCAGGCCGAGACCGGATTCGTCGGTACGCCGACTGTTGGTCTGGATGAGTTCACCTTCCTCATCCGGCACCAGGTCGACGTGGGCGATGCCTCCCCAGCCGATCCCCGCGCCCGCCCGAAGGTAGAGTCCACCCCATCCCGGACGGTCCCCGCCGGGGAACCAACTCAGCGCGATCGTGGCGGCCTGGAAACTGCGGCGCACCTTCTCCGTGACATTGCCTTCCTCGAAGAGCCATCCCTCGTACTCGAAGGCGGCGAGGAAGTGGGTGGAGACCAGGTAGCCGAAGCGGATCTGGGGTGCGGCGCCCCGTTTCAGGGTGGCTTCGTCTCCGGTGCCGCTGGTGTAATGGGCCTGGCCGATTCCCCAGGAGACACCGACCAGCCAGTTCTGGTCCGCACGCCCGTGCGACTTCAGCGCGTGGGCAGGCGTTGCCGAAAGCAGCACACACGCGCAGATGATCGACAGGATCGAGAGACGACGGAGAATCATGACGCGCCCATTCTAGGAGAGCCTCCGGCGGGATGGCCAGCAGAAAAAACCACCTCCTGTGAGATTGTTCCCTCCGTTCCCATTTCTCTGTTGCCTGCCGGGGGGTTTTCTGTAGTATCGATCCCATCATCGGATGGGATCGGGCGATCTGCGCTGCACCGTTCCATTGGTTTCCGGAGGGCTCTCCTACGGTGAATCTCCGTTCTTCCATTCACCTCTTGCGTCGTCTTTGCGGTGTCGTTGGCGTCTTCGTGCTGGTGTTGGTGTTGGTCTTGAGCGCTCCGTCGTCCGACTGCCGGGCGGAGGGGCACCATCTGGTCAATTTATCCATCTTCTATCCGGTGAGCACGAACCAGGATCCGGACATCTCCACCAATTTCCGTCTCTCCGCCATCTACGGACAGGTCGGCCAGGTCGATGGCGTCGATCTCAACGGCGTGGTCTCGGTGACCGGCCGTAACGTGCTGGGCGTTCAGTTGAACGGCGGTGTCGCCTGGGTCGGCGGCGACATGGGAGGTTTCCAGGCCTCCGGCCTGCTCAACTATGTCCAGGGTGAGACCAGGGGGATCCAGTTCGCCGGCCTGGTGAACTACCAGCTCTCGCATCTGCAGGGTGTCCAGTACGGCTTCCTCTTCAACTACACCGGCAAGGGATTCAGCGGGGTCCAGGTCTCCTCGGTGCTGAACGTCAATGACGGGGACGGGGCCTTTCTCCAGTACTCGGCGGTGGCCAACATCACCGGTGGCGATTTCCACGGCCTGCAGTTGTCCGGCCTCTTGAACCATACCAATCACAAGGTCTTCGGCGTCCAGGCCGGTCTGAGCAACCTCGCCTACGAGATCGAAGGAGTGCAAGTCGGGGGCTTCAATGTCGCCCGCGACGTCAAGGGGCTGCAACTGGGCGTGGTCAACCGGAGCTACAGCATGGACGGCATTCCCGTCGGACTGATCAACAGCTCGGTGGAGGACAGCCGGGCCGACGCGCTGCTCTTCGTCGAGGACAAGGCCCTGTTGAACCTGGGGGTCCGCACCCTCGTGCACCATTGGTACTCCATCCTGTCGATCGGCTTCTGGGACCAGGTGGAGCAGCGTAAGGACACGGTGTTCGTCCGTTGGAACTACGGCTACGACTTCTCTCTGGGGAATCAGTGGTATCTCGGGACGGATCTGGGATTCGTCCACATCATTCCCCAACCGACGGACAACCCCAAGGAGAACAACCGGCTGCACTATGCTCTTCAAGTGAGGGCCATGGCCGAGCGCCGCAGCCAGGACGGCGGGCTCTACTTCGTGGGCCTGGGAATCGATACGAACTGGGAGGAGTACAGTCTGAATGCACCCACCCGGACCACGGGTCTTCTCTTCGCGGGGGTGGGAATCTTCTGATGTACTGCAGAACCGGCATTTTCCGTCTTCGTGTTCCCGTTGCTGCAGCGATCGTGCTCGCCGCATTCCTTCTGGCCGTGCTGTGGGCGGATCATCCGGTTTTGGCCCAACAGACGGATGAGCCCGGGTCTTCGCCCTCTTCGCCCCTCGCCCTCCGCGACTCGGTGCTCACCTCGCCGCGTCCGGTCTTCCCGGACACCCTGCTCCACTGGGACACCGACAAGCACTTCGGCCGGGCCGCCATGGAGGTCTTCGGCGCCAATCTGCTGGTGTGGTCCTATGACCGCTATGTCCGCTCGGGCGGCGGAGCCGGATTCCGGATCGGTTTCAATTCGTGGTCGGAGAACATCCGCAACGGCTTCGAATGGGACGACAACCACTTCAATACGAATCAGTTCTCCCATCCCTACCACGGCAACCTCTATTTCAACGCCGGGCGTTCCAACGGCTACTCCTACTGGGAGTCGATCCCCTTCGCCTTCGCGGGCAGTTTCATGTGGGAGTTCTTCGGGGAGACCCACCATCCGGCGATCAACGACTGGATCGCCACCAGCGTGGGGGGGACCTTCCTCGGAGAGTCCCTCTGGCGTCTGTCGTCGATGGTCCTGGACAACACGGCGACCGGGGCGGGGCGTACCTGGCGGGAGATCGGGGCCTTCGCCCTGAATCCCATGCGCGGAGTGACGCGCCTCTTCAGCGGCGAGACATTCAAGGTCCATGCGAACGATCCCGAACGCCTTCCGCGCAGCGGGGACGCCCGGCTCTACAGCGGTCTGAGGATGCTGGGCGAGGACAAGGTCTGGGACTCGGACACCACCCGCGTGTTCGTCGAGGCCAAGTTCGACTACGGTGACATCTTCGACGAGAACGTGAACAAGCCGTTCGAGCACTTCCACTTCGAGGCCCAGCTCAATTTCGGTGACAAGGCTTCCTTGGGTTGGGTGCGCGGCCGCGGGATGTTGTTGAAGAAGGAGCTCAAGGGTGGAGAGGGATCGAGGCATGTCATCGCCGGCTACCAGCACTTCGACTACATCAACAACAACGCCTACGAGTTCGGAGGCCAGAGCGTCGGGGGCGCGTACATCTCCCGCTTCGATACGCCCAGCGGCTATCGTCTGGAGGCCGAACTCTACGCCAATGCCATCCTGCTCGGAGCGGTGCAGTCCGACTATGAGAATTTCTCCGGACGCGAGTACGACTACGGTCCCGGAGCCGGCTTCAAGTTGAACATATCCCTGGGCAGACCCGATTGGAACTTCTTCCGCATCGAACACGAGCAGTACTGGATCAGCACGATCAACGGCAACCGGGCCGATCACTGGGTCAGCATCACCCAGTTCCACTTCGAGCTTCCATTGAAGCGCTACTATGGGATCGGTGTCGACTACCTGCTGTACCTCTCCGAGGCACGCTACAAGAACTTCCCCGACACGAGCTCACGCTCGCCGGAAGTCCGCTTCTATCTCTGCTGGAATCTCTAGAGAACCGAAGACGGCAGTGAGGTCAACGCCCCCCGCCCGTCGGCGCGGTGGCTTTCTTCGCCGGTCCGCGCGGTCAACGTCCTCCGCCCGTCGCTGAGGAGCCTTCCTCCACCGGTACGGTGCCGTCGGGAGCCACCTCTTCCGCCTCGGGCTGCCCACCCCACTGGAATCCGATTCCGGCCTGATAGCTGTTGACGATGTCGTGGCGCAGGTAACTCGTGTCGGAGAGGTAGTTGAAGGTGTAGTTGAGGTTGAGGAAGACGTGATCGGTCAAGTGGATGTCCACTCCGATCGGCAGGGACAGGCTGAAACTGTTCTCGCTGTCCTCGTAGGGGTCGCCGTCGGTGGTGATGGTGTAGGTGGCGAAGCGGAAGCCGAAGCCCACCCCGGCATAACCATGGAAGGTGCCGCTGAAGTCGAGGAAATAACGTCCGGTGAGTTGGAGCAGGATGTTGTTGTACTCGCCGTGGATATCCTGTTCCTCGGGTCCGGTATAGTCTTCCTCGACCGTGAAGTAGTGGAAGCGGAAGCCGGCGGTCCAGTTCGCGTTGGAACTGACCTTCTCCCAACTCAAGGTTCCGCCCGGGCCGAAGCTGGTCTGGGCGGCCGGGCTGGTGACCATGCCCACGTATGAGCCGTCGATCGTGAGGAGGGAGGTACCCGGCCTGAGATCGGCGGAAGCATTGCCTGCCGCCAGCAGGAGGATCACGAGGGTCATGCAAGCAATTCGCCGGTGCATCGTCCGTTTCCTTGTCGCTTGGGGCGGTCCTCTCGGATCCGCCGGGTGAAGATGCGGGTTCTCCAGGGGAGAAACCGGGGGATTCCGCCGGAGAAGTACACCACTTCCCCCCCGCCGGGTCAATGATTCAGCGGAGGGGGAGCCGCGCCTCGCCGGCAGGAGCGGCCGGATCCCCGCCCCCGGGGGGTGGGCATCCGGCCGCCCCGGAAGATCTTCCTAGTGTTTCATCAACAGCTCCGCCGTCGCCTTGGGGTTGATCAGCTTCAACTCGGGCTGGTCGGGAAGCTGGTCGGCAGCCTTCTCGATGAGCTCGATGATCCGCTGCGGGGTCAGGGTGGGGTCGTAGGCCACCATCTTCGCCGCCAGATTCAGGGTGTTGGGGGAAGCCATCGAGGTTCCCGACATCTTCATCTTCTTCCCACCGGGCACGGTGCTCTCCACCTCGAAGCCATTGGCGTAGACCACCACGTTCTTGCCCATGCTGGTGAAACCGGTGCGCTCACCGGCCTGGTCGACCGCGCCGACCACCAGGAGATTGGGCAGTTCGTACGACGACGGGATGTTCCGGTGGAAACCGACGTCGGAATCGGCGTTGCCCGCGGCGACCACGAAGAGGATGTCCGGGCACGAGGCCATCGCCGCGTGCAGGGCCTCGTCGAGGATGCCGAAGATCTCCTCGGCCATGGCCTTGCGCTCTTCGGCGTCCTTGCCGATGCCGTTGGCCTCCAGGCTCGATTCGATCTCCTTGAACGACCAGCCCCAGCTCATGTTCACCACGCGCACTTGGGCCTTCTTGAAGTACTCGGCCGAGGCGGCGTACGAGGCGGCGTGCCGCAGCGCCCGTTCCTTGGTGATCGGAGCGGGAACGGAGTGGTAGTCGAAGGTGATGCGGTCGACGAGGATGCGTCCGTAGGGGTTTCCCCGCAGGGCGATGCCCGCCACGTGGGTGCCGTGGGCGTAGAGTCCGACGAAGCTCAGCGAGGTCATGAATGCGTCGACCTCGTCGGCGGGCAGCTTCGAGAGGTAGCTCCGCAACTCTGCGGCTTCCTTGCTGTCGATGGCCGCCTGCAGGTCCATCAGGCCCTTCATGTAGTGCATGGCCGTGTCGACCTTGCCCTCCTGGTCACCGAGCGGGTGCAGGAGGTAGGGGCTCACTTCGCCGTCGAGGTCGAAGGCGATGCCGTGCAGGTCGTCGACGAATCCGTTGCCGTCGTCGTCCTTGCCGTTCTCGGTTTCCTTGGGGTTGGTCCAGAGCTGGTCGGGGAAGACCGTGATGTCGACTCCGGAATCCCAGATGCCGATCACCACCGGGGTCAGGTGCTCGTCCTCGCTCAGCGTCCATTCGCGCTCGGGCCAGATGTTCGGTTTCTCCTCCTTGTGGGCCTCGACCACCGCGCTGTAGGCGGCGATCCGTTCCTCCTGGAGGGGAATGATGGTCTGCAATGCGAAGGCGATGCCGAGGACCCGGTCGGCCAGATCGCCGCTCAGCTCGTGCGACTGGGCCACGATGGGATCGATCTGCGAGGCGATCATCCCCTTGAGAAGATTCGCCGAGAGGATCTCGGTCATGCCCTTCTGCTGCTGGACGTCGTCCTGGACGACATCCCAGGGCAGGGCCTCCAGCTCTTCCTGGAGCGTCTGGCGGTAGGTCTGCCGGTAGGCGTCGGAGCCCTCGGGTCCGGCCTTCCGGGCCGCGATGAGTGCGCGTACCGAGATGCCGGCCATCAGGCGGGCCGATTCCTTCGTCTCCAGTTCCTTGGCCTTGTCGATGAAGGCGAGGGCCTCCTCGTTCCGTCCTTCCATGAGGTCGAGGGTGGCCAGGGTGCGGTAGAGGTTCTTGAGCGTCGCGTCATCCTTGATGTCGTACTTCTCGAGCATCGACTCGATGTCCGCGCGGACCTTCTCCGCCAGATCCTTCATGGCCGCTTCGTCGTCGAGCATCTCGCTCACCGAACCGGTGATGGAGTAGGAACGGACCGGCAGATCGGTCAGGCTCTTGACGGGAATTTTCCCGGCCACCGCGACCGGGGGCGCCACGGGCGCTGCCACGAGCACCAGGAACGACAGAATCAACAGGAAGCGTTTCACGGTTCCTCCTCAGGGCTGGAAGCTGGCGGGCGGCGGCCCGCGGAGATCTTCCATGCTAGGGCGACCCGGCCCGCTCCACAAGGCCGCTCCCGCCGGCGCCCAAAAAGGGGTGGAATGTCCGCCGGCGGCCCACCAAGATGGAGTCATGGCTTCCCGACTGCACACCCTCACCGTGACCGAGGCCGAAGCCGGCCTTCGTCTCGACGTCTATCTGACGCGGCATCTGGGGCTGTCCCGCCGGGCGGCCCAACGTCTCCTGGAGGGGCAACAGGTGCGCGTGGAGGGGCGGACGGCCAGCAAGGGCCTGGCCCTGCAGGCCGGGTGGAAGGTCGAGGTGGAATCGTTCAGCGAAGAGGGACAGGAGAAGGTGGCCGAGTACCAGGGGCCCGAACTGGAGATCCTCGGCGAGGGTTCTGGATGGGTGGCGGTGGACAAGCCGGCCGGCATGCCCGTCCATCCTCTCAGCGAGGGGGAGAGGGATACCGCCCTGAACTTCGTCGCCTCGCGTTTCGCCGGCATCATGGGCGTGGGGGAAGGAGGTCTGCGCAGTGGCGTGGTCCACCGGCTCGACGTCGATACCTCGGGTATCCTGCTCTTCGCCCTCGAGGAGAAGATGTGGAAGCAGTTGCGGGCGGCGTTCAGTGCCCACCGCACCGAGAAGGTCTACCAGGCGGTGGTGCACGGAAGACTGGAGCGGCCGGTGAAGGTCGAGTTCGACCTGCGCATCGCCCGCCACAAGCCGGCCAAGGTGGAGGTGAAGCCCCTGGGCGAGGGTGGTAAGGGTTGCCGCACCTGCGCGACGGCGCTGAAACCCCTGGAGGTCTTCCGCCGGGCCACCCTGGTGGAGGCCCGGCCGGTGAGCGGTTTCCTCCATCAGATCCGCGCCACCCTGGCCCACATGGGTCACCCCCTGCTGGGCGACCGTCTGTACGGTCCGCCGGACGATCCGGTGCCGGTGCAGCGCCATCTCTTGCACGCCAGTCTCCTGAGGATCGATGACATCCTGTTGGAGAGTTCCCTGCCGGAGGACTTCGAGCGCGTACTGGAACGATTGTGACCCGCCGCCGGCGGGCGGTTCGGGGTGGAGATCTGCGGAGGACGCGGCAGCGGTGAAGTCGCGGGACGTCCACCGCTTGCCGTGATGGGCTTGGAAGCGAAGATCAGGAGCGCGAGCCGATGAAGCAGGAGAACGCGAGACTTCAGGTGGCAGTGGTCGGGGTGGGGCGCATGGGCCGCCACCACGCGCGGATCTATCACGAACTCGAGGGGGTCGATCTCGTCGCCGTGGCCGATGCCGACGCCGAACGCCGCTCGGCCCTCGCAGCCGAGTTCTCCTGCCGAGCCCACGCCACCCTCGAGGAACTCCTTCGCGAACATCCCTCGCTCGACGCGGTGAGCATCGCGACCCCCACCACCCATCACCTGGCCGCGGCGGAGGAGTTGTTGCCTCGCGGCGTCGCCTGTCTCATCGAGAAGCCTCTGGCAGCGTCCTCGGCCGATGCGGCCGCCATCGCCACGCTCAGCGCCGAGCATTCCACCATCTGCCAGGTCGGTCACACCGAGCGCTTCAATCCCGCCGTGAGGGCGGTGACGGAGATGGATCTGCGTCCGCGTTTCATCGAGGTCGACCGGGTGGCACCCATGAGTTTCCGCTCGGTCGATGTGGGCGTGGTCTTCGATCTGATGATCCACGATCTGGACATCGTCCTGATGCTCTCGCGTTCGCCCTTGAAGGAAGTGCACGCGGTGGGAGTCGGCGTGCTGTCGGACAAGGAGGACGTGGCCAACGCGCGGCTGGAGTTCGAGGACGGCTGCGTGGCCAATCTCACTGTTTCACGGCTGGCGATGAAGACCGAACGCAAACTGCGGGTCTTCAGCGAGAAGGTCTACGTGACCCTGGACTTCGCACGCCGCAGCGGGATGGCCATCTCCACCACGGAGAACCGTGCCTCGATCGACGCGGTACGTGAGAAGCTGGCCCGCGGGGAGGATCTCTCCGATCTGGACTACCTCGCCCTGGTCAAGATGCAGCCCCTGCAGATGGAAGAGGAAGAACCGCTGCGGGCCGAGCTGCAGTACTTCCTCTCCTGTGTGCGTGAGGGACGCAACCCGGCGATTGACGCCGAGGCGGGCCGCTCCGCGGTCGATGCCGCCGAACGGGTCGTCCAGTCGATCCGCGAACACCATTGGGAGGGATTCGAGGGCATGCGGCTGGTCTGAGGCCGCCGTCATCAAGAGGTGGACCCATGGCATGCGCACATGTGTACGGCTCTTATCCCGGTGCCTGGGTGATCTTGGGGGGATGGTGGTCTTCGTTGTCGTCTGAGGGAAGAGAGACCGCGTCATCGGGCGGAGCGTCCCCGGCTCCCGAGTCGGCCGCCCACCAGAAGGGCCATCCATCGCTGCGGTCATCTGCGCCTCACCCCTCACGAGGAGTCCACGATGCACTATCGAGCCCACGAGGAAGGTCCCATCACTGTCATATCCTTCGGCGGCAACATGACCGGCGGCCCCGACGCCGACACCTTCCGCGCCTTTCACCGCAAGCTCATGGGAGAGGGCCGCAAGCTCTTCATCTTCGATCTCAGTGGAGTCAAGTACGTCTCTTCCTGCGGTGCCGGCATGATCATCGGCGCCCACACCCGCCTGAGTGAGGAGGGCGGCGTGTTGAAGCTGGTGGTCAACACCGAACGGGTGCGCAATCTCCTGCACCTGATCCAGTTGTACCGGGTCATGAAGATCCACGACACCCTGGAGGAGACACTGGCTTCCTTCACCAACGACTTGAGGATGCGGAGCAGGGAGGGCAACGACCGGCCGGCGGATTCCGCTGGATCTTCGGCCCCGCTCGGCGCACGTTGAGCGCATGATCGATTCCGCTGCCGCTCCTCTTTCCGGTCGAGTGGTCCTGGTGACCGGTGCCAGCTCGGGCATCGGGCGTCTCGCGTCCCGCGAGTTGGCGCGCCGGGGTGCCCGGGTCACCCTTCTCGTGCGCGATCCGCAGAGGGGAGAGAGCACCCGTGCGTGGATTGAAGCCACGGGCGGTCTCGAATCACCGGAGATCCTGCTCTGCGATCTCTCCGATCTCGAACAGGTACACCGCGCGGCGGAGGAATTCCGCCGCCGTCACTCCCGACTCGATGTCCTGGTGAACAATGCCGGAGTGTTGCAGCGTCGCCGGCGCCTCAGCTCCCAGGGCCATGAGTGGACCTTGGCGGTGAACCATCTCGGCCCCTTCCTGTTGACCCTCTCATTGGCCGATCTGATACCGTCCGGCGGGCGCATCGTCAACCTGGCCTCGGTGGCCCACACCCGCGGTCGATTCGACTTCGAGGACATGACGCTCGAAGACGGTTATTCGATGTGGGACGCCTACGCGCGCTCGAAGCTGGCCAATGTTCTCTTCACCTACGAGCTGGCCCGCCGTCTCGCCCCCCGTCGCATCGACGTGAACGCCCTGCACCCGGGGACACTGCCGACCGGCATCGCCCGCGGACATTCGCGGGTGGCCTCGTGGCTGTGGAAGATCGTCACCCGTTTCTCCGGGCGGGTCGAGGAGGGAAGTGACGCAGTGGTGAGGCTGGCTGGCGATCCCGAACTCGAGGGAACCACCGGCCGCTACTTCTACAAGATGTCCAAGGCGGAGTCGTCACCGCAGAGCCACGACCGCCGCTTGCAGGCCGAGCTGTGGTCGTGGTCACTGAAGGCGGTGGGGCTGACCGAGGAATCCATGTTCTTGTGAATGCACCAAGGTATTCTCAATGCGTACATTTTTGTGTGCTGGCCCAGAGTGCGGCCGTTTTCTGGAATACGTATCTGTTGCCGTATCACGTCAAGATCAAGATACAGACCGAGGAAGAGCCGGAGCTGCTTCCTCCATTGACATGACTTGGCATTAGTTGTAGTTGTCCCAGTAGAATTCAGTAGGTTTTCTCGCCTTCCACGCAGGAAGTACACGATGAAAGCGAGAATCCTGAACCCCTTCCTTCCTTCCTTCCTTCCTTTGCCCAGCTGATCATCCTTGTAGGACTTTCCATAGTTCCGAGTCTTTCTGTGGCAAGCTGTACCACCTGTACAGCACGGGATGGACACGTCTACTGTACTGGTGGTTGCCAGGCGGAATTGTGCCAAACTACTGGCAACTCCTGCTTGTTTTCTGGATCAAGGGATTGTTGTGGTGGGGGCTGCTTCTTGGCCACTACGCGTATTCTCACTGCCAGAGGACTGATTCCGATTTTCGCGCTTCGCGAAGGTGACACGGTTCTTACACAAGATGAAGCAGGAATGTTGGTTGAGGCAAGAGTAACCCGCACATACAAATCCGTATCATTTGACGGATACTACCGGATCAACGGCGACCTAGGTGTTACGGGAGAGCATCCATTCAAGGTGGGTGGGCGGTGGGTTCCGGCAAAGGATCTTCGAATCGGGGATGTGCTCACTGCGTCAGATGGATCATCGGTGAGAATCAAATCTCTCATCAAGATCAACAAGGCGGTTCGGGTATATAACATCGACACCTCTGGGCCGAATACGTTCTGTGCTGGTGGCTTATTGGTTCATAACAAGGACGGACAGGTTCAGGGATGATGAGCAAGAGCTTAGTCATCTCGTGAGCAGTTGGTAGACTTGGGTCTAACGTCTGAAAGGAGTTGGCCATTGCGAGGCGTATCCATCACATGTCTGGCATTCATGTTGCTTTGGGCTATCCCGTCCGAAAGACCAGCGTTGGCATCGAGCTTCCCATCCATCGTGCTTGAGGAAGACATGGTGCTTGGCGATGAGGTTCGTGAGATGATAGGCGTCGTCTCAGGAGTTGTCGAAGATTCCAAACATTTCATCTATATTGCCGACCTGGGCTTTCAACAGATCCAGAAGTATTCCCCAGAAGGTGAACTTGTCGATGTCTTCGGATCAGTTGGAGAGGGCCCAGGTGAGCTGATGTTTCCGTTCAGCATGACCATCAGTGGTCGTGATGAGCTGTATTTTGCTGGTCCAGGTGGTCGTGTGACCATCTGGACCACTGAGGGAGATTTTGTCAGGGAATTTCGCCGCCTTCATCCTGACGGAGACGCCAAGTCGATCCGCGTGGCAAGAGATGGAAAGATTTTCATTGCTGTTCTGGACATTTTGGAACAGACGGTGATCGATGTGTATTCTTCGACGGGAGAGTACATCAACTCATTCGGGCATTCCTATGCTGTTGGTCGGGATGTTGATGCGCGAACGGAATCCTTCGTTGGAGGGGGCAGTTTGGATCTCATGTACAATGGGATGGTTGCATACACGCAGCAAGCTCCCTACCAAGTGGTTATCTTCAAGCCTACTGGAGAAAAGGTCTTCGAAAGCGTCGAAGGTGGCGAGGGTTTCGTTGAACTGCCTCCGGAGCCGGAGTATGGGAAGAAAACTTTCAGGATGGGTTTGACAAGCTCATCAGTGGAGATCACGTGTCTTGGCAATCGTTTGCTCAACTGCGCAATCCGTGGGATACAGGAACAGGAGAACAGAGAGACCCTATTGACACTCTATGATGATCACTTGAAGCTGTTGGCCCGCACGGTGTTGAAAGGTTTCAAGATTGTGGTTGGGAAGGATGCAGAGGGAAGAGTGTTCATCTTCTCGGAAGATGGTGACGTTCCACAGGTGCGAAGAGCACGTTTGAGCGTGCAATAATTTGTGACCCCAGTGACCCGTCTGGCATCCTACGGCGGTCAATCGCCCCATTCATACATCACCATGGCATGGCGCCACTGCACAGCAAGCCAGCTAGCGTTTCACCTCAATACCGCGGCCGCGGAGCCGGCTTGTTCTGCAGGATGTCCTCGATGCGCTCCATCACCTCGTCATCGAGGCGATCGACCACCTCCAGCGCCTGGAGGTTCTCGTGCAACTGCTCGACCTTCGAGACGCCGAGGATCACCGTGCTCACCCGGGGGTTCTTCAGGCACCAGGCCAGGGCCAACTGCGACAGGCTCACGCCCAGATCCTCGGCCACCGGTTCCAGCGCGGCGGCGGTGGCGATCTTCCGACGGCCTTCGTCCGAGAGAATCTGCTTCTTCAGCCACTCGTAGTCGGGGAGGGTCATCCGCGAGCCCTCCGGAATACCGTTCTTGTACTTGCCGGTGAGGATGCCCGAGGCCAGCGGCGACCAGATGGTCGTTCCCAGTCCGACCGTCTCGTACAGATGGCGGTACTCAGCCTCGACGCGCTCGCGGTGCAACATGTTGTACTGGGGTTGTTCCATCACCGGCGGGGTGAGGCCCCACTCACGGGCCACCTTGTGCGCCTCCATGATCTCCACCGCGCTCCACTCGCTCGTCCCCCAGTAGAGCACCTTGCCCTGACGCACCAGGGTGTCCATGGCCCGGACGGTCTCCTCGATCGGGGTATCCGGGTCGGGGCGGTGGCAGAAGAAGAGGTCGAGGTAGTCCACCTGCAGGCGCCGCAACGCCGCGTGGCAGGCGTCGTGCAGGTGCTTGGCCGACAGTCCCTTCTGGGTCGGTCGGTCGCCGCCCCAGAAGGCCTTGGACGAGACGCAGTAGCTGTCGCGGGGCCAGCCCAGCTCCTTCAGGGCCCGGCCCATGATCTCCTCCGAGCGTCCCTCGGCGTAGACCTCGGCGTTGTCGAAGAAGTTCACTCCGGCTTCGTAGGCCTCCTGCATGCACTGCAGGGCCCGGCGGTCGTCGAGCTGGTAGTGGAAGGTCACCCATGAACCCAGCGAGAAGGCCGACAGTTTCAGCCCGCTTCGGCCCAGGCGGCGGTAGGGCATGTCCATGTCCACACTCCGTGCAAGCGGGGGGAATCACAGGGAAATCGGCTCCACGGGGGGCTTTCCGCGGCCCCCGCCGGCCACAGCCTCATTGAAGAGCGCGTCCGGAAAGGAGTATAATCCAGCCTGAAGCCGGTGGACATCCCTGAACTCTCGCCCGGTTTCCCGTCTCCGACGCGCTGTGGACGCGCCGAGATGGACCCTTGCTCCCAACACCCAAGGAAAGCGGCACCATGCGATCGAACGGACGCCTCACGGGCCTGATCTGGTTGGCCCTCTTCTCCCTCGTTCTCCTTGCCCTGCCCCGCGCCGGATCCCTCCTGCATCCGGGCGTGGCCGAGTTGCGTGACCATGACGTGGAAGGATCGACCAAGGCCTTCGAGCCCGATGCCAGGTTCGAGGACCGGGATGCCCGGGAGGAAGAGGAGGCCGGGCAGGATGAGCCCGACGTCTTCGCCCGGATCCTCTATGACATGAAGGTTCCCGCGGACCGGACGGCTCCGGAGTACCGTCCCGGCTACCAGCAGATCGAACTCTCCAAGGCCCGCGTCATCTCGACGAAGGCGGGAACTCCGCTGAACTGGGTCGAGCGGGGACCGGGCAACGTGGCCGGCCGTGCGCGTGGACTGGTGGTCGATGTCTCCGACCCCACCGGCAACACGTGGTTCGTCGGTTCGGTCGGCGGCGGCATCTGGAAGACCTCCGATGCCGGCGCGACGTGGACGCGGGTGACCACGGATCCACAGAGCTACGCCACCTCGACCATCGTCCAGTGCAAGAACCATCCGGACGTGTTCTACGCGGGCACTGGTGAGAGCTTCTTCAACATCGACACGATGAACGGCAACGGCATGCTCAAGTCGGTCGATCACGGTCTGAGCTGGACGCCGCTGGCCAGCACCCTGGACGATCCGCGCTTCAACAACATCGCCCGCATCCTCGTCGATCCCGACGATCCCGATGTGGTCATCGTCGCGGCCAACGTCGGGCGCTACAAGTTGGAGCTGGAGGACACCACCAACATCTTCAAGTCGACCGACGGGGGGGTGACCTGGACCGCGGCCTTCACCAGCAACGAGGCCGGAGGCTGGGGCCGTCCCAAGAAGGTGCAGGATCTCAAGGCCAACCCGCAGAACTTCAACACCTTGTACGCGGGCATGCAGGAGAAGGGCGTGCTCAAGTCGACCGATGCCGGGAGCACCTGGGTCGTGAGCAGCAACGGTATCACCGACCTTCCCGGCCGTTTCGAGATCGCCGTGTCGCCGGTCGACACCAACCGTATCTACGCTGCCGCCGAAGGCTCGTCGGGCGCCTCGAATCTGTGGGTCTCCACCGACGGCGGTGCCAACTGGGTGAAGACCACCGAGGCCACCGGCAGCGAGCCCAACTGGCTAGGGGCGCAGGGCTGGTACGACAACACCATCGTGTGCCATCCAACCGACGTGGATATCGTCTACGTGGGTGGCATCCAGCTCTGGAAGATCACCATGGTATCAGCCAGCACGCGCGAGAGCGTGAAGCTGAACCAGCCCAACGTGCACGTGGACCATCACAACCTCGTCGTCCTGCCCGGAGACGGAGGGACGCCGTGGCGTCTGCTCAACGCCAACGACGGCGGCATCGCCTATTCGACGGATATGGACGACGGATGGCAGATGCCCATCCTGGGGCTGAACACCACCCAGTTCTACGGGGTGGACAAGAAGCCGGGTAGCAGCGCCTACATCGGAGGCATGCAGGACAACTCGACCTGGCGTTCCCCCGACGATCCGGACGAGTTGACCCCGTGGGTGTTCCAGATCGGCGGCGACGGCTACGAGACCTCCTGGCACTTCAACGACCCGATGCTCATCATCGGCGGCTATCAGTACAACGGCCTGTTGCGCTCGACCGACAAGGGCGAGACCTGGGACTCGGCCACCAACGGCCTGGCCGACGTCGGCAGCAGCGCGGCGCCGTTCATCACCAAGATCGGAAAGACCAACCTTGCCCCCGACCTGCTGTTTGCGGTCGGGAAGTCCGGCGTATGGCGCAGCGACAACTTCGGAGCGAGCTGGAGCCTGGCCAACATGAACCCCAGCGGCAGCTGGTACTTCTCCTCGTTCATGGACGTGCGGGTCTCCCGGGCCGATCCGGACATCGTGTGGGCCGGCGCGCGCATGGACGCCAACGGTTCCATCTTCGTGTCCACCGACGGCGGTCTGAACTTCAACGCCGTTCCCGACTACACGACGGTCACCATGGGTGGCATCAGCGGGATGGCCACCCACCCCACCGATTCGGACATCGCCTACGTGCTCTTCTCCTTCGCCGACCGGCCGAAGATCCTGCGCACCACCGATCGTGGGCAACACTGGGAGGACATCACTGGCTTCGCGGGCGGCGGCCCGTCGACCAACGGCTTCCCCGACGTGGCGGTGTACGATCTTCTGGTGATGCCGCATGACCCGAACATCCTGTGGGCGGGTACGGAGATCGGCCTCTTCGAGTCGACCGACAACGGAGCCTCGTGGCACCTGGCCGACAACGGTCTGCCCAACGTGGGGATCTGGATGATGACCCACGTCGAGGACGAGGTGGTCATCGCCACCCACGGTCTGGGGATCTGGACGGTGAGGATTCCCGAGATGATCGTCGGGGAGACCTTCACCCCGCTCATCGAGGCGCTCTACCAGAGCCCGGCCGGCGAGCTGAACATCGAGACCACCCTGCGCAGTGCCTACGACTCGACCCGGGTGATGATGAATGGAGCGGTGGCGGAGGTCCTGCCCGCCAATACGGCGGGGGACACGCCTCTCGTCCAGCTCCCGGTGCTGTTCAACGGGACGGCCGAGATCCAGCTCGTCGGTTACGTCGGCGGCAGCACCTACGAGTCACCGCTGAAGAGCGTCGAGGTGATCCAGATCAGCGAGCCGGTCTTCAGCTACCAGAGTGACTTCAACGGTGGCAACGGCGACTTCACCGGAGACGGGTTCTCCGTCCGTCTCGAGCCGGGCTTCGATGACGAGGCCATCCACAGCCAGCACAACTATCCGGACAACTCCAGCCCCACCTACACCCTGACCAAACCCATCCGGGTGGCCAAGGCAGATGCCATGGTGGAGTTCGACGAGGTGGTGATCGTCGAGCCTGGCGATGCGGGGACCGTCTTCGGTGACTTCGGGTTCTGGGACTACGTGATCACCGAGGGAACCAAGGACGGCACCCACTGGGTGCCCCTGCTCGACGGCTACGACTGCCGCGATGACAACGCGTGGCTCGTCGCCTACAACAACGGCGATGCCGGCGACGCTTCCCTGTATCGCCACCGCAGCTTCGATCTGCTGGACACCTTCGATTGGGGCGACACCATCCTCGTGCGCTTCCGCCTGTACGCCGATCAGTCGGTGAACGCCTGGGGTTGGGCCATCGACAACCTGTCGATCCAGGTGGGGAGCCCGACCTCGGTCGGGGACGCTCCGCAGCGGATCTTCGCTCTGGATCAGAACTACCCGAATCCCTTCAATCCCAGCACCACGATCGCCTACAGTCTGCCCGCGCGCAGCAAGGTGAGCCTGTGCATCTACGACCAGAAGGGGCGTCTGGTGCGTACCCTGGTCGATGAGGAGCAGCCCGCCGGCGCGAGGGCCGTGGTATGGGACGGACGAGCGGGCAACGGAGTGCCCGTGGCCAGCGGCGTGTACTTCTATCGTCTGAAGGCGGGCGATCTCGTCCAGCAGAAGAAGATGACGCTGGTGAAGTAGTCTGCAGGTGCTGAACTCGCGGGATGTCCACACATCCCGGGGTGTCCCAGGCCCGGCCGTCCGGTGGTGGAAACCGAGGGCGGCCGGGCCTCTTCATGCCTGCCGCGGCCTTCATGGGCGATGAGGGGGTTCTCCGTGCCACGCCGGCGTCACCGGCGACGGCGATCATCGACAACGGCGGTCATCAACGACGGTGGTCACCGGCGATGGCGGTCATCGGCGGCGGCCGTTCATTCCTTCGCCGCGCCCGCCGATCTGGAGGGCGGTGTGGCCGACGCCTTCTCCCAGAACTCGCGCGCCTGTTCCATGGCCAGCGCCAGCAGGGTTCCCTTGCGGTAGCGCCCGCGCCGGTCACGGCGTCCGGTGGGCATGCCGGTGAAGATGTTCAGGGCCTCGTGCACGGTGTCCACCGCCCACACCGAGAACTTCCCCTTGGCGCAGGCCTTCACCACGTCCTGGCGCAACTGCAGGTCGGCCGCGTTGGCGCGGGGGATGATCACCCCCTGTGTGCCGGTCAGCCCCTGGGCGGTGCACACGTCGAAGAAACCCTCGATCTTCTCGTTCACCGCGCCGATGGCCATGATGTTGCCCATCTGGTCGATCGCTCCGGTGATGGCCACATCCTGGCGCAGAGGCACGCTGGTCAAGGCGCTCAGCAGGCAGCAGATCTCCGCCGATGAGGCCGAATCTCCGTCGATGCCTCCGTAGCTCTGCTCGAAGGCCACGCTGGCGTCGAAGGCCAGGGGGTGATCGGTGCGCAGGAGATTGCGCAACAGTCCGCCGAGGATGTAGAAGCCCTTGGTGTGGATGGCTCCCGACAGCGCCGATTCGCGTTCGATGTTGATGACCCCGGCCGAGCCCGGACCGATGGTGGCGGTGATGCGGGCGGGGAAACCGTAGGTCATCTCGCCCGAGGAGATGACCGCCAGGCCGTTCACCTGGCCCACGGCCACTCCTCGGGTGGCGATGCGGACCGTGCCCTCGGCGATCTGCCGGCGGAACTCCCGCGCGGGGCGGTCCGCTCTGAGTTTCCGTCGGAGAATGGCTTCCTTCACGTGGCTCTCGCCCACGTGACGCGCCTGATCCTGGCCGGCCAGCCAGGCCGCCTCACGGACGAGGTCGGCCATGCGTCCGAAGCGGGCGGTGATCCGGCCGCGGTCCGACGCGATGCGCACCCCGTGTTCGATGAGCGCGGCCACGCCTCCGCAGGTGAAGTGCGGGAGGTTCTCCTCGCGCACGAAGCGGGCCACCCAACGGGCGTAGTCGAGGATGCCCTGATGGTTGTTCGGGATGGAGTCCTCGAAATCGGCCAGTACCTTGAACAGGTCGCGGAAATCGGGATCGACCTCGTCCATCAGGTAGTAGACATCCGAGCTTCCCAGCAGGATCGCCTTCACGTGGAGGTCCACCGCCTCGGGCTTGAGTCCGGGTCCGTTGAATGGTCCCGAGCTGTCGGGCGGGGTGATCTCCAGTTTCCCCGTGCGCAGGGCGCGGACCAGGAATTTCCAGACCTCCGCGTCGGCGAAGAGGTCCTTGGCCTCGAGGATGAGATACCCGCCGTCGGCCTGCAGCAGTGATCCAGCGCAGATGCCCATGTGGCTGGCGCGCGCTTCTCCGTTGGGTCCGAATTCGAGGTTGATGGTTCCCAGCAGGTGCGAAAGGGTGGGGGTGCTCTCGATGACCACCGGGCAGTCGGAGGTGCGGCCGCGATCGACCACCACGTTCACCCGGTACAGGCGGGTGAAGGAAGTGTCCTTGCCCAACTGGTCGAGCCGCTGTTCCATCAGATCGTCGAGAAGATCGTTCAGCCAGTCGTCGACGCTCTTCTGGGGAAAAGCGCGCCGGATGGTCCTCAACTTCCTCTCCAGCGCGTCCTGTATGGTGTTGCGGAAGAGCTCGTCGATGCGGGCCGAGAAATCCTCACGGATGTCGGCCGCTTGCTCGTGCAATTCCCGCAGTTTCAGGGTGTAGCGTCTCAGGTTCTTCTGAACCCTCTCGTATTCACCGTCACTGATGCGGCCATCGGCGTGCAGACGGTCGAATTCCTCCGGTGCCACCGGCTGTTTGTCCACCAGGGGAAAGATGGCCTTCTGGGCCATCGCCTCGGTCTGGATGGTCACCAGGCCGAGGCCCACGCGCTGCAGGGCCTTCTCGAAGGGCTGCAGGATCGACTGCATCTGTCTCTCCGCGGTGTCCTCCAGTGCCTTGCGCCGCGCATTCACCGAGTCGGAAGTGAGGAGTTCGGGAAGTCCCCGTCGAACGAACTCGGCCAGGCGGTCGATGTGCCGGCGGAACACGCCACCCTTGCCCGGAGGAAGGGTGATCAGGCGTGGGCGGTCGGGTTGGACGAAGTTGTGGACGTAACAGTGATCGTGCAGCTCGGGGCAATCGAAGCGCAGCTCGTGCAGGATCCTCTTGAGCAGCGTCGACCGGCCGGTTCCGCTCAATCCACGCACGAAGACGTGGTGTTCGGTCACCTCATTGCTCAAGCCGAAGCGCAGGGCGTTGAGTGCCTCTCCCTGTCCGATGACCTTCTGCAGGGGCTTCAGGGCAGCAGTGGTCTTGAAGGGGAAATGGCTTCTTGGGCATGTCCAGCGCAGTTTCTTGGCAGCGAGAGCCTTGGGCGAAGGCATGGCGGTCATCCTCCATCGAGAGGGCGGTGGTCGACGTACCGTGGTGATCAGAATGCCTGTCCCGTGCCCACGGTGAACACGGGAATGGAAGCGCCGGTGCGCTTGCCCATGGGCCACGCCACATCGAGACGTAGGGGGTAACCGAAGGTGGACATCTGGGCGGCCAGGCGCAAGCCCACACCGATCGCCCCGTGGATCTCCCTCCATTGGAAATCCTCGTCCCGCTCGAACCAGGTATTGCCGAAGTCGGCGAAGGCCACCACCCCGGGGACCACCAGGTTGAGCAGCGCGTGTCTCTTCACCCAACGCAGTTCGAGGTTGGCACGCAGCAGCCGGTCGCCCGTGAATTCCCGGTATCCGGCCGAACGCAGGCCGTTGTCGCTTCCCATGGTGAAGGGACGGTAGTTGTCGAGGCGTTCCCCCCAAGCCCCGCGCAGATTGGAAGCGAGCCTCAAGGTCCGCTTCAGTCCGAGTTGCACTTCATAGTCGACGATGGTCTGGAGGTTCCTTCCTCCGGAACTCTCGATGATGCCGCTTCCGGTCCACGTGAGCTGTTGCAGCCAATGCCCCGTGTGCTGATTGAATCGATGGTCGAGTTCCAGGTACAGGCCGGCCACGTCGCCCGTGACCAGACGGTTGGCCCAGGCCAGGCCGAGGGTGGTCTCGTGACCCATGGGGAAGTCCTCTTCGCGTCCCATGAGATTGACGTAGCGAAAAGTCTCGTAGTTGCGGGTCTTCCACTCCAGGACCGCGCCGAGGGCGAGCATCTCGCGGTTCTCCGGAGCGTCAGCGGGGAAGTCGGCGGTCCAGGGAGTGATCTCGTGGGTGGTCGATATCGCCAGTGAATCCTCCTGATGGAAGCGGAGCTTCTCCCACCAGAGTTTCGGGCCCAGGCGGAACACGTTCTTCTTGTCCATGCGGATCCGCCACATGACACCGGCCTTGACCATGTCGTCGTTCAGCAACGGACGCAGGTAGTGGGTCTGGTCGAGTGAATAGCGGGGTCGCTGCTGCGAATTGTTCCAGGTGATGTCGTAGTACCAATGGGCGTCGATGCTGGTCCAGGGACGTCCCAGTTGGAGGAACGACAGGTCACCATCGGTGGTGTTCTCGAAGCGGAAGGCCAGGCGGTTCTCAGTTCCCAGCAGGTAGGGATGCGTGTACTCGATGGACCAGCCCGAGCGGTCCGGATCGGTGTCGTAGCGCATGCTCAGGCTGCGGCCCATGCCCAGCAGGTTCCGTTCAGTGAGACTGACACCGAAGAAGGTGGAACCCTGGTACGAGGAGAATTTGATTCCCGGCGATGTGGTCCAGGTCTCGCGGGTACGGACGAGGAGGTCGACGCTGTCCGCCGAAGACGACACGATCTCCACATCGGCGCTGCGCAGGAAGCCCAGCGCGCGCAGCCGCCGTTCGGTCTCTTCGAGATCTTCCGTGTTCAGGGTGTCTCCGACGGCGAAGGTGAGCTCGCGTCTCAGGAAGGTCTCGCGGGTGTCGATGTGGATGGCGTCCATGGCCCGCAGCGGCCAGTCGGGAAGGCGCGCGTAGTCCTCTTCATCGAAGATGGGATCGCGTTGGAAGCGGATGGACCGGATGATCGGCTCGGCGGCGGCGGCCGAGGTGACCAGGACCAGGACGATCAGAAGCAGCGGCCCGGCCCAATGCGGGGATTTCCTCCACAGCGAATCGGTTTTCGTCGAAGGGCTCATCATCCCCGATTGCGGCTCTCCTCTGGCCGGTATTCCGCCGCGGAGCTGTGCGGAGGCGATCTTCCTGCCTGGATCCATCGCCGGTGACGCTAGGCCCATCGCGGGGCAGCGTCAACGTACATTCCCGCGCGTCGCCGCCGCGGCGAGCAGCTTAGCTCTGGACGCATTCTCGGCATGGCCCATAGACTGCTGGGGGAGAGATGCGATCTCCCATCGATCCGGCCTCCGCCGGGAGCGGGAGATGTCCAGGAAGAACGGCCGGGAGAGTCGCCATGAAGCTCGATGTCATTGAAGGCGGGTTCACGGGAATCCTTGCAACCATTCTGCGCCGTGGTCCTCGATCGGCTGCTCTTCTCTGGGGCTTCCTCCTTCTGCAGTTGCTCGTCGGCGTCGTTTCCCGGGCGCAGGAGATCCCCCGCGACCAATACATCGACTATCTTCCCCTGGAATACCCCCGATTGGTGCGCCAGACCGAGGCCGATGTGCGCTTGCATCTCTTCGGTAATTCCACCGAGGCCGGCTATCGCGACGTCGACCCTCGCGACGGGATCGATGACCGGCGCGGGCAGGTGCTCGATGAGCTGGCGGTGCGCTTTGCTCCGTTCATGGTTCTGAACACCACCGCCGTGCCCATGGACTTCCTGCACTTCATGGGGCAACGCTCGGCCTTCCCCCTCTTCGTCGACACCTGGATGCTCGGTGGTCCCAGCGCGGAGATCGCGGCCACGCAGAGTCTGAACTGGTCGAATCTCGGCAAGGAACATGACGGGAAGGCCAACCGTGACGATCTGTATCTGAGTGAGCTTCTCGAGGACTTCGATCCCGACCATCCCGCCGATCCCTACTATTCGGGGGCGGCGGTACGCCCCGAGAAGGAGACCTTCCGCGTCTTGTTCTTCGACTTTCCCGGCACCGATCCGAAGAGCTGGAAGAAGGAGTACGAGAACGCCATCTCGGCCGCTCTGCCTCAGCGCTACCGTTCATTCATCAAGGCCTATGTGCATCCGTTCATCCATGAGGTCACCGACCGTTTCGAGCAGACCATCGGCTATGAACTCATCATGCAGTACTGGTTCTTCTATCCCTTCAACGACGGAGGCAACAACCACGAGGGCGACTGGGAGCACATCAATGTGGTCATCGCTCCACTGAAGACGGTGGACCGTCTTCTGGACGAGAACACCCTGCAGGCCATTCTCAACGGAAGTTTCGCTCCCGACGGGGTGGACAATCCCCTGGTCATCCGCCGTATCGACTACTACTTCCACAACAAGGTGTGGCCGCTCGACTTCTCCTCTCCCAACGCCTACTTGCCGCGTGAGGTGTGGAAGGAGCAGGTGAAGCAACTGGCGGTCGAGCGGATCGGTCTGGAGAAGATCTGGGAACAGATCCGATACCGGGCCTGGTTCGATCACGATGAAACCACGATCAACACCCATCCGATCTGTCTCATCGGGGCGGACAACAAGGGCCTGGACGTCCTGCTGACCTCACCGGGAAGCAAGAACCGCGATTCCCACGGCACCTATCCCTTCCCGGGCATGTACAAGGACATCGGGCCGGGCGGAGCCACCGAACAGGTGGCCATCCGTTTCGATCACCGCAAGTGGTTCGAGAAGGGGGGGCTCGATCTTCCCGAGAACGAGGATCTGCTCAAGCGGGGGCGCATGGTGCGTTTCGATGCCCCCGATCGTCTGCAGATGATCCCCGACTGGGAGCGCATCGTTCCCCTGGTGCGGGAGGATCCCCAGACCCGCCCCCGGTTCGCGTGGATGATCCTTCCCATCCGCTGGGGTTATCCGGCCACCGAGTCGCCCTTCGCCGGCATCGTCGCCCACGCGGAGACGGGGAATCTCTCGCCGGTGGGACCCACCTACAGCTACGGCTGGAACGTGACCAAGGCGGGGCGGACCTTCGCCCTCTATGAACCCCACCGTTTCTCCTCGCACTTCCCCCTCGGCGTTCAGGACAACTACCACAACAGTTGGGGCTTCTTCAATCTGACCCTGCCGACCCTGATGATCCTTCCGCCCATCGATCTGCTGGACCGCATCGTCCTGGCTCCGGTCCGTGTCCTCTTCCCCCCGAGTCCCACCTACTATCCGAGCGAATCGGTGCCGTTCCGTTTCGTGGGTACCGAGTACGGCCGTTCGTGGCACCACATCTCCGAGGACTGGGCTGCCTTGCTCTTCAACCGCGACCAGACCATGGAGATCTTCACACGTCTCTTGCTGATCGATCCCGACGCGACGGTGCAGGACCGCTCGACCCGGGTGATCCACGACACGGCGGCGGGAAACCAGTTCACCCTGGCCTTCTTCATGGGCAAGGGCTTCGTGAGCGAGAACACCATCCGCCATTCCCGCAGCGACCTGGGCTTCGAGGTGGGAGTGCTCACCCAGGCCGAGCCATTCAAGGCTGAGGGGGAGCTGAATTTCTGGGAGTACAGCGGCAGCCTCCGCTTCAACATCATGACCGGGACCTTTCTGCCCTACGCCAAGATCGGCTACGGATTGAGCTGGTACCGGGTGGAGAACGTGGCCGCGACGGACACCACCGGCGCGGTCGTCCCGCTGGAGAATCCGAACTCCCCTTGGGTGCGCAAACCCGAGGTGTTCAAGTGGAAGAACATGTGGCCCAACACCTTCCACCTCGCGGCGGGCATGGAGTGGTTGGTGATCCACTCCAATGCGCCCCTGCTGCGGGGTGTCGACCTCAGTGTGCGCGGGGAGCTGGCCTTCTATCACCACAACCTGGGCTTCAAAGACATCCGGCAGGAGGAGCTGACCCTGCCCGGAGGCGGGTCGGACATCAAGATCTGGAGGGTGGCCGGTCTGTTCGGAATCCAGTTGAGCTTCTGAGCGGCTGAGGCCGGTGTCGCGGCATGGGACGTGGCCGGAGGTGTGGTGTTCCCGGCTGGAGCGCCGGGGCGGGTTTCCGGTTGAGTTTCGAGGCGACTGCCGCGAAGATGACCGGCCATGAGCCAGTACTTCCGGGTACATCCGGACAACCCTCAGCTTCGTCTGCTGCGTCAGGCCTCGGAGATCCTCCGCGACGGCGGGGTCGTCGTCTATCCCACCGACTCGACCTACGCCCTGGCCTGCCGGATGGGGGACAAGCGTGCCCTGGCGAGGATCTGCCGGATCCGGCAGATCGACGAGCGGCACCACTTCACCCTCTGCTGCCGCGATCTCTCCGAGTCCGGCGTCTATGCCGTCTTCGACACGCCGGTCTATCGTCTTCTGAAGTCGCTCACTCCCGGAGCCTACACCTTCATCCTCAAGGCGAGCCGGGAGGTTCCCCGCCGTCTCATGCACCCCAAGCGCAAGACCATCGGCCTGCGGGTGCCCGACCACCGCATCGCCCAGGCCTTGCTCGACGAGATGGGAGAGCCGTTGATGACCACCTCCCTGATCCTGCCCGGGGAGGAGGATCCGCTCACCGATCCGGAGGACATCCGCCAGCGCTTGCAGAAACAGGTGGATGCGGTGATCGACGGGGGATGGGGAGGACTGCTGCCGACGACCCTGGTCGACCTCACCAGCGGCGAGCCCGAGGTGCTCCGGGAGGGTCTGGGTGACGTCGACGTCTTCGGCTAGACGCGGGACCGGCCGCGCCGCCTTCCCAGGCGGTGTTCCAGATCGAAGGCCTCAGCGGACCAGGGCGGTCAACGGATAGGGCGTTCCATTCTTGAGCGACCAGGTCACCGTCTCCATCTTCTCTCCGCTGCGTTGCATCAGTCCCATATCATCCAGCTCGCCGGGAATCTTCGACGGGATCACCTCGGGGTGGTGGAGGAGATAGGACAGGGCGGTGGGCGCCCGCAGGAAGATACCTCCCAGGTCCGCTTCGGCGATCTCCTTCATCCACGGCTCCACCTGGGGCATCTGGGGAGTGGGCATGTGCTGGGGATTGAGCCCGTCGGTGAAGCCGCGGGCGGCCAGCCGAGCGGCCGCGGTGACCACCGCATAACGGGCCATGCTGGCACACGAGCGCAGCAGGGTCTGGTAACTGCGGTCCTGGGGCGGGAGATTCAGCCACGGATCGTCGCTGACCTTCACCACCGAGAGCTTTCGCCGCAGTTGTTCCCAGCGTTGGTGGGCCTGGTCGGCGTCGAGGGTTCCTCGGGGGGCATGGGTGGCCCAGACCTCTTCACCCTCCTGGAGGATCCTGCCGGTCTCGTGACGGGCGACCCCGTCGCCGAGAACCAGGCTCACCTTCAGCAGTTCGCGCAGTCCCTCCTGGCCGCCGGGCATGCGCAGGTGGAAGCCGTACCAGGGACGCCGGGCCAGGGCGTCCTCGAGAAAGCGCTGCGGCCCGGAGAAGGCCCGTAGGCTGAGCGCATAACGGTTGGGCAGCATGCCCTTGAGCATGGAGTAGTCGGAGCCGGGAGGACGCCAGGCCTCCCAGGACAACACGAGATCGTTGAAACTCTTCTTTCCGACGATCTGCTTGTCGAGAAGTTCGATGGGGTGTCCTTCATCGAAGATGAAGCGCAGTTGCATGTGGTGGGTCGCGGCGTGGCGGCCACCCTTGCCCAGGGGAACCATGATGAGATCCACCGCCTTCAGGCCGTTCAGGTGCAGGCGGGCGCTTCTCAGCACGGTGGTTCCCTCGATCGGGTTGCCTCCGTGGTTGACGTTGCGCAGGATCACGACGGGGTCGTCCTGCTCCAGGTCACTCGCCTGCCAGTCGACGAAGACCGGGACCATGGCCGCCGACAGGCCGCCGGGCAGGGCGTCACGCTTGGTGACCAGCACCACCGGCCGCGTGGAATCCTCCTCCCAGGTGAGGATGTCCTGCGGCGAGAGCGTGCGGATCTCCACTGGAGGTGGAGGAGGGGGGAGGTAGCGTTTCTCCCGCGGGGACGAGATGAGGAACCAGGCAACGATCGCGACCGCAACGGCGGCCACGACCCACCATCTCTTTCTGGACATGATCACCTCTGGTGGCGAAGCCGTTTGGAAACGGCTGTTTTCACCGACGGACGCCAATCTGGAGGATAGCCACCTCTTCCGGGGGTGGCCAGGGCTTTCACCATGTCTTGATCTGAACCGGCGGACGGTCTAGCTTCCTGTGGATCGCCGTTCGTCAGGAGACGCCGGCGGCCGGAGTTCTCCCCCGTTTCCTCACCGGTCATCCATGGATCTACCCCATCTCGACTTCAGTTACCTGCGGGAGCAGATCGTCGGCGTCGACTCGTCCTTCGATACGCCCTTCGGTCAGCGCATGCTGATCTATTGCGACTACACCGCCAGCGGTCGGGGTCTTCGGTTCATCGAAGAGTATCTCATGGGTCTGCAGAGGCACTACGCCAACACCCATACCGAGGACGACGTGACCGGACGCAGCATGACGCAACTGCTGCACGAGGCCGAGTCGGCCATCAAGGAAGCGGTCCATGCCGGTCCCCACGGCCGCATCATCGCGGTGGGAACCGGCGCGACCGCCGCGATCGACAAGTTGCAGCAGATCGTCGGTGTGGCCTTCCCCCCGGCGACCCGTCATCTGCTCACCACCTTCATGCGCGATCATCTGGGCCATCTGCATCATGAATCGTATGCACGTTATCTGCGCGACCATGAACCGGTGGTCTTCGTCGGACCCTATGAGCATCACTCCAACGATCTCACCTGGAGGGAGGGCTTCGCCAAGGTCATCACCGTCGATCTGAGTGAGGACGGCGGAGTGGACCTGGCCCATCTCGAATCGCTGTTGAAGGATCCCCGTTACCAGGGCCGCCTGCGTATCGGCAGTTTCAGCGCGGCCAGCAACGTCACCGGGCGGCGTTCACCGGTGCACGAGATCGCCCGCCTCCTGCATGCCCACGACGCCCTTGCCTGTTTCGACTTCGCCGCCAGCGGCCCCTATGTCCGCATCGACATGAATCCGGCTCCCGGTCCGGAGGGTGGCGATCCCTCACTGGATGCGATCTTCCTGTCCCCGCACAAGTTCCTCGGCGGACCGGGATCGTCCGGTGTGCTCGTCTTCAACGAGCGCATCTACCACCGCGATCTGCCCCCGACGGTCGGCGGTGGCGGCACCGTCGACTACGTCGGACGCGAAGCGCACGATTTCATCCAGGCGATCGAGGAGCGCGAGAAGGCGGGAACCCCCGGTGTCTTGCAGACCCTCAAGGCCGCCCTGGCCTTCCTGGTGAAGGAGGCGGTGACTCCCGAGGTGATCGAGGCCAGGGAACAGGAGCTCCTGGAGCGGGCCTTCCAACGTTGGTCGAGGAATCCGCGCATCGAGATCCTCGGCAGCCAGGACCCTACCCAGCGGGTGGCCATCGTTTCCTTCAATCTCAAGGATCCCGACGGGAAGTACCTGCATCCGAAGTTCGTCACCCGTCTGGCGAACGATCTCTTCGGTATCCAGTCACGGGCGGGTTGTTCCTGCGCCGGACCCTACGGCCATCGCCTGCTGGGCATCGACATCGAGAAGAGCGAACGCTACCGGGAGTGGATCCTCAAGGGTTACCACGGGCTGAAGCCGGGCTGGTGCCGCGTAGGCTTCCACTACGTGATGGACGACGCCGAGGCCGACTACGTGATCGAGGCCATCGAGTTCCTGGCCGAGTACGGCCACCGCTTCCTTCCCCTCTACGAGTTCGATCTGTCCACGGGGGCCTGGACCCACCGCGAAGAGAAGGCCACCGGGCGGGCCTTCAGCCTCCAGGCCGCCCTGTGCGCGACGCCCCATGGCGCGACGGCCCTGCCCCTGGCCGAACGCCGCAAGCGCTATCGGCAGTACCTGGACTTCGCCCGTTCGATGGCCCAGCGCCTGGACGAGGAACAGCGGGTCCAGGAGCTCCCGGGTGAAGCCGGCCGCCTTCAGTACTTCCGCCTGACTACCGATTCCCTCCAGGAGATTCCTCCCAATCTCGAGGATGGAGCGGCGGGAGACGAAGAGGCCCACGGATCGGTCTGAGAGGACACGATTTCCCACTTCGACCGCCGCGGTGTCCCACGACGATTCACCAGGAGGATCGACCGTGCCCGAATTGCCCGAAGTGGAGAGGGGCCGGCGTCTGGCGGCCGAGCTGGCCGAGGGCAGGAAGATCGAGTTCGTCCGCTGCGCCCGCGATGCGATCGTCTTCGACGGGGTGGGACCCGGGCGGTGGCGGCGGGCCCTGTTGGGCAAGCGGGTCGTCGGAGTGCATCGCCGGGGCAAACAGATCTGGTTCGAGATGGAAGAGGGGCCCCATCCGCTCTTCCACTTCGGGATGACCGGCGCCTTCCGCCTGAGGGGTGTGCCCGACCTTCCCCTGGCCGCTCGTCCCCGCGGGGACAGCTCCGAGGACTGGCCGCCTCGTTTCACCAAGATCCATCTGGCTTTCTCCGGTGGCCGCGAGCTGGTGATGATCAACCCGCGCCGTCTCGGACGCCTTCTCCTGCGCGAGGATCCCCTGGGCGAACCGCCCCTCTCGCGGCTGGGCTTCGATCCTCTGCTCGATCCGCCGCCGCCGGCGGAGTTCCGTCGCCGTGTCCTCGCGCGCAGGACAGCCATCAAGGCCCTGCTGCTCGACCAGCATTTCTCGGCCGGGGTGGGCAACTGGATCGCCGACGAGGTGCTCTACCAGGCCCGCATCGATCCCCGCCGTCGGGCCGATGAGCTCTCGGCCGCCGAGATCGAGCGCATCCGCCGCCGGCTCGTCGCCATCGTCCGACGGGCGGTCAAGGTGGATGCGGACAAGAAGCGCTTTCCCCCGAGCTGGTTGTTCCACGTCCGTTGGGGGAAGGACCGGGAAGCCAGGACCATCGAAGGACATCGGATCGAGTTCATCGAGGTGGGCGGGCGAACCACCGCCTGGGTTCCCGCGTTGCAACATTGACCCGTTGAAGCCGCTGATCTGATAGAATCGAAGGAGCAGGGGGGACGGACCTCGCAACCGGGAGTCCGTCATGAGCGGCGATCTGGAAATCCTCACCACCACCCAGGTTGAAGCCACCTGGCCGTTCCTTCAGAGAAGCCTGGCCGCCTGTCAGCGCTGTCTGCCGCCGCGGTCGCGGCGCCACGCCGAGGCCCTCCTCTTCCGCCTTGCCGTTTCCTGGCTCTCGATGCGCATCGACCGCATCGACCGGCGCCTGAGCCGGCAATGAACACAGGGCCCGCGTTCCCATCGGATCCTCGAGGGGGATGAATCCTCGGGGGCGACCCGCGTTCCGTCCGCCGGCGGAGTTCACCTTCGGTCCTGGATTCCAGCTCCGTCTCAGTCGAGGAAGGCAGCCATGTAATGGCAGTGGGGAGTGAAGGTGCCTCTCCACAGGATGACCGCGCGCCGGATGGGCCCGGGCAGCTCGACCTCGTCCCACTCGGCCCCTAGTTCGGCCTCGGCCAGGGCGGGGATGAAGGGGTGCAGGGCCTGGGCGAAATGGGCCGATGCCTCCACCGGCAACTCACACGGCAGATTCCCCACCGCCAGCACCGCCAGCCCCGGACCGGAGAAGCCGCTGGGGGCCTGTCCACTCTCCGGATCGTAGACGTAGACGGGATCGCCCGGCTCGGTTTCCCGGACGGTGCAGGCCAGCGAGCCGTCCACATCGCAGGTGATGTCCCCGACCGCGACGAGTTTCGGCGTCCCAGTGGCGAAGAGCCGCCGCAGGGTGTCGGCGTCGGCGAAGCGCGGGTAGCGCGGCTCCCAGTAGATGGCGTTCACCAGCAGGGTGAGATCCTTCAGATGGGGTTCGAAGATCGAACGGTAGTGCTCGGGATGGTCGTAGTAGTCCTGAAGCTCGAAGCGCCCGCCTTCTTCGGTGTTCTCCACGAGATGTTCCTCGTGGAAGACCACCATCGCCACCTCCTTGGCCGCGTGCTGGTGCGAACTCACGTAATCGTGCAGTTGTTGCGGTTGAAGGACCACGTGCGGCAGCAGTTCGAGGATCTCCTGGGCTCCCTGGGAGACGCGGCCGTAGCCGAGGATGCCCACGGTCACCGCGCCGAGTTCCTCGGGGAAACCCTCCTTCTCGATGCGCTGGCCCACCCGGCGTACCGCTTCCTTCAGTGCGCCCAGATCGGGATAGTGATGGGCGGGCTCCAGATCGAGCAGGGGGGTGTCGATACCCAGGGCCTGCAGCCGGCGCCCGAGCGTCCACAGGCTGTCGGTCATTCCCACCAGGCCGGCGTGGTGGGAGAAGAAGATGAGACGGCGGCCTTCCTCGTCGGTGACGAGTTCGTAGTCGAGGAGCGTGCAGCCGAGATCGCGCAGGCGCCGCAGCATCTCCATGTTGTAGGGCTGCCCCTTGATGGTATGTGAGAAGAACATGTAGGCGCCGCCCGGCCGGAAGTAGTCGAGCGGCATCTCCTTCACGCCGAGCACCAGCTCGCAATCAGCGACCGAGTCGACCACCGGCGCTCCCGCCGCGGCGTAGAGTTCGTCGCGGAAGGCCCTTCGCGGAAACGATTCGACCTTGATCCGCACGCCGTCGTCGATGAGATCCTTCACGTCGTCCGGAGTGAGGACCACCCTCCGTTCCCACTCGTTCTTGTCCTCACGCCGCAGTCCGATGCAATTGCTCATGCTCTTCCTCTCAAGGTCCGGTGTGTCGGTAGATGTCCGTGTTCAGTTGCTGGACACGTTCGATGTATTCCTGATCGGTGATGCTGTTGTTCCACCATCCAAGACTTCGGGCACCAAGATACATCAGAATGAAGATGAGGAATACCGCTACGGCGAATTGGACCGGTTTCCAGCGCCGCCCGGCGGTGCGCACGGTGAGGGTGTCGCCGACGGGGCACACGGCCAGACAGTCCAGACAGCCCGTGCATTCGGCGTTGATCACCTTCCTCGATCGCGAGACGGGAAGTCGTGCCATGCAGACCTGGTCGCACAGACCGCAGTCGGTGCAGCGGGCGGGGTCGCGGACCACGCGGGTGGGCGACAGGAAGGAGAAGATTCCGAGCAGGGCTCCGTAGGGGCAGAAGTACCGGCACCAGAATCCCTGCACGAACATCGAGCCCACGGCGAGGATCACCAGGATGGCCAGTGCAGTGAGGGAGAGATGGGCGAAGAACAGTCCCATCTTCAGGTCGGATACGCGGTTGTAGGGCGATTCGATGAACGCGGCCAGCCCGAGCCGTCCCATGGCCAGGATGCTCCACAGGAAGAAGATCATCAGCAGGTACTTCACGCCGCGCAGGAGGACGTCCAGCCAGCGCCACAGACGCCAGTTGCGTCCGAAGACGGCTCGGCCGGCCCGTGCCAGCAGTTCGCTGAGGAAGCCGATGGGACAGATCCACGAGCAGAAGCTCTTGCGCAGCAGCAGCGAGAGCAGGATGGCAGTGATCACCAGGATGGTCGCCGCCGGATGGATGGTGTTGAGCCGGCCGGTGTATGCCCAGTCGATCAGGCCCATCACTCCGCTGATGGGAAGGAAGCCCTCTGCGCCGGGAGGCCGCTGGGGCAGGGGAAGCTGTCCGGCCGCCGCCGCGCGATAGAAGCGCACGAAGGAGATGCCGATCGAGATCGTGGTCGCGGCCAGGATGGTCTGAATGGCCAGGCGCAGACGAAAACTGCGCTGGGCGCCCCGGCCGGTGACCCCACCGATCCATCGGAGGAATGCGTCGATGCGCTTCGGGCGAGAAGGTCCGTTCACAGGAGACCCTTGTCGAAATCGGGGGAATCGAGGGAACACCTGGGGTGGGCGGTCCGCCTGGACCGGCCCTGCCGGATCCGGGGCTCTTCTGCCGCCGGATCCGGCCCGGTGCCGCTCATCGATTCCCAATATGGGGGATCGGAGGGCCGCCTCCAAGTGGCAGCCTCGCCGTATCCGTTTCCGCCCCGGTGCGCCTGCCCGGGCCGCACTCAGTCGACGTTGCCGATGTCCCAGGCATTGAGCTTGATCATGAGCTCTCCCTCGCGTTCCTCGTGCTCGCGCAGTTGCTGGAGGGTCTCCGCCAGACGTTTGCGCAAGCGAGGGTTGGCCGGTGCTTCACCCTGTGAGTAACCCAGACTGGCGTGAACCAGATCGCGGACCTCCTGCAGGAGGTGGGGATGCTGGGCCTCCAATTCGTCGATGATCTTCTCCGCGCGGGGATGGGCCAGCTTGAGGTCGTCGAAGAGGCCGCTCCCGGACTCGTAGGTGAAGTGACGGTAGAGCATGTCGTGAAGATCCACGAGGTTTCGCGAGAGTCCCGAGGCCCAACGATGGAAACCCTCCTGGCCGATTTCCGGTCGGGGTTCCTGGGTGAAGTGGTCGAGATGACGTAGAAGGGATCGCAGTTCCTGATGTTCGGCGAGGATTCGGCCGGTCTTCTTCTGTGCAGCAGTTGGATTGGACATTCTCACCTCCCTGCCGCTGTCTCTTTCGTATCGAGCCGAGCTTAGACGCCAGGCTCCCTTGTCTCAAGCTATTTCAGATGCACATATCCTATATATGCCTGTCGCGGCCGCTCAGCCACCCTCCCCATTCTTCATCGCTTCTTCATCGGAGCTTTTCTGTCTGTGGACTAGTCTTGCCCCGGGCGGTTGCTTGGACCGCCGCGAGCCCAAGATCTGGAGGCAGATTCGCATGCGTTGCAGTCGGGATTTTCTGGGATGCCTTGCTCTGTTCGTGTTCACGATGACCGGGGTCGTCACGCCGACGCCCGCGGCCGCCACCGCCGAGGACATGAGTGTGTACTGGAAGGATGGTCTCCACTTCCGCTCGGCCGATGGGGAGACCACGATGCAGATCGGAGGCCGCATCAACAACGACTGGGCCTGGTTCCCCGAGGACGAGGGAGTGGAGGTCCGCACCCAGGACGGCACCGAGTTCCGCCGTGCCCGCATCTCCCTGAAGGGCACCTTCGCCGGTGGCATCTTCTACAAGAGCCAATACGATTTCGGCACCGGTGAGATCGGCTTCAAGGACATGTACATGGGGGTGAAGGACATCCCGGTGGTGGGTACGTTCTTCGTCGGTCAGATGAAGGAGCCCTACAGCCTCGAGGAGATGACCTCCACCAACGACATCATCCTGATGGAACGCTCGCCCATCGCGGTCTTCGATTCGCACCGCAATACGGGATTCATGCTGCGCAATGGATGGTCCTCGGAGCGCGTCCTCGCCTCGGCCGGCGTCTTTCGTCAGACCGGTCCCAACGGTCACGGCGTCGGTGACGGCAAGTACAACTACACCGTCCGCGTCAGCGGTCTGCCCTGGGAGGATCGCGACGCCCGCCGCCTGCTGCACCTGGGAGCCTCAGGGAGCTACCGCAGCACCCTCGATGGGCAGATGCAGTATACCTTGCGGCCCTCCTCGCACATGACCTCGGACATCCTCGAGACCGCCGTGATGGAGACCGATCACCTCACCCTGGCCGCCCTGGAAAGCGCGGTGGTCGTCGGCCCCTTCTTCGCCGCTGCCGAATGCAAATGGTCGCGGGCCGAACCGGACGAGGGCAAATGGCCGGTGATCTGGGGATACTACGTCTCGGCGAGCTGGTTCCTGACCGGCGAGAGTCATCCCTACAAGCACTCGGTCGGTGGCTTCGGGCGGGTTCGTCCCCTTCATCCCTTCGGCAAGGGGTCGGGAGCATGGGAGCTGGCGGCGCGCTTCAGCCACGCCGACGCCAGCGAGTTCGACGCCGGAACGATGGACGACTACGCCGTCGGCTTGAACTGGTATATGATGGACAACGCCCGCGTCATGTTGAACTACGTCTACACCGACGCGGGCGTCGGGGGCGACTTCCAGGGCGTGCAGACCCGCTTCATGGTGTACTTCTAGTACGTGGGGTCGAACACCAGGCGGATGCCCACCAGTTCAGGCGGAGGCGTCGGCCAGTCTCCCGCACTGGACGAATCGAATTCGCCGGCCGAGGGGTCGAGGGCGCAGCGGCCGAAGATGACGCCCTGTCCATCTGGGTCGATGCACCAGACGGCCGCGTTGCCGTGCAGGTCGTAGCACGAGGGTTCCGGTGGTGGACCGAGCGCGGGGTCGAAGCGGGGGCGATTGGCTCCGCTGGAGGCCACCGGCCGCAGCCATCGCGTGAGGTCCTCGTCCTTGCCCATGCGTTCGCGCAGGGAGAGGGCCTCGTCGAAGGTGGGCTCGTAGCCGGCCCAACGGTCCAGGGTGTTCTCCGCTGGCGAGCGCTGGAACAGTTCGGCCGCCTCCTGGAGTTCCTCGCGGGTGGGCAGGCGCCAGTTCTCGCCCGTCTTGTCCGCCAGCCACCGCGCGTAGGCGCGGGCGCACTCGAAGCCCATTCCGGTGGCGGGAAGGTCGCCGTCGCCGGCCCGGCTCCCATCCTCCGCCGAGAGAGCGGTGAGGGCTTCCTGGCATTCCTTCATCGAGGAGTCGTCGAGGGCGGCGGCCAGCATGCCACGGGTGAGCTCGACTGCGGCCAGGCGCACCCCGCTCTTCAGGGCCGGCTCGGCCAGCGGAGGAACGAGAAGCCCGTTCTTCTGCACGCCCACCCGGCCGCTCTTCTCGTCGATCACCGCCGCCTGTTCCATCGCGCAGGCCAGGGGCGAACCCTCCTTGAGGATCTCATCCTCGACCGGGGGGCGTCCCAGCAGATAGCGGCCGATCCACCGCAGCTCCTCGCGCACCTTGCGCCGCTGGTAGCTGAGCTTGCTCAGACCGTGGGGCATGCCCGGGTACAGGAGGAAGCGCACCGGAGCCTTGCCGATGATCTGCAGGGCGCGGTAGTGCTCCCATCCCTGGCTGGTGGGGACGCTGGTGTCCTTCTCCCCGAACTGGATGAGGGTGGGAGTGGTCACCTTCTCCATCGCAAAGAGCGGCGACTTGTCCACGTACAGTTGCGGGTTGCCCCACGGGGTGTCCCCGAGATAACCGATGTCGAAGTTGGGGCCGAAGGCGCAGTTGCCGAAGTCGCTGGTCCAGTTCACGTCGCCGGCTCCGGCGCAGCACACCCGGAAGCGATCACTCTTCACCGTCAGGGCGATGGAGAGGATCGCCCCGTTGCTCCAGCCGATGGCGCCCAGGCTGTCGGGATGGGCGATACCGCGTTCGATCATGGCGTCGACGCCGTCGAGGATGTCGGGGATCTCCAGCTCGTAGTACTTGCCGCCGGTGATGGCCTCGACGTAGTCCAGACCGTGGTTGATGCTGCCACGGTAGTTCGGTTGCAGGGTGGCGATGCCCATGCCGGCCAGGATGTGCGGAAAGCTGGCCCAGTAGTTCTCGAAGACGTCCGCGTCGACGCCGGTGGGTCCGCCGTGGATCCATACCATCAGGGGATGGGGACCCGCGCCCTCGCGGGGAACGGTGAGGATGCCGGTGATCTCCGTCCCATCCAGGCTGCTCTTCCAGCTGACGACCTCGCTGCGGCCGGTCTTGGCCGCGAGTGCCTCGTTGGGATCGTGGACCAGTCTCTCATCGTGGACCCTGTTGCCGTCGAGACGGCCGACGTACAGACGCTCGGGTTCATCGGCCGAGCTGTAGACCCAGGCCACGCGCTCGCCCGATCGGTCGACCGCGGCCACTGTCCAGTTCGGCAACTGTGGACCCTTCAACTCGTGCATCTTCCAGTGCCCGCCGCGGCGGGTGAAGCGCACCGGCCGGCCGTGCACCCGGTCGGCCAGGACCGCCACCACGCTCTTGCCGGTGACCCACCACGTGGGCCCGCGGAGGTGCTCGTCCAGGCCCATCTCCCTCTCGTCGACGCGCACGCGCTCGTCGCTGCGCGGATCGACCTGCCAGAGGGTCTCGATCGCCGCTTCGCTGCGGAAATCCTCGGTGGTGCGGCGGCTGTAGGCGTATTGGGCGAGCAGATTGCCGTCGGGGAGGAAGGCCACGCGCGAGGGATGGAAGGTGGGTTCGCGGAAGATCTCGCGATCGCTTGCGCCGCCTTCATCCTCCTCGTGCAGGAAGTAACGCGGCCACGGCCCGCCCGGTTGGCTCTCCCAGTAGATGGAGGTGATGTGACGGGTCACCCACGCCCTGCCGTCCTCGCGCACCCAGAGCCTGTCGATGTGATCGACGTTGTCGGTGAGACGGACGACCTTCTTCTTCTGCAGATCGAGCGAGAACAGGCGCACCGGCGGCCAGTGTTCGACATCCTCGACCACCCTCGTGTCGTCCTTGGCCTCCTTCAGCTTGCGCTCGCGCAGGGTCTCCTTCTCGTGGGCCCAGAAGAGGATGCGATTCTCTCCGGCCCAGGCGAAACCCTTCACCCCCGGCTTCCAGGAGCTGAGCGCCTCGGCTTCGCCGCCGTCGGGTGCGATCCGCCAGATCTGGGGCTTGGGTTCGTCGTCCTTCCCGGCGTCGCCATCGCTTCGGGTGGTGATGAAGGCGATCCATCGGCTGTCCGGGGACCAGGCCACCGCCGAGACACTGCCCTCGCCGCGGGTGAGACGCAAAGGCTTGGCCGAGGCGTCCTGCAGGTCGAGTCGCCACAGATCAGCCTGCCACTCGTTGGCCTTCTCGTCGGCGCGGCGCAGGGTGAAGGCCAGCCACCGGCCGTCCGGGGAGATCGCCAACGAGGCGTAACTGCCGGTGGCGAAGAGATCGTCGACGCCCATCGCGCCAGACGCGGCGGGGGAGCTTCCATTCATGCTTGTCACCTCCGGCAGTGACGGGGGTTCACCGCCGAAGCCGGCGGCCGTACCGCCGGCGGCGAGGAGACACCAGCCGAAGGCCAGTGCTCCGGTCACGAGAAGGGAACGCCATCTGGACGGGCGTGTTTCCCGTCGTATCTGGAGCGGCCCCGGCGACATCTGCCTCATGCCGACCTCCATCTCGAGCCTGTCTAGTTCCCGACCCCGCGGTAGGTCCTCAGGATCACGTCCCACAGGGGATTGGAGATCCCGAAGCGGTCATAGTCGGGATCGAAGTGGTGCAGCAGGTGGTACTGACGCAGCCACTTGCCCACTCCTCCCTTGGGGCGGAAGTGATGCGTGTAGTAGTGGATCCAGTCGTAGCCCAGGTAGCCGATGAAGGTGCCGCCGAAGACCTGGACCCAGTACTGCGTACCGAAGACGAGGTAGTAGATGAAGCCGACGATGGCGCCGAGGAAGGCGAGCATCAAGGGCGGGGCCACCAGCCGCATCTTGTCGTCGGGGAATTCATGGTGATAGCCGTGGGCCATGAAGGCGAACATCTTTCCGCCCCATCCCGGCAGGCGCAGATGGAAGAGCCAGCGGTGCAGGGCGTATTCGACGAAGGTCCACAGGAAGACGCCCAGGGCCATCCAGCCCAGGGTTCCCCACACGCCCGAATAACCCTGGACGATGCCGCGATACAGCGCCCACAGGGTGAAGGGCAGGGTGTAGAAGAGGGGGGTGATGGGATGGGCCTTGCTCAGGTAGTTCTCCACGAAGTCATGCCGGAAGATCCGGATGCCGTCCTTGTGCTTGCGGCTCTCGGGCATGGGGGGGTTCTCGATGCCTTCCCAACGGTCGACGGTATCGAGGAGTTCGTCCGACCAGATGGCCGCACCTCGCCGATCACTCATCCTGTGTTCCTTTCACCGGTGGAGGGCGCCGGCCCTGACGGGGAGAGACCTCGTATTCGATGGTCGAGCGGTGAAGCCCCTGCCGGCGGTATCCTGGTTCGATCAGTGTCGAACGATAGATTCACTCTCTGATCTTGGCAATGGAATCCCCCCTGCGGTGGGTTTAGAGTCCAGATTCCCCTCGGTACAAGGGTTTCGACCCGGTGGAAGCGTCTCGGATGCCTGGTGGACAGACTTCCCATTCTCCTTCTCCCGTGCTCTCGGCGCGGGTTCTCGTGGCCGGCGGTGCCGGCCGGGTGGGCGCCGGCGTGAGCCGGGCGCTCGCGCTCGCCGGGGCCACGGTGATGGTGGCCGATCGCGACCGCCCGCGGCTGGAGGCGCTGGCCCTGGGTCTTGCCGACAAGGGCTTGTCGAGCTCGGATGGGGCCGCCACATCCCCGCCACTGCCGCAGAAGACCGGGAGCCTGCATCCCTTCTTCTGCGAGCTGTCCTCCACGGAGGATGTGGCCTCGTTGGCGACGCGTCTGCAGCAGAAGTGGGGAGGAGTCGATGCGGTGGTGATCGCCCTGGGCGGCTGGTTGGAGACGGGTCCGCTGGGGGAGATCGATGTGCTCGCCCGCTGGGAGGAGATCGCCGGTCGGACGCTCCTTCCCCATCTGCTGGTGACCCGCCATTTCCTTCCTTTGCTGAGGGCGGCCGAGAAGCCGCGCTATCTGCTCATCGCAGGCTCGACGGCCGAGCATCCCCACCCCGGTGCGGGCCTGGTCAGTGTGGCCGCCGCTGCCCAGCGGATGGTGGCCCGGGTGATCGAGGAAGAGGAAGGGAAGATCGCGACGGCGATCCTGGAACTCGCCGGACCCGTGCGCGCGGACGATTCGACCGCCGGTGATCCGGGCTGGATGGACGCGACCACCGTCGGCCGTCTCTGCGCGCGGTGGTTGAGCGGAAAGGACTTTCCCCGTGGCCGCCTCGTCTCGCTCGCCGATGCGCGGCAACTGGGGCGATGGGCCGACGGGCAAGGAGAAGCAAGATGAAGGAATGTCCCTGTCAGTCGGGTTGGGACTATGAGGCCTGCTGCGGGCCGGTCCTGCGCGGGGAGAAGGAAGCCGCCTCGGCCAGCGATCTCATGCGGGCCCGCTACACCGCCTACGTGGAGGGAGCCATCGACTTCATCGTCGAGAGCACCTGGCCCGACCGGCGGGACGAGCTCGATGTCGAGCACATCCGCCGCTGGTCGCAGGAGTCGCAGTGGGAAGGTCTGGAGATCTTCGACCCGCCGGCGGGCGCGGCCGGCCCCCGGGACGAGGAGGTCGTGGTGTTCAAGGCCTACTACCGCGACCCGCAGGGAGACGAGCACGTCCACTACGAGCGCAGCCTCTTCCGCCGCGATCAGGGCCGCTGGTACTTCGTCGAAGGGGCTCCGGGCCGGCAGGAGCCCATCCGCCGGGAGTATCCGAAGGTGGGTCGCAACGACCCCTGTCCGTGCGGAAGCGGCAAGAAATACAAGAAATGCTGCGGTCGGGCCCAGAGCGCCTGATTTTCTTCGAGCCGGGGTGCATCAAAGCGCCGTCAGTGTGCACATATCCATGCTCGCGCGGGGCCTGGAGCATGTGCCTGGGAATCACCTCCTTTCTTCGTGCGAGCCCTGCTTCCACCCGAAACGTCCGCTACGGGGGCGTTCTCGGGTCCGTGGCGTTGGGTGGGGTCCCCATCCGGGGACGGCGGCTGGAAGGTGGGTGGTGACTTCGGCTATCCTCCCATGGTTCCAGCGTTGAAGAGGGAGGCCGGCTTCGGACCGGACCCCGCCCGGCTTTTCGCCCGTGGAGGCACGTGGGTGGATGTGGATCGCGATCGTGATCTCCTGCGGCGCTGCCGCCGGGGGGATGAGAAGGCCTGGGCGCTCCTGGTGGAGCGCTACGAGAACCTCGTCTACTCGGCCGCCCTGCACACGGGAATCGATCGGGAGACGGCGGTCGATGTCTTCCAGCAGGTCTGGATCGAGTTCCACCGCTCCCTCTTCCGCATTCGCAATCCCCGCGCGCTTCCCCGGTGGTTCACCGTGACCGCCCGCCGGATCGCCTACCGGCAGGCCGTGCTGGCCGGCCGGTGGACGAGGGAGTTGCGCGAGGAGGCCGTCGATCCCATGCCCGCCCACGACGCAGCCCTCATCGCCCTGGAGACGCGGCAGCGTTTGGAGATGGGTCTGGCCCGCCTGCAGGAGAAGTGCCGGGTCTTGTTGACCGAACTCTTCCTGAAGGCGCGTCGTCCGAGCTACCAGAGCCTGGCCGAACGTCTAGGCATGAAGGTGGGGGCCATCGGGCCTCTGCGTGCACGCTGTCTGCGCCGCCTGCGCAGGATCCTGGAGGAGGAGGCGTGAAGAAGGATCGCTGGTCCGGTGAACTCGAGACGGCCCGCTCCGTCCGTTGGCAGCGACCGCCGGCCGCGGCCCGCCGCCGCGCGCGCCGGATGCCCTCGTCCGCTGCGCTGCCCGCTCCCACCCCCCGAAGCACCCGCAAGCGGAGCATGCAGCCCGCCGACATCCGTTCGCTGGCCACCGCCTGGTCGACGCCACAGGTGGAGAACCATTCCTTCGAGGAGGCCGAGATCACCCTGCGGGTGAGTTCGGACGGGCAGGAGGGCCTGCTGGGTGTGGACGGACGGATCTGGCTGGAGGGGTCGTCTACCGGGTCCGCCGATGCGGGTCCGGTGGACGTGGCCCTGGTGCAGGGCGAACACGTGTTGGCCCACGCGCGGGTGGACGATGGCGGGATGTTCAACTTCGTCGAGGCGCTCTCGGGCGCATGGACCCTGGAGTTCCATCTGACGGGCGGCCGCTGCCTGGTGATCGAAGGAGAGAGCCGGTGAGTGCTTCGAGCCCCGACTTCCAGGAGCGCTACCGGGCGCTGCTGATCCGTTCGCGTCAGGATGCGCGCGACGCCCTCGAGCAGGTCTCGGCCTGGTGGAGGTGCGAATGGAGGCAGCTGACGGTGGAGGACCGGGCCCGGCTGCGCCGGTTGCGCGCCCACTGTCTGCACACCCTGGCCCGCATGGAACCGGCCCGCCGCGAGTACGAGGCGGCCTTCGCCGTCTTCGAGAAGAAGGGCCTGCCCGAGGAGATGGTCCCGACCGCCATCGGATGGATCGACTGCCTGGCCCATCTGGGGCGCCTGAAGGAAGCGCGCTCCCTCGCGCGTCGCGTCGAATCGCTGTTGCCTGGGCGCGAGGTCGCCGGCCGGGCGCGCCTGCGCGCCAATCTGGCCAACGCCCTCTACCTGTCCGGCCAGGTGGAGGAGGCCCAGCGGCTCCTGCGCCGTGCCCTGCGCAGTCTCGATCGGGTGGGCCACGAGCGGGACGCGGCTCTGTGCCGTTTCAATCTGGGGCAGATGCTCCTGGCCCAGGGGAAGGCCCGCCGGGCCCGGCACATCTTCAGCGAGGCCCGTGAGGTCTTCGAGGACAGCGGCTTCACCCAGAGCGCCCTGCAGGCGGCCTACGGTGAGGCCACCGCCCGCCTGCTGCAGGGCGAATGGGTGGAGGGCTTCGAGCAGCTCGAAGAGGTGCGCCGCCGGCTCGACGAGCTGGGCGACGAACGCGCCGTCGCGGCGGTGCAGTGGGAACTGTCCCGTTTCATGGGCGCCCTGGGCGCCTACGAGGCGGCCGAGGCAGCGGCGGCCGAGGCCCTGCAGGTGCACCGGCGCCTGGGTCTGGTGCGGGAGACGGCCCTCCTGTCCTCGCTTCGGGCGCGCTGGTTGAACGAGATGGGACGCACCCTGGATGCCCGCGTCCTGCTGGAGCGCGCACTGGAATACTGGAAGCGGACGCGAAGGCGTCTGCCCGCGGCCCGGGTGCAGGTGGAACTGGCCGCCGTCCTGCTCGAGCGCGGCGACGCGGAGACCGCCCAGCGTCGGCTCGCTCCCCTGCAGGCTCTGCTGGATGCGCACGACCGGTGGGGAACGGCGGTGGTCTGCCGCCAGCTCCGCTCCCGTGCGCACCGGCGTCTGGGCCGCCCGGGCCTGGCGCTGCGGCTGGCAGCCGAGGCCTTCGCTTCGGCCCACCATCCCCTGTTGCTCGCCCTCCGTCCCTCCCTGGCCCTCGATGCCGCTCTTGCCGCCGCCGATGCCGGCGATGGGCGCAGCGCCCGGCGCTGGCTGCGCCGCTTCGCCGCCGAGCTGGAAGCCATCCAGGCGCGCCTGGGTTCGCGGGTCTTGCAGGCTCTGCGCGCTTCGGCCCACGAAGGACTCGTGCGGGAGGCGGTCGAGCTGGCCCTGCGTATGGATCGCTCCTCCAGACTCGCCTACGAGCTGGTGACGCGCCTGTCCTCGGCCGGCTTCCTCCAGGAACTCGCACGCGGCGCCTTCGCAGTGGATCCGCGCCTGCGAACGAGCCTGGCCCTGCTGCGTGACCGTCTGCTCGAGGGCGACACGGAGGAGGACGACTCGCGCGTCCGTGGTCTGCAGCTCCGTCTCCAGAGCTTGCAGGAAGAACTGGCGTCACCCGCGGGACAGCGGATGGCAGCCGCCGTTTCGTCGCCGTCGCCCCGGATGCGGCCCCCGCACCCGCGCGTTCTCTACTACCGGGAGATCGGGGGATGGGTGGCCTATGTGCACGGGCCGTCGAGCCGTGTGCGCCGCGTCCAGCTGCCGGGGGTCGATGAGGCCCTCGCCCGCCAGTGGCTTCCCCTGCGGCTGCTGCTGGAGAGTTCGGCGTCGAGGCCCCGGGACCGCCGGCGTCTCTTCCTGCAGCGAACCGTCGGGGAGGCCCGCCAGGCCCTTCTCGCGTTGAGGAAGGTGCTCGTCGAGCCGCTGCGCCTGGATGCCTCCCGCATCGAGCTGATTCCCCACGGCGTTCTGCACGAACTTCCCCTGGAAGCGGTGGTGAACGCGGAGGCCGGAGACGACGCCCACGAGTGGGTGATGGTCTCCCGCCGTCCCCATCCGCGCTGGAATCCCCGTTTCAAGAGGCGTCCACACCGTGCCCTGCTGCTGGATGACGGACGCCGGGCGAGCCGTCGCGAATCGGACGAACTCGGCGTGATCCTCCGGGAGCGGGGCTGGTCGGTCGAGCATGGCCGCCGCCGCGCTCTCCTGCAGACCGGTCCCCGCCGGGGCCTCATCCATCTGGCCGCCCACGGGGTGCACCATCCCTTGGTGTGGTTCCTCAACGGCATCCGTCTGCAGGACGGTTGGCTGGGCTTCGAACAGATTCCCGAGGATGTCGCCGGCGGCGGCATGGTGTACCTTGATTCCTGTGAGTCGGGTCTGGGTCTACAGGGTGACGGCGTGGAGACCATGGGGTGGATGGCCGCCGGTCTGGGTGCCGGAGCGCGGGAGATGGTCCTGACCCTCTGGAAGATCGACGACGCGTCCGCCCGCATCTTCGCCAGCGCCTTCCATCGCGTCTTCGCGGCCGACGGTGACGCGCCGGCGGCGTTGCGCGCCGCCCAGGTGGAGGTTCGCTCCCTGCTGTCCCATCCCTTCCACTGGGCCGCATTCAGCCTGATCGCTTCGTGAGATCCGCCGGGTTGCGTCCAGCCCGCTCGCTTCCTGAGATCCCCTTGTCGCAGGAGTCTCCCGCTTCATGCCGTATCTCGGAGAGATCTTCGCTCTCGCCGCCCCCCTGTCCTGGTCGATCGCCGTCATCCTCTTCCATCACACGGGCAAGGTCGTCCCGCCGCTGGCCCTGAATCTGTTCAAGAACGTGGTGGCGCTGGTCCTCTTCGCGGTGACCATGGTCATCGCCGGAGAGGCGATCCTGCGTCCGCACGCGGCGTCCTCCTACGGACTGTTGCTCTTGAGCGGGGTCATCGGCATCGGCATCTCCGATACCCTCTTCTTCATGACGCTCAACCGGGTGGGGGCGGGAGTCCAGGCCATCATCAACACCACCTACAGTCCGTCGATCATCCTGCTGAGTTTCCTCTTCCTGGGCGAGAGGCTGCGTCCGCTGCAGATCGTCGGCGTCGGCCTCATCCTCTCGGCGGTGCTCTCCTTGACCTGGCGCTTGGCGGGCGATCGCGATCCCCTGCCTCGCCGCACGGTGGTCGTGGGAGTCCTGCTGGGTCTGGCGACCACCTTCAGCCAGGCCGTCTCCATCGTCATCATCAAGCCCAGCCTGGGGGAATGGCCGCTGCTGTGGGCGAACTTCTGGCGTCTGGCCGGGGGCCTGGGTGCGTCCATCGTCCTGCTGGCAGTGATCCGGGGAAGCCGGGATGCCCTCCGTGCCCTGCGGGAAGTGAAGGTGTGGCCGTCGATGATTCCCGGCAGTGTGATGGGAACCTACGTCTCCCTTCTCTTCTGGCTGGGCGGCATGAAGTACACCCTGGCCTCGACCGCGTCGGCGCTCAACCAGACCTCCACCCTGTGGACCTTCGGCCTGGCCATGATCTTCCTGCACGAGCCGGCCACCAGGCGGCGCCTGCTGGGCCTGATGCTGGGGGTGGCGGGGGTGGCCCTGGTGACCTTCGGGCGTTAGGGCGGCCCAGCCCCCAGGGGCTTCCTCCTGGACCCGCTCCGCTCTCGGCCGGGGGCGTTTTCCCTTGCCCCCACTCTTGCGGGAAGCGCTGCCCTTCGTCCGGTCATCGACCCGAAATGGCACGAATCCTTCCTGTCTGTCTCCGAGCGTCCTCGCGGGGCTCCAATCGGGGCCGCCGCCTTGCAGAATGCACGAAGATACCCTCAAAGAGCGAGGGTCACTGGAGGCATGACATGTCCCGCACCCACAAGATCCTCCTGTTTTCCACCCTTCTGATCCCGGCTTTCCTGCTGCTTCTGTCAGCCTGCGGCGAGAGCGGCAGTGGGCTCGACCCCATCGTTCCGGCCACGGGGACATCGATTCCCGCCAGCGAGTTCGTCAGTGGCGTGAGCCTGGATGGAAACGACGGCAGCTACGTCGACGAGGCATTGCCCGAGGGCGAGGCGGAGGCACCACTGGTCATGGGGGCCCGCGAATACGTCCAGGGATCGTCGGCCGTGATGCAGGTGAGTGTCGATCCGTCGACCACGCAGATCCTCGTGGGCGTGGCCAACACCGTCAGCGGTTACTGGACGATCGACCTGAGCGCCGCGGCCAAGGCGGCCGTCACCGCCCAGCCGTCCCTGCCCGGAGTGGAGGCGACCCTGGCCAAGATCGCGGTTACCCGAGGCGAGGCGAGCGCAGCAGCTTTGCTGGAGAACTCGTGGATCATCACCATCACTCCGACCGGCACGCCCGGCCGCACCTCCTTCCGTCTGCTCGTGGCCACCCGCAACGAGGAGGGGGTCAGCCAGGCCACCAGCCATACGATCATGCAGAACGCCACCGCGGTGGGCTCGGACGCCCTGCAGGTGAGCCTGAACTGGATCCACCCCGTCGATCTCGACCTGCACGTGGTGACTCCGGGGGGCGAGGACATCTTCTGGGCACATCGCAGCGGAAGCGATGGGGGAACCCTCGACTTGGACTCGAACGCGGGTTGTCGTATCGACGGCGTGAACAACGAGAACATCACCTGGCTGAGTTCCACTCCGGCTGCCGGTGACTACATCGTTCGTCTCGACCTGTGGTCGGCCTGCGCCGAGGAGGGCCCCTTCCCCTACATCATCACCGTCACCGTTCATGGTGAGACCCATCTCTACCAAGGGGAGATGAGCGCGACGGAGGCGGACAATGGGGGCGAGGGTTCGGGAAGGTACATCACCACCGTCACCGTCGGTGATTGATCGTCTATTGGAGCAACGAGAGCCTCGTCTCTCACGCAGAGGTGCGTGAAGATGGGTTGGGGCCGTCCCTTCGGGGGCGGCCCCTTCGTCGTCGGGTCCGGGGTTTGCGGCCGCTGCGACCGGCAGCGCGAAGAGCGGAGGTGGCCCTCCGTCATCGGGTCCGGGAGGCGTCAGTCCTCGACGATCTCGTAGCTCGTGGACACCTTGGCGGGGCTGGCGATGGTCTGGCTGACCACGCAGTACTTCTCCTCGGAGAGGGCGATGGCCTTGGCCAGGCGCCGCTCGTCGATTCCCTTGCCGTGGGCGGTGAAGTGGATCCGGACGGTATGGAAGGGCTTGGGATACTTGTCGTTCTGCTCGGCCTCGACCTTGATGGTCAGGCTCTCGATGGGCTGGCGCGCCTTCTTGAGGATGAGCACCACGTCGACACCGGTGCATCCGGCGATGCTGAAGAGCATGAGCTCGGTCGCGGTGGCTCCGCGCTCTTCTCCTCCGACCCGGCGGGCTCCGTCGGTGCGCACCGTGTCGCCGAACTTGCTGATTCCTTCGAAGGCGACGCCGCCTTTCCATTCCATCTGGACTTCCGCCACGATTGACCTCCCTTTCCGGCGGGAAACGAGCAAACAAGATAGAGCAGGATCGAGATTCTCGACAGGGGCAATCCACCCCCCGATCGCCTCGGTGGCGCCTGCCGACCGGGTTTCTTCGGCGGCGGCGATCGGCGGCCCGCTTTCGCCGGCGCGGACGATGGACCGCCTGCTTTCGTCGACGCCGGGGCGCCGCTGGCCTGTGCGCTTGTCTTCGGGGCCGCCGTCGGGCATGCTCGACGGCGGCCGGTGTGGCTGTTTCCCCTTTCCTCTCTTCCCGTTTCCCTGGAGTCCTTCCCATGCAGACCATTTCCCTGGATGAGCTCATCGCCCTCGACCGCCTGATCAGCGACGAGGAGCGCCTGGTGAGGGAGGTCACCCGCCGCCTGGTGGCCGAGCGCTACCTGTCCCGGGCGGGAGAACTCTTCGAGAAGGCCGAGTTCCCCATGGACATGATCGAGGCCATGGGGGAGCTGGGTCTTCTGGGGATGAATCTGCAGGGCTACGGCTGCGCCGGGATGAGCAACGTGGCCTACGGTCTGGCGATGGAGGAGCTCGAATACGGCGACAGCGGACTGCGCAGTTTCGCCTCGGTGCAGGGATCGCTGTGCATGTACCCCATCCATCGCTGGGGCAGCGAGGAGCAGAAGCAGAAGTATCTGCCGAAGATGGCCCGGGGCGAGCTGGTGGGCTGCTTCGGCCTGACCGAACCCAACGCCGGAAGCGATCCCGGCGCGATGACCACCCGGGCAGTTTCCGACGGCGACGGCTACGTGCTCAATGGCAACAAGATGTGGATCACCAATTCACCCATCGCCGACGTGGCCGTGGTATGGGCCAAGCTGGACGGAGACGAGCCATCGGACATCCGAGGGTTCCTGGTGGAAGCGGGGACGAAGGGATACTCCGCCCCCGAGCAGCATCACAAGATGTCGCTGCGGGCCTCGCGCACCGGAGAGATCTCGCTGGAGGATGTCCGCCTTCCCAAGGACGCGATCCTGCCCGCGGCCCGGGGTCTGGGAGCTCCGTTGAGCTGTCTCAACCAGGCCCGCTTCGGCATCGCCTTCGGGGCGGTCGGCGCAGCCCGGGCCTGTTTCGACGAGGCCCTCCAGTACGCGAAGGGCCGGGTCACCTTCGGCCGGCCCATCGCAGCCAAGCAGCTCATCCAGGCGCAACTGGCCGACATGGCCGAGGACATCGCCCTGAGTGAGCTGGCCCTGGTGCACTACGCCCGGCTCAAGGACGAGGGAAAGCTGAGCCCCTACATGGTCTCCATGATGAAGCGCAAGAGCGTGGCCATGGCCTTGCAGGCGGCCCGCCGCTCGCGTTCGATCCTCGGCGCCAACGGCATCACCGTCGACTACGCCTCGATCCGCCACGCGATGAATCTCGAGTCCGTCTACACCTATGAGGGAACCCACGAGGTGCACACCCTGATCGTCGGCCGGGGACTCACCGGGGAGAACGCCTTCTAGGGCCTTCCAACTCTCGTTCGAAGCCGCTGTCTTGACTCCGGCCACTTCCAGGCCGCACCATACCGCACGGCGATTCCACGGGAGCGGTGAGAGCGGTCCGGCGTCTGCTGCGCCGGCCGGCTTCGTCGTCCATCCCGAAGCTCGGTCGGTATCGGTGGTTCCGCTGGCACCCGGCGGTTCCCTTCGCGTACAACAGCAAGTGAGGAGTCGAAGAACATGCGCCTCTTTCGCCATCTCCTGGTGCTCCTTCTCATCGTCGCCCTGGCGGGCTGTTCCAGTTGGAGCCGCACCGAGAAGGGCGCGGTCGCCGGAGCGGTCGGTGGTGCGGCCGCTGGGGCGGCCATCGGACATGCGGCGGGGAACACCGCCGTGGGAGCGATCATCGGAGCCGCCGTCGGCGGTGCGGCCGGGACCTACATCGGGCACTACATGGACGAGCAGGCCGAGGAGATCGAGCGCGACCTGGAAGGGGCGCACGTCGAGCGCATCGGTGAGGGCATCAAGATCACCTTCGATTCGGGGATCCTCTTCGATGTGAACAAGGCCGAGTTGAAGGAGGATGGCCGGCGTGACCTCGAACAACTGTCGGCCATCCTGAACAAGTATCCCGATACCGACATCCTCATCGAAGGTCACACCGATTCGACCGGAACCAAGGAACACAATCTCAATCTCTCCTACGCGCGGGCCCAGGCGGCGGCCAACTATCTGGCCGCGCAGCAGGTCGACCCGTCCCGTTTCACCATCATGGGCTACGGGGAGGAGCAACCGGTGGCGAGCAACGCCACCGCCGAGGGCCGTCAGGCGAACCGGCGGGTGGAGATCGCCATCATGGCCAACGACAAGCTGAAGAAGGTCGCCAAGGAGAAGGCCGAATAGGCCAGGGCGTCCTTCGGGAAGCAGAACAGAGGGTCGAAGGTGTCCAGCGATCCGAAAGCGGTGATCCGGCCCGCGATGGCGGCGCTGTTCGTTGTGGTGATGGTCTCCACCGCCGTGGTCCCGGTGGTGGGGGCCGTGCCGGCGGCACCGCCCGATTCCACTTCGGCGGCCGAGGGCGATGCCGGCGCTTCCGCAGTGGGCGGCAATGCCGCTGTGGACAGCAGCGCTGTCGTGGTGGGTAGTACGGCCGCAGAGGACAGCAGCACCGCTGCACGGGACAGCAGCACCGCCGGAGTGGTCGTCCCCGACGAGCGGGGCGGCCACGTGGTGATGCCGGTCTTCGAGGTGCGGGCCTCCATCCTGCGTCCGCAGCCGCAGGCCGACGCCGAGGAGCTGCGCACGGCGGCGATCGAGGCGCGCGACGCCACCTCGGTGGCCGACCTGGCCCCGCTGGTGCCCGACAGCCGGGCCTCGATGAACTCGCGGGGGGAGACGGTGCTCATGGTGCGCGGGGCGCCCGAACGGCAGATCGTCATCCAGCAGGACGGCATTCCCCTGACCCTTCCCTGGGACGAGCGCGCCGACCTGTCGCTGTTGCCCGTGCAGGCCATCGGCACGGTCCGGGTCACCCGCGGCGCAGGCAGCGTGCTCACTGGGCCCAACGCGGTGGCCGGCTTCGTCGACCTGCGCACGCGCGAACGCTCCAGTGCCGGTTACGATGCCGACCTGCTCCTGTCGATGGGCGAGGTCGATCACTACCGCGCGGCCGGACTGGTCGACTGGGCCGGCGAGAGCTGGCAGGGCCTGGCCGCCATCTCCCACGATCAGCTCGACGGTTTCCTCGTGCCCCAGGACGACTCGGCACCCTTCAACCAGGATCCCACCCGGCGCACCCGCACCAACAGCGACACGCGGCGGACCAGCGCCCTGCTCAAGGGGGTTCGCCACTGGAGCAACGGCAGCCGCCTGGCCCTCAGCCTCCAGGGCTACGATGCCCAGCGGGGCGTTCCCCCGGAGGACTACCTCGCCGATGCCCGCTTCTGGCGCTACCCCGAGATCCAGCGGGGCCTGGCCGGCCTCGAACTGCAACTGCGGCCGGACGAAGGCCGGCGCTGGCGGATGGATCTCAATCTCTCCTACGACGGCTTCCATCAGGAGATCCGCAAGTTCGACGACGCCAGCTACCAGACGCCCGAGCTCACTCCGGGCGTCAGCTACGAGACCGACGACGACCGCACCGGCTACGGCCGCGTGCAGCTCTCGCGCATCCTCGGCAAGCACGACACCTTGGCCCTGGCGCTGAGTTCACGTTACACCCATCACAACGAGAGCCTCGAACTCGACGGCCCCGAGCAGAGCTACAGCGAGTGGCTCAGCGGAGCGGCCCTGGAGTGGGAGAAACGCCACAAGGGAAGCTGGGGTCTGCGTCTGGGCGCGGGCGTGGACTGGGCGACGACTCCATTGACCGGCGACAAGCCGGCCCGCGACGGTCAATCGGCTCCCTCGTGGAGCGCGCGGGGGACGAAGGAGTTCGCCGACCGGGGCGAGCTGTACCTGCAGCTGGCCCGCCGCAGCCGCTTTCCCTCGCTGCGCGAACTCTACTCGGGCGCGCTGGGACGCTTCGTTCCCAACTTCGACCTGAAGCCGGAGGACCAGACTTCGGTGGAGATCGGCGGCGGCGTGCACGGGCGGCGCTGGTCGCTGGGCGCGTCGGCCTTCGGCTATCTCACCGAGGACGGCATCGTCAAGAAGAGCCTGCCCAGCCACCAGTTCCAGCGGGTGAACGAGGAGGAGATCCGCGTGTTGGGCCTCGAGCTGCGGGGCACCTGGCGTCCCCGCCCGGGCCTGCGGATCGAGGGCCATCACTCCTTCCTGCATGCCCGCGCCCGTCAGGACGGCGCGTTCGATGCCCGCGTGGAGGACCGCCCGGACTTCCTGAGCTGGCTCGACGTGAGCCAGCAGTGGCGCTGGGGAGGGAGTGTCGGCGTGGAGATGGTGGCCACCGGCGCGCGCTATAGCCAGGATCTCACCGCGGGCGGGTTGGTGAAGTTGCCGTCGCAGATCCAGTGGAACCTGCGCGCGGCCTGGAAGCTGGTGGTGCCCTCGAGCTGGTTCACTTCGAGTGAGATCTTCGTACGGGTGGACAACGTCCTGGACACCACCCTTCTCTATCAGGCGGGCTTGCCCCAGCCGGGCCGGCAGCTTCGCGTGGGTCTGGACACCCGGTTGGGGAATTGATCGCTCCGCTGCGTGCGCCGGGGCACGAGACCCCCGGCCCTTGGGCGTCTCACGGCAGCACGGAGACGTGGTATCCTGCGGCAGGCAGTCCGTGGAAGGAATGAGGGGAATCCGATGAACGACTGGGCCCCCACTTCGTGGCAGAGCCGGCCGCTGTTGCAGCAGCCGGACTATCCCGATCGCCGCGCCCTGGAGGAAGTGGTGCGCGAGCTGTCGGCCCTTCCTCCGCTGGTGACCTCCTGGGAAGTGGAGAGACTCAAGGGCAAGCTCGCTGCCTGCGCGGCCGGCGAGGTCTTCCTGTTGCAGGGAGGGGACTGCGCCGAGAGCTTCTCCTCGTGCGAGGCCGACACCATCACGGCCCAGTTGAAGATCCTCCTGCAGATGAGCCTGGTCCTGGCCCACGGAACCCGAAAACAGGTGGTGCGGGTGGGTCGCATCGCCGGACAATACGCCAAGCCGCGCAGCGCCGAACGCGAGGAGCGCAAGGGTGTGAGCCTGCCCAGCTACCGGGGTGATCTGGTGAACCGGCGGGCCTTCACCACCGCCGACCGCACCCCCGATCCACGGCTGCTGCTGAAGGGCTACGAGCGGGCCGCGCTCACCCTGAACTTCATCCGCGCGCTGGTGGAAGGTGGCTTCGCCGACCTGCGCCATCCCGAGTACTGGAACCTCGACTTCGTCCAGTACTCCCGTCGGCGCAGCGACTACGAGGAGATCGTGCGGTCCATCCGCGAGTCGATCGAGTTCATGGAGAACGTGCTGGAGACCCCCGTGGACAAGGTGCGCCGCTCGGACATCTACACCAGCCACGAGGGTCTCCTGCTCTACTACGAGCAGGCCCAGACCCGCCGGGTCCCTCGGCGCGAGGGCTACTACAACCTGGCCACCCATTTTCCGTGGATCGGTCTGCGTACCTCCGATCCACGCGGAGCCCACGTCGAGTACTTCCGCGGTATCCGCAATCCCATCGCGGTGAAGGTGGGCGTGACCACGACCGACGAACAACTGGCCGAGTTGCTGGAGATCCTCCATCCCGACGATGAGCCCGGCCGGCTCACCCTCATCCACCGCATGGGACTCGATGGCATCGACGAGCACCTGCCCCGTCTCATCGAGGTGGTTCGCCGCAGCGGCAAGACCGTCCTCTTCAGTTGCGACCCCATGCACGGCAACACCGAGATCGCGCCGGACGGCCACAAGACCCGTCACTTCGACCGCATCGTCGGCGAACTCGAACGGGCCTTCGCCATCCACCGCCAGATGGGGACCATCCTCGGTGGCGTGCACCTGGAGCTGACCGGTGAGGATGTGACCGAGTGCATCGGAGGCGCGCGCGGGCTGGGCACCGACGATCTGGCGAGGGCCTACGAGACCTCCCTCGACCCCCGGCTCAACTACGAGCAGGCCATGGAACTGGCCATGATCCTGGCCCATCGCCTCCGCAATGGAGATTCCACCTGACCCCTCCGTGCTCCTGGGATCGGGCCCGGCGGTCCTTCCGCGCTTCCCTGGGGCCTGCCCGGCCTCCCTGGAGGGGGGCCTGCAGTTTTCACTTCCGGGGTAGTAAAAAGAAATTCCGATCTTGACGATTTTGTCCTGTCGGGAGGGGTCCGGGATTGTTATCGTAGGTCTTGATCTCCGCCTTCCCGATGCCCTGCGAGGAAACAACGGCCCTCCGACTTCTGTCGGAGGGCCGCTCTGTTGGCATCTCCAAGCCGTGGATGCGGCTGGGTGCGGACCCGACGACGAGAGCCGGCCGCCGCGATGGCGCGACCGGCTTCGCTCGGACTCCTGCCTACTTCTTCACCGCCTCGGCGACGAGCTCCTTCAGATCGGGGCCGCCGGTCTGCTTCAGATCGTAGGTCACCCGCGTGTAGGGCTTGCGGATGTCGACGATGCGGCTGAGGTCGATGGGCGTTCCCACCACGACGGCGTCGCAGTCGGTGGCGTTGATGGTCTCCTCGAGATCCTTCACCTGCTGGGGGCTGTAGCCCATGGCCGGCAGAAGGGTTCCGATGCCCGGATACTTCTCGAAGGTCTCCTTCAGGGTCCCGACGACGTAGGGCCGCGGGTCGACCATCTCGGCGACGCCCACCTGCTGGGCGGCGATCACGCCCGCGCCGTACTTCATACCGCCGTGGGTGAGGGTGGGTCCGTCCTCGACCACCAGGACGCGCTTGCCCTTGATCACCGAGGGGTCGGCCACCGTCACCGGGCTGTCCGCGTAGATGACCTTGGCCTTGGGGTTGTGCTTCTGCACGGACGCCTCGACCTTCTTCACGTTCTCCGGATCGGCCGAGTCCATCTTGTTGAAGAGGATGACGTCGGCCATCTCCAGGTTCTCCCGTCCCGGGTAGTAGCTGAGCTCGTGACCGGGACGATGGGGATCGACCACGGTGATGTGCAGGTCGGGCTGGTAGAAGGGGATGTCGTTGTTGCCGCCGTCCCACAGGATGACATCGACTTCCTTCTCCGCCTCACGGACGATGGCCTCGTAGTCGACGCCGGCGAAGACGAGGATGCCCTTGTTGATGTGGGGCTCGTACTCTTCCATCTCCTCGATGGTGCACTCGTGCTTCTTCAGGTCGTCGATGGTGGCGAAGCGCTGCACCGCCTGCTTGGCCAGGTCGCCGTAGGGCATCGGATGGCGAATGGCCGCCACCTTCAAACCCAGCTCCTGGAGGGTCTCGCCGATGAAGCGGGTGGTCTGGCTCTTGCCGCAACCGGTGCGCACCGCGCAGACCGCCACCACCGGCTTGGTGCTCTTGATCATGGTCGGGCGCGACGGTGCGGTCTCGAAGGTGGCCCCGGCTGCCTCGACGATCTTCCGCTTGCCATCGACGTAGTCGTAGCTGACATCGCTGTAGGCGAAGACGACGTGCTCGACACCCTTGTCCTTGATGATCTCGGTCAGCTCTTCCTCGGGAAGGATGGGAATGCCGTTGGGATAGCCCTCGCCGGCCAGGCTCGCCGGATAGAGACGGCCCTCGATACCGGGGATCTGCGTGGCGGTGAAGGCCACCACTTCCACTTCGGGGTTGCCGCGATAGAGGGTGTTGAAGACGTGGAAATCCTTCCCCGCCGCACCCATGATCAGCACTTTCTTCGCCATGGTCCGACCTTTCGCAATCGGGTTGGGCCGGGCGGGAGAAGACCCTCTGAGAGTTCCCCCCGGCGTGACAGTCTCGCGCTCCCAGATCCGCACCCGGCGCCCTTATGGAGCGCCGCCCAAGATAGTAGGATTTGGCATCGCCCCGTCCAAATCGGGCGGGGTGGCCGTCTAGGAATAGCCAAGAAGCACCGCGACGGCCAGTGCCACGCTCCCGAGCACCCAGACCTTCACCATGAAGGGGAAGACGAAGCGTATCCAGCGGTCCAGGGGCACCTTGGCCATGGCCAGGATCCCCACCAGAACCGCGTTGGTGGGCACGATGATGTTGGTGAAGCCGTCGCCGAACTGGTAGGCCAGGACGGCCACCTGGCGGTGGACCCCCACCAGATCGGCCAAGGGGGCCATCAGGGGCATGGTGACGAAGGCCTGTCCGCTGCCGGACGGGATGAAGAGGTTGGTCAGACTCTGGAACAAGAACATGCCGACGCTGGCCGCGATGGGCCCCATGGTCGCCAGGGGGGTGGCCACCCCGTGGATGATGGTGTCGACCACCTGTCCGTCGTCCAGCACCACCTGGATCGTGCGGGCGAAGCCGATGAGCAGAGCGGTGGTCGTGAGTTCCTCGGCGCCGACGCAGAACTCCTGGGCCGTGCGGCTGGGTCCGATGCGCGCGATGAGGGCCATCACCAGGGTCAGGCCGACGAAGATGGCGCCCATCTCCTCCAGATACCAGTGGTGCTGCTGGATGCCCACCACCAGGAAGGCGATGGCCCCGGCGGTGACGGCGAGGATGAGCAGCCTCGGGCGGTCCAGCTCGGGGTGGATCTTCTCGGCCGCGGCGAAGGCCTCGTCGCCGGGTGCGGTCACGCGCAGCTCGGGCTCTCTCTCCACCCGGCGCGAGTAGCTCAGCACGTGGTGGAAGCCCACGAGCAGGAAGGGGACGAAGAGGATGAGGCGGTACCACAGCCCGCTGGTGAGTTCCAGGCCGGCGATGCCCTGGGCGATGATGACGGTGAAGGGGTTGAACGCCGCCGTTCCGTAGCCCACCGAGTAGCCGATGCAGAGGATGCCGACCGCGGTCAGGCGGTCGAAGCCCATTCCCAAGGACAGGGCGATGAGGATGGGCACGAAGGGCAGGTATTCCTCGGCCATGCCGATGGCCGACGACCCGATGGCGAAGAGCAGGATCCCCCCGAAGATCAAGAGCGCGGGCCGGCCTCCCATCTTCTCCAGCAGGACGCCGATGAGCGCGTCGGCCGCGCCGGTGGCCCGGAACACCCCGAAGGCTCCGCCGATGAGGAAGACGAAGAAGATGATGTCGCCGGCCGCGGCGAAGCCCTTCGGGATGGAAGTGAGAAAGGCCCAGACGGGCAGGTGCTCGCCACCCTCGGTCTGCTCGAAGCTGCCGGCGATGACCTCCTCGCGGCCCTCCTCGTTCACCACCCGGCGGTAATGGCCCTGTGGGAGGATCCAGGTGAGGAGCTGGGCCAGCACGATCATCGAGAAGAGCAGGACCAGGGTGTGGGGGACTTTGAGTCTGGGCATGGGAACACTCCAGAGGGATCGGCTGTGGCCGGGGGCGGACGCCGTCCGCCCTGGAAGCAGCGAATGCGGGCAAAGAGGCGTTTTCCGCCCTCTTTTGCCATAGATGGCCTCAGAGGCTACCCTTTCTTTCGCTGCGCTTCCAGTGTAGAGTATCCGCTCCGGCGGCGGCTTTCCGGCGGCTCTTCCTGTCACCATTTCCCCGCACTGAACATGAACACCGTCCAGGCCATCGACTACTCCCTGCGCTCCTTCGTCGAGGAGTCGCAACACATGGCCCGGGTCATGTTCGGTGGCCTGCGGGCCACGCCCCACGCCTGGCGCTTCCGCCGGCAGGTGGCCATCCAGATCTCGCGCCTGGGAACTTCGGCCGGCTGGGTGCTGGTGTTGGCTGGTCTGTTCATCGGTCTGGTGCTGGCCATGGAATGGGGCACCAAGCTCGAACAGTTCGGGGCCAAGCTGCTGATGGGGCGTATCGTCACCATCGGGGTCATCCGCGAGATCGGCCCGGTGCTGGCCGGCATCATGGTCGCTGCCCGCACCGGTTCGATGGTGGCGGCCGAGCTGGGCTCGATGAAGGTCACCGACCAGATCGACGCCCTGCGCGCGCTCGGCGGCGATCCGATGGTCCACCTGGTCATGCCGCGGCAGGTGGCCAGCGTCATGACCCTCTTGCCGCTCACCCTCTTCTGCGATCTCATGGGGGTCATCGGCGGCTGGCTGATCGCGATCAGCCTGCTCAACACGCCGAGCACCTTCTACTGGCACTCGGCGCTGGACAGCCTGCAGTTCAAGGATCTGGCGGTGGGCTTCATCAAACCCATCTTCTTCGGGTGGATCATCGCTTCCATCAGCGCCCACTACGGCCTGTACACCCGCGGGGGCGCGGCCGGCGTGGGCAGCAGCGCCACCCGCGCGGTCGTCGCCGGCACGCTGACTGTCCTGGTGGCGGACTTCATCCTGGGCAAGCTCATCCTGGCCCTGTGGGGATGAGGTGAAGATGGTGAAACGCGACGATCTTCCTGCCCCGGCGCTTCCAGATGGGGACGGCCGTCCACTTGACCCTGGAGCCGCTGGATCGGTGGAAGCCGGGGATGTCTCCGAGATGGATCTGTCCTACGGAAGTGGAAGTGGTGAGGCCGAAGGGAAGGGGAAGAGCGAGCTGCGAACCCTCCTGGAGAGGGATCCATCCAGGGCGGAGACGGTCATCGAGTTCCGTGACGTCCACCTGGCCTTCTCCCGCGAGCGGGAGGTGTTGGCCGGGGTGGATCTGACCGTGCGGCGGGGGGAGACGAAGATCATCCTCGGCGGCAGCGGCGAGGGCAAGAGCACCATCCTGCGCCTGGCCCTGGGTCTGATCCAGCCCACTCGGGGCAGCATCCGCCTCTTCGGCGAGGAGATCACCACCCTCGACGAGGCCCAGCTCAAGCCCATCCGGCACCGGGTGGGCATGGTCTTCCAGGGAGGCGCCCTCTTCGACTCGTTGACCGTGGCCGAGAACGTGGGCTTCTGTCCCATGGAGAACCACGGCATGACCCTCGAGCAGGCCGAACCACTCATCCGCCGCCGTCTGAAGTACGTCGGCCTGTCCGACGCCTACGATCTGATGCCCTCCGAATTGTCGGGCGGGATGGCCAAGCGGGCCGCCGTGGCCCGGGCGATGATCTGCAGTCCGGAGGTCCTGCTCTTCGACGAGCCCACCACCGGGATCGACCCCATCGGGGTGCGCCGGCTGCTGCGGCTCATCAACCGCCTGCGCGACGACTTCGAGGTGACATCGGTGGTGGTCACGCATATCCTCAAGGATGCCCGCTTCATCGGGGACAGCCTGCTGGTGCTTCGCGCCGGGCACATCGTCTTCGACGGCACCTTCGATGAACTGATGGCGACGAAGGACCCCTTCCTGCGGGACTTCATCGCCGAGCAAGAAGGAATCTGATCATGGCCGAGCGCGAACCCGAGGGCTGGCGCAATCTGCGCATGGGGGTGTTTTTTTTGGCCACGGCCGCCGTGCTGTTTGCTGCCCTGTTCGTGGTGGGCACGAACGCCCGTCTCTTCGAGCGCAAGTACGAGCTGAAGGCCTACCTTCCCAACGCCCAGCAACTGGACAAGGGATCGATGGTGGCCCTGTCGGGCCTGGAAGTGGGCAAGATCAAGAGCATCCGCTTCGTGCGCCGCGACGACGGCCGCAACATCGAACTCACCCTGCAGCTTCCCCTGCACAGCCGCGATCAGATCACCACCAGCTCGGTGGCCTCGGTCCGCACCGTCGGTGTCCTCGGCGACCGCTTCATCGACATCACCATGGGCCAGCCTGGCGAGCCGCCGCTCGAAGAGGGCGAGGAGATCCCCATCCTCATTCCGACCGACTGGCCCGCCACCCTGCAGAAGGCGGCCGGCGGCCTGGATGACTTCCTGGCCATGATCAAGAGCGCTTCGGAGGCGGTGGCCAAGCTCGAGCACGGAGAAGGCACCCTCGGCGTCCTGTTGAACGACCGGCAGACGGCCGAGCACTTCC
>JAOZPE010000052.1 GCA_029932915.1 Candidatus Krumholzibacteriia bacterium
CGCCTCCTCCTGGAACGTCAGTTCGACGCCCAAGAAGGAGAGTCAGCGGATCCTGCGCTCCTGCGAACACATCGAGAAATGGCAGCAGGAGATCCGCGCCTGCGAGGAGGAGCTCCGATCGGGTTGCAGCCCGGCACGGGAGAAGGTCCTGGAGAAGATGGTGGCTTCCCGCCACGAGAAGATCCTCGACGAGTTCACCGGGCTGAGGCTCACGCAGACCCAGATCGAGGCGATGAGCAATGCCCTGCGGGTGGTGTTGCAGAAGATCGAGGATGCCGAGAGCCAGATCACCCAGCTCGAGGACTTCCTGGGTCTCTCCTACGCCGAGCTCAACCGCACGATCAAGGAGATGGGCCGCCGCAAGAGCGTGAAGGTCAAGGGCAAGGGCGAGTTCACCCGCAGTGAATTGCTGGACTTCCAGAAGAAGATCCGTTCCCTGCGGGGGAAGATGCGGACCATCGAGGACGAGATCGGCCTGCCCCGCGAGCGCCTGGGCGAGCTGGTGGCCGAGATCGAGGCCGGCGAACGCCAGTTCCAGGCCGCCGTCCGCAACATGATCGAGGCCAACGTGCGCCTGGTCATCTCCATCGCCAAACGCTATACGAACCGGGGCCTCGAATTCCTCGACCTCATCCAGGAGGGGAACAGCGGCCTGATGCGGGCGGTCGAGAAGTTCGACTATCGCAAGGGCTACAAGTTCTCCACCTATGCCACCTGGTGGATCCGCCAGGCGATCACCCGGGCCATCGCCGACCAGGCGCGTACCATCCGCGTGCCCGTCCACATGATCGAGGCCATCAACAAGGTCAACCGGGTCAGCCGCCAGCTCCTGCAGGAGCTGGGCCGGGATCCCTCCCCGGCGGAGGTGGCCGCGCGCCTGGACATGCCCGCGGACAAGGTCAAGAGCGTGATGAAGGCCAGCCTGGAGCCGGTGTCCCTGGATCGGCCGATCGGCGAGGACGAGGACAGCAACCTCGGCGACTTCATCGAGGACGTGAACGCGCCGAGCCCGGCCCGCCAGGCGGCCCATGCCATGCTCCAGGACCGCATGAGCCGGGTGTTGTCGACGCTCACCCGCCGCGAGGAGAAGGTCATCCGCCTGCGCTTCGGTCTCGGCGACGGGACGCCCCGTACCCTCGAAGAGGTGGGAACCATCTTCAAGGTCACCCGCGAGCGGGTGCGCCAGATCGAGGCCAAGGCCCTGCGGAAGCTCCGCCATCCCTCCCGTTCGCGGAAACTGAAGGGGTATTCGGAGATCGTCTGAGCCCGGCGGGACTCTCCGCCGGGGTCCTCGACACCGCCGGCACCGCCGGCGCGATCTTGACCGCGCCGGGGGGTGGTGCTAGCTTATCGGCCCGGTTTTGGAGGGCCCATAGCTCAGCTGGTCAGAGCTGCCGGCTCATAACCGGTTGGTCCCAGGTTCAAGTCCTGGTGGGCCCAGTTCTGGAGATGACGGGCGATTAGCTCAGCTGGCTAGAGCGCTCGCCTCACACGCGAGAGGTCACTGGTTCAAGTCCAGTATCGCCCACCATCTCCCGAACCGGGCCGACCCCAATCCTCTCTTCGGGAGGGCCATTGATCGTTCAACCGCTCGTCCCCAACGCTCGTCTTCTGGGGCTGGTCGAAAGGCCGGCGGTCGGCGGCACCCTGTGCCGCGTCGTTTCGAGGACTTCCACTCTTGAGAAGGGCGCCCTGGGCGCCCTTTCTGCGTCGAGAACCCGTCCGGGACGAATGGCTCCCACCGCTTTCCACCCCGCATCACCGGACCCGACCCGTGGGCCGTTCGTCCAGGAGGAGGCTTCCCACTGTGACCGTCGCCATTGATCCGCGCATTCTCTCTCAACTGGCTGCCCACGACTACAAGGTGGAGGAGTGCAAGCAGGCGCTGGCCTCGCACCAGAAACGTCTGAAGACCCTCGATGAACTCGAACGGGAGTACGCGGGAGAGGTCGCCGAGGCGAAGGCCCACCGGGACGAACTGAAGATGGCCGTCCATCAGGCCGAGCTGGAAGTGGCGGAGTGGAGGCGCCAGACGAAGGTCCACCAGGGTCACCTCAACGAGATCGCGGACTCCCGAGCCTGGCGCGCCCTCAACGAGGAGATCCGCTACCTCCAGCGTCAGATCGACGAGAAGGAAGAGAGCACCCTGACGGTGATGGAGGAGGCCGAGAAGGCGGAGAAGACGCTGTCGCAGGCCCAGGAGGTCCTCCGGGCCAAGCGGGAGGAGATCGAGGCCGAACGCGGGCAGATCCAGGTGGACATGGAGAAGTTGCGCGAGCGCCTCGCCCGCTTCGAGACAGCCCGTGAGGCCTTCTACGCCGAGGTTCCTCCCGTGATCCGCAGCTACTACGAGCGGCGGGGACGGCGCCAGAGCATGCCGGTGGTGTGGATGGCCGAGGGAGGCTCGTGCAGCTACTGCCACAGTCGTCTGACGCCCCAGGCCCAACTGGAAGTGACGACGGCCAAGAAACTGGTGGTGTGCGAGAGCTGCGGCCGGGTGATCGTGGCCGCCCCGGTGGTTCCCGTCTCCTCCTCGGGAGACCAGACCTCGGAGCACTCGTGAGCGCGAAACGCCTGGTCCGGCTGATCGAAGAGCTCGCTGCCATGAAGGACCTGCCCGGAGCGGCCGAAGCGGCGGGCTACGAGGACGTCGAGCAGGCCCGGAGCGAACTGCTCCAGTGGTCACGCCAGCTCGGCTCCACCCGCTCGCCGGGGCGAGCCCCTGCCCGGCGGAAGGCGGAGGATCTGCCGCCGCCCTGTCCTCGTTCCTCTCCCTTCGGCAGCTCTTCGCCGGCGGTGGCCAACACCGATGGGGCGAGCCGGGGCAATCCCGGTCCGGCCGCCTATGGCTGTGTGTATTCCACCGCCGACGGGGTGGTCCTGTGCGGGGAGGGCGCGGCCTTCGGGGTGGCCACGAACAACGTGGCCGAGTACCGGGGTGCGATCGCCGCGCTCGAGCGGCTGCTTCGATGGAAGGTGGACCGGGTCGTCCTGCGCCTGGATTCCCAGTTGGTCGTCCGCCAGCTGAACGGCAGCTACCGGGTGAAGGACGCCGGTCTCAAGCCGCTCCACGCCCGGGCCATGGAACTCATCGCCCGCTTCTCCTCCGTCGAGTTGCAGCACGTTCCCCGCGCGGAGAACGCCCTGGCCGACCGATTGGCCAACCAGGCGCTCGACGAGGAGCGAGGCGCTTCCTAGCGTCGCCGTGCCGTCCGTCTTCTCCGGATGGTGTCGAAGCCGGCAGATCGGAGAGGATCGGTCACCGTGCCCCTGGTCAGCCCGGCCCGGGGCGATTACACTTTCTCCAGCTTGCGAGTCGAAGCCGTGGAGACGGCCGCGGACGGCCCTGGGCCGTCCGAGGAAAGTCCGAGCACCGCAGGGCAGGATGCTGGTCAACGGCCAGTGGGAGCGATCCCAAGGAAAGTGCCACAGAGAACAGACCGCCCAAGAAGGCGTGAGCCTTCCGGCAAGGGTGAAACGGTGGGGTAAGAGCCCACCGCCTCCCCGGTGACGGGGAGGGCAGCGGTAAACCCCATCCGGTGCAAGACCAAATAGAGGAGGAGAGGTGGCCCGCCTCGCTCGACTCCTGGGTTGGTCGCACGAGGCCGCGGGTGACCGCGGTCCCAGATAAATGGTCGTCGCCCGGCGCTTCGTGAGGCGCGCCGGGAACAGAACTCGGCTTACCCGCGACTTCGGCTCGCACTCTTTCTTGTCGGGAAGGACAGGGTATGGCTGGCATGGGGCCGGGGCAGCGATGGGAGATGTCGCCCCTTCCTTCCCGGGAGGTCGTCGGCGCACTGCGCGAGGAGCTGTCGCTGGGCGAAGCGGCGGCGACGGTACTGGCGCGCCGCGGCCTGGAGGACCCCAGGGCGGCCCGCCGCTTCCTGGACGCCGGCTGGCCGGAGGTGGCCGATCCCTTCGAGCTGGCCGATCTGGAGGCTGCGGCCCGCCGGGTCGCAGCCTGCATCGAGCGCGGCGGCCGCATCGTCATCCACGGTGACTACGACTGCGATGGGGTCAGTGGGGTCGCTCTCCTCACCCGCGCCCTGCGCCGGCTGGGGGCGCAGGCCGAACCCTTCGTTCCCGACCGTCGGCGGGACGGCTACGGGGTCTCCTCGCGGCTGATCGAACACGCCGGCCGCCGGGAGGTCGCCCTCCTCATCACCGTCGATACCGGCAGCACCGCACACGAGGCCCTCGCCCGGGCCCACGAGCTCGGGATCGAGACCATCGTCTGCGACCACCATCTCTTCGACCGCCGTCCCGAGGGCGCCGACTGTTTCGTCAATCCCCATCGCCCGGATGACCATTCGGGCAACGTGGAGCTGTGTGGAACGGCCATCGCCTGGAAGCTCCTGGTGGGGGTGGAGCGGGTGATGGGCCGGGACGCGGCTTCCTCCGAGGAACTCGACCTGGTCGCCCTGGCCCTGCTGGCCGATCAGATGCTCCTGAGAGGGGAGAACCGGGCGCTGTGCCGCCTGGGCCTGAAGAGCCTGCGCGAGGGCCGTCGTCCCGGTCTGGTGGCGCTGGCCGAGACCGCACGGCGTTCGCCTTCCCAGCTCGACGAGCAGGACGTGCTCTATCAGCTTGCCCCGCGGATCAACGCCGCTGGCCGCATCGACAGCGCCCGTCATGCGGTGGATCTGCTCCTGGCCGAGGACGCGGGCGAAGCGCGGAGGCTGGCCCATCGGCTCGAGCTCTTCAACCTCCGCCGCCGCGAGCTCGACGCGCGGATGACCGATGAAGCCCTCGCCCAAGCCGAGGACATCGTCCGGCGCGAGGATCCGGCCGGTCTGGTGCTGGCCCACGAGGACTGGCACATGGGCGTGGTGGGTATCGCCGCCTCCCGGGTGGTCGATCGCTTCCATCGCCCGGTGGTGCTCCTGGCTCTGGAGGGGGGGGAGGCGCGGGGCAGTGCGCGCTCGGTGGAGGGGGTCGATCTCAAACGGGCGCTCGACCGCTGCCATCGCCATCTCGAGCGGTGGGGCGGACATGCCATGGCCGCCGGCATGACCCTCCGGCGGGAGGAAGTTGCGGGTTTCGCCCGAAGCTTCGCCGCCACCGTGGCCGAACTCCCCCACGACGGAAGCCGGCCCTCCCTTCGGATCGACGCCGAGCTCGGACTGGACGAATTGGACGCCGATCTGGTCCAGTTTCTGCACCGCTTCGGCCCGTACGGCAACGGCCACCCCGAGCCCATCTTCGCGGCCCGCTCGCTCCTGCGCCGGGATCAGAAGGTGGTCGGGGGGAAACACCTGAAGCTGCAACTGGCGGCAGCCGGTGGATCCCGCTCATTCATCGGCTTTGGACTGGCGCCGGATTTCGCGCATCATGTACAGGGGTGGCCGACGGTCGATGTGGCCTTCCAGGTTCGCTGGCGGCCGGGAACCGGTTTCGACCCCTGGCAGTTGTCGATCCGAGGTCTGCGATCGGCCGGCGGGATCATCGAGACGATGGAGGAGGTGAGTTCATGATCCGCGATGTCAGCAGTTCCCGGCGTGTCGACTACCTCGACATGGAGGGCAGGATGCGCGAGATCGTGACTCGCGTGAAGTCCTACCATCAGGGCGCCGACCTGGAGCGGCTGTGGCGCGCATTCCACATGGGGCGTGAGGCCCACGAGGGGCAGCTTCGCCGAAGCGGCGAACCCTATTTCACCCACGCCATCAGCGTGTGTGAGGTCCTGACCGATCTGCGCATGGACATCGACACGCTGATCGCCGGACTCCTGCACGACACCGTCGAGGACACCGGAGTCAGTCTGGAGGATCTGCGCGAGGCCTTCGGCGAGGAAGTGGCCCTGCTCGTGGACGGGGTCACCAAGATCGGCGAGATCAACTACGAGAACCCCGAGGCGCAACAGGCCGAGAACTACCGCAAGCTGCTGTTGACCATCGCCAAGGACGTACGGGTCATCCTCATCAAGCTCGCCGATCGCCTGCACAACATGAGCACCATCGCCTCGATGCCCGAGGACCGTCGCATCGCCATCGCCCAGGAGACCCTGAACGTCTACGCGCCCCTGGCGCATCGTTTCGGCATCGCGCGCATCCGTTGGGAACTGGAGGACATGGGCTTCAAGGCCCTGTACCCGGACGAGTACGAGGAGGTCCAGAGGGCGGTCAGCGCCAAACGGCAGGAACGCGAGCGGATGTTGAAGGAGTTCCAGGAGCCCCTGCTGGCGCGCCTGGAGGAAGCGGGTATATCGGCCCAGATCCAGGGCCGTCCCAAGCACTTCTATTCCATCTGGAAGAAGATGCAGAAGCGCGGGGCGACGAACATCTCCCAGATCTACGATCTGCTTGCGGTGCGGATCCTGGTGAACACCACTGAGCAGTGCTACCACGCGCTGGGCATCGTGCATTCCATCTTCAATCCCATCCATGACCGCATCAAGGACTACATCGCCGCGCCGAAACGCAACCTGTACCAGTCCTTGCACACCACCGTGCTGGACAGACAGGGGCAGAGATACGAGGTGCAGATCCGCACGCACGAGATGCACCGGCGGGCGGAGATGGGGATCGCGGCCCACTGGCGTTACAAGGAGGGTTTCGGGGAAGAGAGCGAAGAGGAGATGGACCAGCAGTTGCGCTGGTTCCGCGAGGTGCTCGACTGGCAGCGGGACGTGACCGATCCGCGGGAGTTCATGGATGCCCTGCGGATCGATCTCTTCCAGGAGGAGGTCTACGTCTTCAGCCCTGCCGGCGACCTCTTCCGGCTTCCGCAGGGAAGCACTCCGTTGGACTTCGCCTTCCACGTGCACAGCGAGATCGGTCTGCACTGCAGCGGCGCGCGCGTGGACGGGCGCCTGGTTCCCCTGCGCTACGAACTCAAGAGCGGCGAGACCGTCGAGATCGTCACCCGCCACAACGCCAAGCCCAGCCCGGACTGGATCGACGTGGTCAAGACCTCGCGGGCCAAGCACCACATCCGCCACTGGGTGAAGGCGCATCAGGTGGAACAGGCGATCCGCATGGGTCGGGAGATGATCGACCGCGAGCTGAAGAAACGGCACGTGAAGATGAATCTCGACCGCGACCTCATCGACATCGCCCAGTCGCTGGGTCACCAGGAGGTCGACCGGCTGCTGGCTGCGGTCGGGAGGGGAACGGTGCCCCTGCAGAAGGTGATCAACCGCATCGCCCCGGTCGAACAGAAACCCAAGTCGAGCTCGATCTCCCAGCGGCTTCAGCGGGCCTTCCAGCGCAGAGGCGAGAAGGCGGTCCGCATCCAGGGCGTCGACAATCTCATGGTGCGCTTCGCCCGCTGCTGTCAGCCCGTGCCGGGCGATGAGATCACCGGCATCGTCACCATCGGGCAGGGCGTGTCCATCCATCGCGCCGATTGCGTCAACGTCCGCAAGGGCGCCGTCGACGAGGAACGCCGGATCGAGGTCACCTGGGACGTGCCCGACGAAGCGGTGTTCCCTGTGCAATTGAGCGTGCTCGGAATCGACCGCAAGAACCTGTTGGCGGACATCTCCAAGTCGATCGGCGAACTCGACTGCAACATCCAGGCGGGCAGTTTCGAGGGCAGCAACGAGTACGCCCGCTGCACCTTCATGGTCGAGGTGCGCAATCTGCACCATCTCTCGGAGATCATCGGGGCCATCCGGCGCATCCCCAACGTCACCCGGGTGGACCGGGCGGTCTTCATCTCTCCCGGCGAGACACCGTCGGAGGAGTCTTGAGGGTCGTCCTCCAGCGGGTGAGCCGGGCCCGGGTGCTTGTCGATGGCGAGCCCACCGGAGCCATCGAAGGCGGTGTGCTGCTGCTCGCCGCCTTCGCCGACGGCGACACCCGGCGCGAGCTGCAGTGGATGGCGCGCAAGTGCGTCGATCTGCGCATCTTCCGCGACGAGGCGGGCAAGATGAACCGCAGCCTGCGCGAAGTGGGCGGGGCGGTCCTGGTGGTCAGCCAGTTCACCCTGTACGGGGACTGCCGCAAGGGGCGCCGGCCCTCCTTCGTGGCTTCGGCCGCACCGGAAGTGGCCGAGGCGCTGTACGAGGACTTCGTCCAGGTCCTGCGGGCCGAGGGCGTGCCGGTGGAGACCGGCCGCTTCGGAGCGATGATGGAGGTCGAGCTGGTCAACGACGGCCCGGTCACCCTCATCCTCGAGCGCGAGGCCCCCGGCGGGTCCGGGGAACCTTCGACCGGAGACGGCCCTGCCGCCTCTTCGGAAGCCTGACGACGGGGACGGAGGGCCGACGATGGACGCACCGAGACATCCCTTCCTGCCGCCGTTGGGGCGGAGCCTGGTCCTGGCCAGCCGCAGTCCCCGGCGGGCGCAGATCCTCCGCGATCATGGCCTTTCCTTCGAGATCCTTCCCACCGCGACCGACGAGACGGCGCTGGAGGGGGAGAGCCCCTCCCGTCACGTGCTTCGCCTGGGGACGGCCAAGGCCGAGGCAGCCGCGTCCCTGCGTCCGGGGGCGGTGTGCCTGGGTTGTGACACGGTGGTCGTGCTCGACGGGAGGATCCTGGGCAAACCAAAGGACGAGCGGGACGCCGAATCGATCCTCGCCCGCCTGTCGGGCCGTGAGCACGTGGTCTATTCCTCGGTGGCCTTCGTCCAGGCCGAGGAGGGCTTCTCCCAGAGTGACTTCGAGACCACCCGGGTGCGGATGCGCGAACTCAGCGCCGAGGAGATCGCGGCCTACGTGGCCACCGGCGAACCCCTGGACAAGGCGGGAGCCTATGGGATCCAGGGCTACGGATCGATGCTGGTCGAGGCGATCGGTGGCGAGTACTTCAATGTGATGGGCCTGCCCGTCCAGGCCTTGCGGCGGGTGTGGCGGGCCTATGTGGACGGCGCGGGCGGCAGGAGCTGAGGATGTCGTGCCCGGAAGCGGCGGGCCACGAGGATCGAGGAGAGCAAGATGCAGTATCCCACCGTCGACTATGAGCAGGGCGCCGTCCTCCTGCTCGACCAGACCCGGCTTCCCCACGAGGTCGTGCAGTTGCGATGCACCACCGTCGAGGAGCTGGTCGAGGCCATCCGGAGCTTGTCGGTGCGCGGTGCGCCGGCCATCGGGGTGGCGGCGGCCCACGGAGTGACCCTGGCCGCTGACCGTCTGCTCGAGCGGGGTATGGACGGCCCCGAGCTGCTCGCGGAGCTGCAGGAGGCCGTCGACCGGCTGGAGGCGAGCCGGCCGACCGCGGTGAACCTGCACTGGGCCCTGCGGAGGATGCGGGCGGTCCTGGAGGAGGCGGTCCCCGGCGGCGGGGATCTGCGCGAGCGGCTCCACCGGGAGGCCGTGGCCATCCACGAGGAGGACGTGCGTCTGTGCGAGGCCATGGGCCGCCACGGGGCCGAACTGCTGCCCGAGCGGGCCGTGGTGCTCACCCATTGCAACACCGGAGCACTGGCCACGGTGGGCATCGGGACCGCCCTGGGCGTGGTCTATGCGGCGGTCGAGCAGGGCAAGCAGGTGGAGGTGATCGTCGACGAGACCCGTCCCCTCCTGCAGGGGGCGCGCCTGAACACCTGGGAGCTCGCCGAGCACGGCATCGCCGCCACCCTCATCTGCGACGGGGCGGCCGGATGGACCCTGGCCACCCGGCGGGTCGACGCGGTGCTGGTGGGGGCGGACCGCATCGCCCGCAACGGTGACGTCGCCAACAAGATCGGCACCTATCCGCTGGCGGTGCTGGCCCACCGCCACGGGGTTCCCTTCTACGTGGTGGCGCCGTATTCGACCCTCGACCTGGATCTGGCCACCGGCGAGGAGATCCCCATCGAGGAGCGCGAGGCCGGTGAGGTGACCGCCTGCCGGGGCCACGCGGTGGCCCGCGACGGCACGGCGGCCTTCAACCCGGCCTTCGACGTGACGCCCCACGAACTCATCGCGGGCATCGTCACCGAGCGGGGTGTGGTGCGGGAGCCCTACGAGGAGAACTTTCGCCGTCTATACGCCTGACGCCGTCCTTCGAGCCGTCCGGTGGCCGCTGGGCGGCGCTGCCCGCGCGAGGGCGCGGTGTCCTCGGCCGGGGCGCACCACCGGTGGCGGGTGGACCGGGGTCGCTGCACGGAAGGCATCAGCCTGCCTTGACAGTCGGCCATCCCGCTGATAGATTGATCGTTCTGCCGTTGGAAGGCATATCTTTTCGACGCGGGTCAGACTCGAGGACGACGCGCCAGGAACCGCCTGTGGGCGGTTGTTGTGCGTCATGGACGGAGGGCTTTTCCCTTGAAGACCTATAGCGCCAAGCCCAGCGAAGTGGTGAGCGACTGGTTCGTGGTCGACGCCACCGATGTGCCCCTGGGGCGGCTGGCCACCCGGATCGCGACGCTGTTGCGGGGCAAGCACAAGCCCATGTACACCCCGCACATCGACACCGGCGACTACGTGGTCGTGCTCAATGCCGCGCAGGTGAAGCTCACCGGCAACAAACTCGACCAGAAGATCTACGACCGCTATTCGGGACACCCCGGCGGCCGCAGCACGCGCACCGCGCGCGAGATGCTCGAGAAGAAGCCCGAGGACGTCATCACCATGGCGGTACGGGGGATGTTGCCCAAGAACCGCCTCGGACGACAGATGATCAAGAAGCTCAAGGTGTATGCGGACGGCCGTCATCCTCACGCCGCCCAGAAGCCCGAGCCTTTGGAGTTGTAGAAGAGAATGTCCGATACGACGAATCGACACTACGCGACGGGCCGTCGCAAGGAAGCCGTGGCCCGGGTCTGGGTGCAGCCGGGGACGGGAAAGATCCTCGTGAACAAGCGGCCCTTCAACGACTACTTCCCGGCCGAGACGCATCAGCTCATCATCCAGGGCCCCTTCGAGGCCATCGGCAAGCCCGGTGAATTCGATGTGATCGCCACCATCCGTGGCGGAGGCATCTCGGGCCAGGCCGGAGCCCTGCGCCACGGGATCGCGCGGGCCCTGGTCTCCATCGACGAGGAGTTCAAGGCTCCTCTGCGCAAAGCCGGTTTCCTCACCCGTGACGCCCGCGAGGTCGAGCGGAAGAAGTACGGTCAGCCGGGCGCCCGCAAGCGCTACCAGTTCAGCAAGCGCTAGAGCGGCGACGGCGAAGTTCAACTCCGACGGGAGCGGATCCCCCAGGTGCGCCCAGGGCGTAGGGGATGCGCGGAGATCGGCGGAGAGGTTTCAACCTGAAGGAGTCCCGCCGCGGCGGGCGAAGGAGTTCATCGGCCATGTCCCACGGCATCACCCTCAAGGACCTTCTCGAGGCGGGCGTCCACTTCGGTCACCAGACCCGCAAGTGGAACCCCAAGATGAAGGAATACATCTTCATCGCCCGCGGCGGAATCCACATCATCGATCTGCAGAAGACGCTTCGGCACATCGACAAGGCCTACGAGTTCATCAAGGACACGGCGGCCCAGGGCAAGAAGGTCCTCTTCGTCGCCACCAAGAAACAGGCCCGCCTGCCGGTGAAGCAGGCGGCGCAGGCGATCGGCATGCCCTATGTGACCGAGCGCTGGCTGGGCGGGATGCTCACCAACTTCCAGACGGTCAGCAAGAGCATCCGTAAGCTTGAGGAGATCGAGAAGATCCTCAACGGTCCCGAGCGGGAGATGCTCTCGAAGAAGGAGACGCTCCAGCTCGAACGCCAGGCGGCCAAGCTCGAGCGCAACCTCGGCGGCATCCGCGACATGGACCGCCTCCCCGGCGCCCTGTTCATCATCGACACCCAGGAAGAGGAGACGGCGGTGCGTGAGGCCCGCAAGCTGGGCATCCCCGTCGTCGGCATCGTCGACACCAACGCCGACCCGGACATCATCGACTACCCGATTCCCGGCAACGACGACGCCATCCGCTCCATCCAGCTCTTCGTCCGCCTGGCCCGCAAGGCCATCTCCGACGGCGTCGCGGCCCGCAGCGAGGGAGCGGTGGTGCCCGACGTGGAGATGAGTTCGGAGGGCGACAAGGCATCGGCGGAGAGCGCCAGCCTGGAAACGGGCGGGGCCCAGACCCCCGCGGCGGACGATTCCGCCTCGAAGCCCGGCGGTGAGGCTTCCTCCACCGCCTCGGGCGCGGAGGCGGCCGTCGCCAAGGCCGGTGACGAGAAGGAAGCGCCCCCGGCCGAGGCCTGAGTCCTTGCTTTCCAGGAACCCGTGACCGGGTTCCCGCGCGGTCGCCGCATCCTGGTGGCGGCCGCATCGTGCGCAACGATCCCCCAGTCAGATGATCACGCAAGAGGAGAATGGGCACATGAAGATCACCGCCAGCATGGTCAAGGAACTCCGGCAGAAGACCGGGGCCGGCATGATGGACTGCAAGAAGGCGCTGCAGGAGGTCGACGGCGACCTCGAGAAGGCCGTCACCTATCTCCGCAAGAAGGGGATCGCCTCGGCGGCCAAGAAGGCCGGGCGTGAGACCAGCCAGGGTCTGGTGGAGGCCTACATCCATCCGGGCAGCCAGGTGGGCGTGCTGGTCGAGGTGAACTGCGAGACCGACTTCGTGGCCCGCACCGACGAGTTCAAGGACTTCGTCCACGACGTGGCCATGCACATCGCGGCGATGAATCCCATGGTGGTCAGCGCCGATGAGCTCGATGAGGCGGTGCTCGACGCCGAACGGGAGATCTACCGCGCCCAGGGCGAGTCCGAGGGCAAGCCGCCGGAGATCGTCGAGAAGATCGTCGAGGGGCGGATCGCCAAGTTCAAGAAGGAGGTCGCCCTGCTCGACCAGCCCTTCGTGAAGAATCCGGACGAGACCATCGGCGATCTGCTCAAGGCTAAGATCGGCAGCCTCGGCGAGAACATGAGTATCCGCCGTTTCGCCCGTTTCCAGGTTGGCGCCTAGCTCTTCCCGACGCCCCCGACAGGATGCGTTGAAAATGCCGGAGTTTTCCCGGATACTGCTGAAGCTGAGCGGCGAGATCCTCCGCGAGGGCGAAGTGGCCTTCGCGGCCGAGAGGATCCGGCCGATCGCCGAGGCCATCGCCACCGTACGCGCCGAAGGGGTGCAGGTGGGAGTGGTCGTCGGTGGCGGCAACCTCTTTCGGGGACGTGAGATCCCCGAGGAGATGAGCCGGGCCGAGGCCGATCAGGTGGGCATGCTGGCCACCATTCTCAATGCGGCCATGCTCCGTTTCCATCTGCTGGCCTCGGGAACGCCCGCGCGGGTCTTCGCTCCACGGGCCGTTCCTCCGGTGGCGGAGTTCTTCGATCGGGCCAGGGCGCTGGCCGCGATGGAGGACGGCGAGGTGCTGATCTTCGGTGGGGGTACGGGGAATCCCTATTTCTCCACCGATTCGGCGGCCGCCCTGCGGGCGATCGAGCTCGAAGCGGATATCTTGTTGAAGGGAACGAAGGTGGATGGGGTCTACGACGAGGATCCCATCGCGCACCCCGACGCACGACGCTTCGAGACGCTCAGCTTCGATGAGGTGATCCGGCGCGACCTGAAGGTGATGGATCAGACCGCCATCGCCCTGTGCCGCGATCAGGGGATGCAGATCATGGTCTTTGGCTTCACCGAACCGGAGAACCTGGTGTCGGTGGTGCGAGGTACGTTGCGCGGTACCGTGATCGGCTGAGCATCGGCCGGCCCTCGCGCGCGACGGCAAGGAGGGGCGATGCTGGACGAGATCCAAAACGACGCGAAGACCCGCATGGAGAAGACGATCGACGCCCTGCGGCGCGAACTCTCGCACCTGCGCACGGGCAAGGCCACCCCGTCGCTGCTGGACGACGTGATGGTGGACGCCTACGGCCAGAAGATGCCGCTGAACCAACTGGCCACCATCGGGGCACCGGAGGCCCGTCTGCTGACGGTGCAGCCCTTCGACGCCTCGCAACTGGGTGCCATCGAGAAGGCCATCCTGGCCAGCGATCTGGGCATCACGCCGAACAACGACGGCAACCTCATCCGCCTTCCCATTCCCGCCCTGAACGAGGAGCGCCGCCGCGAGTACGTGAAGCTGGCCAAGAAGGAGGGCGAGGAGGCCAAGGTGGCGATCCGCAACATCCGCCGCGACGCCAATGAGAAGCTCAAGAAGGCCGAACACGCCCACGAGATCAGCGAGGACGACTCGCGTCGGGGCCATGAGCGAATCCAGAA
>JAOZPE010000088.1 GCA_029932915.1 Candidatus Krumholzibacteriia bacterium
CGGCGTCGCCGCCTTTTGGGACCGTTTCTCCGTGGTACCACCAACATCGCCGTGGCCGTCTTCGGCATCAGCTCCGGCAAGGCCTTTGCCGCCGTCATCGGACCCCTGGTGGAGGTGCCCGTCATGATCGGTCTGGTCAATGTGGCGTTGCTCTTCCAGAAGCGGCTGTCCCGGGGGTGCGCCACCGGCGCCACCGGACGCCACCAACACACAACCCCTGAACCGGAGGTATGAAATGTCCAAGATTGAGCTTGTGGAAGTCCTGGGGCCCGGCTGCCCGCGCTGTCAGCAAGCGCACCGGGTCGTGCAGCATGTCGTTGAGGAATCGGGCCTCGACGTGGAGGTCCGTAAGGTGGAGGGCATCGACCGCATGATCGAGCTGGGGATCCTGGCGACCCCCGCCATCGCCATCGACGGCCAGGTCAAGGTCGCCGGCCAGGTGCCCGAGACCGCCATGGTCCGTCGGCTTCTCGGTCTCGAAGCGTAAACGGTCACGGTCCTCGGGACCCCAACGGGTCCCGTTTTTCTCAGGGAGCGCTTGTGAAAGAAAGAACGAAGTTTCTACTGATCGCCGGGGTCTTCCTGGCCGCCTACTTTCTCCCCATCGAGCATGCGCGGGTGCAGGGGGCCCTCCTCGAGGGCTTCTACCTCCTGAAGTGGTACGCCCGGGAGCACGTGATGCTGTGCCTGGTGCCGGCCTTCTTCATCGCCGGCGCCATCGGGGAGTTCGTCAGCCAGGGCGCGGTCCTCAAGTACCTGGGAAGCTCGGCCAGGCGCACCGTGGCCTACGGCGTCGCCTCGGTCTCCGGCGCAATCCTGGCGGTGTGCTCGTGCACCGTCCTGCCGCTGTTCGCCAGCATCTACAAGCGCGGCGCCGGGCTCGGACCGGCCATCGCCTTCCTCTACTCGGGCCCGGCCATCAATGTCCTCGCGATCATTCTCACGGCCCGGGTTCTCGGTCTTCAGTTGGGTATCGCCCGGGCGGTGGGCGCCGTGGTCTTCGCGGTGATCATCGGCTTGATCATGGCGGTGCTCTTCCGCAAGGAGGACCGGGAGCGCCTGGCCAACGGCGGCGATCCCTTCGCGGCACAGGCCGGGCTCGGCGAGCGGCTGCGCAAGGGCTGGCAGGACTCGGCGTTCCTGGCCGTGATGGTGGGCATCCTGGTGTTCGCCAACTGGGGCTCGCCCAACCGCGAGGTAGGCCTCTTCGCCGCGGTCTGGAAGATCCACCGGCACCTGACCATCGGCCTCCTCGTGGTGCTCGGCTACATGATCATGCGCTGGTACGAGAAGGAGGAGCTGAGCAACTGGGTGCAGGCGACCTGGGTGTTCGCCAAGCAGATCCTCCCATTGCTCTTCGGCGGCGTGCTTGTGGCCGGCTGGCTGATGGGCCGTCCGGGGCACGACGCCGGGCTGATTCCGGCCGCCTGGGTCGCCACCGCCGTGGGAGGCAACTCGCTGTGGGCGAACCTCTTCGCTGCGATCTCCGGGGCGTTCATGTACTTCGCGACGCTCACCGAGGTGCCGATCCTGCAGACGCTGCTCGGCGCCGGCATGGGCCGGGGTCCGGCGCTGACGCTGCTTCTGGCCGGTCCGGCCCTCAGTCTTCCGAATATGCTGGTGATCAACTCCTATCTGGGGCCGAAAAAGACGATCACCTATATTTCACTCGTCGTCGTCATGGCGACCATCACGGGAATGCTCTTCGGCCTTCTCGCAGCTTGAAAGGACCAGAGTCATGAAAATGAGGAAATTCATCCCCCTGTATATTCTTGGCGCCGCCGCGTTGTTTCTGGCGGCCGAGGTGATTCCCGTCGGCGCATCTACGACTGAGGCGGTCGTGCAGAAGACCACTGCATCAGCCCCTGCCGACGGTATCGTCGCGTATTATTTCCATGGCGAGTTCCGTTGTTCCACCTGCCGTAAGCTCGAGGCGCTTTCAAAGGAGGCGATCGAGAAGGCTTTCGGCGATGAGCTGAAATCCGGGTGTCTTCGTTTCGAGGTCGTCAACATGGAGACGCCCGAGACGAAACATTTCGTCAAGGACTTCCAGCTTGTGACGAAATCCCTGGTGCTGGTGGAGTACAAGGATGGGAAGGTGCTTCGCTGGAAGAACCTCCCGGACATCTGGAAGCTCGTCCGAGATGACGCCGCCTTCATCGACTACGTCCAGAAGGAAACGACGGCATTTCTCGGAGCGAAGTAGTGGATTCCTTTCTCCTGCTTGCGCTCTCTGCATTCTGGCTGGGAATCCTGACCTCCATCAGCCCCTGCCCCCTGGCCACCAACATCGCCGCCGTGGCCTACGTGGGCCGGCGGGTGGGCCGGACCCGTGCCGTGCTGGCGGCCGGCGCCCTCTACACCGCCGGCAGGACCTTGACCTACACGGTTCTCGGCGCCGCGGCGGTGTGGGGGTTGATGTCCGTGGTGGGCGTGTCCTCGTTCCTGCAGGGGGCCTTCCACCGGGCACTGGGGCCGCTGCTGATCGTGGTGGGGCTCATGCTCCTGGGCCTTTTCAAGCTGGAACTCGGCGCCCGGGTGTTCAACGAGAACCTGCAGCGCAGGGTCGACCGTTGGGGAATCTGGGGCGCCCTGGCCCTGGGGACCGTCTTCGCCCTCTCCTTCTGCCCGGTCTCGGCAGGCCTGTTCTTCGGAAGCCTGGTGCCCATGGCGGCGAGCCACGGTTCCCCGCTGCTGCTTCCCCTCCTCTTCGGCATCGGCACGGCGCTGCCCGTGGCGGGGTTCGCCGTCGTGCTGGCCGCCGGGGCGGGCCGGGTGGGGACGGCCATGGGCCGGGTCCAGGCTTTCGAGCGGTGGGCGCGCTGGGTCACGGCGGCGGTCTTCATCCTCGTAGGCATCCACGAGACCCTGCGGTCCACATTGCTCTTGTTCTGAAGTACTGGAGGAAACCATGGTGCATTGATCGTTGTTCGCAGGCATCTCCATCGTCATTCTGGGAACCGTGCTCTTCGCCGGAGCGGGAACGCCGGAGCCGCTGACGCTCGCCGAGGCGCTCGCGGCTCTCCACGCCCCTGAGATCCGGGTCCTCGATACCGTTTCCAGCCTGGGACCGCTCTCCCGCAAGACCCGGACGATCACGCTCGCCGATCTCGTGCGCTTTCACGGGCACCCCTGCGACGGCCTGATCGCCGCCGCCTCGGGCATCGCCTTCGGGCTCCGACAACTGTTCCCCGACGGCGTGGTCGATCGCACCGATCTGGCCGTCATCGTCAACCGTTCCGCCTGCTACGGCGACGTGGCGGCCTACCTCACCGGCGCCCGCCATCGCTACGGCTCCTTCGTGATCGATCCGAAGCTGGGTGACGAGTGGATCCTCCTCCGGCGCTCCACAGGGACGGGGGTCCGCATCCGCCTGAGGCCCGGCATCAAGCCGGCCGAACTGCCCGTACTCGAGGGCCGGCTCAAGAAGGCGGGCTGTCCCCACGATCGATAGTCATCCAGGAAAAAAGCGACGCATCACCCTTGCCGCACCGAGGCCGTCGTTGAGATCGTTGTCGCTGTCATTACCCGAACGCCCCGGTATCACGATCCCGTACGCCGCCCGGTAGAGTTTGCCCCGAAGCTCGGGATGATGGATGAAGGTGGGGCGCAGGATTCGGCCCTTGACAGAATCGGCGAGGGTTCCTATATTTGCGAAGGTGAGTAAGTCCTTACTTACTTCCAGGGAGCTTCGAATGACACAGACAG
>JAOZPE010000027.1 GCA_029932915.1 Candidatus Krumholzibacteriia bacterium
GCTCCATCCTGGTGGCCTACGCCGGGGCCTTCTCCCTGAAGCTGGGCCTGCCCCTGACCAGTTGGTCCCCCTGGTTCTGGCGAGGGCTGCCGGTCGTGGTGGCGGTGAAGGTGGCCGCCCTCGTCTATTTCCGGGTCGATCGGGGCATGTGGCGCTATGCCGACGTGGGCGACCTCATCTCCACCGCCCTGGCCATTTTCAGCTCCAGCGCCCTGCTCATGGGGCTCTGCCTGGCCCTGCGGCTGCCCGCCTTCCTGTTGACCATCCTGGTCATCGACCTGCTCATCTCCCTGCTCATCCTCTCGGCCGCCCGCATGAGCCTGAGGGTGTCGCAGGAGCTGCTGCAGGGGCCCCGGGCCGCCCGCCGGGCCGTCGTCATCGGGGCCGGAGACGCCGGAGAGGCGGCGGTGCGGGCCATGGCGCGCCAGCCTCGGGCCGATCTGCAGGCGGTGGCCTTCGTCGACGACGATCCGCTCAAGCAGGGCCTGCACGTGCACGGGGTGCCGGTGGAGGGGACCATCGACGAGCTTGCCGAGGTGGCCGCCCGCATGCGGGCCGATACCATCCTGGTGGCCATCTGCCGCGATCTGCCCGCCGAGCGCATGCGCGAGATCATGACCATCGCGCGCTCCACGCAGCTTCCGGTGAAACGCATCCCGCCGCTGGACGAGCTCATCAACGGGCGGGCCTTCATCGACGAATGGCGCGATTTCTCCATGGAAGACCTGCTCAGCCGCGAGCCCGTCCGCACCGAGCAGGAGAAGGTGGGCCGTTTCCTGCAGGGGGAGACGGTGCTGGTCACCGGCGCGGCCGGATCGATCGGCAGCGAACTGTGCCGGCAGATCGTCGAGCACGAGCCCACGAGTCTCATCCTCCTCGACCAGAACGAGAACGCGCTCTTCGAGATCGAGCACGAGCTGAAGGCCCGCCATTGCGGGGTGCGCTGCATTCCGGTGCTGGCCTCGGTCCGGGACGAGGCCAAGCTCGAGAGGCTGTTCGATCAGTACCGTCCGTCGGTGGTCTTCCACGCCGCGGCCTACAAGCACGTGCCGGTCCTGGAACACTTCCCCGAGGAGGCGGTCCGCAACAACGTGCGGGGCACGCGCAACGTGGCCCGCCTGGCCGACCGCTTCCAGTGCAGGAGCTTCGTCTTCATCTCGACGGACAAGGCCGTGCGGCCCACCAGCGTCATGGGCACCACCAAACGCATCGCCGAACGCATCGTGCACGCGCTGGATCGGAACAGTAAGACCCGCTTCGCCGTCATCCGCTTCGGCAACGTGCTGGGCAGCAACGGCAGCGTCGTCCAGCTCTTCCGCAAGCAGATCGCCCGGGGCGGACCGGTGACGGTGACCCATCCGGACATCCGCCGCTACTTCATGAGCATCCCCGAGGCGGTCGCCCTGGTGCTCTTCGCGGCGGCCATGGATCACGAGGGCGGCACCTACATCCTCGACATGGGTCAGCAGGTGCGCATCATGGACCTGGCCCGTCACTTCATCCGCCTGCACGGCCTCGAGCCCGACAAGGACATCGCCATCGAGGTCGTGGGCCTGCGGCCGGGGGAGAAGCTCTTCGAGGAGCTGTGGACCGAGAACGAAGAGCCCGAGCCCACCGAACATCCCCGCATCCTCTGTGCTCTGCGCGAGAGCGAGGCCGACGAGAAGCTCGGACCGCGGGTGGATGCCCTCATCGAAGCGGCCGAGGCGGGCCGCAGGGACGCCGTTTACGAGCTGCTGCGCGAACTGGTCCCGAGCTACCACGGCGTGCGCCAGCCCGAGGACTCGGCCGATCTGCGGGTGATCCCCGGACGTTGGAAGGATGTGGCCGGAGCGTGAAGGGTCGCCGGATAGCCACGGTCTTCCTCCTGGTGGCCATCGCCCTGCTGGCGGTGGGCTTCCGCTACGTCCTGCGCAATTCGGCCAGCTTCCAGATGCGCCAGTGGATGGAGCCGGCCCAGCGCCTGCTCCTGCTGCTGGCGCTGGGGGCCAATGCCCTGGCCAACGGGGTGCACCGCCGCCTGCAGCCCTGGCCCGTCTACGTGGTGGGCTTGATGGTGCTGGAGACCCTCCTGCTGATGTGGATGGGCACTTCCATGGCCCCGGGCATGAACGGCCGGCTCGTCTTCTTCGGCGCCCTGGCCCTGTCCACCCCCTGGCTCTTTCCCCTGGCCCGCCTGGAGAGGGGAACCCGGCGCGCCTACGCCACCCTCATCGCCCTGCTGCCGACGATCAGCGTCGTGGTGGGGACGATCCTGTACTTCCTTGGCAACCGCATCCTCTACTCCGGGCGTCTGGGGGCGATCGTGCGGCTGCAGGGCGCCACCAAAGGTGACTATTTCGCGGCCATGGCCTACGCCGGCGTCCTGGTGGCGGTCCACGAGTGGGTGCGCAACCGCCGCGGCCTGATGGGTTCACTCATCTTCGTCAACCTCATCTACCTCATCTTCAGCGGCGGGAGGATGGCGTTGTTCGCCACCGTCGTGGGCGTGGTGGTGTACTTCGCCCGCTCGCCGGTGGGCCGCGACGCCCTGTGGAAACTGCGCGGCTGGGCATATCTCGGCGCGGCCGCGGTGGGGGCGGCCATGGTGGCCTATGCGCCGATCCTGGCCGATCGCATGTCTGGTTTCGGCAGTGACCAGTTCAGCTTCAGCGGGCGCCGGGCGATCTGGGCCGATTACCTCGACCACTTCCTGGTCAACCCCTGGCTGGGCCGCGGTCTCGGGGCGGGCCAGGAGGGCATCCTCAACCGCGCCTTCCCCCACAACGAGTACCTGCGCGTGCTGGTCGAGGGCGGAGTGTTCGCGGCCGCGCTCTTCCTGGCCGCGGTGGTCCTGTGGTCGTGGCATCTGCACCGGCGTCTGTCGGCCTTCGACCGGCCCTTCCTGGTGGCCTTCATGGTGTCGGTGGGGATCTACGCCTTCACCGACAACCCCCTGAGCGCGACCTACCTGTCGGGCTTCGTCTATCTGGGCGTGATGCTCATCGAGGGAGAGGCGCTGCCCTGGGGAGAGGAAGAGGAGGGCGGCTAGGTCCCCCCCGGGGGCCGCTGTGCGCCGGGGCTGCCGAAGAGGTGGAGGACTAGGTCCGGAAGACGGCCTTCTGCAGGGTCTTGGCGATGATGCGCACGTCGGCGCCGGCCGTGCGCCGTTGCAGGTAGGCGCGGCTGAGCGCGAGCTTGCGCGGCAGGATCTTCTCGCGGTAGTAGCGCTCGGGATCGTCCACCTGGCGCAAGAGTTCGCTCTCGTTGCGGAAGACGATGCTCGCCGGATCGGTCAGACCGGGCCGTACGCTCAAGACCTCCCGCTGCACACGATCGTCCAGGCGCACGTAGCGCGGCACCTCCGGCCGCGGCCCGACCAGGCTCATTTCCCCCTTGAGGACGTTGATGAGCTGAGGGATCTCGTCGAGCTTGCAGCGGCGTAGCAGCGCGCCAAGAGGGGTCACCCGCGGATCGCGCTCGCCCACGGTCAGCAGACGCGATTGGTAGTGCCGGTCGGTGCGCATGGTCCGGAATTTGAGGATCTCGAAGAGCCGGCCGTTCCGTCCCACCCGATCCTGACGGAAGAGAACCGGCCCGGGTGAGGACAGCTTCACGGCCACCGCGATGGCCAGCCACAGCGGCGCCCCCACAAGGAGGCCCGTCGCGGAGACGGCGATGTCGACGATGCGAGGCACGCGTGAAGGCTCCTCGTCGCACGGGTACACCCGATCGAGACGACCGGCACAAGCGCACAGACAGGGGAACCGCCCGCCATCACCGGCGCACGGCGGTTCCCCACTCGGAAGACACAGCAGCAGACAGCAAGGCTCAGTCTATCGTCGGCGGGGGGCTTGTCAACCTCCAAACCGACCTTCGTCGGAGCGCACAACTGCAAGAGAATCAACCACTTCGTGGATCACACGCTCGACCTGCCCGTCGCTCAGGTCGGGATAGATGGGCAGGGACACCTCCTCGGCGAAGAGGGCCTCGGCGTGGGGGAAATCCTCGGGCCGCAGGCCGTAGTGGTCGCGGTAGTAGGGTTGGCGGTGCAGGGGGATGAAGTGCACGCTGGTGCCGATCTCGCGGCGGGCAAGTTCGGCGATGAGGGCGTCGCGCAGCGCCCTTCCTCCGGCCACCCGCAGCGGATAGAGATGCCAGGCGTGCAGGTCGCCGGGCTCGGCCTCCGGCGGTGTGGTCAGGCCTTCCACCGGGGCGAAGGCCTCGCTGTACGCGCGGGCGATCGCCTCGCGCCGGTCGCGGAAGGCGTCGATGCGCTGCAGCTGGCTCAGGCCCAGGGCGGCCATGATGTCGCTCATGTTGTACTTGTAGCCGGCTTCGACCACTTCGTAGTACCAGCGGTTCGCCTGCCGGTAGCGCTCGAAGACGTCCTGGTTGATGCCGTGCAGGCGCATGGTGCGCATGCGCAGGGCCATGGCGCCGTCGCGGGTGACCACCATGCCACCCTCGCCGGTGCACAGGGTCTTGGTGGCGTAGAAGGAGAACGCAGTGGCCTGGCCGAAGCGGCCGATGGGCTTGCCCTTGCGGTGGGTGGGCAGCGCGTGGGCCGCATCGTCGACCAGACCGAGGCCCTCGGCCTCGCAGAATTCCTCGAGCTTCTCCATGTCGACGGGCAGGCCGCCGTAGTGGACCGGCAGGATGGCCTTCACCCGCTTGCGGTGCTTCTTGTCCAGCGCCTCGTACGCGCGGATGAAGGTGTCGGCCCCGACCACGAACTCGCCGGGCTCGTTGTCCACCAGCCAGGGGTCGGCGCCCAGGTAACGGGACACCTCGGCCGATGCGGTGAAGGTGAAGCTGGGAGTGAGCACCAGGTCGCCCGCTGCGACCCCGGCTGCTTCCAGACCCAGGTGCAGGGCCGCCGTACCCGAATTGACCGCGATGCAGTGCAGTTCCTCGGAGCCGTCCGGCGCGAGGTAGTGGGCGAAGCCCTCCTCGAACTCGCGGCAGCGCGGGCCGGTGGTGACCCAGCCTTCGCGCAGCACGCCGACGACTGCTTCGATGTCGTCCTCGTTCAGGGAGGGCCGGTGGAAGGGAATGGCATCCATGGTCTCACCTCGTGTCGGGCCGGACGGTCCGGGGAATCGGGACATCCGATGCAGGCAGTCTCCTCAACCGGGCTTGCGCGCTCCGTGCAGGAACACCGAGAACAGGATGATCGCATACACCGCGTAGGCGAGCGAGGTGACCTGGCACACCTGGGTCACCGTTCCGCTGCGGTGGATGATCAGCTCCACCAGCGAGACCTGCAGGGCCAGGGCGAAGGCACTGACCACCAGGTGCTGGCGCTGGTGGCGGATGGTCTGCAGGAAGTAGGTCGACGGCACCGAGGCCGAGAAGAAGATGACTCCGGGCAGGATCCACCGGGCCGGCTCGATGCCCTGCCGGTAGGCCGGCAGCAGGGCCCCTACCAGCGGGGGCAGGAGGAACCATCCGGCGACGGCGGCCACCGTCGACAGGACCAGCACCAGCAGGCTCTGGCGCAGCACCCGCCGCTTCAGCACGGACGCATCGCCGGTGGCGCCGAAGTCCTGCAGCATCTTCGGATAGGAGGTCACCCCGATCGCCCCGGGGACCACCATGAGGATGGTCAGACCGACCGCGGCCAGCCCGTAGCGGCTGCCCACCACCGCGTCGCCCCAGCCGGCGGAGATCAGGGCCTTGTTGATGGTGAACTGGAAACTCAGGGCGATCGCGACCGCGAGCAGGGGGAAGCCGTCGCTGAAGATCTCGCCCCAGCCGCGCTCGAGCAGGGGCCGGGGATGCAGCGGGGCCCAGTACACGGCCAGGGCCAGGGCGGCCGCCTGCATGATGACGATGCGCACGAAGGCCCCGTGCAGGCCCCACTTCACCACCATGACCAGCAGCAGGAGATTCAGGACCGAGCGGAAGAGCAGCACGAGCCCGACGCGCCCGAAGCGCGAGTGGGTCTTCAGCAGGCCGAGGTGGTATTGCAGCCACAGCTCGAGGATGACCGCCACGATGAAGGCCGCCGCCCCCTCCAGGACATGGCGGTAGAAGACGGCCGAGAGGCCGCCGGCCACGAAGACCCACAGCACGCTGAGGACGGCCAGCACGCCGGCGCAGCGGCGCGCGTAGTGCAGGACCTCGTCCCACCGTCCCTGGCCCATCTTCAGCGGGAGTTGACGGTTCAGCGAGGGGTTCACCCCCAGGTGGAAGTGCTGGCCGTAGTCGAAGAGGAGGAAGAGCACCAGCCACACCCCGGTGCGCTCGGGGCCGAGGATGCGGAACAACAGGACGCTCTGGATGAGATTGACGAAGAGCGAGCCGTAGAAGGCGCTGCCGTAGGAGACGGCAGCGGGGATGCGCGAGGGCGGGGGGGATGCGGCTTCGGTGCTCATCGCCGCGCCACTGTACAGGCAGCTACCGCAGGCTTCAACCAGCGCCTGCCGTCCCCGAGATGGAAGCGCCGCGACCCGGCAGGGCCGCGGCGCCGGCTCCACCGCAAGGGATCTCACGGATCGTCGAGCGGCTACTCCTCGTAGTACTCCGTGCCCAGATGGGTGATCAGATCCTCGCCCATCCAGTGACGCAGGGTGTTCTTCAGCTTGGTCTGCTGGATGAAGATATCGTGCTCGGGATACAGTCCCGGCGCGGCCTGGGGGCTCTTGAAGTAGAACGAGAGCCACTCCTGGATGCCGCGCTGTCCCGCTCGGGCGGCCAGGTCCATGAACAGGGCCAGGTCGAGCACGATGGGCGCGGCCAGGATGCTGTCACGGCACAGGAAGTCGATCTTGATCTGCATGGGGTATCCCATCCAGCCGAAGATGTCGATGTTGTCCCAGCCTTCCTTGTTGTCCCCACGCGGCGGGTAGTAGTTGATGCGCACCTTGTGGTAGAGGTCCTTGTACAGGCTCGGGTACTTGTCCGGCTGCAGGATCGTATCGAGCACGCTGAGCTTGCTCACTTCCTTGCTCTTGAAGCTGCCCGGATCGTCGAGGACCTCGCCGTCGCGGTTGCCCAGGATGTTCGTGGAGAACCACCCGTGCAGACCGAGCATGCGTGCCTTGAAGCCCGGCGCGAGGATGGTCTTCATCAGGGTCTGGCCGGTCTTGAAGTCCTTGCCCGCGATGGGCACGCGGTTCTCCATGGCCAGCTCCATGATGGCCGGCACGTCGACGGTGAGGTTCGGCGCGCCGTTCGCGAACGGCACCTTCTTCTTCAGCGCCGCGTAGGCGTAGATCTGGCTGGGGCTGATGCGCTCGTCGTTGTTGCGCAGGCCCTCCTCGAAGGCGGCCAGGGTCTCGTGGACCTCGCTGGGCTCCTCGTAGACCTCGGTGCTCGCGCACCACACCATCACCAGGCGGTCGCAGCCGTTCTTCTCCTTGAAGGTGTCCATGTCGGCCATGAGCTGCTCGGCCAGGTCCATCTTGGTCGCGCCGGTCTTGACGAACTTGCCCTCGAGCTTCTTCACCCACTTCTGGTCGAAGACCGCGGGCATCGCCTGGATGGCCTCCATCTCGGCCTTGAGGGGAAGCAGGTCCTTCTCCTGGAGCACGCCGGCGGTCATCGCCGCCTCGTAGGCGTTCTCGGAGATGGGATCCCAGCCGCCGAAGACGATGTCGTCCAGATCGGTCAAGGGCACGAAGTCCTTGATCAGGGGCTGGCGGTCCTCGGTGCGCTTGCCCAGGCGGATGTGACCCATCTGGGTCAGCGTGCCGACCGGTTCGGTCAGGCCGCGGCGCAGGGCGAAGACGCCCGCGTAGAAGGTGGTGGCCACGGCGCCCATTCCGGGGGTCAGGACTCCGAGTTTGCCCTTGGCCGGGCGGATATCGATGGCTTTGCTCATGGCGCTTCCTCCACGGTAGCGGATGATCGGGGGAGTGCAGTGGGGCTCCGTCGAAGGACAGGCTAGAGGGGCGGGAGTTATCGTGCTAATGGATAAAACCTGGCATGATATAGGGAAAACCTATATACCGGGGAAGAGCCCATCGGCCCCAGTCCTGGATCGACGGGAGGCCGTCAGCCCGATGGGAAAGGAGGGGAGACGTGAGTCAACGGAGACCGAGTGCTCAGGCGGTCGATCGAACGCCGCCCTTGAATCTGCATCTGCAACAGTTGCGCTACCTGCGCGAGTGGCACCGGCGGGGAGGCGTCACCGCCGCGGCGGCGGCCCTGCACGTCTCCCAGCCCGCGCTCTCGCAATCCCTGGGCGAGATGGAGAACCGCCTGGGCCTGGCCCTCTTCGAGTACCAGGGGCGCAAGAGACGTCTGACGGCCATCGGCCGCGAGGTGCTGGCCTTCGCCGAGGAGGTGCTGGCCAAGGCCGACGACCTGCACCGCCGTCTGGAGGGACGCCGCCGGGGCGAGCGGGGAGAACTGCGGGTGGGGATGATCGACGCGGCCAGCCTGTACGTGCTGCCCCAGGTGGTTCGCCGCTACAAGCAGGAGCGGCCGGAGGTGGAGCTGTCGTTGACCGTGGCTCCGAGCCGGCAGCTGCTGGCCGCCCTGCGCCGCTACCAGCTCGACCTGGTGTTCGCGGTGGGTCCCCTGCAGGACGAGGCCTTCCAGGCCGAAACGGTCCGCCGTGAATCGCTGGTGGTCTACGCGCCGCCGGACACGCATGGGCGCGATCCCCGCCGTGCCGAGTGGGTGCTCTATCCACCCGATTCGCGCACCCGGGCGCTCATCGACGCCGCCTTCGAGCGCAAGGGCATCCACCCCCGCATCGCCCTCGAGAGCGGAAGCCCGGAGGTGATGCGCCAGCTCGTGGCGCTGGGGCTGGGGTGGAGCGTCCTGCCCGAGGCGGTGGCCGCCGGAGCACCCGTTCCCCTGCGGCGGGTGTGGAAGACGCCGTTGACCCACCGCGAACTGCTGGCCTACCGGCGGCGGGGCGCGCCGAGCGATCCCCTGGCCGAGGCCTTCCTGGAGCGCGCCCGGCAGGCCTGAGCCGTGCGCTGGAAATTCTTCTCCACCTTTGCCGGCGCAGGTTGGAAACTGCGCGGCATGCGAAGACACGAGCGAATCCGGGGAGGACGCGCAGCGGGGGCGCAGGCGCTGCTGCTCTGCGCGCTGTTGTCGATGCTGATGGTGTCGGCTGCGGTAGGGCCGATGGGGGTTGCGCGCGCGGCGGCATTCGGCAGCGAGTTGCAGGGGCCCGCCCGGGCGGGCTCCTCGCTGTCGGTCCGGGTGGGAAGCGATGCCTTCCTGCCGCCGGAGCATGCGAGGGGCGAGCTCGCCTTCGGGGGCGAAGGCGGGGAGGGTGCGGCCGGCTGGACCTACGGAGGCTCTTCGGCCGAAAGGGACGGTCAGCCGGTGCCGGGCCAGCTGTCCGGCGAGGAGGGCTACCACCTGGGCTGGGGTTCACAGGCGATGGTGCTGGCCGGCTACGGCGTCCTCTACGGCATCGCCAGCCACGTGGGCAGCCGTCATCGCAGCGACGGACAGTTCAAGGTGGTACGCCTGGAGACCGCCTACGCCTACGACTTCGTGGGCCATGCCTTCCTGGTGCGGGAGATGGGAGGCATCGCGGCGGCGCTGCAGCGCGCGGCCGGGGTGCCGGCCGGCCGGGCGCGCCACGATGGGGTCTGGCTGGGGGCCTTCGGCAGCGAAGTGTACATGGAGGTGCTCAACGGCTTCGTCCCGGGCATCCGCTTCGATCCGCTCGACCCGGTGGCCAACTTCGTCGGGGCGATGATGGCCACCAAGGGCCGTGACCTGGCCGCCCGCCACGAGTGGATCGCCCGCATGTCCCTGCAGTTCGGCTACAAGGACTGGCAACGGGCCTTCGAGCCCTCGCGCGACGATGCCACCCTCGGGGCGGTGTGGCACGACCACACCAACGGCCGCTTCGGACTGGGATATGACATCGGACCCTTCGAGCGGCCCTGGATCACCGCCTACCTGAGCTATGAGATCACCAGCCTCGACCTCGATGAGCTGAAGAACCGCTTCGGCGTGGGCGTCGAGCTGGAAGTGGTCAACTGGCTGGCTCCGCTCATCCACCGCCTGCCCGCCGGCGATCTCTTCCTGCAGGGCTACGACTGGTTGAACCGGCGCATCCTGATGCCGGTCCTCTACGTGCAGCTCTTCCACGTGGATGCACCGCCCTTCAGCGGCCGGCCGCCCTTCCACGAGTAGGATTCGCCTGGGCGCTTGCCGCAGACGCGGCTTGGGCCTAGCCTTGCCCCGCCGTCGGATCATTCCCCCAACGCAGCGGGCATCATGTTCATCGGAAGCATCGGCTGGCTGTCGTTGGCCAGCATGGCGATCGCCCAGCTCCTCAAGCCCCTCTTCACCCTGCATCGGGAAGGGGTGCGCTCGCTGAGCCGCATCTTCGACACCGGCGGCATGCCGAGCAGCCACAGCGCCCTGGTGACCACCCTGACCCTGTGCATCTACCGGGCCGAGGGCGGCCAATCGATCCTCTTCAGCATCTCCCTGGTCTTCAGCCTGTACTTCATCTTCGAGGCCACCGGCCTGCGCCAGGAGGTGGGCCAACAGGCACGCGTGCTCAACCGCATGCTCGACGAACTGCACGAGACCCACCAGGTGGATCGCCGCCGGCTGAAGGAACTGGTGGGCCACACCTGGCAGGAGGTGCTGGTGGGCATCGTGGTGGGTGTGGTGGTGTACCTGCTGGGCCGCGGCTGGATCCAGGTCGCCTGAACTGCGGCCGGTCCCAGCTCTCCTGGGCCGCCGTGCACCGGGGCTTCCGCGACGGAGGGTCGAGCCTTCCCGGACCGTGGCCACCTCCGCATCCCCTGAAACGATTTGGACTTGACGCTCCGCTACTGACGGGGGAATCTGCCGGGGACAAGGCTTCCGCCAGGTCGCCCCGCGCATGAGGATCTCCGTGCCCCGCCCGGTGGGAGGACGGTCAACCGCCGAGCCCCCCGCGCCGCGCAACCGTGATCGGACAACGGGCTCCCTTCTGTCTGCGTCATCTCGCTCGCAGGGGAGGATCCGATGCGCGTCGTTTCCGTGGCCAACCAGAAGGGCGGCGTGGGCAAGACCACCGTCGCCGTCAATCTCGCGTCCGCCCTCGCCCGCCTGGGGCGCGACGTCCTGCTCATCGACAACGATCCGCAGGGACACGCCACCGCGGCCCTGGGCGTCGAGCCGGCCCACTTCGGCTTGAGCACCCGCGATCTGTACATCGACGGAGGGGTGAAGGTCCAGGATCTGCGGATCGAGATCACCAATGGGCTGCACCTGGTTCCGGCCGACCTCGACCTGAGCACGGTCGAACAGGATCTGGCCGACGAACCGCGCAAGCTGCGCCGTCTGCTCGAGCGTCTGGCCATCTCGCAGATGCCCTACGACGTGGTGCTCATCGACAACCCGCCCCAGGTGGGGGTTCTCACCTTCAACGCCCTGTTGGCCAGCTCCGAGGTGCTCCTGCCCGTCGACGCCAGCCGCTTCTCCGTCGAGGCGGTCGAACGCTTCGAGGCCACCCTGCGCGGCCTGCAGCAGGAGAGGGGGCATCGTCCGCAGTTGCGGATCGTGGCCACGGGCTTCGACCTGAGGACCCGCTACGCCCGGCGCGTCCTGGAGGACATCGACGCGCTCGAACCGGGGCGGCGGGTGCGCACCCTCATCCGTCCGACGATCCGCCTGAGGGAGGCCGCCCAGGCGGGCCTTCCCATCGACCGCTTCGATCCGAGCAGCCACGGCGCACAGGACTTCAGCGCCCTGGCGCGCGAGTTCGAGGGCCACGACTGGATCATCCAGCACGACGAACTGCTCGAATGGGAGGAGCTGCTGCACGGGCCGGGTCCGCAGAGTCCGGGCGTGCACTTCCGCGCCTACTTCCCCCATGCCCGGAAGGTGTGTGTCACCGGCGACTTCACCGACTGGTCGGTGGAGGGCATCGACCTGCGGCCGGAGGGCGATGGACACTGGAGGGTCGAGGTGGACATCCCGCCCGGCTGCTACGAGTACAAGTTCATCGTCGACGGCGAGTGGACCCCCGATCCGGAGAACCCCGAGCAGATCCGCAACACCTACGGCCAGTTGAACTCGGTGCTGACCGTGCCCGAGCGGGACGGCCGATGAGCTGATGGATGAGGCGAGCGGCCATTCGCTTCAGCAGCGCTGGGAACGGGTGGCCCGCAGCTACCTGCGGCCGGCGCCGGTCGGCGCCTTCCGGCTGGCGGTGGCCGGAGTGGACGATGGGCTGGAGGTGAGCCGTCTCGCCGCCGATCTGCGCCGCTGCGTGGCCGAACTGGGTCTTCCCCTGCAGCCGAGCCCGCATGCCTCGTGGGTGGAGATCGTCGAGCTCGGAGGTGTCGACGAACGGCGCCTCGGCGAGCTGGCACTGGAGCGCTCCGGCCCGATCGATCTGCTGGTGTGGCGCTTCGTGGGAGAGGGGGCGCCCGGTCCCCGGGCCCTCTACCTGATGGGGGTCTTCGCCTGGGCCAAGGCGGCGGCCGAGCTGGCGTGTGTGGTGGGGGGAAGGCCTACCCTCGATCGCGAGCTGGAGCTGCTGGCCGCGGCCGGCTTGACGACCCCGGTGCATCTGCACCTGCTGCCCCCTTCGCCCGCCGATGCCGCCGACGCCGCGCTGAAGGGCCTCGTGCAGGCGGCCCTGGCCCGGGCCGACGCGCGCCGCCGTCTCGCCGCCGCCAAGGGTTGAGATCCTGGGCCGAGGCGCCTGGCCGCCGAGGGTTGAGGTCCCGGGTGGACCCCGCCGTCCCGCCGATTCCGGCTTGGCGCGGGGGGAGGTCCATGCTACAAGGAGGGCCGGATACGGGACATGATCCATGAATGAAACACCTCTGGCCCCCTACCTCTCCTTCGCCCGAAGGCACCGCTGGTCGTATCTGGCCGCGCTGCTCGTGTCCGTGCTGGGCACGCTCGCCTATCTGATCGCCTCTCCCACCCTGTATCGAGCGACGGCCACCACCATCGTTCCCTACCGGCAGGTGGAGGCCGATCTGCGCTTCGGCAACGGCCGCCCCTTCCCCGTCCAGTATGCCTTCGTGGTGAACAACCACCTGGCGGTGCTGCGCAGCGGATCGACGCACCGGGCCATCCTGCAGGCGCTGGCCCGGGAGGCCCCCGATCTGCTGGAGGAGCTGCAGGCGGGCGCATCGGGAACGGAGGAGGCGCGGCAGGAGCAGCTCCTGCGCGCCCTGCAGGGCCGACTGCGGGCGAGTTCGCGCGACAAGACCGGACTGCTGCAACTGGAGGCCACCGCCTCCAGCGCCTCGAGGGCGGCCCGGCTGGCGAACCTGTCCCTGAAGACCTACGCGGTGGTCCAGGACAGCCTGAACAATGCCGCCCTGGTGGAGTGGCTCGGGAAGCTGAAGGAGGAGGAGCAGCAGTGGGCCCGGACCGTCGCAGAGAAGGAGGAGGCGCTGCGCCGCTTCCGCAGCCGTGAGCGGGCCATCGACCTGGAGAACGAGGGGCGCGCGGTCATCCACGAGATCCTTCGCCTGCAGGGCCTGCAGGTGCAGGACACGGCCGAACTGGAGAGCCAGAGGGCCCGCCTGAGCGAGCGCAAGGCGCAACTGGCCCGCATCTACGAGGACTTCCAGCAGAGTCTGAGCAGCGATGCCGCCTCGGTGGCAGGCAGTCTGCGTCAGCAGCTCAGCCTGGACCAGGCCCGCCTGGAGTACCTTGTGGCCTCGGGCATGGCCACGGACGACCCGCAGATCGAGGCTCTGCGCGCGCGCATCGCGCGGGCCGGGGCCGTGCTGGAGGAACAGGCGTCGACCCTGCCGTCGGATCCGTCGATCGAGGGTGACCCGGTGCTCCTGGCCGAGGCCTTGTTGAATGCGATCCGGGAGATCGAACCGGAGATCGCCGGTCGCAAGGCGCAGGTCGCCGAGCTCGACACGGCCATCGATTCACTGCAGCAGCGCATGGTCGTCCTGCCGACCCTGGCCTCGGCCGAATCGCGCTACGAACAGGAGCTGAAGCTGGCGCGCCAGATCTACGAGCTGGTGCAACAGAGGCGGGTGGAGGCGGAGATGATCGCCCACCGCCATGGTTCCCGCCTGGCCATCATCCATCCCGCCGAACCCCCGCAGAGGCCGGCCTCGCCGCGGCCGCTGCTGGCGATGGTCTCGGCCCTGCTCATCACCCTGCTGCTGGGAACGGTGGCGGCGGTCGGGGTCGAGGCGGTCGATCCGACGGTCCGCGATGCCCAGGACGCCGGCCGGATCAGCGGATGGACCGTCCTGTGCCGTCCCCGGCGCGAGGGGGGCGGCGTTGCGCCGGAGGTGGCCGCCGCGGTCGTTGCCCAGCGTCTGGACACCGGTGGGGCGGGCCTGTGGCTGCTCGATCCCGAGGGCGAGCCGCTGGACACCCTGCAGCGGGCGGTCCAGAACCAGTTGGCCGCCGCTGAGGCGGGAGTGCGCGTGGGTGCGGGTGATCTGGGAGCGTTGCTCGCCGAGTCGACGGCCAAGGCGTGGGTGGTCGTGGTGGTCGTGCACGTCCGCAGGACTCGGCGCAGCAGTCTGATCGACACCACCCGCCTGCTCCAACAGGGTTCGAACCTGGCGGGCGGCCTCCTGGTCCAGTGAGCACGATCCCCGAGCGCCGTTCCCTGTCTCTCTTCCTGACGGATCGCCTTCTGGCGCTCAGTTTCTTCCTGTTGCCGTGGATCGGTGTGGGCGTGATGGCGCTGCTCGGCGGCAGGAGCCCGGGCACGGGAGCCCAGCCCGCGCTCTTGACCGGGGCCCTGGTCCTGTTGTCGGCGCTCTTCCTGGGCCGCCCGCACGTGGACCGCGACGGCGAGCGCATCCTGGCCGTGTTGAGCTGGACCGTCCTGGGGGCCGCCGCGGTCTGGGGACTGGACGAGATGGGCCTGCAGGGCGACTGGCCCTGGTTGAAGGCGCTCAAACAGCTCATCCAGTTGGTCTATTTCTTCGCGCTGGCCTCGGTTCCGGCGATGGTGCTCTCGCGTTCCCCGGATCCGGCCGGTGTGCTGTGGCGATGGGAGAGGGCGGCCAGCGCGGGCATGCTGGTGGCCTCGACGGTGGGCCTGTACCTGGCCGCTGCGTTCTATCTCGATCTGCCCGGCCGCGACGCCCTGATGCGCGTCTTCAGCTCGAATCCCTCGATCGCCGCCGGCAGCGACGAGCTCTTCCTGGGCCAGCATTTCGTCGGGATCGTCCGGGTGCGCTCGGGGGCGGCCGAGCCCCTGTACTTCGGCAGCTATCTGCTGTGTGTCCTGCCCGCGACCGCCGTGGCCTGGGTGGCGGCCGGCCGCTGGGGGCGTCTGTGGAGAGGCGTGGCCCTCATCCTGGGTCTGGCCTCGATGGTCCTCACCTTCAGTCGGGGCGTCTATCTTGGAGCGGCGCTTTTGCTCACGCTCGTGGCGGTGGCGATGGGGCGGGGTCTGTTGCCGCGGCCCCGTCGCAGGACCGTGCTCGTGGCGGCCGCCATCGGATTGGTCGGAGGAGGGGGCCTGGCGGCCGTGTTCAGCGGGGTCGCGCTGTGGGAACTTCCTGCGCTGATGCTGCGGCGGATGGCCCAGTCCTTCGCCTCGCACGATCTGAGCAACCTCACCCGCCTGGCCTCCTGGCACGCGGCGCTCGTCATGTTCCTGCAGCATCCGCTGCAGGGTGCGGGATGGGGAGCCTTCGGGTTCTGGTTCTATCGCATCGAAGGGGCGAGCGAGGCGCTCTTCGCCTGGCCGGTGACGAACAGTCTCCTCCTGCGGATCCTCGCCGAGACGGGAATGGTGGGCGCGTTGCTTTGGGCCCTGGCCCTGTGGCGTCCACTCGCGCCCCTGAGGTGGCCGTGGACGGCGGGTGGAGGCGTCGGTGCAGCGGGCGAGACCATGGGCATGTCCGGGCCGCCGGCGCGGGTCGGGGACGGGCCGGCGGTGGAGGTGAGCCGCCGGGCGCCATCGCTCTCGCCGGCGGTGGGCTTCGTCCTGGCCGCCACGGTGGCGGCGATGTTGTTGCAGTTGATGACCTTCAGCCAGATCAACCTGCCCCACCTGTGGCTGGGTGCGGGGGTGGCGGCGGCCGTGGCGCGCTGTTCGACGGGGGAGGGCTGAGCCGTGCGGGTGCTCGTCTCGGCCCTGCAGGTGGGACCCGGACAGACCGGGGTGGGACGCTTTGCGCGCGACCTCATCGAGAGCCTGTCGAAGCTGCCTGCGTCGCTGCGCCGGCCGCGAGAGCATGAATTCGTGATCGCAGCACCCCACCCCGAGGCCTTCGGGTTCCTCGACGGGGTCGAGGGCTTCACCGTGGTGCCCATTCCCCTCTTGCGCGAGGACTCGTGGGGCCGCATGCTGTGCCTGCACACGACGATACCCCGTCTGGGGACGCGTCTGGCTGTGGACCTGGTGCTGGTCCCGAACTACATCGCTCCGCTGTGGGGATCGTTCGCCACGGCGGTGGTGGTGCACGACCTCACCTTCGTCCGCTTTCCCGAGACGATGCCCCCTCTGAAGCGGCTGTACTACCGATGGATGGTCGGCCGCTCGATGCGACGGGCGGACCTGGTCTTCGTGACCACCGAGACCATGGCCCGGGAAGTCGTCGGCTACGAGCCGAGCGCACTGTACAAACTGCGAAGGATGCCGGGAGGAGCCTCGACCAGCTTTCTTGATCCAGGCGGCGAAGAGGGAGAGGACGAATCGGCCGGGTGGAAGACCCCCCGGCATGACTTCCTCTTCGTCGGCACTTTGGAACCCCGGAAGAATCTCGAGCGGCTGTTGGTCGCCCACGGGCGTCTTTGCCGCTTCGATCCCGAGTTCCCGGGTCTGAAGATCGTCGGGGGCCGGGGTTGGGAGGACGAAGGCATCCGCAGGGCCATGAGGGCCCATCCCGATCCGTCTCGTCTTCACATCCTGGGTTACCTCGACGAGGAGGAGCTTCGCCGGCAATACGATGAATCGCTGGCCTTGCTCTTCCCCTCGTTGTATGAGGGATTCGGATTGCCCGTGCTGGAGGCCATGGCCCGGGGATGTCCCGTGCTGAGTTCGCGGGGGATCGCCACAGCCGAGCTGGTGGGCGACGCGGCCCTGCTGGTCGATCCGCTCGATCTAGGGGAATTGGAATGGGCTATGCGACGACTGGCCACCGATTCCGCCTTGCGCGAGCGCCTTCGCACGGCCGGAAGGCTTCGACTCCGCGCGTTTCGTTGGGAACGCGGGGCTCGACTCACGATGGAAGCCCTGCTGGGGTGGTGGACCGCCCGGCAGGAGGATCCGAGGTAGACGAGGTATGCTCTCCCTTCCGCATCTGCTGGCTCTGATCGTGGCCACCGCCCTCCTGGTGCACCTGCTCATGCCCGTGGTGCGGCGGATGGGCACGTCCATGGGCTTGGTCGATCATCCCTCGTGGCGCCGGGCGCAGCGCGAGGCGGTTCCCTGCAGCGGGGGACTGGCCATCTACGCGGCGGTGGTGATCGCGTCCTGGTCATTGGCCTTCTTCGTCGACCTGCCCTTCAGCGCGCACGCCTTCTTCGCGCTGGGCCTGGCCGGCTTCGGCACCCTGGTGCTCGGCGTCCTCGACGATCGCTTCGGTCTGCACGCGGAGAAGAAGCTGCTGGGGCAGATCGTGGTGGTGACCCTGCCCATGGCCGCCGGCCTGACCCTGCAGAGGATCACCCTGCCGTGGCTGGGTACGGTCGAGTTCGGGCTCTTCAGCGGACCGATCACCCTCTTCTGGTACCTGGGATTCATCAACGCCATGAACCTCATCGACGGGCTCGATGGCCTGGCCGGGGGCATCGTGGTGGCGGTCCTGGCCGCGATGGGTCTCACCCTGTACCCGGCCGACCCGGTGGGGATGCTCTTCGTCGGCGTGTTCGTGGGCGCGGTATTGGGTTTCCTGAGGTCCAATCTCTCCCACCGCCGCATCTTCCTGGGGGACGCCGGCTCGATGCTGCTGGGACTGTGGCTGGCCGGTCTGAGCCTGGGTCTGGGCGTGCGGACCCCCTCCTTGCCCCTGGTCGTGGTGGTGGCGATGGCCATTCCCATCCTGGACACGGCGACGACCATCTGGCGCCGCCGCCGCCGTGGCCTGAGCATCTTCCGGGCGGACGACGAGCATCTGCACCATCGCCTGCTGCGTCTGGGCATGAGCCCGGGACGTGCGACCGCCACCCTGTGGTTCACCACGGTGGCCTTCGCATCCTTGGGCACGGTCATCGACGGACGGCAGAGTGGAGCCATCCTGGCCGTCGGAGCGCTGGTGGCCATGGCCATCGAACTGGCCTACACCCTGCCGCGGGAGGGCCGGCCCCGACCGGCCGAGGCGATCGCCTATCTGCTGGGCCTGCGCGACCAGCTCGGCGACGGCGTGACCCACCGTCAGCTGGCCGAGATCATCGAGATGCCCCGCTTCTCCAGCCGGCCGGCCGCCACCGGCGAGAAGCGCGGTGGCGTGAACATGCCCGCCGCGAGCGCTGCGCCGTCGTCGCCCCAACCGGATGAGGCCGCGCTGAAGGCGGCCAAGGCCACCGAGGGAGGCGCGGCGAAGGACGATGTCGTTCTGGCCCTTGGCGACGAGAATCAGTGATGCCCTCGACGCGGCCGGCCGGATCGGACCGGTGGTGGAGATCGGCGCCGGCGCCGGTCTCTTCGCGTCGCGATTGATCTCCCTGGGACTCCATCCCATCCTCCTCGATCACGATCTGCAGGTGCTGCAGCAGGCCCCCGTGTCCGGCGCGGGGAAGCTCTGTGCCGAGGCGCGGGAGCTGCCCTTCACCGATGGCGCCGTGGGCGGTATCGTCCTGGCCGACGTGTTGCGGGTGATGGCACCACCGGAGCGGATGCGTCTGGCCCGGGAGGCCTGGCGTGTGCTCGCTCCCGGCGCTTCGCTGGTGGTGGTCGAGGACAGCCCGCAGGCGAGCAGCCCGGCCGAGGACAACTACCGCCGGGCGCTGGACCTGTTGAGCCAGGTCCAGGACGACCGGAACCTTCCGGTGATGGCGGCCGGGCAGGCCGAGGAGGTGCTGGTTCCGGTGTTCTCCCTTCCCAGCGCACGGGGAAGCGAGGAGAATGGGTCCAAGCTGAACGATTTCCTGGCCCCGCTGCGCTGGCTGCGGCAGGGCATGGCCTCGGGCCTGATCCGCGCGGATCGCCCGGTCCAGCGGCGCTCGTTCCGGCCGGGGGCCCGCCCGCCCCGCAGCGGCCGCCTCCAGGAGGCGGTGGACGAGCTATGGGACGACATCGAACGGGACGGAATGGCCCTGGGGCGCTATTGGTTCCTGATCTTCCAGCGATGAGGGAAAGGTCTTCCAGCGATGAGGGAAAGGTGCAGGCGATGCGGCGTGGTCTGAAGGGTGTGGTGGCCGCGTATCTGCTCCTGGCCGTGGTGCGGGTGCTGGCGGTGCCCAGCCCCGCGGTGGATCCGGGACGCTGGCACCTGCTGGTCATCGAGAGCGACGACTGGGGACTGGAGGCCTGGTTCCCCACGGTGGAGGCCGCCAACGAGTTGGCCGATCTGGTGCCCTCCCGGCCCGCCTGGCTGAAGCTCTACGGTCGCTCGTCGCTGGAGAGCGCGGCCGAGGTGGAATCGTTGAGCGTGCTGCTGGCCCGGCACCACGACCGCGACGGCCTGCCCGCGGTGGTGCAGGCCAACCACATCGTGGCCGCCGTCGACCTGGAGGGCTGTGATCCGCAGGGCCGGCCCTTCGACGCCCTTCCCTTCAAGCTCCGCCGTCCGGGAGTGTGCGGGGCCTATGAACGGCCGGGACGTGTGGAGGCCATCGACCGGGCCCGCCGGATGGGGGTGTGGAGGGCCGAGCTGCACGGGCTCACCCACTTCGATCTGGCTGCCCTGGAGGATGCCTGGGGCGATTCCATGCAGGTGCGGGCGGCGAGGGTGGGTACGGTTGCCTTCCCCGGCTGGCTCACCCGCGGGGAACTCGGAAGCGGCGACCGTCTGTGGGAGAACGAACTGGTGTTCACCGCCGTGCAGCGTTTCATCGAGCGCTTCGGACGCCCTCCTCGCAGTGTGATCGCACCGGACTACACCTGGAACGCCATGGATGAGGATGCCTGGCGTCGCAGCGGCGTCGGCGTGGTCCAGGGCAAACGCGAACAACTCGATCCGGCGCATCCGGGTCGTGGCGTTACGGGACGGGTGCGCAAGGCGCTGCGCCGGTGGTGGGATCGGCGTCGCGGGACGATGTGCTATCTCGAGCGGAATGCGCGTCTGGAGCCCTACGGCAGCGACGATCCACAGTGCCCTCAGGGCGCGGTGCACGCGCTCGAGGAGATCCGCCGGGCATGGAGCAGGGGAGAGGCGGCGATCCTGGAGATGCACCGGGTGCAGTTCTCCCATTTCGACCCGGAGGTGGCGCGGGCGGGGAGGGCGCAACTGGACGAAGTGTTGACGCGACTTGAAAAGGAAGACACAGTGCGATACTGTGTGGACATCGAACTGGCGCAACTGATGCGCCGGGGCTGGTCGGTGCTGAAGAGAGGCCCATGGCTGATCGTCCGCAACTACACCGGCCACGTGGTGGTCATCGATCTTCCCGGCGGAGGGAGCCGGGTGGTGGACACCGGAACCCACATCCTGGAAGCCCAGGGACGGCGCAGCGAGGATTTCCTATCGCCCCAAAGCTATCGCTAGTCGTTATCTCATAACAACTTAGCAACAGTGCCCCTTGACTGCCCATGGCTTCATGGGGTAGAATCGCTGATACGATCTCTTCGGACAAGCGCAGCTGTGTGATGGACAATCTGGGATCGGTCCGCATTTTTCGTCCTGGTCGACGACCCCATGGTTCGGGCTCCCGGCTGTCGCTGTTGAGGCGGCGGAACAACGGGCCTTCCGGGTCGACAGAGATGAACACGCCGGGACCGTTTTTCCCCCCAAGCGCAACTCTTGCCTCGGCGCGGAGTCTTCCCCGTACCGGGCTGCTCACCACGAGGAGGAAGAACATGGACCCCGTTCGCCGGGTTTCATCTCGTCTCGTTCTGGTTTCCCTTCTGATTCTCAGCCTGGCTCCTGTCGCTGCTCATGCCGCCGGAATCGATCTGGCGGTTCGTTTCGATCCGCAACAGGTGCAGATCCATCGGGTCGACGGGCAGGTGAGCTATCGGCTCCCCGATACCGTCCCGCTGTATGCGGACGGCGCACCCGACCTTCCCTTCACCAACTGGAAGGTGGTGGTGCCGCAGGGCATGACCATCGAGAAGGCGGAGATCGTCGACGCCCAGTGGAAGACGGTGGATCGTCCGGCGGCCTTGCGACTGGCCGGCAAGCTCGTGAGCGACGAGGGGCAGCTCGTCCAGGACACCATGGGCGGACTGTCCTCCGATTACGCTCCGGGGCAGGTGTTCCCTGCCCAGGCGGTGCGCAGTCTGGGGGTGTCCATCCTGCAGGGCTACCGGATCGGAGAGGTGCAGATCTTCCCCATGCGGGTGAACGACGACGGCTCGGTGCAGGTGCTGCGCTCGGGACGGCTGCATCTGACGCTTGCTCCCAAGGAGATCGACGGTGTGGTGGTGCGGAAGGTGGCATGGCCGGGTCTGGCCGAGGAGGCGGCCCAGCGGGTGAAGAAGCTGGTGAGGAATCCCGAGCTGGTGGAGAGTTGCGCGCCGCCGGCGGGGATCCTGCCCGAGCTGATGAACTCCTCCTCGTACAAGTCACCGCATCCGGAACCGGGTGACGAGGTCTTCACCGGGGGACGCCTGGACTACGTCATCGTCACCACACCGGAGATGGAGGCGGAGTTCCAGCGTCTGGCCGACGACCACATCGCGCACGGTCTGCGCACGAAGGTCGTCACCACCGACTGGATCGTGGCGAACTACCGCAATGGAAGCGACCTGCAGGAGACGATCCGTTACTTCTTCCAGGAAGCCTATGAGAAGTGGGGCCTTCGCTACGCCCTTCTCGGCGGCGACGCGGAGATCATCGCTCCGCGCTATGCCCGCAGCTATTGGTATCCACAGAACGGCTTCACCGACATTCCGTCCGATCTGTACTTCTGCGCGCTCGACGGCAACTGGAACGCCAACGGCAACGGGATCTTCGGGGAGGCCTACCAGTCCTTCCTCAAGACCGGCGACGACCAGGACATGGTGGCGGAGATCGCCCTCGGCCGCGCTCCGGTGAAGGATGCCCTGGAGGCGCAGATCTTCGTCGACAAGTGCCTGAGCTACCAGAACCCGACCGACGGGTCGTATCTGGGCCGCGCGCTGTTCATGAGTGAGGTGCTCTTCCCGTCGGACTGGGATGGCACATCCACTCCGAACCTCGATGGAGCCACCTACAGCGAGGACATCATCTTCAACAAGATCATCTCACCGGGCAATCTCATCGACAGCTACCGCCTGTACGAGAACTACACCGCCTATCCGTACACGGTGCAGGAGACCAAGCAGGCATGTATGGATTCGCTGTCGACGGGGAACTTCGGTCTGGTGAACCACGTCGGGCACGGCTTCTACTACAACATGAGCGTCGGGGACGGGAACATCTTCACCTCCGACGTGATGAGCCTGACCAACGCTCCCAACTACTTCGTCCTGTACGCGCTGAACTGCTCGTCGGGCGCGTTCGACTTCGACTGTCTGCTGGAGAGCTACATCCAACTGGGAAGCGGGGGAAGCGTCGCCAGTCTGGGCTCGGCCCGGGCCGCATTCCCCTCGACGGCGGACAACTACCAGCAGGAGTTCTACCGTCAGATCTTCGTCGAGGGAAACGTCCGCCTCGGCGATGCGATGAACGGCAGCCGCGACGCCTTCGTGCCGCCGGCGCTGAACGCGGAGGGCTTCGACCGCTGGACCCACTTCTGCTACACCCTGCTGGGCGACCCCGCCCTGCGCGTGTGGCGCAAGGCCCCGGTCGCGGCCGAGGTGGCCATGCCGGCCACCGTCCCGCTGGGAACGGACTCGATCATGGTGACCGTCAGCGTGGGGGGAGCCCCGGTGGACAGCGCGCAGGTGACCCTGCACAAGAGCGGTGACGTGTGGGCGACGGGCATGACCGACAGCAACGGCGAGCTCGCCCTGCCCTTCCGCCCCAGCAGCGAAGGCCTGATCGACGTGCTGGTCTCCGGCCAGAGTCTGCAGCCCTGGCAGGGAACCATCGTGGTGGGCCCGGCGGTGGGCGCCAATATGGTGGCCCGCGCGCTGAGCGTCGATGACGGACCTTCGGGCGACGGAAGGGCCGACTCCGGAGAGACCATCGATTGGTACTTCGAATTCGAGAACAACGGCGATGCCTCCGCACCGGTGGACATCTCTGCCATCCTGCGTCCGGTCGACGCGGTAGGGGCCACTGTCCTGGACTCGACGATCGTCGTGGGCACGGTGGCGGTGGGCGCTCCGGTAGCACCGGCCGATCCGGTGACCCTCCAGCTCGACCCGACCATCGCCGACGGATCGACGCTGAGCTTCGACATGGAGTGCACCGACGGGATCGACAACTGGACGCAGCGGGTGGAGTTGCGCGTGGTGGCTCCCGAACCGCAGGTGGTCCGGCTCGTGGTGGACGATTCCAACACCGGCAACGGCGACGGGGTCATCCAGGCGGACGAGCCGGTCGAACTGCATCTGGAGGTGAAGAACTACGGCGACGGCGAGCTGGTGGGACTCACCGGTCAGATCTACGTGTCGACCAATGTCACCGCGTTCAACGACGCCGATTCGTGGCCGGACCTGGGGCTCAAGGAGAGCGCCTACGGGACGACCCCGTTCGTGGTGAGCGAGAGCGACGTGACGGTGGAGAACTGGATGTACGTGGTGTTGACCGACGCCAAGGGACATCTGTGGAAGCACTGGATGGAGCTGCGCGAGCCTCTGCCGCCGGCCGATCCCATTCCCAACACCGATCTGGGGCCGACCACGGTGGCCCTGGGGTGGGAGCCGACGCCGCAGGACCACATCTTCGGCTATCGCGTGTACCGCAGCGACAGTCCGACCGGTCCCTTCGTGGAGATCGAGCCCGACGTGATCGTGCGCTCGGGCTTCTACCGGGACGAGGATCTGGAGACGCTGACCCGCTACTACTATCAGATCGCCACGGTCGACTCGTCCGGTCTGGAGAGCGCGCCGACCGAGGTCATCTCGGCGAGCACGGCACCTCCGGAGATCAACAATGCCTTCCCGCTGCCGACGAACTCGACGGTGGAGGGAGCGATCGCGGTGGGGGACATCCGCGGTGACGGAACGCTGTTCGCGGTGGTGGGCAGCCATCTGGTGTACGCGGTCGACGCCAACGCCAATCAGTTGGTCGATGGCGACGGTGATGCCCAGACCCTGGGACCGATCAGCGGCCGCGGAGCGAACTTCTGCTTCGCCGGCATCACCCTGGCCAACCTGGACGACGATCCGGCACCGGAGATCCTGGCCGGATCGTGGGACTCGACCCTGACCTTCGCGTTCGACAACGACGGCAGCGTGATGCCCGGCTGGCCGCAGAACACCGGCAGCCAGCACTGGGCTTCGCTGTCGGTCGCCGACATCGACGGCGATGGCGGACCGGAGATCGTGGTCAATACCACCGGGGGCAAGACCTACGCCTGGAATCCCGACGGCAGCGAGGTCCTCGACGGCGACAACAATCCCTCGACCAACGGGGTCTTCCACGTGCGCAGCGGCGAGATCTTCAACCGCTCGACCATCAGCCTCTACGATCTGGACGGCGACGGGGCGAGGGAGATGATCTTCGGCACCAACTGGCGCGATGGAACCGACAACATGGTCTATGCCTTCCGTTACGACGGAACGCAGGCGCCCGGCTGGCCGCAGAATCTCGGCTCCGGCGGGTATACGACCAGCACGGTGACCATCGCCGACCTCGACCGGGACGGAACGGTCGAGCTGATCATGCCGTGTGAGAACGACACCCTGTACATCTGGGAACCCGACGGAAGCAACTTCCCCGGCTACCCGCAGTTCTTCAAGAGCAACAGCGGCAACCTCGACGGCAAGACGCCCTCGGTGGCCGTGGGCAACATGGACGCGGATCCGGAGCTGGAGATGATCGCGGTGAGTGTCCTCTCCCGCGCTGACGCCGACCTGTACGTGATGGACTACGACGGAACCGTCCTTCCCGGTTGGCCGCAGAAGCTGGCGGCCTTCTCGCGTTCGTCGCCCATCGTCGGTGACATGGACGGCGACACGATCCCGGACATCGTCTTCGCCGCCGGCGGCGAGGAAGAGCCCGACATCGTCTACGCCTTCAAGGCGAGCGGTGATCCGGTGGCCGGTTTCCCCATCGCCCTGGCCGGCACTCCGTGGGGGACGCCCGCACTGGCCGACTTCGACCACGATGGAGACGTCGACCTGCTGCTGGCCGGTTACGACAATCTCCTGCACGTGTGGGACCTGCCCGGCGCGTACCGTCCGGAGTACCTGCCCTGGCCGACCTTCCAGGGCAACTACGAGCGGACCGGCGTGTACCGCGAGAGCACCGCGACCGGGGTCGATCCGGGCACGGGGACGGTGCCGACGGCGCGCCTGGTGATGCACCAGAACGTGCCCAATCCCTTCAATCCGTCGACGGTCATCTCCTTCGACGTTCCCGCAGCCCTGGCCGGCTCGAGGGTGACCCTGGAGGTGTACGACATCGCCGGGCGGCGGGTCCGCGGCCTCCTGGCCGGGTCGCTGCCGGCGGGCCGGCAGCAGGTGCGCTGGGATGGGCGCGATGACCATGGGCAGAACGTGTCCTCGGGGGTATACTTCGCGCGCGTGCGCATGAAGGGTCAGACCCAGAGCGTCAAGATGACCTTGGCGAAATAACCCGCTTGAGGTACCAAGGGGGGGAATGCGCAGGGCCCGTTCCGGTCGATCCGGAACGGGCCTACGCTCGGGCCTGGAATCTCCCGCCTGCGGCCGGAGAGGACGGGCCGGGCTTCGGTGGCTCCCAATGAAGCGTCCACCACCGAGGTGACGATGATCCCGCCCAACTGCGGTCCAGACCCGAGGACATCGCGGCATCCTTCCGTAACGCCCTTCCCGTCGTGGTCCTTGTCTGGCCGGCGCCTGCTTGCGGGGCTGCTGTTGTCGGCGGCCGCGCTGGCCACGGCCGGTCTCCACGGGCCGATTGCCTCGACGGGCGACGATCTGCGGGGATGGACCGCTGCACTGACCGATGCGCTGGTCCCACCGGCGCAGGCGCGCGAGGCCGAGGCCGGTCTGCTCGTCCGCATTCCCCTTCACATCGAAGCTGCCGAACTGTCCGCCCGGCTCGCACAGGGAGGGGTGGAGGTCCATCTGCCCGGCTACCGGCTCGACCCGGACGATCCGCGGCCCCTGCGGCTGATGCGCGATCTGGCCGTGGTCATCCCCGCCGGGACCCAGGTGCGCGCGGTGCGTCTGGAAGGTGGCGCGACGGTGGTGGTGGACGCGGTCATGCCCGAGGACGAGAGCGGGGCGGCCGCAGTGGGACCGGATGGAGACGGCCCGGGCGCGTGGAGCCGGGGGGACGGCTGGTGGCACGGTGTGCACCTGGCCTTCGTCCGCGTCCGTCCGCTGGGATCGCGTGGCGGCCAGGCGGTGCTGCGCGAGGGCTGTGATCTGGTGGTGGAACTGGAGCGCTCGGGGGCCACACCGGTGGTGGCCCGACGGCTTCGAGCGGACGCCGAGCAGAGGCTCCATGTCCGCCGGCTGCTGGAGGCGGCGGTGGCCAATCCCGGCGAGCTGCTGCAGTTTGCTCCGGAGCTCATGGATCCCTGGCTCGCCCGGGCGCAAGCCGGCGGCGGCCTGGAGCCGGCGGCGGGAGAGCTGGCAGGTGGCGTAGACGGGGCGGAAGGGCTCCTGTCGGAGAAGACTCCGAGCCTGGGAAGCGGACCCTACCGCTACCTGGTGATCTGTCCGTCCGAGCTGGCCGCGGCCTTCGAGCCCCTGGCCGATTTCCGAGAGAGCCAGGGCCTGCCCTCGCTGGTGGTCACCCTGGACGAGATCCGCGCTGTCTACCGCGAGGGACTGGATCTGGCCGAGACCATCCGCCTGTACCTGCGGGACGCCTACGAGAAATGGGGGGTCGACTACGTCCTCCTCGGCGGCGACACCGATGTCCTTCCCACCCGGCACGTGATCTCCACCTACTACCCGTCGGGCGGGGAGACGGAGATCCCGACCGATTGGTACTTCGCCGGGCTCGATGGGAACTGGAACGCCGACGGCGACGCCATCTTCGGCGAGGCCTACACCAGCGGCGCCGATCCCGGGGACTACTGCGACTTCATTCCCGAACTGGCCGTGGGCCGGGCGCCGGTGTCCACCGCACAGGAAGCGGCGGACTTCGTTCGCAAGGTGATGGCCTACGAGCGGGCCGAGGGAAGGGCGCGCTTCAACCGTGTGCTCTTCGCCAGCGAGGTGCTCTTCCCGCAGGACTGGCAACCGGGCGATACCATCACCCGCGACGGCGCCATCGTCAGCGAGGGTCTGTGGAACACCATCACCACCGCTTCGGGTGGATCGTTCGAGGCGACCCGGCGTTATCAGAATTACACCGACTACCCGGGGGCGGTGGAGGAGACCAAGGCCGCGGTCCTCGCCGATCTCGAGTCGGGCGCGTACGGGTTGTTCCACCACGTCGGACACGGCTTCTACTACAACATGAGCGTGGGCGACAAGAACATCTTCGTGCAGGACGCCGACGGGCTGACCAACGGCAGTGACACCTTCGTGCTGATGGCACTCAACTGCGATTCGGCCGCCTTCGACTTCGACTGTCTCCTCGAACGCTTCCTTCGCAATCCCGATGGGGGTTCGGTGGCTTCCATCGGTTCCGCCAGGGCGGCCTTCGACATCACCACCAACCAATACCAGCAGGCGCTGTACAAGGTGATCTTCGAGGCCCGGCGGCAGCGCCTGGGCGACGCCATCGTCGAGAGCCGCCGGGGTTTCGCCCAGAACACCTTCTACAACACCATCGACCGGTGGACCCAGCTCGTCTACGCCCTGCTGGGCGATCCGGCGATGCGGGTGTGGACCGCCACGCCCCGTTCGGTGACGGTCGATGCTCCCAGTTCGGTGACCACCGGCTCGGGTCCGGTGACGGTGGGCGTGCACGACAGTGGAGGGGCTCCGCTCGATTCGGTGGCGGTGGTGCTGCGCGCCGAGGGGCTTCCGCTGGTGGTGGAATGGACCGGCGCCGACGGCAGCGCCGTTCTCGATCTGCCGACCGATGTCGCGCGGAGCTGGACCCTGACGGTGAATGGCCGCGACATCCTGCCCTACCAGGGCAGCCTGGCGGTGGTGGCCGGCTCGGCGGCGCAGTTGTCGGTGGCCGGCTTCTCCGTGGACGACAGCGCCGGCAACGGGAACGGGCGCATCGAAGCCGGAGAGAGGGTCGCCCTGACCGCGTTGGTGGTCAACGGCGGGGCCAGTGGGGTGTCCGGAGGCACCCTTCACCTGGAGTGCGACGATCCCTGGCTGAGTGTGATCGATGCGGAGACGGGTTTCCCTCCGGTGGGTGGCGGAGAACAGGCCACGGCCACCGGCAGCTTCACCGTGGAGGTGGCCGCCGACGTGCCCGACGCCCACTGGGCCACTCTGACGGTGAGCCTGGACGATGGGAATGGAGGGGTGTGGACCGATGAGGAGAGGCTGCCGATCGAGAACGGAGAAGTGGAGATCGTCGCCCTCGAGCTGGACGACGGCGCGGGCAACGGCGACGGCGTGGTCGACCCGGGCGAGGCGGTCGCCCTGCGCTTCACCCTGAAGAACTACGGCGCCGCCTCCATCGCGGGAGTGACGGGTGAGCTGATCTCGCTCGATCCGGCGGCCAGCGTCAGCGACGGAGCGGCGAGCTGGGGTCCGCTGGACGGGCCGCTCAGCACCGCGGTCAACGATGACGATCCCTTCGTGGTCGTCGAGGACGACACCACGGTTCCCCGCCTGTATCGCCTGCGGTGGACGACGAGTGAGGGAACGGTCGATTCGATCGACTTCGATCTGAGACGGCCGGCGCAGGTGAGCGGCCTGAGCCCGGGTCAGGCCGGCGCGGGCTCGATCGTGTTGAGCTGGGACGCCTCGGCCGATCGCGATCTGATGGGCTACGTGGTGTTCCGGCGCGAGGCGGACGGCGGTGTGTGGGAGCGGGTGAAGAACGATGTGCTCACCGCCGGAGCCCTGGTGGTGGACGAAGGCCTTCCCGGCCGCACGCTCTTCGACTACCGCGTGGAGGCTGTCGATCGCGGCGGTCTGCACGGGCCGGCCTCGGAGGTGGTGCAGGTGTCCACCGCTCCTCCGGAGGTGGGTTGCTTCCCGCTTCCGATGGGACAGGAGACCAGTGGCGCGCTGGCCGTCGGCAACCTGGACGCCGATGGGGTGCTCGACATGGCCGTGCCCAGCGACTTCATCTACGCCATCGACGGGGAGTGCCGCGAGAAGGTCGACGGCGACGACAACGCGCAGACCTTCGGTCCGATCAGCGCGGTCGACGGTGGGTGGGGACCCTCCGGCCTGTCGATGGGCGACCTCGACGGGGACGGACTCGACGAGATCGTGGCCGAGAACTGGAGTTCGGCACAGATCTACGTGTACGAGGGGGATGGAACGCTCCGGACGGGTTGGCCGGTGAAGATGACGGCCCAGGCCTGGACCACCCCGGTGCTGGGCGATCTCGATGGGGACGGGCGTCTGGAGATCGTCACCAACGACGTGAATGGGTGGACCTGGGCCTTCCATGAGGATGGAAGTGAAGTGGCCGACGGGGACGGCGACGCGGAGACCGTCGGGCCCATCGCCCCGCAGCGGTCGGGTGAGGTGTACGGACGCACCACGCCGGCCCTGCTCGATGTCGACGGCGACGGCCATCCGGAGATCCTCTTCGGCTCGAAGTTCCTCGGCGATCAGCACGAGTACTTCTACGCGCTGAAGGGCGATGGCAGTGGCAATGCCGGCGGATGGCCGAAGGACATGGGAGTGGACGCGCCGTTTCTCGCCAGCCCGGCCATCGGCGACGTCGACGGCGACGGGGAGGAGGAGATCGTCGCCCTGTGCGAGAGCAATTGGCTGTACGTGTGGGAGAAGGACGGCAGCGCGCTCTCACCCTTCCCGGTGTACGTGCTCTCGCGTTCGACCGCCTTCCTTTCCCAGGCCCCCTCGCCGGCGCTATGCGATTTCGAGGGCGACGGCCCGCTGGAGATCGTGGCGGTGTCGATCGAGGCAGCCAATCTGGCGCGGGTCCACGTCTTCGACCATCTGGGGCAGGAGAGGGCGGGCTGGCCGCAGACCGTGCCCGGCCTGTCCGAGAGCAGCCCGGTGGTGGCCGACCTCAACGGCGACGGACGGCTGGAGGTGGTCTTCGGCATCGGTGGCGGACAGGACAACCTGCCGAGTCTGCTCTACGCCTGGGAGGACGACGGCACCCTCCTGGACGGCTTCCCCATCCGTCTGGATGGTTTCGTGCGCGCCACGCCAACGGTCTGCGACTTCAACGGGGACGGCAACGCGAACCTGGTGCTGGCCTCATGGGATCGCCTGATCCACGTGTGGGATCTGGGCGCCCCCTTCGACGCCGCCCATGCGCCCTGGCCCACCTTCCATGGGAACAGCCGACGCGACGGGGTCTACCGCGCCGCAGCGGGCAAGACCGTGACCGGCGGCGAGGGAATGCCTTCGAAGGTGGTACGCCTGCTTCCCAACCACCCCAATCCCTTCAACCCCTCGACGGAGATCGTCTTCGAGCTGCCGGCGGGTTTCAGCGGGAAGGTTTCACTTCAGATCCACAGCGTCGCCGGCCGGAGGGTCCGGACGCTCTGGACCGGGCATCTCGACGCCGGGGTGCACCGCCTGCGCTGGGATGGACGTGACGGAGCCGGTGCGCCGGTCGCCTCCGGAGTGTACTTCGCCCATCTGCTCGCCGAGGGCCGCCGCAGCGTCTCCCGCAAGCTCATCCTGGTTCGGTAGGGACTGCAGGACGGTGGTCCTCGCCTCGATGTAGCGCTTGGCCTCGTCCAGGCTCATGCCCACCCGTGCCCACAGATTCCCCTGGAACTCGGTGAAGTGGATGTCCACTCCGTCGATCCTTCCGTGGTCGATGAGCAGGGTGGCGTAGTAGGCCATCCGGTGCTTGGAACGGTTGCCCACCCCGGTGGTCAGACGTCCGGTGGCGGCGAGATCGGGGATTTCCTGGTAGATCATGTCGACCCAGTGCCCGATTCCCATGCTCAGACGGAGCTGGGGATGAGTGGCCAGGAGAATGCGCGCCCGCGCGCCTTCCCGCCCACCGGTGTTCCACAGCACGTCACTGGCCGCGGTGGTTCCTTCAAGCTGATTGAGGATGACCAGCACGGGCCGCTCCTGCGGGTTGTCGATGCCACCCAGCAGGTATTCGCCGCGGTGGTCTCCGTCGAGATCGGTCACCCGCGGGGTGAAGAGTTGTCCGGGATGGACGTAATGCCCCCACTCGTGCCCGTCGCGGCGGTCGATCTCGTACACGAAGGTCGGACTGTAGCGCGACCACAGGACGGCGAGGATGCCCCGGGTCTCCCGCTCCGGGGCGACGCCCGAGGCGAGCCAGCGCACCATGTACTTCTCCCTGGTCACCGGTTCATGGAGGACCCCGGCGTGGGTGAAGCGCTCCTGCAGGGGGGGATCGAAGGAGCGGGACCACAGGATGCGATGCCTGCGGGGGTCCCACTTGATCACCCGCGTCGCGTCGCTTCCGGAGCGAGAGGTTCCCAGGTAGACGAACTGGTATCCCTCCTCCTCGACGATGGTGGCCGAGCTGTACTCTCCGTCGATGGGGGGCAGCTCGTCGGGATCGAGGAAACGCCACAGGCTGGTCTCCTTCGGTGGTGGATGGAGGAATGCCGACAGCGAACGGCCCAGCAGTGCGCGGTTGGCGCCCTCGAGGAGCTCGGGCTGCCCGGAGGGGTGCGAGGCCACGAGCAGGAGCAGGCCCAGCATCAGGGCAACGGAGCCGAGAACGACGAGACGGCGCCGAAAGAGGGGCCGCCGGATGGAAGGTGGTGGCGGTGGGGCCGGGTCCGGTGGGGCGCCAGCGGAGCCGACAGGGGCCGGGAACCCTGTGGTCTCGGCTTCGCTTTGCGCGGGCACGGGCTTCTGCGGCGAGGGGGATGGCCTGGCGGCCCAATCCAGGAGGAGCTGGATGGCGGTGTTCTGGCGGTTGCGCAGGGTACGGGCGGACAGGAGCGGGAGACCGTGTTCGCGGCGGTAGGCGAGGATGGAATCCCAGGTGGCACCTTCCTCGAAGTGATGCTGGCGGAAGATGTCCAGGGGATGGGACTGGTCACTGCGATCGCGCTCGGGGTCGTCGAGTTCGTCACAGGCAGCGAGAAGGAGGCGGCGGGCCACAGCGGCCACGCTCTGGTAGTTCACCGGATCGAGGGCGGAGAAGCCGGCCTCATGGATGCGGGGCAGGCGCGACCAGTCGTGCTTCACCACGGCGTGCGCACTCCGCGGCTGCGGATTGCGGACGAGCTCGAGCAGGGCCTTGAAGGCCGTGCGGTCCGTGGAGCTGATCATGTCGGGCCCGGCTGCTGAAGTCGTGGTGGGAGCCGACTTACCCAGATGATTCTAACGGAGGTGTCGGGGGCGGTCAAACCGTCAGCGAGGGAGCAAGCGGAGCGTTCGTTCTGAGCGGGGAATCGTCGAGTCGGGGAACCGTGCCACCAGGGCGCGGTCCCTCGTTTGCGCCTTCTCTTCCCTTGGATATATTGACCACGATCCGCCGGTCGGTGGGGCCTCGTGCCCGCGCCCGGACGCCGCCGGCGGCATCGAGCCCGGAGCATCAATCCCGTCGGCGCAGGGATCCCACCCGTGCCGGGCAGTGTTCGACATCGATATTGGAACGAAGGAGACATCCCATGGATATGAATCGTCTCACCCAGAAGTCGCAGGAGGCCCTGGCCAGCGCACAGGCACACGCCCAGAAGCTGGGCCATCAGGCCCTGGACGCCCAGCACCTGCTGTGGGCCCTCCTGCACCAGGAGGAGGGGCTCATCCCGCGCCTGCTGCAGCGCATGGAAGTGTCCTCGATGGCCCTGAACGAGGGCGTCGAGAAGGAACTGCAGGCGCTGCCGAAGGTGAGCGGGCCGGGCAGCGGCGAGCAGATCTACGCCACGCCCGTCCTGCAGCGCGTGCTCAGCGATGCCGAGGAGGAGGCCAAGCGCCTCAACGACGACTACGTGTCGGTGGAGCACCTGCTGCTGGCGATGTGCGAACTGGGTGACGATCACCCGGTCGGCCGTCTGCTCAAGCAGGTCGGGCTCACGCGCGAGCGTCTGTTGAGCGCCTTGAGCCACGTGCGCGGAGGCCAGCGGGTCACGAGCCAGAATCCCGAGGACACCTACGAGGTGCTCGAGCGCTACGGGGTCGATCTGGTGGCCCAGGCGCGGGCCAACAAGCTCGACCCGGTCATCGGGCGCGATCAGGAGATCCGCCGGGTCGTGCGCATCCTCTCGCGCAAGACCAAGAACAACCCGGTGCTGATCGGCGAGCCAGGCGTGGGCAAGACGGCCATCGTGGAGGGTCTGGCCCAGCGCATCGTGCGCGGGGACGTCCCCGAATGGCTGAAGGACCGCAGCATCTTCTCCTTGGACATGGGATCTCTTTTGGCGGGAGCCAAATACCGCGGTGAGTTCGAGGAACGCTTGAAGGCCGTCCTGCACGAGATCAAGGAGAGCGACGGGCGGATCCTGCTCTTCATCGACGAGCTGCACACCATCGTCGGGGCGGGCAAGACCGAGGGCTCGACCGACGCCGGCAATCTCCTCAAACCCATGCTCGCCCGCGGCGAGCTGCACTGCATCGGGGCGACCACTCTGGACGAGTACCGCAAGCACATCGAGAAGGACGCGGCCCTGGAGCGCCGTTTCCAGCCCGTCCAGGTGGACGCGCCCAGCGTGGAGGACACCGTCTCCATCCTGCGCGGACTGAAGGAGCGCTTCGAGGTGCATCACGGCGTGCGCATCCAGGACAACGCCCTGGTCGCCGCGGCCACGCTCTCGCACCGCTACATCACCGACCGCTTCCTTCCGGACAAGGCCATCGATCTGGTGGACGAGGCCTGCGCCATGATCCGCACGGAGATCGACTCGATGCCGCAGGAACTGGACGAGGTGACCCGGCGCATCATGCAGCTGGAGATCGAAGAAGCCGCCCTGAAGAAGGAGAAGGACGACGCGAGCAAGCGCCGCTTGGAGGTGCTCCGGCGCGAGCTGGCCGAACTGCGCGAGCAGGGCGACCGCATGCGGGCCCAGTGGGAGAACGAGAAGGAGGCCATCGAGAAGGTGCGCTCGCTGCGCGAGGCGATCGAACTGGCGCGGCGGGAGATCGCCCAGGCCGAGCGCAACTACGATCTGGAGAAGGCGGCCACCCTCAAGCACGGACAACTGCCCGAGTTGGAGGCGCAACTGCAGGAGGCGCAGAAGGCCCTGGCCGAGCGGCAGGAGGGAAGCGCACTGCTGCGCGAGGAGGTCACCGAGGAGGAGATCGCCGACATCGTCTCGCGCTGGACGGGCATTCCCGTGAGCCGTCTGGTCGAGGGCGAGCGGGAGAAGCTCTTGCGCCTCGATGAGATCCTCCATCAGCGGGTGATCGGACAGGACGAGGCCGTGCAGCTGGTGGCCGACGCGGTGATCCGCGCGCGCAGCGGCATCAAGGATCCACGCCGTCCCATCGGCAGCTTCCTCTTCCTCGGTCCGACCGGAGTGGGCAAGACCGAACTGGCGAAGGCCCTGGCCGAGGCGCTGTTCGACAGCGAGGAGAACCTCGTGCGCATCGACATGTCCGAGTACATGGAGAAGTTCGCGGTCTCGCGCCTGATCGGTGCGCCTCCGGGCTACGTCGGCTACGAGGAGGGCGGACAGCTGACCGAGGCCGTGCGGCGCAAGCCCTACTCGGTGTTGCTGTTCGATGAGATCGAGAAGGCCCATCACGACGTCTTCCACGTGCTGCTGCAGATCCTCGACGACGGCCGGGTGACCGACAGCCAGGGTCACACCGTCGACTTCAAGAACACCGTCATCATCATGACCAGCAATCTGGGCAGCAGCGATCTGCTCGAGAGCGTCGATGTCGAGGGTGAGATCAGCGAGGCCGCACGCGAGGGCGTGATGCGCAAATTGCGTCAGCACTTCCGGCCGGAGTTCCTCAACCGCATCGACGACGTGGTGCTGTTCAAGCCGCTGCGCCGCAGCGAGATCGAGAAGATCGTCGATCTGCTCATGGAGGATCTGCGGAAGCGTCTGTCGGAGCGGGAGATCGAGATCGTGCTCACCGACGAGGCCCGGGCGCTGATCGCCGAGCGGGGTTTCGATCCGGTGTACGGGGCGCGTCCCCTGAAGCGCTACCTGCAGAGGGAAGTGGAGACCCGGTTGGGCCGGGCGCTGATCAGCGGGGAGATCGCCGATGGCGACGAGGTGGTGATCGACGCCGATGGCGGCGAGCTCGTGGTGCGTCACTCCACGCCGGTCCGGGAGGCCGAGGTGGAGAGCAGCTGATCGGGCCGAACGAGGTCCGCGGCCGCTGCTTCTTTACTCCCTGCAGCGGCCGGTGTACCCTTGCGGCGCCGTGGAGGAGATCCGCGGCGCCGTTTCCATGTTCACGAGGAAGAGCCGACGAGAGGGGACCTTTCGTCCGGGTTCCGCTCTCCTCTCCCTGGATTTCCCTGCATGCCGAGGAGAAGCGATGCGATCGCTGCGTCACGCCCTGTTTCCGCTCCTGTTCCTGTCGTTGACGGTGGGTCTTCTCGCCTGTGGCCAGAAGGAGAAGGAGAGCGCGTCCGATCGAGCGGCGGTGCCGGATCATCCGGTGTACGGGGGCATCCTGAGGGTGGCCTCCAGCGGAGAGCCCGACGTGCTCAACAGCCTCATCACCACCTCCGGATACAGCGGCCGTATCCTGGGCATCGTGGGCGAGGGTCTGATCGCGCTGAACCGGCGTCTCGAATGGGAACCGGCGCTGGCCGAGTCGTGGCAGTGGCTCGACGATGGTCTCACCCTGCGTTTCCACCTGCGCAAGGGCTTGCGGTGGAGCGATGGCGCACCCTTCAGCGCCTACGACGTGCAGCGCAGCTACGAGTTGTTCACCGATCCGGTGATCGCGTCGACCCGCCGCAGCAACTTCGTCGACATGGTCTCCTGTAGCATGATCGACTCGCTGACCGTCGAGATGAAGTTCTCCCGCCGCAGCCGCGACCAGCTCTTCAACGCGAACCTGCCGCTCCTGCCCGCACACATCGTGGACGATCTCGATCCGGCCCAGGTGGAGAGCTGGCCCATCAACCGCAAGCCGGTGGGGATGGGACCCTTCCGGCTGAAGCGCTGGGACAGCGGTGAGCGCATCGTCCTCGAACGCAATCCGTACTACTGGGTGGGCAAGCCCTATCTGGACGGAATCGTCTTCGAGTTCACGCCCGAGCAGACCGTCCGCCTGTTGAAGCTCGAATCGGGCGAGGTGGACATGGTGACGAGCATCGCGCCCAAGGATGAGGCCCGGCTGAGGAAGAAGGCCCCCGACATCAAGATCTATGCGCTGTCGGGAAGGCGCTTCGCCTATCTCTGCTACAACCTGCGGCGGCCGTTCCTGGACGACGTGAGGGTGCGGCAGGCATTCTCGCACGCGATCGACCGGAGGGCCTTCACCGAGAACCTCATGTTCGGGCGGGCGCAGCCGGCGGCCTCGATCATCGTGCCGGCTCTGGGCTGGGCCTACGACGCCTCGCTTCCGGTGGACGCCTACGATCCCGAACTGTCCCGGAAGCTGCTGGCCGAGGCGGGTTTCAGCGATGAGGACCAAGACGGCGTGATCGAGAAGGACGGACGCGCCTTCGAGGTGGAGATCCTCACCCGCACCGGCGACCCGGTGCGGGAGAACGGCATCCTCATCCTGCAGCAGAACCTGGCCCGGGTGGGCATCAAGGTGAAGCTGAAGATGATGGAGTTGTCGTCGGCCCTGGCCGAGGTGCGCAAGGGAGAGTTCGACATCTACTACGGTCATTACAGCAGCCGCATGAGCGTCGATCCGACGAACATCGCCTGTACCGGGGGGGCGATGAACTGGGGCGGCTATTCCAATCCGCAGATCGACCGGCTGGTGCGTCAGGGCCTGGCGGAGATGGACATGGAGAAGGCCAAGCAGATCTGGTACGAGTTCCAGCGGATCTTCGCGCGCGAGCAGCCGTGGACCATGTTGTACTACTACGACAGCCTGGTGGGGATCCGCGACACCTTCCACGATTGCACTCCGGACAACCTCTCGCCCTTCTATGACATCCACCGCTGGTGGACCTCGGCGCCCGAGGTGGGCCACGTGGACTGAGCCGGAGACGGACGGCCACCATCGCAGGACATCGGGGCGGTCGCGTTGACATCACGGGGCCGCCGTCGCTAGATTGTCGTGGGATCCAACTCGAGCCGGATGGGTATTCGGCTCCCCCCGCTGGGTCCTCCACCTACCATGCGCACCGTTCCACATTCCCTCCTCCGCTGGACGCTTGCCGCGGGCATCGCATCGGTGGCTGCGCTCCTGGTCTCGTTGAGTTCGTGCGGGCACGAGGAGGATCCGTGCGCACCGGCGCCGCCGGGGCCGTCGGCCATCCAGTACGACTGGGTTCCGGCACCGGGGGCGATGACGGTGGCCATCCTCGACACCGTGCGCATCGATCTGCAGCGGCGCGATGGGGAGCCGGCCGAGGCCACCTTCTTCGTCGACGGCGATTCGGTCTACGTGGGCGAGCACTTCCGCTGGCGCGTGATCCAGCACGGTGGAATCGGGATCGAGGCGCGGATGCATCCGCCGCTTCCGCAGGACACGGTGTCGTGGAGCGTGACGGTGGAGGAGTCGGGTCTCGATTCGCTGGTGGGAGTGACCCAGGTGGTGGTGGGCCGGGGCGACGTCATCGGCAGCATCGGCGTGGGGTGGGAGCGACCGGACGACGGCAAGGACGCCATCGACCACTACATCGTCTACTACGCAACCGGGGCCATCACCGAGGCCGGGGCCGGCGGATGCGATTCGGTGGTGGTGGGACACGATCCGCGGGTGGTGGTGCAGCGGCGCCTCATCACCGGGCTGGACGAGCGCACCGAGTACCACGTCCGGGTGCGGCTGGTGGACGTTCTCGGGCGGCGGGCGGTCTTGAGTCCGGAGGAGGTGAGCCTGAGCACCGGCCACTACGGGCTCTCCGGGCGGGTGATCCGCCTGAGGGAGAGCGGGGGTGGGGCAGAGGGTTTCCCCGGGGCACTGGTGAAGCTCCACGACCGCCAGACCCTCACCGATGAGGACGGCGCCTACCGGCTCGATCTCATCCCGGACGTCCTGCAGGACCGGCTGGAGATCCATCCGATCGATCCGGCCGAGAGGAAGGCGTTCTACTGGCTGCGAAGCGACACCCTGGAGACCGTCGACCAGGACTTCGACGCCCTGCTCTTCCGGGTGGGAACGGTCGCCCTGGACAGCCTGCAGGAGGACGTGTGCAGCCGGCTCGAGTTCCTGTACATCATGACCGGCCGCTACGAGGACAGCCGCTACGTGCCGCCCATCGAGAAATGGGAGCACTTTCCCATTCCCGTGCGGGTCGATCCCTACGTGGTCGATCCCGGCGGTTCGGACGCGGGCCAGTCGCTGGCCGAGGCGATCGAGATCTGGAACCACGAGACCCAGGAGGAACTGTTCACCCCGGTGCTGGGCCCACTGGACTACGGCGCCGACTATGCCATCATCGTCGGACAGACCACCGGAGGCGGACTGCTGGGGGATGTGAGCATGATCGATCCCCCCGAACCGGGCTGTCTGTTCCGCTGTGTGCCGCGCAAGGTGCTGATCTCCCTGTCCAGCCAGAACACCCCGTGGGTGATGCTGGCCGTCTCGGTCCACGAACTCGGACACGTGTTGTGGATGACCCACAGCCCCAACCCGCAGCACGTGATGTCCGCCGGCGTCTCCCAACTGTCGACGACGATTCCGCAGCCCGACGAGGTGTGGGTGGCGCGGGTGCTTCGCTACCTGCCCAACGGCACCAATCTGGGCTGGTACAGCGAACCGGAGGTCTGGTAGCGGCCGCAGCACTCAGCTGCGACCGGGCTGGGGGTGAGGGGCCGCAGCGGGCAGTGGCCGCTGCGGGGCCATTAAC
>JAOZPE010000053.1 GCA_029932915.1 Candidatus Krumholzibacteriia bacterium
TCGCCCTGGTCCGCGAACACCTGCGCTTCGCCTCGGTCCGGGACATGAGACCGGCCACGCTCAAGCGCTTCCTGCGCCAACCCCACTTCTCCGATCACCTCGAGTTGCACCGCGCCGATTGCCTCGCCTCCCACGGCGACCTGGGTCTCTATGACTTCTGCCGGACGAAGTTGAAGGAACTCTCCGAGGAGGAGCTCCGGCCCCCGCCGCTGCTGCGCGGAAACGACCTCCTGGAGATGGGCTTCACGCAGGGGCCACTGTTGGGAACCATCCTCCACGCGGTCGAGGACGCCCAGCTCGAGGGCAAGCTGCACTCCAAGCAGGATGCGGTGGCCTGGGTGGCCGCCCGATGGAGTCCGCCCGGCTGATCGAAACGCCCGGCGCACGGTCCGATCGAGGCGCACGGCGTGCTGGCCGGCCGAGGCCGCCGGACCCACTGGCGCGTGGATCGCCCAGACGGCCGAGGCCGCCGCTGCGGGCTCAGCCCGCCGGCTCCAGGATGGATTCCTGCTGCACCGTGCCGCCGGCGTAGCGGGCGAAGGTCTCCGCCGCCCGCCGGCCCGCCTCCTCCAGCCGGCCCGCCTCGATGTCCGAGGGCGCGAAGAGGACCACCAGGACCCTCCGGGTCGCATCGGTGATCCGCGTGCGATGGGAATCGCTGGTGGGAGAGCCGAAGGGACCTTCCCCGTCGGCGATGCACAGACGACCCTGCAGATGGACGGGCCCCTTGCGGATCCCGGGATACTCTTCACCGGGACGACCCTCGCGGATCACGACCTCGTCGGCGACGATCCGATCGCGGTCGTACAGGCCCAGCGGCAGCAAGGTCTCCAGCGACACGAGGTTGCCCGTGTCCACCAGGGTGTTCAGCCGGTAGAGCTCACGGCCGTCGAGGGCGCGTTTGAGCAGGGCCTCGCTGGAGGGGCGGGTGCTCGTCGGGTCGACCTGGAACAGGCGGTACAGGCGCCGGGCCGCCTTCACCCCCTCCACCTGGCCCACCGTCTTCCCCTTCCAACGCTCCCGGTAGCCGCGGGCGCACTCCATCAACGCCTCGTAGGCGGCCCCTCCCGTCTCAGGGGTGACGCCGTCGATCCAGACGACGGCCGCCCGTACCCTTCCCCGCAGACTCCCGTCCAGGGCGACTCGAGGCCGCACCTCCTGCTCTTGTGAACGTGACATCCTGTTCTCCGTATCTTCTCCACGCTTCCCCGGGGTTGACAGAAGCGGCACCGGTGGGAATGCTCAGCCCGAGGCAGGAAGCGGGCCGGCGACGAACGGCCCCGCCGTCGCTCGTCCGGCAGGAAACGCCGAAGCAGGAGACGGGCGACGAAGCCTTCCACAAGAAGCCTGGAACACCCACTCGGCGAGGTCAAGCTCGCGGCGGTGACGATGATCGACTTCGAGCAAAGACAGGTGCTCAACAGCGCGCGGCGCTTCCTCGAGCCCTTCCGGGGAAACCTGAAGGACCTCTCGGCGGCGTCCTTCGCCGCGGTGGCCGACTTCCTCCTGGCCCGGCCCGACGGTGTCGAGGAGCTGCTGGAGGAGTTGTGCGCGTGGGACGAGCGCGAGATCGATGCGCTCTTGGCGGCGGCCTGGCGCTCCCGTTCGGCGGAGGGCCGCGAGCTGGCCGCGCTCATCCTGCAACGGCGCGGAACGACCGGTCTGGTCTACCGTATCGAAGAGATCATGGAGGACGACGGGGGCGCCCGCTGGCTGGTGGACGTCCTCGCCGAGGTCGAGGACGACGAGAGCACGCGCCTGCTGCTGCGGCTGCTCGACCATCCGGACTTCTCCATCCGCCAGCGCGCGGCCGACGGCATCGCCGCCCACCGCGCCAGCCTGGAGTTGAGCGACTTCATCCGCCACCTGGCCCGGCCGCTGGTGAAGGGCCTGGCCCATCCCGATCCCCACCAGGTGGTGCGGGCTTTGCACCGCATCGCCGATCCGGCACTTCTGCCCGACTTCGGACGCAACACGGCCCGCCGGGCCGAGCGGGTGCTCATCAACTGCGTCCGGCATGAGTGGCGTTCATCGGTTCGGGGGGATGCGGTGGCCGCCCTGGGCGAGATCGGCAGCCGCGCCGCGGTCCGTTGCCTGGTGGACATGCTCAGCCGCGAGGACGAGAGCTTCCACCGCGACGTGGTGATCGCCCTGCGGAAGATCCGTCCGGAGAACGCCCTGATCGCCCTGCTGGGCCTGTTGCAGAGCAAGGATCCCATCATCCGCGAGGAGGCGGCCAACGCCCTGGGGGCCATCGGCGACGCAAAGGCGGTCAAGCGTCTGCGCCTGCTGCTGGAGGACGAGGACAAGGACGTGCGCCAGGAGGCGGTGCTCGCGCTGGGGAAGCTGGGCGGCCGCGAAGTGCTCATCGCCCTGGAGAAGGCCCTGGACGATCCCGATCCGATGGTGCGGGCCACCGCGTGCAACGCCCTGGCCGAGAACCTCGGAGGCCGCGCCCAGAGCGACCTCATCCACGCCCTGTACGACGTCTCCCCACTGGTGCGCAGTGAGGCCGCCTATCACCTGGGCAATGTCGGGGGCAAGGAAGCGCGGCGGCATCTGGAGAGGAAACTCGGCGATCGCGAACGCGACCCCTTCGGCGAGCCGGTCGCACGGGAGGCACGGCGGGCCATCTTCCGCTTGGACCTGATGGCCTCACGGCGCCGACGTGCCGCCCGCTGAGCTCAGCGCCCCTCGTACATCCGGCGGTAGTACTCGCGGTAGGCTCCGCTGCGGACCTGCTGCAGCCAATCCTGGTGGTCGAGGTACCACTGCACGGTCGTGGCCAGACCCTCCTCGAAGACCACCTGGGGACTCCAACCGAGTTCGCGGCTGATCTTCGAGGCGTCGATGGCGTAGCGCCGGTCGTGGCCCGGACGGTCCTTCACGTACTCGATGAGCTCCTCGCCCTTGCCCAGGATCTCCAGCAGCCGGCGGACGACCTCGATGTTCTCCCGCTCGCTGTTGCCCCCGATGTTGTAGACCTCGCCGGGGCGGCCCCGGTGCAGGACGGCCTCGATGGCCCGGCAGTGATCGCTCACGTGCAACCAGTCGCGCACGTTGCGGCCGTCACCGTAGACCGGCAGGGGCTTGTCCTCCAGGGCGTTGCCGATCATCAGCGGGATGAGCTTCTCGGGAAACTGGTAGGGGCCATAGTTGTTGCTGCAACGGGTGATCATCACCGGCAGACCGTGGGTGTGGTGGAAGGCGCGGCACAGCAGATCGGCCGAGGCCTTCGAGGCCGAGTAGGGGCTGTTGGGAGCCAACGGAGTCGTCTCGGTGAAGGCGTTCTCGTCCTCGGAGAGCGAGCCGTAGACCTCGTCGGTCGAGACCATCACGAAGCGGATGCCGCCGAGCTGGCGGGCCCGCTCCAGCAGGACCTGCGTCCCCACGACGTTGGTCGTGAGGAAGATGCCCGCCCCTTCGATCGAACGGTCCACGTGGCTCTCGGCGGCGAAGTGGACGATGGCATCGAAGCTGTCGTCCAGAGCCGCGGCGACGTCCTCCGGGCGGGAGACGTCCCCCTTGACGAAGCGGTAACGCGGATCGTCCTCCACCTCCTTGAGATTCTCCAGGTTTCCCGCGTAGGTGAGGGCATCGAAGTTGACGATCTCGTACGGCTCATCTCCCTGCAGCAGCAGACGGATGAAGTTGCTGCCGATGAAGCCAGCGCCTCCGGTGACGAACAGTTTCATGCCTTATTCCTCGGGATTGTTGGCGCCGGTCTGGGCCACGAGATTGTTGGCCTTCAGCAGCGACTCGAAGGTTCCCGCGTCGGTCCACCAGCCGTCGAGTTCGGCCCAGTGCATCTCGCCCCACTCGATGTAGGCGTTGTTGACGTCGGTGATCTCCAGTTCGCCGCGATGGCTCGGCTTGAGGGTCTCGATGATCTCGAAGACCCTCTGGTCGAAGATGTAGATACCGGTCACCGCGTATTGGCTCTTCGGATGGCTCGGCTTCTCCTCGATTCCGACCACTTTCCCGTCCTTGAACACCGGCACGCCGAAGCGCTGGGGATCGTCCACCTTCTTCAGGAAGATCTGTGCCCCCGTCCCTCCCCGTTCCTCGTAGGACTCGACCGCACGGCGAATGCTCTTCTCGAAGATGTTGTCACCGAGGATGACGCAGATCGCATCGTCACCGGAGAAGTAGCGGGCCAGGCGCAGGGCATCGGCGATGCCGCCCTCGCCTTCCTGGTAGGTGTAGTTGATGGCGGGCAGTCCGAACGCACTCCCATTGCCCAGCAGCTTGAGGAAGTCGCCGGCGCTGTTGCCACCGGTGACCACCAGGATGTCCCGGATGCCCGCTCCCACCAGCGCCTCGATCGGATAGTAGATCATGGGCTTGGTGTAGATGGGCAACAGGTGCTTGTTGGTGACCTTGGTCAACGGGTGCAACCGGGTCCCCAGTCCACCGGCGAGAATGACGCCTTTCATGCTTTCAACTCCCCGCTTCGGAAGAGGCTGGCGCCTCCATCCACGCATCCATGAGCGCACGGGCCCGCCGCGGATCGACACCGGCGCCGGCGTGGCCTCCGTGCATGAGTTCGCTGCCCACGATGGCTCCATCGACCAGGGCCGCCCACTGTGCCGCCGTCTTCGCCGTCACCCCGCTGGCGACCAGCAGCGGGGTGTCGGGCATCGCCGCCCGCAGCTCGCGCGCCTGATCGAATTCGGCCGGACGGCCGGTTCCACTCCCGGTGAGGAGGATCGCGTCGGCCAGACCCCGTTCTCTCAGGTCCAGGGCCTCGTCCACCAGGGGCCGCGGGGCCAGCGGCGCGGCGTGCTTCACCCGCAGATCGGCCAGGATCCACGCCGGCGAGTCCAGCTCGCGCCTCAGGCGCAGGGTCCGATCGGCCCGGCCGGTGATGAGCCCCTGATCGGTGAGCATGGCCCCGGTGTGGACGTTCACCCGGATGCCGTCGGCTCCCGCGGCGACGGCGATCGAGAGAGCCGCCACCGCGTCGTTGCGCAGGCCGTTCACCACCAGGCGCAGATCGGGCCACCGCTGGCGCAGACGGGCCACGACGGCGGCCATCGATGCGATGGTCACCGGCGGCAGATCACCTGCGGAGAAGGGCGTATCGCCGTAGTTCTCCACCACCACGCCGGCGAAGCCCGCCTCGACGAGAGCCTGGACATCCGCCAGCGCCCGCGTGAGCGCCTGGTCCGGATCGCCGCCGTACAGGGGGCTGCCGGGCAAGGGCGGCAGATGGACCATCCCCAGAAGGGGAGGCGACAACCAGGCCGCCAGGGCCTTGCGGTCACGGGGTACAAGCGGTGGATTCATGGCGATGGAGGATAGCACGTCCGGGGCCGGGGCAGAAGAGGCGCTTGCCGCATCCGCCCGCCAAGACCGCAAGGCCCGCCTTCGGGACAACCCACCTCCGGCTCCCGCCGCAGGGCATGGAGTCTTGTTCCTCCCCGACAATCCGGCTATCCTACCTTTCCCCCTTGAATCCCCACTCCATCGTCGAGGTCGGCCATGCAACGACCCTATCCCAAATCGGGTTGGATCGAAGTCATCACCGGGAGCATGTTCAGCGGCAAGAGCGAGGAACTCATCCGGCGTCTGCGGCGGGCCGAGATCGCCCGCCAGAGGGTGCAGATCTTCAAGCCGGCCATCGACTCGCGCTACGAACAGGACCACATCGTCTCGCACAGCCAGATGAAGCTCAAGTCGGTGACCGTCGCCGACGCACGGGAACTGCTGAACAAGGTCGACGACCGCGCCGAGGTCATCGGCATCGACGAGGCCCAGTTCTTCGACGACGAGCTGGTGGAGGTCTGCGACCGCCTGGCCAACCAGGGCAAGCGGGTCATCGTGGCCGGATTGGACCGCGATTACCGGGGCGTTCCCTTCATGCCCATGGCCAAACTGCTGGCCACGGCCGAGTACATCTCCAAGAACCTGGCCATCTGCATGGTGTGCGGCGCGCCCGCCTCCTATTCGCAGAAGCTCACCGGCAGCCACGACCGCATCGAGATCGGAGCGGCGGGGATGTACGAAGCGCGTTGCCGCTACTGCTTCGAACCGCCGAACGAAGAGGAAGGCGAGAAGGATTGATCGCCTTCGGGCGGCGAGCTTCCTAGTCGAAGACGCCGAAGACGTCGAGCAGGACGATGAAGATGACCACCGGGGCGATGTAGCGGATGAAGATGCCCCACAGGCGCACCCCGGAGTCGGTGATGGTACTGCCCAGCTTCAACTCCTCACCGGCCTGCTTCACGCCCCACACCCAGCCGACGAAGATGCTCAGCAGCAACGCACCCAACGCCAGCGAGATGTTGCCCCACAGATAGTCCATGATCCCCAGGAAGCCCTCCTTGCCCAGGAAGGTCATGTGGGTCAGGCTGCCGGAGGCCCCGGCCGAGAGCGCCGAGGGCAGGCCCACCACGAAAGTGACCACGCCCACCGTCCACGCCGACTTCTTCCTCGACCACAGGCGTTCGTCGACGAAGTAGGCCACCACGACCTCCAGCAGGGACACGGTGGAGGTCAAGGCGGCGATGGTCAGCAGGATGAAGAACACCATCGAGACCAGATGGCCCATGGGCATCGAGGCGAAGACCTGGGGCAGGACGACGAAGACCAGCGAGGGGCCGGCATCGGGACGGGCACCCATGGCGAAGACGGCGGGGAAGATCATGAAACCGGCCATGACCGCGATGAGGGTGTCGAAGAAGGCCACGAAGGCGCCCGAAGTGCGGAGGTTCGCGGTCTTGGGCAGATACGAACCGTAGGTGATCATCGCCCCCATCCCCAGGCTCAGGGAGAAGAAGGCCTGGCCCAGCGCGGTCAGGACGGTCTTCGAGGTGACCTGCGAGAAATCGGGCTTCAGGTAGAACTCCAATCCGGCCTTCGCCCCGGGAAGGGTCAGCCCCCGTATGATGACCAGCAGCATCAACACCAGAAGGACGGGCATGAGCACCTTGGCCGTACGTTCGATCCCGCTCTCCACTCCTCCCAGGACCACGCCGACGGTGAGCACGATGAACAGCGCGAAGAGGGGGATGCTCACCAGCGGATTGCCGGTGAAGCCGGCGAAGTCCAGGTGCGGGGCGATGAAGTCCTTGAAGATGAAGCCGACGGTCCAGCCGGCGATGACCGCATAGTAGCTGAGGATGCCCACCCCGGTGATGACGCCCAGCGCGCCCGCCCACACCCAGGGCGATCCCTTGCCCCGGATGGCCTCGATGGCCCCGACCGGGTTCTTGTGGCTGTGGCGGCCCAGGACAAGCTCGGCGAAGAGATAGGGCAGACAGATGAGGATCACGCACAACAGATAGAGAATGAGGAAGGCCGCCCCGCCGTTCTCCCCCGTCACATAGGGAAAACGCCAGATATTGCCCAGCCCGATGGCCGAACCCGCCGCCGCCAGGATGAACCCGACGCTCGATCCCCATTGTCCACGCGCTTGCTCCATTGGCTTCTCCTGCTAGTCTTGGGTCACAGAAGCAACTCCCGGCACGACGGCCCCCGGCCGACCGGCGCAGTTTAGGCAAGGGCCGAAGATCTGGTCAAGGAGAGCCCGCGCATGAGAGCACGACTGGTGAAGGACATCCGATTCGAGGCCTCCCACCGCCTGCCGAATCTTCCCGATGGACACAAGTGCGCCCGGCTGCACGGACACAGCTACAAGATCTCCGTGGAGGTCGAAGGGGAAGTCGATCCGGTGTCGGGATGGGTGATGGACTACGCCGAGATCGCCGAGGCCTTCCGCCCGCTGCGCGAACAGCTCGACCACCACTACCTGAACGAGATCGAAGGGCTGGAGAACCCCACTTCGGAGAACCTCGCCGCCTGGATCTGGCCCCGCCTGCACGAGCGGCTGCCCCAGCTTCGACGTTTGACGATCGAGGAGACCGGGACCGCCCGCTGCGTCTACGAGGGCCCCACCGCAGAGCGGTCCTAGTTCCTCTTCGCCACGATCGCGGCGATGATGAGACCGATGGGCCCCAGGATCGCTCCGAGCAGGAAGAAGCCGCAACCGCTGCGGCCCTTCGTGGTGGCGATCCACGCCGACAAGATGCCGAAGATGATCCACAACGGGATGCCGATGGCCATTTCCATGTATGTCCAACCCTTCCAGTCGGGAATCTAGACCGCGGCCACGGCCTGCTCCGCCGCCCGGGCGGTTCCCAGGTGCAGGCGGGCCGTCCCCTCGCCGCCGCGGACGTAACCGCCGGCCAGGAACACCGCCACCGGGATCCCCATCGCCACGTAGCGATCCAACACCATCTCGTCCCGGCGTTGCAGGCCCTCGGTACTCAGCGCCAGCCCTCCCAGCGCGTCGTCGCGATGGGGGTCGACCCCGGCCACATAACACACCAGATCGGGCGAGGGAAAGCGAGAATCGATCTCTTCGAGATCGCCCTGCAGGATCGAGAGGTAGGCCTCGTCACCCGTTCCGTCGTCGAGGCCCCGGTCGAAGTCGCTGCGCTGCTTCACCGGGTAGTTGCGCTCCTGGTGGATGGAATAGGTGAAGGTGTCCGGATCCTCGGCGTAGATCACCGCCGTTCCGTTGCCCTGGTGGAGATCGGCGTCGACGAAGAGCACCCGCTCCACTCCTTCCTCCGCCCGCAACTTCTCCACCGCGATGGCCATGTCGTGGAAGTAGCAGAAGCCCTCGGCATGGTCGGGGAAGGCGTGATGGAAACCACCGCCGATGCAGAAACCGACGCCCTCGTGCAGGGCCAGGCGTACCGCCGTCGCGCTCGCCCCGGCCACCCGGCGGAAACCCTCGATGATGGGCGCGGTCACCGGCAACTCGCTGCTGAGCGTGGCCCAGGTCTCGCGGACGTGGGCCAGGTCGTCGAGGTAACGTGGGGTATGGATCCGCGCGAGATCCTCGTCCTCGATCGCCTCGGCAGGGTGGAAACGCTCGGGAGGCACGTGCAATTCCTCGCGCAGCAGACGCTCGAGGATCTCGTACTTCTCCAGCGGAAAGGGATGGCTCCCCAGATCGACACCCTTCAGCGGACTGCGGACATAGGCGACTTCGGCCATCGGCGGTCTCTCCTTCCCGGATTCCGAAGCGGCGGCCTGCGTCGAGGCCCATGCGATCACTCGCTTCCGCCGGCGTCCTTCATCCCCTGCATCTTGCGGACCTTCCGCCAATCCGAGGGCGTCCGCTCCCCGGGAGGAATCAGATCGTACCAGCCCGCCCGCCGGACGTAGAGCCGCACCCGCCGGTTGTCCGGATCGAGTTCCATCGTCCTTCGCAGATGATAGCGGAATTCCTCGACCTGCTTGGCATCGAGATGCTTCCGCTCGGCGAAGAGAAGGGTCATGTTGAAGTGGCCGTCGACGTCGTTCTCGTCGAGAGCGAGTCCTTCCTTCATCAAACGCTCGGCCTCGTCGAGATCCTTCCGCCGGTACATCCGGCACGCCCCCAACCCGATGAGGGCCGAGGCGCAGTGCGGATCGTCGTCGAGGATGCGCTGGAAGGTCCTCTCGGCCACCCCGTACCCCTTGTCGTAGTAGTTGGCCCAGGCCGAGTGCAGCAGCGGCGCCTTCCACTGCGGATAGCTGCGCCGGAGCTTCTTGAACGCCACCACCGCCTCGTGATAGCGCTTGCGGGCGTACAGCAGCTCGGCGTCGAGCAGCTGCACCCGGCGATCGTCGGGGCGCCGCTCGTGCAGCCAGTTGAGGTCGTCCCGCGCCGCATCGAGTTCATGGGCCTCGATCATGGACGCCGCCCGGAGAAGCCGCACCTCGCTCTCGGCTCCGACGAGTTCGGCCTCGGTGGTGCGGGAGAACCAGCTCCCCCATCCGGCCAGCACCACCATCACGACGATCACCACCGAGGCGGCCTTCCAGCGGCGGCGGCGCAGCGCGTGGTACAGGGAGAAGAAGGTCATGCCGGAGAAGACGGCGAAGACGGCCAGGATGGGAAGGAAGAGGACCCACCCCCAGGAGGCGAACCACAGCAACAGGACCGAGGCGAAGAGAAAGGCCGCGGCGGTCGGCACGCCGGCACGACCCCGGGCCAGACCCAGACCGGTCAGGCCCGTCGCGAACAGCGCCGCACCCCCCAGCAGGACGGGCCGGCCGAGAAGTGGAATCTGCCGGCGATAGAACTCCAGGTGGGCCGGATCGGCGAAAGGCCCGCCGCCGGCCGTGGGCAACCACTGTTGCCGCAGAGCGGGCAGGACGAGGACGATCGCGGCCACCGCCCACACGACCCATCCCAGGACCGTCGTCCGGCCCCGGCCACTCACCCACACCAGTCCACAGACCACCGCGGCCGACCAGGCCACGGTCGCCAGAGGTGCAGCCGCGGCCAACAGTGCGGGCCAGCTCAAGGCCAGCATCAGGCCCGCACCCATCGCTCCCCAGGCTCCGGCCCAGCGGCGCGCCATCCACGACGCGCTCAACACGATCACCGCGAACAGGACCGCACTCAGCGAATCGGCCCACGAAGGTGGATCCGGGGCGACCAGACCGAACAGCAGGCCCTGCGGTGCAACGGAGCGCAGCAGAAGCCAGCGGAGGAGGAACGCCACCAGGGCGGGCAATACGAGAGGCAGGTGCCAGGCGTCCGAACCCGCGCCAGGAAGATCCTCCGAAGAGAAGCCGTTGGAACCGGGAATTCGATCGTCGTGCATGCGTTGATTCTCCTCGACGGGAAGTCGTGATCATCCGGGCCAGGCGAAGCGGCGGAAACTCATATCTCCTCGATCCGATCGGACGGCACCCAGCCGACGAGTTCGCCGCCGAGGTGGATCCTGGTCCAATCCCCTTCGCGGCGGTCGATGAAGACCGGCAGGCCCTCGTGGATCTTGAAGGACAGACGGTAGTCGTCGCCGGGCCCGCTGCGGACCTCGACTTCCTCGGCCACCACCACTGCCTCATGGCGAAGCCGCTCGCGACGCAGGTGAAGAGCGGTCATGCTCACCGCGAACAGCAGCAGGAGCCCGAAGACCCACAACAGGCCGCGTCCCTGCAGCCAGGAGGGACGCCACCACCCCCGCAACGCGGCCACCAGGATCAGCAGCCACCACAGGGCCAACGATACCATCGTCCATTCGTTCAGGCTCAGACGCCCGTAGATCCATTCCAGGGGCCGCAGGAAGATGGGGAGGCTCAGGGGCTGGAGAGCCTCGTCGCGCACCTGGGCCATCGCCCGCTGCAGGTTGGACCGCGCCGCCCCATCGCGCGGATTCATCCGCAGGGCGCGACGATAGAAGAGAATGGCCTTGCCGATCCGGCCCTTCTTGAACCACGCGTTGCCCAGGTTGTAGAGGATGACCTCGTGGTCGAGGCCGGCGTCGATGGCCTGTTGCCAGGCCTCGATCGCATCGTCCCAGCGGCCCGACTCGTAGGCGCGGTTGCCCTCGGCAGCCCGTTCCTGCGCGCGGGGGAGGTCGACCGCGGCCGAGCCGGCCACGGTCGGCAGAAGCGCGACCACGAGTACGGCCACCGCCAGCGTCGACAGCAGGAGCAGGCCCGCCAGGAGACGACGCTTCCCCATCAGGAGATGGCGTTCTGCGACCACGCGATGTCTTCCCATCGGGAGACGGCGCTTCTCAGTCACGGCCCACCTCCTTCTCCAGGCGCTTCAACAGATCCTCGGCCACCGCCGGAAGATCCTCACCGGAGGTGGCGGTGGCGAAGCGCGCGCGGTCGACCCGGTCGAGGAGGTCCGCCACCTCCCGGCGCATCGCCTCACCGACCCCCTTCGTCTGCAGCCACCGTTCCATGTCGTCACGGGTGAGACCGGCCGGGGCGCGGTTCGACTTGTCCCCCAGCCACACCATGAGCGCCTCGCCCGCCCGCTGGGCCGCGTCCCCCTCCTCGGCCAATCTGCGTCGGGCGTGGCGCAACGCCGCCTCCGCGCGCAGTCGCACGGGATCGGCCAGGCGCAGCCGGCGGCGGCGCGCCAGCAGGCCCGAGACCAACCACAGCAGCAGCGGCAGGGCCACCGCCGCCCAGAAGACGCGGCTGCGCAGAAGGAGTCCGTGATAGGGCCGCAAGCGTGCGGTGATGGGCTGGATGTGGAGGATGTCCTGACTGAGGACCTCGATCCGCGACTTGCCCCCGGTGGCGAAGGACTGGACCTCGCCCTCCCCGGAAGCCGTCACGTGGATGGGAACCGGATCGGTGGACAGCGTACGGTAGCGGTGCTGGTCGGTGTCGTAGTACGAGTAGTGCACCGGGGGAATCTCGAAGTCGCCGGCCTTGCGCGGGATCAACAGGCTCTCCACCCTGAGCCGGCCCTGCAGACGGCCGGAGACCGGGCGGGAATCGAGCGACGAACCCGAATCGTGCTCGCGGAAGTCCTCGAGGCTGGGCAAGCGGGGCTTCCCCGCCGAAGCCAGGTAGCCCTGCCCGCTCAGTTCCAGGGTGACCGTCAGCGCATCGCCCACCTTCAAGCTGTTGCGATCGGTCTCGATCTTCAGGTGAAGACCCGAGGCCACCGTCCCGGAGAAATCCTCGGGCCGGCCGGGCGGCAGCTCGCGCACCAGCACGGGAATGGCCGGTGCACGCAACACGATGTCGCCGCGGCGCGGGCTGCGGCGGAAGAAGGAGTCGAAGGCATCCTGGGGGATCCGCACCATCGCTTCACCCACCTGGAGCTTGCCGGCGCGGGTGGGAAACAGCGCGTACTGGATGCGGGTGACCTCGTAGGGTTCCCCCTTCACGTCGACCGTGTCGTGACGCTCGGGCGGAAGATCTTCGCGCCAGAAGCCCTCGGTCGACGGAGGAGTGTACTGCGGCCGGCTGAAGATGCTCGTGCGGATTCCGCGGAAGAAAGAGAAGGTGAGCACGATCTGCTCCCCGACGACCACCGTGTCGCGGTCGACACTCATGGTCACCAGGAAGGGGTCACCCGCCCGCCCCGCCTGACTCATCGCCCCTGGTCGGGCCACGTCGAGCGCCGTCGCCGGCCCACCCGACCCGCCCGTGGATGGGCGCGTCCCGCCGCTCCCCAAAGAGGGGGACGAAGGGGAAGCACCGCCCCCTGCCCCTCCGGAAGCAGCCGGAGGAGCCTGGCCACCCGAACGCACCGTCAACGAGAGCTTCCCCGTGTGGCAGACCTGGCCGCCGGCCGCCACCTCGATCGGCGGCAACTCGAAGCTCCCGGCCTTCAACGGTCGCAGGTACCAGGTGTAGCTGTGGCTCGAGTGGAAGGTTCCGTTCACCAGGCTGAGGCGCTGGCTCTCCCCGCCTCCGTACACCTCGAAGGGCCCGAAGTCGGGAAGACGGGGCGTCTCGATCGACTGGACGTCGCCTTCCACTTCGAGGGTGAGGACCACCTGCTCGCCCACCTTGGCGGTCTGCCGGTCCAGGCGGGCGCTGCAGGAGATACCGGCCCACACCTGGACGGCGCCCACGAGCATGGCGAGCATCACGCCCACCATCAGCACGAGCGGCGACGGACGGGATACACCCGCCGGGAGACCGTGTCCAGGCTCACCACTCATGCGTGCTCCTGCCCCCGCCGCCCCGCAGACGACGCTGGATCGAACGCCGCAGTTCCTCTTCGTCATGGTCGAGCGCCTCGAGCAGGCGCAGGGCCTCGGCCCGGGTCATGACCGAGTCGGCCCGGCTGCTACCCGCCGAAGTGGAGTCGGCCGCGCTGGTGGAGGTGGAATCGGCCGCCTGGGACGAGGTCTCCTGCCGATCCCGTTGCTGCTGGTCCTGGTCCTGCTGG
>JAOZPE010000054.1:0-5186 GCA_029932915.1 Candidatus Krumholzibacteriia bacterium
CAGGATGAGGTCGTGCCGCAGGCCGCGGCAGACCTCGCGCACCTCCGGCGTGGTGCTGCGGTAGCCGTCGGCTCCGCCGATCATGTCGTAGAGCACGCGGACGGCCTGCAGGATGTCGGTCTGCTGCTTGGCGCGCGTCGGCCGGCCCCAGTCGTAGAAGTCGATCAGCTTCAGCTCGAAGTCCACGCCCACCTGGCGGATGAGGATGTTCTCGGTGTGCACGTCGGCGTGGTACTCGCCGCGCTGGTGGACGTCCTCCAGACCGCGGGCCAGGCGGTGCAGGATCATCAGCGCGATGAAGGGCCGCACGCGGCGGCCGCGATGGCGGTCGATCCACTGTTGCAGCGGTTGTCCCGGCGAATAGGCGCTGATCATCGCGACGGTGTGGATCTTCCCGATGCGCACCGGCTCGCTGTGGTAGTACTGCATGACGATGGGACAGTCGCGCAGGGCCTCCATCTTCCGGGCCCGGCGGACGGGCATGCCGCTCGTGGGATCGTGCTGGGGAAAGAAGATCTTGGCCGCGCGCACGATGCCCGTCCCCCGCTCGCGGATGCGGTAGACCTCGCCCTCGCTGCCCATGCCCAGGCGCTCCTCGACCTCGTAGCTGGCGCCGATGCGGCGGCCTTCCTTCAGGTGGAAACCGGTGAAGGGCTGGCGGCTCATTCCCACTCCTTCGCGTTGCAACGGTGGAAGGGACTCATCGCGGCTTCCTCGTGGTCGTATGGGGACGGTAGAGGATGAAGGCCAGGTCGTCGGGCTTGCCCGGCTCTTCGTCCCCCGCGTCCTCCATGCGCTCGACGCTTCGGGCGAGCAGGAGCTGGGCGGCCCGGTCGAGCGGTCCCTTGCGGACGATCTCCACGATCTCCTCCCGCTGGAGATTGTCGAGGAGCCCGTCGGTGGCCAGTACCATGGTGTCGCGTGGGGCGAAGTTCCTGCGTTCGCCCACCTCCAGCCGCATGCCCGGCATGCCCACCATGCTGTCCACCAGATGGCGCTCTTCGTGCACCATGGCCTCGCGTGGATCGAGCAGGCCGGAGGCCTGCGCGTAGCCCACCGACGACTGGGACACCGTCTGCCACTTCAGCTTGCCGCGCTGGCCGATGACCATCGCTTCGGAATCGCCCACGTGGTAGGTGCGGTAACTCCCGGCGTCGATCACCGCGACGGCGACCGTGGTGGCCGCGCCCACGCCCCAGTCGCGGATGCGGCGGTCGGCCTCCTCGATGGCGTCGAGCACCTCGATGCGCGAAGGACTGTCCTCCTCGGCGAGGGTCTGCGCCCGTGAGGCCAGCGCGTCGACGATCGCCGCGGCCGCGTCGGCCGCGCGTGCGCCGCTGCCCATGCCGTCGGCGACGGCCAGGAGGCAACCCGCCACGCCGAGCTCGAGGATGAGCGCGGCATCCTCGCATCGATCCGCCTCGGGGGGACGACCCCGATAGCCCACGGCGATGTGGCCGCAGCTCAGCTCGAGGTGCGAGATGGGGTCGGCGGAGCGGTGGCTCCAGCGACGGAGCGTCGGCGGCGCCGGTCCCCCGATGCCTGGACCATCCATGTACATTCCCCTCGGGTGGATCCCTCGCAGGGAGGCCGATCGAGCATAGGATCCAGCCGGGGTGGGGACAAGGGAGCGTGCGGCCGCACACGGGAGATCACCCCTTCCACGCACTTGTTCCTTGAGATCACCGGGCGTTGCAGGCCACACTCGCCGCATCCCTTCTCCCGGACGGGCCGCCACCTCGCATGGGGCCGATCCTCGACCGGGGGAGATCCGATGACACCTCCTCCTGCGGAGTCGAGCCGGTGACCGTCAAGCGCCTGCCCCTTCTTCCTTCCGCCGCCGCCGTGGCGGCGATCGCGGCGGTCGCTGCTGCCTTCCTGGTGGTCGCCTGGGGCAACGACCTGCGCGCCCGCAGCGGGCGGCAGGTGGAGACCTGGCCCTCGGGGAAGCTGCGCAGCGAGGCCGAGGCCCTGCGCTACCCCGACGGGCGGGTGGAGCGCGAGGGTCCGTACACCGAGTACCACGAGAGTGGCGCGGTCCACCTGAGGGGACAGTACCACCATGGTCTTCCCGAGGGGCGGTGGCGCGAGTACGACGAGAAGGGCGTGCTGCGCAAGGAGGGCTCGTACCACAAGGGCAAGCAGGACGGCCTGTGGCACTACACCAACCCCGGGGCCGATCCCGAACACGAGGAGCTGCTCTGGGACCACGGCCGCGTTGTCGAGAGCGATGGCCGCCGCGTCGAGGTCGGGAGCGGACAGCCGCCGGTGGATCTCCCGTGGATCTCCCACCTGCTGGGAACGCTGTATGCCCTGTTGTGGATCACCGCTCCCCTGCCCCTGCTGCTGGCGCTCGAGCGCCGGGAGACGGGGCCCCCGTCTGCGGGAGGCTGGACCCTTCCGGTGGTCTCGCTGGCCGTCGGCTGGATGAGTGTCCAACTGATGGTGGGTCTGGTGCTGGCCCTGCTGCATGCGCTGGCGCGCGCTCCCTTCCTGGCCGTCGAAGCCGGCCTGCTGGTGGCGGGCCTGGCCCTCTGGCTGCGCCAGGGCTGCCCGCTGCCCTCCGTGCCGTCCTCGTGGCGGCGCGATCCGGCGCAGACGGCGCTGCTCACCGCTGCCGTCATCCTCGCCCTGGCCGTGGCGGTGAAGACCCTGCTCACTCCGATGAGCGACTGGGACGGCCTGGCCTACCACCTGCCGCTGGTGGCCGAATGGGTGCAGCACCATCGCCTGGTGGACGTGCCGGCCCTGGGGCAGACCGCCCGCTATCCCTCCTCGTGGGAAGTGATCAGCCTGGGCGGCTTCTTCCCCTTCGCCGAGGATCTCCTGGTGACCCTGCCCGCCGTGGGCGCGTGGATCCTCCTGGGCGTGTCCGTCCACGGCCTGGCCCGGCGGCTGGGCGCGAGCGGCACGGCCGCGGCCGCGGTCGCCCTGATCCTTCTGAGTGTGCCCGTGGTCCTGCTGCAGACCGAGGAACTCAAGGCCGATCTGCCCGCGGCGGCGTTCTTCCTCTCGGCCCTCCTGCTCGGCGGCTTCCTCTCCCCCACCCGTTCCGGCGTGCGCTGGACCTCCTTCCTCTTCGCGCTGGCCCTGCTGTGCGGGGTGAAGGCCTCCGGCCCGGCCTATGCTCTGCTGGTCGTGGCCGCGGTGGCCTGGTGGCGCTGGAGCCGGACGCGCACCGACGCGCGCACCGACGCGCGCGCGACCGAGGCGCCGGGTCCCGGCGGCCCGGACGAGGAAGAAGCCGAGACCGCTCCGAGCGCCGCAGCAACGGAGGCGAACCGCCCGTCCGGTGTCCCCGGGAAGCTCGGCCTCGCCGTCACCCTGCTCGCTGCGCTCTTGCTGGCGTCCTTCTGGTATCTGCGCAACCTCCTGGAGCTGGGCAATCCCCTCGGCCACGTGGAGCTGTCGATCCTGGGGCAGCGGCTGCTGGCCGGAGGGATCTCCCGTGCCCAGTTGATCCACACCACCTTGTTCGCCCTTCTGCGCCCCTTCGACGGGGCGGATCTGCGGGCCCTGTGGACCGCCTCCAGGCAGTGGTTGGGCGCGGGCTTCGCCCTGCTGGCGCTGAGCGCGGCGGTCGCCCTTGCGAGCGCGTGGTTGCGCCGGGAGCGCCGTGGGATCGCCACCGCCCTCTTCCTCATGCTCATGGTCCTCTTCGTCCTTTACGGCATCACCCCCTTCAGCGGCGACAACGGCAGCCACGGCTGGCGGATCACCCCCTGGGTGGGACAGGCCTTCCGCTATGGCCTGGCCGGTGTGGCCCTGTTGGCGGTGGTGGCCGCCTGGGGGTGGCGGCGTCTCCGCCTGTCCCCCCCGATGACCGCCGCGGTGGCGGTGGGTCTGGCCGCGTGGTCCGCCGCGCTGCGGGTGGCGCCGCCTCGCTTGCTCCTGGTCGTGGTTGTGGTTCTGGGAGCGTTCGCCGTCCTGATCTGGGTCGCCCGCGCGGGGGAAGGGAACGCAGCGGGGCATGGAAGCCGGCGGCGGACCGCTGTCTTCCTCACCACCGTACTTTCGCTTGCGCTCGTGGTGGGCGGTCTGCACGCCCTGCGCGCCGGGCGCGAACAACGCCGCCGGCTGCTCTACGACCTGCCCTACCTGCGCACCCTCACCGCGCCCCCGCAGGAAGTGGTGGGCGTGGCGATGACCCAACTGCGCTATCCTTTCTATGGACGAAACTGGCAGCGCCGGGTGGTCGACGTCTCCAGCCACGACGGCTTCGAGAGCTCGTGGTTGCGCCGCCTCGATGGGGAAGGCGTCGACGTGGTGGCCATCGGACCCCATGCCGTCCACCGCACCTTCGCTCCCCCGGAGGCCGACCTGCACCGGTGGCTGGACGATTCCGACGGGCCCTTCGTGCGCCTGCCGGGGGTGGGGAACAAGGCCGCCGGGAACATCGTCTTCTACCGCTACCGAGGCGGGAAGACCTCGTTGTGGCCGGGCCCGAAGGGCCGGCCCATCGAGAGCAGCCGACCGGACCGAGAGGGCACGCGCCCGAGGGAGGAACCGCGGTGATCTGCCACGAGCGCGCCTGCATCTTCATCCACATCCCGAAGACCGCCGGCACGAGCATCGCCCGCAAGCTCGGCCAGTTCGACCGGCTCGAACGCGACGTGCAGGACCATCGCACCCTGTCGGAGATCGAACCGCTCGACGCGGCCCAGCGGATGTGGATGCTCGGCCATGGCAAGGGGAAGATCCTCCTGCGGCGGGCCCGCAACCGCCTGCGCGGCGATCGCATCGAACTCACCGCCGAGCAGTACCATCGCTACTTCAAGTTCGCGGTGGTCCGCGATCCGTGGTCGCGCCTGTTCTCGTGGTACCGCAACGTCCTGCGCGACAGCGAGCACCGCCGGCGCTGGGGGGTCCGCGAGGACTGCTCGCTGAAGGAGTTCCTGCAGCGGCACCTCGACCAGCTCGCCCTGCGTTCGCAGCTCTACTGGCTCACCGACCACCGCGGCCGCCTGTCGATGGACTTCATCTGCCGCTACGACTCGTTGGCCCGCGATTTCGCGGTGGTCGCCGAACGCCTCGGACTGGAGGACGCCGAGCTCCCGGTTCTCAACCGCGGGGACGACGCCGATCTGCACGCGTTCTACGACGACGAGGCCCGGCAGCTCGTTGCCCGCCGTTACGCCGAGGAGATCGGGATCTTCGGCTTCCGCTTTCCCGCGGCGAAGAAATGA
>JAOZPE010000054.1:5286-13584 GCA_029932915.1 Candidatus Krumholzibacteriia bacterium
GAAGGTCTTCCCCTGCGCCTGGTCCTGCTGCAGCGGGGCGCGACGGGCTCGAAGCTGACGAAGCTGCGCGAACGTCTGCGGGAAGCCAGCGTCGAGTTGCGCGAGACCAGCGCCAACGACCTGCGGCGCATGCGCGCGAGGCACGACGAGCCGGGGTCCTCCGGTGAGGTGGAGGTCCTCGGCTTCAGTGGTCCCGATCCCCGGGCCACCCCCGAGGGATGGATGACCGACCTGTACAAACCGGCCTGGCTGTTGACCGGCGTCAGCTATCCGGGCAATGCGGGTTACGCCATCCGCTGCGCCGAGGTGTCCGGTGCGGCGGGCATCGCCCTTGCCGTCGACTTCGATCGCCCGGCGCGGCTGAAGGCCTTGCGCGCCTCGATGGGTGCCCACCGCTTCCTGCCCGTGTGGTGGGCCCAAGCCGGCGAGGTGGTCGAGATCGCTCGCGCGGCGGGCCGCCGCATCGTGGTCATCGAGGATTGCGGGGACACGGAGCCGTGGAACTGCGATCTGACACTTCCCTCCATGTTCGTGGTCGGTGGAGAGGAGCGCGGGGTACCCGCGGAGCTGATCGAGCAGGGTGACGCGGTGGTGCGGATTCCCGTGGCCGGCTTCGTCCCCTCCTACAATCTGCAGGCGGCCATGGCCATCGTGGCCGGTGAGTACCTGCGGCAGAGCGCGGCTGGCCCGGCTCCTGCAGTTCCCTCTTCCAGATGATTCCCCCTGCGGCTCTGCTCTTCCCCGTGGATGCGCAGCGGGGTGCACGACGTCCGGGGTGGACTCCATGGAAATCCGCATCTCGCATTCCGCCCTCACATCTTCTCCGCTGCGATGGCTGGTGGTGAGCGCCATGGTGCCCCTGGCTTTCGCATGGCTCCTTCTGGCGGCCGGCTGCTCCCAGAGTGGGGGTCTCGATCCCATCGATGGTGCCAACCACAGCCCGGTGATGCCGCCGCCGTCGCCCACGACGGACGTCGGGGAGATCGACTTCCCCGCCCAGGCCTGGATCGACCGCACCCTGAACCTGGCCTTCTACACCGACGAGCAGTTGCAGGACATCGCGGCCTCTCCGTTGGCCGCCTTCCAGTTGCGGTTGCTGTTGTCACCGGAGGCGCAGGTGCCGATCGCCAAGATCCGCGCGGCCAATCCCGAGATCGTGATCCTCGGGATCCTGGGCACCCAGGTCTACTTCGACTCGTGGAACGGTGAGCAGCACCGCCAGCGCTTCCCGCTGGGCGCAGCGCTCTACGATCTCTTCCAGGGCCACGAGGCCTATCGCACCGATGGTGTGATGGCCACCAAGTGGGTGGGAGCGCCGATGGTCAACCCCTGGCGGGCGGGCATGGTCTACAACCAGCCGCTGATGATGCGGCAGGTCGACGTCATCGCCTACTATGCCACCGAGTTCCCCAGGGCGATGGACGGTATCTTGCACGACAACGTCTCCCTGCATGCGTACCTGTGGCCCCAACCGGACGACCCCGAGACCCAGCAGGCCGACTTCGACGGCGACGGCGTGGGCATCGAGCACGACCTGGACGATCTCACCGCCTGGCAGCAGTGGCAGGTGGGCTACGTGCAGGAGCTGCAGAGCCGTTTCGGCGGGGGCTTCATCCAGGTGGGGAACGGCGACCGGCCGCTGCGCCAGCCCGAGTTCACTGCCCTTCTGGCTGGGGTGGTGATGGAGGCCTTCCCCCAGACCGTCTGGTACTACACCTACCTGGAGGCCCTCGACCTCATCACCGGTATCCAGCAGAGCGGTCTGCTCACCCCTCGACGGGGGCGCACATGGACGCTGTTGTGGGACAACAACGACCAGAACCCGGCCTTCACCCGCACGGCGAGCATGCTCGCCGATGCCTTCTACGCCCTGGACGAGACCGACGAGTGGATCGCCGACGACCCTGAGGCCGGCCGGGCCGGGACCATCCAGGGCCCGCTGGTGCGCACCGTCCTGGACGACGGCGGCGTGCTCTTCGAGCGGCCCATGGAGAAGGGCCGGGCCTGGGCGCAGATGGCGGCCAGCGAGGTCGTCGTCGGTTACGGGCTGGAGCCCTAGCCATCATCGGCCTGGGCCTGGGAGGTCCTTTCCTCCAGCGTGGCGGCCGGCCCGGGTTCCATCGACCCGGGGTGCCTCTCCCCTGGCCGCCGGCTCCTTCCCTACGCGGACCAGCCCTCGCGGGCCGCGAAGCGGTCGATGGCCTCGAATGCCTCGTCCAGATCGCTCTCTTCGGTGAAGGGGTTGAGCAGGACCGCCTTGAGCACCCGCCGCCCGTGGTAGCGGGGCAGGGAGAAGAAGGCCGCGCCGCTCTCCATGAGATGGCTCTGCAGGCGTGAGCTGAAGGTGTCCCACTGCTCGGGCGAGGTCTCGTCTCCGACCACCTCGAAACAGACGATGCTCACGTCGGTCGGTGAGATCCGCCGCAGCCAGGGCCTCTGATCCACCCGCTGGGCGAAGGAGCGGGCGAGTTCCATCGACTGGTCGATGAGCTGTTCGAGCCCGCGGCGGCCGAAGTGGGAGATGGTGAGCCACAGCTTGAGCACGTCGGGACGGCGCGTTCCCTGGATGCTGATCTCTCCGAGGTTGGTGAAGTCCTCCACTTCGCGCATGTACGGCGCCTGGAGGCGGTAGTGGTCCTGGAGGATGGACGCGCGCCGGAAGAGGACCATCGCGCAGGTCTTGGCCACGTAGAGCCATTTCTGCGGGTTGAAGGTGATGGAGTCGGCCTGGTCGATCCCCCGCAGCCGGTGCTTATGGGTGTTGCTGAAGATGGCCGCTCCGCCGAAGGCCGCGTCCACGTGGAACCACAGCCCTTCCTCGCGGGCCACCGCCGCGATCGCCTCCAGCGGGTCGATGCTGCCGGTGATGGTCGTGCCGGCGACGCCGACCACGCAGAAGGGCCGCTCGCCCCGCTCGCGGGAGAGTTGGATCTGCCGCCAGAGATCTTCGACCTCCATGCGGCCGTGGCGGTCGACGCGGACGGGGACGAGGCCCTTCGTGCCCAGTCCCAGGAGCATGGCCGATTTCAGCAGGGAGACGTGGGCGTCCTCGGAGGCGAGGATCACCGGCCGCTCATCGGCGCCGACGACTCCCTCGTCGAAGCAGTCGAAGGCCTGGTTGCGGGCGACGGTGAGCGCCTGGAGGTTGGCCAGGGTGCCGCCGGAGGCCATCACGCCTCCGGCCGCCGCTCCCAGGCCGAAGCGCAGGGCGATCTGGTGGAGGAGATGGTCCTCCAGGCGGGAGAAGGCCGGAGACATCTCCAGGCTGAGCATGTTGTTGTTCAGGGCCGAGGCGATCAGGTCGCCCACCATGGAGATGGTCGAGGCCACCGTATCCATGTGTCCCATGTAGCGGGGGTGGGCCACGTTCATCGAGTTGCGGGTGAGCTCCTCGACCCGGGCGAGCAGCTCGGCCGCGAAGCCCCCCTCCTCGGGCAGGCTCTTCCCCACCTCCTCGGTGCCGCGCACGGCGATGGGGGTGGCCGCGTTCTCCTCCTCCGCCAGCGGTTGGGGCGGGTACTCGGCGGCCCGGCAGGCGAAATCCAGAAGCGAGCTGATCGCTCCCTCGAGCAGGGCCTCGATCTCGGCGCGATTGTCTCCGCGGGGATCGATGAACCCCGACGCGGGAAGTCCACTGCGGTCCACGATTCCATCCTTCGGTTGGAGGAAGGTGACACCGCCATGATAGGACAAGCCGGCGGCGATTGCGCCCGGCTCTTTCCCCGGAGGAGGCCACAGGTGGCGATGGATGCGCAAAGGGCCTACTTTGAGCCGCTCACGGGAGCATGGACCGATCGTGGGGGCGGTTGGCGGCTCGTTTCAGCACCTTCGAGGGGGAAGCTGTGCCGTTTCCGGGAGGAATGTCTGCATGAGTGCGGGAAAGTATGTTGAATTGACCGATCAGAACTTCCAGAGTGAGGTTCTCGACAGCGAGAACGTGGTGCTCGTGGATTTCTGGGCCGCCTGGTGCGCGCCCTGCCGGATCATGGAGCCCATCGTCGAGGAACTTGCCGTCGACTACCACGGCAAGGCCAAGATCGCCAAGATGGATGTGGACGTCCATCAGATGGCGGCGGCCCAGTACGGCATCCGCGGGATCCCCACCATGCTGATCTTCAAGGAAGGTCAGGTGGTCGACCAGGTGGTGGGCGCGGTCCCCAAGCAGGTCGTCGAGAACAAACTGCAGGCGCATCTGGCCCATTGACGGTCTCAGAGGCTTCCACCGGCCAAGCCGGCCACGGCCGGGATGTACGGGCCGGTACCTCGCGCTCGCGTGGGAAGGCCGGGCCGGTGCCTCGCACTCGCGTGGGAAGGCCGGCCCGGGCCTGAGACCTCGGAGGTGAGCCCTTGCTGGAACACTGCACCGTGGTCCTGGCCCGTACGATGTTCGGCGGCAACGCCGGAGCGGCCGCACGGGCAGTGAAGAACACCGGCCTCGGCGGGCTCGTCCTCGTCGAGCCTTCGTTCCAGGATGAGAGTGAAGCGGTGATGTTCGCCCACGGGGCCGAGGAGATCCTCGATCGGGCGCCCCGGCTCGATTCCCTCACCGAGGCGATCGGAGAAGCTCCCCGGGTCGTCGGCTTCACCGCCCGCCGCCGCCAGCGCCGCCGCTACGAGCCCTTGCGCACCTTCGCCCGGCGCTGGGTCGACGAGGCCGTCGAGAAGGGTCCGGTCGGAACCGTTCTGCTCTTCGGCAACGAACGCGAGGGCCTGCGCACCGCCGAACTCGACCACTGCACCGAGCTGGTGTGGATTCCGTCGGCTCCCGAGCAACCCAGCTACAACCTCGCCCAGGCGGTCCTGCTGGCCGGCTACGAACTCCTGATGGCCCGGCTGGAGCACGATCCCTCGATGCCGGCCCTCACCCCGCGCCAGACCCGTCCTCCCCGGCCGGACCATCTCGCCGGCGCCGATGAACTCGACGATCTCTTCGCCCACCTGCGCAGTGCCTTCCTCGCCGTGGGCTATGCCTATCCGCACACCGTCGATTCGATGGTGCGCAGCTGGCGTGAGATGTTCTCCCGGGCCCGTCTGTACCGCCGCGAGGCGAAGATGCTGCGCGGTCTGGCCCGCCAGATCCAATGGGCCGGCCGCCGGGCCGGCATGGGTGACGAAGAGTCCCCGTCCTCGGGCGACACGGCCCGGGAGCGCTAGATGGGACGGGGAAGGAAGAGCCTCGAGCTGCCGCTGAACGCCGAGCGCGGGCTCCTGCTCGTGGCCTACGCCTCGGCGATCGTCCTGAACATCGCCGTCCAGGACTACCGCCTGGGGATTCCCGCCTTCGCCACCGTCCTCGTCCTGCTGTTGCGTGACCCGTCACCCGAACTGCGCCGCCGCCTGGGGGTGTTGCTGGGCTGTGTGGCCATCCTCACCGTGGCCGACATCAACACCGGCCTGAGCAATGCCAACTTCCTGCGGGTAGGTATCCCCTTCGCTGCGGTCATCGTGCTGCCCAGCCTGGTCCTGGCCCGAAGCGATCCCGGGGTCATCACCTACCGGCTGTGGCCCCACCGTTTCCGCTGGCTCGACCTGCTCTACGTCGCCATCTCCATTCCGCTGGCCTGGGGCATCCTGGAGTTCTACTGGTGGGTGAACCCCTTCATGCCCACCCATTGGCCCCTTCCCCCCCACTTCGACCGCGAGCAGGTGATCCGCCTCTTCGTGGGCATCAACAGTGTCGGCATCTGGGACGAGCTCTTCTTCGTCAACATCTCCTTCGCCGTCCTGCGCAGTCTCTTCCGCTTTCCGGTGGCCAACGCGGTGCAGGCGGTGCTCTACACCAGTGTGCTCTACGACATGGCCTTCACCGGCCTGGGGCCGCTGATCGTCTATCTCTTCGCCTGGACCCAGGGCTCGATGTTCGAGGAGTCGGACAACCTCCTCTACGTCCTCGTCGTGCACCTGATCGTCGACGCCTTCCTCGTCTCGGCCATCGTGTCGGCCCATTATCCCGGTCACCAAGTGGACTTCCTGTGGTTCCACTGATGCCTTCGGTGGCTGGCGCCGGACCGGGTTCTCCTGTTGGTCGCCGGACCCGGTTCTCCCGCCATCTCCATGGTGTGTTCTTCCCCAGGGGTTTCGACCCGCGCTTGATCCCCGGACCGGGAGCGTCCATCATGGGCGGCATCACCGCGAACCCTGTGGTCATCGTCCGGAGGCAAGTCATGACCGTCCGTCGTCTCGTTCTCGCCCTTTCCGCCGTTCTGCTGGTTCTGGGCGCTGGCGCATGTTCCAGGAAGAAGGAAGCTCCCTTGCAGGTCGTTTCTGATATCGCCGCCCGCCGGGCCCAGTACGTGCAGTTGCAACTGGGCGCCGATCTCGATCATCTCTCCTCGGGCGATCGGGCCGCGCTCGATCACCTGGTGAAGGCTGCCCGCAAGATGGATGAGATCTTCGATCTGCAGGCCTGGCGGGAGAACCCCGAATTCAGCAAGAGGGTCGAGGCGTACGAGGGCCCCGATGCTCAAGCGGTGAAGGACTACTACCGCATCAACCGCGGCCCGTGGGATCGCCTGCTCGACTTCGAGCCCTTCATCGACGACATCCCCCATCCCGATGGGGCGGGCTTCTATCCGGAGGACATGACCAAGGAGGAGTTCGAAGGCTGGGTGAAGGCGCATCCGGAGGACGAGAAGGACTTCGTGAGCCTCTACACGATCATCGAGCGCAGGAAGGACGCGCTGGTCGCGGTTCCCTACAGCCAGGCGTTCAAGGAACAGCTCGATGCCGCGGCGGCGGAGTTGCGGGCGGCGGCCGATCTGACCGGCGATTCGACCCTGGCCCGCTTCCTGCGCAGCCGCGCCGAGGCCTTCGGCAGCGACGACTACTATCAAAGTGACATGGACTGGATGGACCTGGACGGTGACCTCGAAGTGGTCATCGGTCCGTACGAGACCTACGAGGACGGCCTCTTCGGCTACAAAGCCTCCTTCGAGGCCTTCCTGTGCGTGGTCAACCCCGAGGACAGCAAGGCCCTGGGCAAGTACAAGAGCGAGCTGCCCTTCCTCGAGCGCAACCTCCCCATTCCCGATGAGCACAAGAACTTCGAGCGGGGCAGCGAGTCCCCCATCCGGGTGGCCGACGAAGTCTACACCGGCGGCGATACGCGCGCCGGGGTGCAGACCCTGGCCTTCAACCTCCCCAACGACGAGAGGGTGCGCGAGGCCAAGGGCAGCAAGAAGGTCATGTTGAAGAACATGATCCGGGCCAAGTACGACGCGGTGCTCACCCCGATCGCCCACGTCGTGCTGCCGGCCACCGAGCAGAGCCACCTGCAGTTCGCGCCGTACTTCCACTTCATCCTCTTCCACGAGATGGCCCACGGCCTGGGTCCGGGACAGATCACCGTCGACGGGCGGGAGACCGAGGTGCGGATGGAGCTGAAGGATCTCTACTCGGCCTTCGAGGAGGCCAAGGCCGATGTGGTGGGCATCTACAATCTCTATGCCCTGGCCGACAAGGGCGTCCTCGACCCCGCGGTGGTGATGGACCTGCCGTGGACGGTGGTGGCCGGCTTCTTCCGTTCGGGCCGCTTCGGAACCGGTTCGGCGCATGGCCAGGGCGTGGTGATGCAGTTGAACTACCTCATCGAGCACGGTGCGGTGGAGATCACCAGCGACGGACACTTCCGGCCGGTGCCCGACTACTTCCGCGCCGGCATCCGCGATCTCGCGCACGACCTGCTCATGATCGAGGCCCTGGGCGACTACGAGGCGGCCAAGGCCTTCCATGAGAGGTACATGAAGGTCTCGGCTCCGATGCAGGCCATCTTCGACCAGTTGAAGAAGGTTCCGGTCGACGTCGATCCGGTCTATGTGTTGAGTGAGGAGGGCGGCCGGTAGGCGTCAGCTCGCCGTCGTCGGTTCGAGCACTTCCTTCACCTTGGCCACCAGTTCGCGGTTGCTGAAGGGCTTGGTGATGTACTCGTCGGCGCCGGCCTGCAGGCCCCGCTCGCGTTCGGCCGCCATGGCCCGTGCGGTGACCAGGAAGATCTTGATGTCCCGGAGGTTCTCGTCGGCCTTGATGCGCCGGCACAGGTCGAGGCCGTTCAGACGGGGCATCATGACGTCGAGCAGGGCCAGTCGGGGCTTCTCCAGATGGATCTGGTCGAAGGCGGCCGCGCCGTCTTCGACGGTGATGACGCGGTACCCGGCTCCCTGCAGGACGAACTGCAGCGACTTCAGGACGAGAGCGTCATCGTCCGCCACCAGGATGTAGGGTTCCCGGTCGACACTCATGCAAAAGCCCTCACATTGTCCAGAAGTGACGCCATGTCGAAGGGCTTGCGGATGAATTCCG
>JAOZPE010000089.1 GCA_029932915.1 Candidatus Krumholzibacteriia bacterium
AGCGCGGGCGCAGGTAGCTGGCCCGGTCGCGTTCGGTCGGCGACTCACCCCACTGCAGATTGGCCTGGGAGATCCAGTGCACCGCGTTGGGGAAGGTCAGACTCGTGCTTCCGTCTTCGTGGAAGCGCACGGTGCCCCCGGCGTGGTCGAAGTGCAGGTGGGTGATCACCACGTCGGTGACCTCCTCGGGGGTGACGCCGTGGCGGGCCAGATCGTCCAACAAGTCGCCCTCGGGGCGCTCGAGCCCGTAGATGCCCATCTGCTTGTCGCTCCAGCCGCCGCCCATGCCGTCGTCGACGAGGACGGTGTGCTCGCCGTCACGCAGCAGCAGGCAGTGCAGGGCCAGGCGGATGCGGTTCTTCTCGTCGGGCTCGTGCTTCTTCTCCCACAACACCCGCGGAACGACCCCGAACATCGAGCCGCCGTCGAGCAGGTAGAAGCCGTCGTTGAGAAGCTCGGCGTTCCACGAACCGAATTGCATGGGAATCCACCTCGAAAGAAGGATGCGAGACCGCGGTGGGCCCACCTTAGACCAGGATGGCCGCAGCGGCAAGGCAGCCTCTCCGCCGGAACGAGGCCCCATCGGGAGGCGCCCGCCTCCGGCCCGATGGCCGTCGCGGCGGCGGGGCGGCTCCGGCCGATGGGGAGCCTCTACTCGACAGCCACCCGAGGAGGCCCTAGCCTCTCTCCATGCTCGAAGGACTGCAGCCCGTGCGCCTCGTGGCGCTGCTGGGGGCCGGCCTGGCCGCCGGCTTCATCAACGTCAACGCGGGCGGGGGCTCGTTGATCACCCTGCCCGCGCTGATCTTCCTGGGCCTGCCCACCACCGCGGCCAACGCCACCAACCGGGTCGGCCTGGTGCTGCAGAACGCGGTCTCCTCGTCGACCTTCGCCCGGGGGCGGCGCCTGCCCCTGCGCCTGGCCGTCCTGCTGCTGCTTCCCGCCCTGCCCGGAGCCTGGCTGGGAACGCGCATCGCGCTGGGACTGGATGAGGTGTGGTTCCGGCGGATCCTCGCGGTCATTCTCCTCTTCGTGCTGGCCATCATCCTGCGTCGGCCGGCCATCCGCGAGCCGGCCGCCACGGACAACGACGCCTCCTCGGTGCTGGCCCGCCGGTGGTGGTCGCCGGCCGGGACGGTGGCCTGGCTCTCGACCCTTCCCCACCCCTGGCTGCTGGCGGGCAGCTTCTTCTTCCTGGGCATCTACGCCGGGGTCATCCAGGCTGGGGCGGGCTTTCTCATCATCGCCGCGGTGAACCGCCTCGGCGGACTGGATCTGGTGCGCACCAACGCGGTGAAGGTCTTCGTGGTGCTGTTCCTCCAGGTGCTCGCCCTGGGCATGTTCTGGCGGCAGGGACAGGTGTGGTGGCTGCCCGGCCTCGTGTTGGGCGCGGGGACCATGGTCGGCGGCTACGTGGGCACCCACGTGCAGATGGAACGAGGCGAGGTGTGGGTGCGGCGTTTCCTCATCCTGTGTGTGATCGCCTTCGCGGTGAAACTCTTGGCCGACAGCTTCCGGATGTCGTAGCCGCGCCACCGCCCTCGTTGGGAAGGATGCAGCCTGTGATCATCACCCGTCGACCGCTCCAGCGTCTTGTGGCCTGCGCGCTGGGCGCCCTGATCACCGCCGCGGCACTGGGCGCAGCCCTGGCCGCACCCGCGCTCGCGGGAAGCGCTGGGGGCGAGCCGGCGCCTTCCCACGGCAGCCGCCGTGCTGCGCTGGACACGATCGCCGTCAGCACGCGGCCCTCGACCGGCCCGGCGCTCTCCCTCGACGAGCTCCTCGACCGTCACGCCCGGGCCATGGGCTTCTCCCGCGACAGCCTGATGACGCGGGCCATCCACGTGAAGGGCGTGGTCGAGGGTCTCGGCCTGCACGGGCGCATCGAGAGCTGGAGCGAGGCGCCGCTGTACACCTGGAGCCGGATCGAACTGGGCCCGCTGACCCTCGAGAGCGGCTACGACGGCAAGGAAGGCTGGGTGATGGACCGCAACGGGGCGGTGCGCCGGGCCGAGGGCAGCGAGGAGGTGAACGCCCAACTCGAATCGCTGGTGAACACCGGGGCCTATGTCCTGCGGCACCCTCCCCTGCCCCTTCAGCGCAGCCTGGTGGAGCCGGACAGCCTGGGACGCCCGCGCCTGGCCCTGCAGTTGATGGGCGCCGAGCCGGAGATCCTCACCCTCGATCCAGAGAACTGGCGCCTGATGGAGACCTCCTGGAACAGCGGCCAGATGGAGATCCGCACCGTCTATGAGGACTACCAGCGGGTGGACGGGCTGTGGATGCCCCGGCGCATGCGCATGGAGATGGGCCAGGGCATGGCCCTGACCGCCCGGCTGCAGTCGGTCGAACTGTGCGCGCCGCGCGGACGCGAGGCCTACCGGCGGCCGCCGTCCGCCAGCGCCAAGGTCATCTTCCACGGCGGCAGCGACAGCGGGTGGCTGCCCATGGCCACAGACGGCCTGCACATTCTCCTGCGCGGGGTGATCGACCGCGAGCACGAGGGTCTCCTGGTGCTCGACACCGGAGCCGGCGGCAGCATCCTCGACCGCTCGCGCCTGGAGGAGCTGGGACTGAGTGCCCAGGGCGAACTCGAAGCCACCGGCGCGGCGGGGACGGCGGCGGCGCAGTTGGTGGAGATCGAGCGGCTCGAGCTGGGGCGCGCAGAGTTCCCCCACCAGAGCTGGGTCACCGTCGACCTGCACGAGGTGGCCGCTCTCTTCGGCGACGAGGCGCTGCTCGGGATCCTGGGCTACGACACCCTGCAACTGGTGGTGGTCCAGATCGACTACCAGGGACGGCGGGTGCGCTTCTGCGACCGCCGCAGCTTCCATCCTCCCCACGACGCCGAGGAATTCGTGCTGCGCATGGACGGCAACGTCCCCACCATCGAGGTGGAGATCGAGGGCATCGAGGCCTGGGTGCACGTGGACACCGGCAGCAACAGCAGCCTGGATCTGACCGCACCCTTCGTGGAGGAACATGGCCTGCTCGAAGACGAGAGCCGCGGCCCGCTGGAGGATTCGGGCATGCAGGGGGTGGGCGGCATGGCCCACTCCCAGCGGGGAACGCTGAAGAGTCTGCAGATCGGAAGTTTCCGTTTCGAGGATCTGCCGGCCAACTTCAACCAGCAGGGCGAAGGCCTCTTCGGCAGCAGCGAGGTGGCCGGGGTGCTGGGCGCGGAGGTCCTCTCCCGGTTCACGCTGACCCTGGACTACCTGGCCCGGCGCCTGTGGCTGAAGCCGAACGTGAAGTATCAGGCAAGCGGGGATTGAGCGCCGGAGGATCGAGCGGCCACCACCGGCGTTCCCGGTCCAAGGCACTTCCGAGCGAAGGAAACCGGGATCAGGTGACGATCCAGTCGAGCAGGACCGCGATCATCACCACCAGGCCCAGATCACCAAGGCGCCGGATCACCCAATCACCCGGGGTCTGAGGCACCGGCATGGGCGACGGTGTCCACGCGTGGATCAGGGATACACCGAGCCGCGTAGGACGAGAAGCGCAAGCATGCTACCCATAGCCATCAACAAGCCCCACTTCATGGGCTT
>JAOZPE010000090.1 GCA_029932915.1 Candidatus Krumholzibacteriia bacterium
AACGTACCACTGGAGGTGCGTTAAAATGAAGATTCCTGATATCATCCCTGTGACTGACCTGCGACAAGACGCCGCAGCCATTCTGAAAAAGCTGCAAGGTTCTGTTGGTCCGCTAGTTGTTACTCAGCGCGGTCGGGCTATTGCGGTTCTCCAAAGTATAGACGCGTATGAGAAATCAGAACATGAGCGCGAACTATTGTACCTTTTGGCGACCGGTGAGAAGGAAATCGCTGCCGGTGAGGGGCATTCCCTGGCTACCGTCATGAAAGAGGCTGACGCAATTTTGGAGGATGGCGAGTCTTGAAGGTGAAATTCACACCGTCGGCTCGCGCTCAGTTTCTTGAAGGGTTGGAATATATTCGGCAGGACAGTCCGACCGCAGCTCGGCAATTTCGGGTGAAAGCGGAAGAAGCTCTTCGTCGCCTTGAGGAGTTTCCCGAATCGGGGCGGTCGATACCGGAGTTTCCGGACTTGCCGCATCGAGAGGTCATTGTGCGGCCGTATCGGTTTTTCTATCGTGCTTCTGGGAAAACAATTTGGGTTGTTGCAGTGTGGCACGGAGCCCAATTGCCGGAAGGGCCGCGTCACTGAGGCTCGTATAACAAGAGCTTGCACCTGACAATCGCATCTGTCACGCCTTGTGCTGACGCACAAGCCGCGCCAGCCACGCTTGCAGGTGAAGCCCGACGTTAGGAGGAATGGAAACGAATGGCCAGCATACTGATCAAGGCAACAGGAATATGGTTGGTCATCGTGCTTGCTGCAATCCTGAATGGTACGCTTAGAGAGAAAGTTCTAGTGCCAATGCTCGGGGCAAGTGCGGCGCTGCCTTTAAGCGGTATCTCATTGGCCGCTCTTGTATTTGTTGTTTCTTTGACTTTCGTTCCATTTATTGCCGCATCAGGAACAAGAGCATATGTCATGATCGGTCTGTTGTGGTTGGTTCTGACATTGCTATTTGAATTCATCTTTGGTCATTTTGTCGCTGGTAAGTCTTGGCAGGATATTGCGCAAGTATTCAATGTCAAGAAAGGGGATCTATTTCTATTGGTTCTCGTCGTGACCGCAATCTCACCTTGGTTGGCGGCAAAGATAAGGGGGTTCATTTAGGTATGGTAACTCCCAAGAAGGCAAAGTCACCCGGACGGCGAAGAGCGCCGCTCGTTCCTCGTTCTGCTTTGTGCCACCGGTGATTTGTGGCGTCAGGCTGCACACAGGAGGAGAAATGAGATGGGACTTCTATCGTGGATCGTTCTTGGCCTCATCGTTGGAGCCCTCGCCAAGTGGATCATGCCCGGTCCTGACCCGGGCGGCTTGATCGTCACCATGCTTCTGGGAATCGCGGGCGCATTTGTCGGTGGTTTCATTGCGACGTTTCTTGGCCTGGGAACGGTCACCGGATTGAACCTCGGGAGCATAGCGATCGCGACCGGCGGGGCGCTTCTCCTCCTGTGGGGCTACCGGAAGCTCCGATCCGGCAGGTCGAGTTAGGTGCACGCGCCCGCCGCCCTTGTCGGCGTCGCGGGCGTTCTGACAAGCTACTGCAGCTGACGGCCGTGGGTTGGAGTGACCCCGTGGGTCGGCGTATGAGGCGCTCTATCCACTCTGTCTGGCCCATGGACAGTTCAAGGAGTAGCTATCCCACGTGTGTTGGTTGCCACTCGTCTGGCCCTCTCCACGATCTCCTCCATCACATCGATCATCGTATCCAGGGACAGCCGCTTTCGGGTGTCCTCATGCCCATCGCGGCCCAGCCGCGCGCGCAGCTCGGCGTCGTCGATCAGGCGGGTGAGGATCGGACCCAGCGCGTCGTCATCCTCGGGTGGGGCGAGCAGACCGCCCACTCCGTCACGCACCACCTCGGGGATGCTGCTCGCAGCGTAGGCCGCCACCGGCTTGCCGGCGGCCATCGCCTCGGCCAGCACGTAGCCGAAGCCCTCGATCAACGAGGGCAACACCAGGAAATCGATCGCGGCCATCCACGCGGGCAGATCGTCGACGAAACCGCAGAACACCACGCGTTCGGCGATGCCCAGTTCCTGCGCAAGGGCTTTCAGGCCGTCTTCGGCCGGCCCGCTGCCGGCCAGCACGAGTTTCCAGGGCCGCTCACGCAGCTCGTCGCCTGCAAGGAGCCGCATCAACAGATCGATCCTCTTGCGCGGAACGAGCTGTCCGGCGTAGCCGATGACCACCTCGCCCGCCTGCCACCGGAAACGCTGCGGCCACTCACCTGGCTGCGCCCTCTCCCAGGGCGCAAGGTCGATCCCCTTGTACAGGAGGTCGACCCGCTCGGGCGAAAGCCACGGCGCCGAATCGAGGGTGGTCCGCCTCGTCGACTCGCTGTTGACCACGATGCGATGGGCCACCCTGGTGAAGAACCAGCGGTAGGCGGCCGAGCTCTTCACCGGATCGTCGCACTCGCGGCTGTGGATGACGGCGATGCGGCGTCCGGCCAGGCGCGCGGCCAGACCGCTGGTGCGGAGGTCCTTGTCGCGCGTGGTCCACACCACGTCGACCGGATCGCGCCGCAGCCGCGCGGCCAGTGGAAGGACGGTCCACGGTGCCATGTCCATCCGTACCCGGGTGGCCAGGGTCTCCAGCCCCGCCTCCTGCGCGCGCAGCAGCAGGGGCATGCCCGGATAGCTCTGCACGATCACCCGGTGCCCGCGGCGGTGCAGACCAAGGGCGGCGTCCAGGACGAAGCGTTCCGCTCCGGCCCACAGGCGGATGGTGTTGCTGAAGAGAACCGACGCAGGCGCGGTCATCGGATTCCGATCGGAAGGAAGGACAGTCCCGAGGATCCGGAGCAGTCTATGGAGAAGGCGAAGAGGGGGTCAAGGAATCACCGGTCCACTGCGACTCCGATGGCCGGCACACCCACACGTGCCCGAACTGCGAGGTGCGATGATCGACGACGATCCCCAGACCCGCCCGTCCGAACTCCTCATGACGCGGGGTCCTGATGAACTCGGGATAGTGCGAACGCTCCACCCACTCGATGACGCGCACGAACCAGTTCCCCTCGGGTCCATAGTCGAAGACCACCACCGCTTGGCGCGCGATGCGCGCGGCGTGGCTGAGCACGAAGTGGCGGAACGTGGGATCGGCCCCGTGCAGGAAGTAGCCCATCGACACGATGTCGCTCGAGTTGTCCCGAATCGATCCGAGCCCGCACAGGTCGAACTCGCGGAAGTCCACGCCGGGGAAACGGTGTCGGGCCCGCCGCAGCAGGGCCGGCGTGAAGTCCAGACCCACCGTGGGGTGGCCGCGCTCGGCGAATGCGCCGGCCAGGATTCCCGTGCCCGTGGCCAGGTCGAGCACCTCCAGGGACGGATCGAGCCCGATCCGCTCGAGCATCTTCCGGTAGGTGGGCAGCAGGTTCCACTCGATCACCGGGTAGATCACCGAGACGAGCTGGAAGAAGAGCCGGGTACGCCGGCGTTCCCCCGGTGGGGAAGGACACGGAGAGGATTCGGGGCTTGCCTGGGTCATCGTCTCGGTGGGTCGAGGTCT
>JAOZPE010000028.1:0-34836 GCA_029932915.1 Candidatus Krumholzibacteriia bacterium
CGGTTGATCTCGAACTCGAGGGTGCACAGCGAGTGGGTGATGCCCTCGATGCTGTCCTCCAGACAGTGGGCGAAGTCGTAGAAGGGGTAGATGCACCAGGCGTCACCGGTCTGGTGGTGGGTGGCGTGGCGGATGCGGTAGATCAAGGGATCGCGCATCTTCATGTTGGGCGCGGCCATGTCGATCTTCGCCCGCAGGACATGCGCTCCGTCCTCGAACTCGCCGTTCTTCATGCGCTCGAAGAGGTCGAGGTTCTCCTCGACCGTGCGCTCGCGCCAGGGACTCGGGGTTCCGGGCGTGGTGACCGTGCCGCGGGTGGCGCGGATCTCTTCCTCGCTCTGGGAATCGACGTAGGCCTTGCCCTTGCGGATGAGCTCGACCGCGTACTCGTACATCCGCTGGAAGTAATCGCTGGCGTGGAAGAGGCGGTCGCCCCAGTCGAAGCCCAGCCAGCGCACGTCCTCCTGGATGGCCTCGACGTACTCGGGGTCCTCCTTCACCGGGTTGGTGTCGTCGAAACGCAGGTTGCACAGCCCACCGAACTCCTCGGCCACCCCGAAGTTCAGGCAGATGGACTTGGCGTGTCCGATGTGCAGGTAGCCGTTGGGCTCGGGTGGGAAGCGGGTGTGGACCCGTCCACCGTGTTTGCCTGCGGCGACGTCCTTGGCGATGATCTCGCGGATGAAATCGCGAGCGCCGGCGCTCTCGTCCGCGGTGGACGAGGGAGGGGGAGAAGAAGGGGGGCGTTCCATGGTCGAAGGAGGCTTCCGTTGAAGGGCGATGATCGGGAGCTGCCGGCTTTCCGCTTCGGGCCGGGAACGTCAGGCTGCGCATCCTGGCCGGGGGCTGGCTGCCGCGGCCGCCACGGGCGGCATCGGCGGATTCCCGCAAATCCTTGAGCGCAACAGACTAAGGCCAAGTGAACGGACTGTCCAGGGGGTGGCCGGCCCACGCTTCGCCCCGGGCTCCTTGCGTTGGCATCACCATTTTGTATACTTCTGCCTCACGACTTCGCGGCCCCTTCGTCTAGTGGCCCAGGACGCCTGGTTCTCAGCCAGGAAACAGGGGTTCGATTCCCCTAGGGGCTGCCACTTCAACGGCCTCCCGCCGGATCCGGTGGGGGGCCGTTTCCATACCCCCGCGCCGCCGCGCGGGCCTTGCGATCCGCCCGCTCACGGGCCCGGCGGCCTCATTCTGCATCCTGCCGCCCGCTGTGGAGCCGGAATGGCCGGGAAATCCTTCACCCCAGCCTTCCCTCATCCGTTTCGACCGTCTCTCCTGCTCCGCCCCGCAAGGCCTCCCGCCCGTACGGCACGATGTCTGCACGCCTTGGGGGTGTCTGAGGTACCACCGCCGAGAGCCCCCGCATCCGTCGGGAGCGACCTTGCAGTTCCACGTCACCGTGCCCGTTGCCGTCCTGGCGATCCTGAGCCTGGGCATCCTCGTGCTCACTGCCCAGCTCGTGCGTGTTCACCGCCGCCGCCGCCGTGAACTGCTGGAGCGGGATCTCCAGGAGCTGGCCGTCAGCCGGAAGCTCAACCGGCTCGAGAGTCGTCTTCCCGGAACCCTTGTCGAACTGGCCCGTGGTCTGGGGGGCCAGGGACGTCACGGCGGCCTGCAGGCGGTGCTGTGGGGTCAGGACAAGAGCGGAAGCTGGTACCTGTGCCGCCGTCGCGTCGGCAGTGGGTGGCAACAGGCCCTTCTCTTCGAGAACAAATTCCTGACGGTCCGGGATCTGAACATCGTGCCGTTGCGCCCCTCGGCGGCACGCCGCTGGAATCCCCTTCGCCGTTTCCGCAAGGGCGATCGCGTCGAGGCGCTGCGTCTGCAGTTGCGGTGGGAATCGCCGGCCGAGCGGGTCGACGAGCGCTCGGTACGGATGGTCCAGGCCCTCTATCTGCTGATGGCCGATGCGCGCAAGGTGGTCGAACCCTTCGGCTTGCACCTGCAGGTGCACGACCAGAGGGTGGCCGTCCACACGCGCCACCCCCTGGACGGCGATGCCCTGCGGGTCTTCCTGGACGTGGCCCTCGAACTCCGGCGTCAGTTGAGCGAAGTGCCGCGACGGAGCGGGGCGTTGCGTCTCTCGCCCGGTCAGAGCGGGAAGGTGTCCCCGGTGGAGGGGACGATCACCCGGGCCCTGAAGGTGGTGGGCCATCCCAACGATGTCACCGGTCCCACCGTTCCCTACGGGGCGATGGTGACCGACGCCGCTGTGAGGAACGAGATGCGCCGGCAGGGAGAGGCCAACGAGACGCGCGGGCCGGGAACGGCGGGCGGGACCCCGCAGGTGGTCGGGAAGAACGGATCGAAGCGCTGAGCTGGCGCGGTTCTCCCCGTCGGGCTCGGGCCGCCGCTTTCCCTGGTGTGCCGCGTAGCGGGATGTCTCGAAGCGTTGAAGCCTCGTCAGGCCGAGGCCGCCGATCTCACTGCCACTTCAGCAGCAGGGTCTTCGGATCGAGTTCGATGTGCAGGTTGGCCAGGTCGGGATTGTCGTGGTCCTTGATCAACTGCAGGCGCACCTGGTTCGACTCGGGCACCAGACGCACCACGACCGACAGGTATTCCAGATAGGGCTGCAGGCGCAGGGGCACGCCCAGCTCGTCGCGCTCGTCCTCGCGGTGTCCCTGGGCCGACAGCCATACCTCGGTGTCGGTATCCCGGGCCATCTGCTTGATTCCGTCGAGACTCTCGTGGAGCTGGTCGGCGTTGAACTCCTCCCACTGGGGATAGCCGTCCAGGATGATCAACCCCGGCACGAAGTCGATGTGATCCTTCATGTACTGCATGGCCTGGCGCAGACGGTCCAGATGGAAGCTGCCGCCGACGAAGCTGTGGATCATCCGGTTGCGCTCGATCTCCACGTGGATGGCTTCGCGCTCCTCGCGGTCCATGTTCTCGGCCAGTGAGCGGAACACCTCTTCGTAGTACTGGCGGACCCGTTCGGCCGTGTGCTCGGTGTCCACGTGCAGGACCTTGCGGCCGCGCATGCAGTCGTCCAGAGCCACGTCCACCAGGAAGGCGGTCTTGCCCACGCCGGCGCGGCTCATCACCAGGCCGATGTTGCCCCGGCCCAGCCCACCGTGGATGGAACGCTCGAAGACCCTCAGGGGGCTGCGCTCATTGACGTCCTTGCGGTAGATCATCGAAAATCTCCTGTCGAATCAGGCGTTGCCCGCCGAGCGCTTCTCGAGCCACTTCGCACGCAGCTCCTCGGCCACCTCCAGGGGGGCCTTCCCGTAGCGCTTGAACTCCATGGTGAACTCGGCTTTTCCCTGCGTGGCGCTGCGCAGCACCGTCGCGTAGCCGAACATCTCGCTCAGGGGCACCTCAGCGTCGATGCGGACGAAGCCCTCATCTTCGGTGGTGCCGACGATCATGCCCCGGCGCTGCATCAAGGTGGCCAGGATCTCGCCCTGGTATTCGGACGGACCTTCGACCGAGACCAGCATGATCGGTTCGAGGGCGATGGGTTTGCCCTTGAGATAACTCTCGCGGAAGGCTCCGCGGGCGGCGGCCTGGAAGGCGGTGTCGCTGCTGTCGACTGCGTGGAAGGCGCCGTCGATGAGATCGACATGGATGCCCACCACCGGGTAGCCGATGTACTCGCCCCGCTCGAGGGAGCTGCGGAAACCCTTCTCCACCGCCGAGATGTACTCGCTGGGGATGCGTCCGCCGACCACGTGGTTCTCGAAGAGGAAGTCCTCGCCGTCCTGGCGGGGGCCGATGGTGCCGACCACCCGGCCGTATTGGCCCGAGCCGCCGGTCTGCTTCTTGTGGGTGTAGTCGAACTCGACCTTGCGGGTGATGGTCTCCCGGTAGGCCACCTGGGGCGCTCCGGTCTCCACCTCGGCGTTGAACTCACGCTTCATGCGCTCGACGTAGACGTCCAGGTGCAGCTCGCCCATGCCGGCGATGATCGAGTCGCCGGTCTCCTCGTCGGTTCCCGCCCGGAAGGTGGGATCCTCCTTGGTGAAGCGGGCCAGGGCCTTGGCCAGGTTCTGCTGGGCCTTGTTGTCCTTGGGCCGGATGGCCAGCTTGATCACCGGTTCGGGCACGTGCATCGAACTCATCGAGGCCTTGAGCCTGCCGTCGGTGAAGGTGTCGCCGCTGGCGCAGTCGACCCCGAAGAGGGCCACGATGTCCCCTGCCGCCGCCGATTCGATGTCCTCCATCTGATCGGCGTGCATGCGCACCAGCCGTCCGACCTTCACCTTGTTGCCGCTGCGCATGTTGACGATGGTGTCGCCCTTGTGGATGAGCCCCTGGTAGATGCGCAGGTAGGTGAGCTGGCCGTAGGGACTCACTTCGAGCTTGAAGGCCAACGACAGGAAGGGCTCGTCGGGATCGACCTTCACCGGGAAGGTGATCTCCTCGCCGTTCTCCAGGCGGATGGCCTCGTTGTGCACCTCGGTGGGGTCGGGCAGGTAACGGGTGATCGCGTCGAGCAGCAGCTGGACCCCGCGGTTCTTGTAGGCGCTGCCCATGAACACCGGGGTGATCTCCCGGGCGATGGTGGCCTTGCGGACCGCCCGGTGGATGAGGTCCTCGGTGACCGCATCCTCGAGCATGGCTTCGGTGAGCTCGTCGGAGTACATCGAGACGGCGTCGAGCATCTGCTCGCGCCGGGCCTCGGCTTCGTGGACCAGCTCGCCGGGGATCTCCTCCTCGCGGATGATCTCGCCGTTCTCACCGTCGAAGTAGACGGCCTTCATGGTGACCAGATCGACCACGCCCTGGTGCTCGGCCTCCAGTCCGATGGGGATCTGCATCATCACCGCGTTGTGCTTGAGCTTGTCGCGCAACTGCTGGGTCACCCGCATGGGATTCGCTCCCGAGCGGTCGCACTTGTTGATGAAGGCCAGACGCGGGACTCCGTAGCGGCGCATCTGCCGGTCGACGGTGATCGACTGGCTCTGGACCCCGGCCACCGAACACAGCACCAGGACCGCGCCGTCGAGCACCCGCAGCGCGCGCTCGACCTCGATGGTGAAGTCGACGTGCCCGGGGGTGTCGATGATGTTGATGTGGTGGTCCCGCCAACTGCAGTAGGTCGCGGCCGAGGCGATGGTGATCCCGCGCTCGCGCTCGAGCTCCATGGAATCCATGGTGGCGCCGACGCCATCCTTGCCGCGCACCTCGTGGATGGCGTGGATGCGCTGGGTATAATAGAGGATGCGCTCGGTCAGCGTGGTCTTGCCCGAATCGATGTGGGCGGAGATTCCGATGTTGCGGACCTTGCTGAGGTCGGTGATCGCGGTGGACACGGTTTCTGCTCCTGGCCTTGGCCCGGGGATTCTGCGCTGAAACCGGCGCAAGATAGACCCTTATCCTCGATCGGCAAGGGCTGGCGATGCGAAAACACTTCCCCAGCTGGCCCGATCGCTCCGCTTCGGCCGACGCGACCGTTTCGGCTCCGCCGCCCCGATCGCTCCACTTCGGCTGCCCCAATCCCTTCCTCGCGGCCGGCTCGGCCGCTCTTTTCCTCGCCTCCGCTCAGCGAGTGAGGGTCTTCAACCAGGTTCCCTCGGGCACCACCTCGTCCGCTTCGAGTCCGTTGAGCACGGCCAGCCCGGGGGCGTCGATTCCGCTGTCGGCCGGTGGGGGCCATTTCTCCGCCCAGGTCCGGAAAGGAGCCCGCCGGGGCGCCTGGATCAGGTGAACGGTCACCGGGCGGATGCCCAGCAGGGCGGGATCCTTCTCTTCACGGAAGCCCTGGGCCACCCGCTCGAAGATCGGCTGGAACTGCCGATAATCCGCACTCTCGCTCATGCCATGGAAGGTGAAGACCCGGCCCGGCCAGGAGATGAAGGTCGACTCGATCGTGAGCCACTGGTCCTCATTCTGGATGCGTCCCTGCTGCACGTAGGCCGGATGATCTCCGATGGTCGTCCACTGACGGGTCTGGACCTCGATGCCGGCCCGCTCGCTGAAGGCGCGGGCGGCCGTCTCCAGGCCCTGTTGGGCGGCGGCTTCCGATGTGAAGGAATCGGCTGCCGCCTGGGCGGAGAAGAAGAGCACCGCGCGCCCGTCCGGCGGCGCCATCTGGACCTGCGCCGCGCTGTTCATCAACTTCCAGCCCTCGGGCACGGGGAAACGCAGAGCGAGTCCGGGGTGGACGAAGCAACCCTCGTGGATGAAGCCCTGCCGGGGATCCGTTCCGAAGACCAGTCCCTCGAGGTGTCGCAGGTAGCCGTCGCGCACGATCCGGAAGGGTCCGGGCTGGGTGGCTTGGGCCTGCCGGCTCAGTTCAGTGACCCGCTCGAAGCGGTCGCCGGGATCGGGGTGCGTGCTGGCCCAGATCGGCAGGCGCTCTCCCGTGCCGGTCAGGCGGTCGAGGGTGTGGAAGAAGCGGGCCATCTCGGTCGTGTCGTAGCCCAGCTTGGTGGCGTATTCGACGCCGAGTTGGTCGGCCTGGCGCTCGTCGTCCCGGCTGTACTTGAGCAGCAGGAGCTGGGCGGCCGCTCCGGTCACCTGGGAATAGCGGGCGAGGGTCTCGTTGAGGGCCGAGCCCAGGCCCAGACCCAGGCTGATCAGCACCTGCTTGGTGTAGCGCTGGGCGCTGTGGCGGGCCGCGACGTGGCCCACCTCGTGACCGAGCACGCCCACCAGTGCCGCCTCATTGTTGAGATAAGCCAGGATCCCGCGGGTGATATAGACATAACCGCCGGGCAGGGCGAAGGCGTTGACCACGTCGTCATCGAGCACGCGAAAGACGAAGTCCTCCTGGGGGATGTGGCTCACCTTCACGATGGCCTGACCGAGACTGTCCACGTAGGCCTGCAGGGCGGGATCGTCCACCACGCCGTACTCGGCCACGATGCCCGCATCGCTCTGCTTCCCCAGCGATTCCTCCTGCGACGAACTCATGAAGGAGAGTTGACGCTTGCCGGTCACCGGATTGACCGCGCAGGAGACCAGGAAGAGAAGCAGGAGGAGAAGGGGGAAGGAGATCGGGAAGCGGTGGGAACGAAGGCCTCGCGCAAAGCCGGTCTGGACGGATCCGGTGGGCGGTGTCAATGTGTCCTCCCTGATGGGACTCGCGGGAGTTCAGCGGACCGCTTCCATCCGCTCCTCCCAGGGTGGAAGCTCGTGGTACAGGGTGTCCCGTTCGACGGGGATGCGTCCGGCCTCACGGATGAACGACTCGATCTGCTGGCGGGTCATGCCCTTGCCCGCATGGCCGCCGGCGGCCAGGGTCACCCGCTCATCGACGACCGTTCCGTCCAGGTCGTTCGCTCCGAAATGGAGCGCCACCTGGGCGATCTTCTGGGTCAGCATCACCCAGTAGGCCTTGATGTGGTCGAAGTTGTCCAGCATCAGACGGCTGACCGCGATCATCTTCAGGTCGTCGAAACCATCGGTCTGGGGGATGTGTCCCTCGAATGCGGTGTTCTCCGGGTGGAAGGCCAGCGGGATGAAGCACTGGAAGCCGCCGGTCTCGTCCTGCAGCTCGCGTAGCTTCACCAGGTGGTCGACCCGCTCCTCGAAGGTCTCCACGCATCCGTACAGGATGGTGGCGTTCGAGCGCAGGCCCGCCTCGTGGACCATGCGGGCCACATCGAGCCAGCGTTGGCCGGTCATCTTCTTCTTGGCGATGATCTCCCGCGCCCTGGGAGCGAAGATCTCCGCCCCGCCGCCCGGACACGAGCCCAGACCGGCCTCGCGCAGGATCTCCAGGGTCTGCGGCACGGTCTTGTCGGCCAGGCGGGCCAGCCAATCGATCTCGACCATGGTGAAGGCCTTCAGGTGGACGGTGGGGAAGGCCTCCTTCAGGGCCCGGAGGATGTCCACGTACACCTGGAAACCCCACTGCGGGTGCAGGCCCCCGACGACGTGGAACTCGGTCACATCCGGCGTCCAGTCGCGGCGGGCGATCTCGACGCATTCCTGGGGGGTGTAGGCCCAGGTGCCCGGCGCGTTGGGGACGTCCTTGTAGGCGCACAGTTCACAGCCGACGAAGCAGACGTTGGTGGGATTGATGTGGCGGTTGACGTTGTAGTAGACCTTGCGGCCATTGCGCCGGCGATTGGCCAGGTCGGCCAGCCTTCCCACCTCGAGCAGGTCGGCGCTCTCGAAGAGGGCGACCCCGTCCTCGAAGGACAGACGCTCGCCGGCCTCCACCTTGGCGGCGATGGCCGACAGGTCGATGTCGGCCGTCGGGCGCTTGGGAGGACGGGCGCGAAGGGGGTCCGGGGCGGGATGGCTCATGGCTGTCTCAGTATAGAGGGCCGCTCCGGGGGAAACAACACGGGGTCCTCCCGGCCCTGCGATCAGAGCTCCTCGCCCTCGATTGCTTCCTCTTCGTCGTCCTCGTCCTCGAGTTCGGGCAGGATGAAGCGCTCGAACTCCTTCTCGAAGACCAGATCGCGCGGATCGTCGATGCGATCGACATAGAGGATGCCATCGAGGTGATCGCACTCGTGCTGGACGACCACGGCGGCGAAACCGGACAGCTCGATGTCGACCGGCTTCCCCTTGCGGTCGAGCCCCTCCAACCGCACGCGCCGGGGCCGGCTGACCTTGCCGCGCAGGCCGGGGATGCTCAGACAGCCCTCCCACATGGAGGCGGTCTCCTCGGTGAGCGGCGTCACCCGGGGGTTGATCAGGGCGGTCAGGGCCTCTTCGCCCTCGCGGGCGACCTGGGCCCCTTCGTGCAGGGTGATCACCCGCCAGCTCGTGAAGACCTGCGGTGCGGCCAGGCCCACGCCGTCGGTCTCGTGCATGGTCACGAGCATGCTGTCGATGAAGTCCTGGAACTCGGCCGAATCCAGTCGAGCCGGATCGACCGGCTCGGCCGGCGTGCGCAGCACCGGATGTCCCATCCTGGCCACGCTCAAGATCTGTTTCATTGCATTCTCGGTTCCGGGACTCCGATGGGTCCCAGGAAGGGGAAATCAGCCGTCATTGCCGATGGCTTCCACCGGACATTCTTCCATCGCCTCTTCGCACTGGGCACGTTCCTCGTCGTTCTCCGGCTGCTTGTAGACGTAGCTGTAGCCCTCTTCCTCGTTGCGGTCGAAGTTGGCCGGAGCCGTCTGGCGGCACAGGTCGCAGTCGATGCACTGGGAGTCGACGTAATAAGGTCCGGGAACGTTGCTTTCGACCTTGTCGGTGGGATCTGCCATGGTTTCCTGCCTCTGATACGCAGCTCCGGCGAAGCGGAGGGGCCTGGGCCCGGGTGAACGAGTAGGGATTTGCTGCGCGACGATAGAAAGCGCCGGCTCGCTCCGCAAGGTGAGGGTGCAGCCCGCGCTGGGCGCTTCGGCCGCCTTGTGTATATTGTCTGGCCAGCGCCACCTCCTCCACCCGTCAACGGGGAGGGAGGGGAGAAGCGGATCCACAATTCCCGGTTTCCCGGCTCCACCGGCAGGAAGGTGGAGAAGAGTGGCAGGAAGGTGGAGAAGAGTGGATCTCCGGCTGCGGCGCGACGGTTTCGAGGGAGGACGACGTGGAAGGGTGGGCCTTCCCCGCGATTCTTCTCGACTGGAGTGGAGGACTTCATTGCGTTCTACGGTACGGATTCTCGGCATGGGTCTGCTGCTGACGGCGGCCCTTCTCTGGACGGCGTGCGGGGGCGGTTCCAACGATTCCTCGACCCATGGACAGGCGGTGGCGGCATCGCCGGCTTCGTCGAGCAGCTCCTCCCAGGCGGCTTCGGGCACGTCTTCCCAGGGTTCTTCGGCCCAGGATGTCTCCACCCAGCAGGCCCATTCCGCCGATGCCTCGGCGGCCAAGGACGAGGGCTCCTCCCGGCAGGAGGACTCCTCCTCGCAGGAGGATTCGGCCGAGAGCCATGAGGACAAACCCCTGGTGATCGGCTTCGGTCAGCCGGTGGAGATCATGGACTACATCCCCAAGGGCCAGACCACCATCGTCGACTTCTACAGCCAGTACTGTCCCCCCTGCATGCGGATCTCGCCCTATCTGGACCAGCTCGACGCCAACCGGGACGACATCACCGTCATCCGGGTGGACATCAACCGGCCAGGCAAGCGGGGCATCGACTGGGCTTCGCCGGTGGCGCGGCAGTACAACCTGCGCAGCATCCCCCATTTCCAGATCTACGACGGCGACCGGAAACTGGTGGCCGAGGGCCAGAAGGCCTACGAACAGGTCATCGCCTACCTGCAGGGACAGGGCTAGGCGGCCGCGGGCCAGGACCGGACCAGCCGGGACGAGGCCAGATGGGCCAGGGCCGAGCGGCTGGGACGAGGCCTGGTGGGTCAGGACCGAACGGCTGGGACGAGGCCGCACGAGCGGCCGGCACGCGGGTCCGGGAAGGCCCATTCCGCGGGCCCATGGCAGGGGCGATCCGATCGAGCGGGGTTCCGGTTTCCGGGGCCCCGCTTATACTTGACATAAGTGTAAACTTTCCTAACTTGCCCGCACCCCAAGCGGATCCGCCTTTTCGTGGGCGGATGCACCCCGGAGGGACTGCGGTCGCATGAAGATCTCGTCACAGGAGGAATACGGGCTGCGCTGCATGCTGCAGCTCGCTCGCTCGGCTCCAGGACCGATGAGCCTGGCCGAGATCTCCCGAGGCGAGGGGCTGAGCAGCGCCTACGCGGCCAAGCTGCTCGGCCAGTTGCGCGACCATGGGCTGGTGGAGGCCGTCCGGGGCCGCAGCGGGGGCTATTCCCTCAGCCGTCCGCCCGAGGACATCACGGTCCGCGAGATCCTGTCCACCCTGGGCGGGCAACTCTTCGAAGAGCGCTTCTGCCATGAACACAACGGCTTGGGCGAATCGTGCGTCCATGCCGACTCGGTGTGCAACATCCGTTCGCTGTGGGAAGCGCTGAACGAGATGCTCTCGGCCGTGCTCGAACGCACCACCCTGGCCGACCTGTTGTGCTATGGGCGGGTGCAGGAGAAGCTCGAGGAACCCCGGCGGGCGATCCTCTCCGAGGGGAGCGGAGCCCAGGCGGTGAACTAGGCGATGGGGAAGCCGCCGGCGGCGATGATGCGCCGCCCGGCGGTGGCAGCAAACAGGTCACGACGGTCCACGGGGGCCGTACACGCAAGCGAAGCGGTGTTTTCCCGAGGGAATCGCCGGCAGGAGCAGAGACGATGACAGAAGGCAAGCCGCTGCTGGAGATCGAGGATCTCCACGTGTCCATCGAGGGCAAGGAGATCGTCAAGGGCCTCACCCTCACCCTCCACGCGGGGGAGAAGGTGGCCATCATGGGCCCGAACGGCTCGGGCAAGAGCACGCTGACCTACGCGGTGATGGGCCATCCCTCCTATGAGGTCACCGGGGGCAGCGTCAAGCTCGACGGCGAGGAGATCCTCGGCCTGCCCGCCGACGAACGCGCCCGCCGCGGTCTGTTCCTGGCCTTCCAGTACCCGACCGCGATTCCCGGGGTGAGCGTGGCCAACTTCCTGCGCTCGGCGGTCAACGCCCGCCGTGAGGAGGAGATGCCGGTCCGCGACTTCCGGCGCGAACTCATGGACCAGTTCAAGCTGCTGGAGATTCCGAAGGCCTTCGCCGGCCGCTACGTGAACGACGGCTTCAGCGGCGGTGAGAAGAAGCGCCTGGAGATCCTGCAGATGGCCATGTTGAAGCCGAAGGTGGCGCTGCTGGACGAGACCGACAGCGGTCTGGACATCGATGCCCTGCGCCTGGTGAGCGAGGGCATCAACCGCGTGGCCGGCGAGGAGACCGGTGTCCTTCTGGTGACCCACTACCAGCGCATCCTCAACTATGTGAAGCCCGACGTCGTCCATGTGTACATGGACGGCCGCATCGTGCGCAGCGGCGGTCCCGAGTTCGCGCACGAGCTCGAGGAGAAGGGCTACGAGTGGATCGAGAAGGAAGTCTTCGCGCAGGCGCAGGAGGGTTGAGCATGAGCTCGTCCAAGGCAGATTCCGGCGGCGCGGTGAAGAAGGACGCGCTGGGCCACCCCACCGCGGCCGAGGAGCGCGCGGCGGTGGAGAAACAGTCGTTGGACCGGCGCGCGGCGGCCTCCGAGAAGAGGGCGGTGATCGAGCAGCGGGCGGCGTCCAGCAAGGAGGCGGCGGCCGACCGGCGGGCTGCGGCGGGTTCGTCGATGGATCTGCGCGACGACTACGCCGAGAAGTACGGCTTCCACGATCCCGAGGAGTACTTCCACAAGGGTGCCCGCGGTCTCGACCACGAAGTGGTGGAGATGATGTCGCGCATGAAGGGCGAGCCCGACTGGATGCGCCTCTTCCGCCACCAGGCCCTGGACATCTACCTGAGCAAGCCCATGCCCGACTGGGGCAACACCGGCGAGCTCGCCGACATCGATTTCGACAACATCTACTACTACATCAAGCCCATGGAGGAGCAGGGGCACAGTTGGGATGATGTCCCCGAGAACATCAAGAAGACCTTCGACCGCCTGGGCATCCCCGAGGCCGAACGCAAGTTCCTGGCCGGGGTGAGCGCCCAGTACGAGAGCGAAGTGGTCTACCACTCGGTGAAGAAGGAGCTGGAGGAACAGGGCATCCTCTTCTTCAGCATGGACGACGGGTTGAAGAAGTACCCGGAGATCGTGAAGAAGTACTTCGCCACGGTCATTCCACCCGAGGACAACAAGTTCGCCGCCCTGAACTCGGCGGTGTGGTCCGGGGGCAGCTTCATCTACGTCCCCCCCGGCGTGCACGTGGAGATTCCCCTGCAAGCCTACTTCCGCATCAACGCGGAGAACGCCGGCCAGTTCGAGCGCACACTGATCATCGCCGACAAGGGCAGCCGGGTGCACTACATCGAGGGATGTACCGCGCCGGTCTACAGTACCGACTCGCTGCATTCGGCCGTGGTCGAACTCATCGCCATGGACGACGCCTACATCCGCTACACGACCATCCAGAACTGGTCGAACAACATCTACAACCTGGTGACCAAGCGCGCGGTCGCCCACCGCAACGCGACGGTCGAGTGGGTGGACGGCAACATCGGCAGCAAGCTGACCATGAAGTTCCCGTGCATCTACCTGGTGGGCGAGGGAGCGAAGGGCGAGATCCTCTCGGTGGCCTTCGCCGGCGAGGGCCAGCATCAGGACGCCGGGAGCAAGGTCATCCACGCCGCGCCGCACACGACCTCGACCGTGACCTCCAAGTCGATCTCCAAGGACGGGGGCCGTTCGAGCTATCGCGGCCTGGTGAAGATCCATCCCGGCGCGGTGGGCTGCAAGGTCTCGGTCGAGTGCGATGCCTTGATCCTCGACGAGAAGAGCCGCAGCGACACCTATCCGACGATGGAGGTCCAGGAGGACCAGGTGCAGGTGGAACACGAGGCGCGGGTCTCGAAGGTGGGCGACGAGCAGTTGTTCTACCTGATGAGCCGCGGCATCAGCGCCGAGGAAGCGCGTCTGCTCATCGTGAACGGCTTCATCGAGCCCTTCACGAAGGAATTGCCCATGGAATACGCCGTCGAACTGAACCGTCTCATCGAGATGGAGATGGAAGGATCGGTCGGCTAGCTGGATTCCGGACGGTCGGAGGCTTCCGCTCGCCGGCGAGGAAGAAGCATGCAGGAAACCGCACGACAAGCATTGCTCGATGAACAGGCGCTGGTGGAATTCTCGCGCAAGCGGGGAGAACCCCAGTGGCTGACCGAGGCGCGCCGCGCCGCGTGGTCGGTCTTCGTGGCCGCACCTTGGCCCGACCGGGCGCAGCATTTGTGGCGCTACAGCGACCCGCAGTGGTTCGAGCCGGAGAACGCCGAACTCACAGCGGGGAGCGCCGATCTCACAGGGGAGAACGCCGAACTCACAGCGGCGAAGGTGAAGGAAGGCGGGAACGCGACGGAAAGCGGGAACGCGGCGGAAGGTGGAGATGCGGTGGCGTTCCGCTCCTCCGGGGGCCTGACCGTGCGCATCAGCATCGAGGACCGCGAACGCGGCGTGGAGATCCTTCCCCTGGAGCGGGCAGCGGCCCATCCGGAGCACGGCGAACGGATCCGCCGCCGTCTGGGTTCGGCCGTGGGCGATTCTTTTGGCCGTCTGGAAGCACTGGACGCCGCCATCTGGAGCCGGGGTGTGTATCTCCATGTTCCCCGCGGGGTGAGGACGAGTGAACCCCTGCGGGTGGAGTTCAACGGCGCGTCCGATTCGATCGATGGACGCCGTGTGCTGATGATCGTCGAGGAGAACGCCGAGGCCATGCTGGTGGAACAGCACAGCGGGGACGCGGCGGACGGACGCTGTTGGGGAGTGAGTGAGGTCTTCGTCGGTGAGGGCGCCCGCGTGGACTACGTGCTGTTGCAGACCCTGGACGATTCGATCACGGCGCACCTGAGCCAACGCATCGTGCTCGAGCGGGATGCCCATGCCCGCTCCTCGCTGGTGAGCTTCGGTGGACGCAAGACCAAGGTCGACACGGGCACCCTTCTCGCGGGAGAGGGCAGTGAGGCCGAGACGGTGGGTCTGTTGTACGGACACGGCCGTCAGTTCTTCGACCACCATACCGACCATCACCACAGCGCGCCGCACACCGACAGCAATCTGGACTTCAAGGTGGTCCTGAGCGGCCGCAGCCGCAGCTCCTATACCGGCAACATCACCATCGAGAAGAAGGCGCCGTTCAGTTCGGCCTTCCAGGAGAACCGCAACCTCCTGTTGAGCGAGAAGGCGCGGGCGGACAGCATTCCCGAGCTGGAGATCGACATCGACGAGGTGCAGTGCAGCCACGGCGCCACCATCGGTCCGATCAGCCCCGATGAACTCTTCTACCTGATGAGCCGGGGCATTCCCGAGAAGGAAGCGGTGAAACAGATCGTGCAGGGTTTCCTCGAAGCGATCCTGCAGAAGATCCCCGCCGATCTGCAGGAACCGCTGCGCGAGGAACTCGCCGTCCGGTTGGAGGAGATCCGCGCATGAGCCACTACGTTGCCGTCGCCGACGCCGATGCCATTGCCGAGGGAAGCTCGAAGGTCTTCACCATCGACGACATCCGCGTGGCGGTGTGCCGGGTCGAGGGAGAGTACTATGCATTCGAGGACGTCTGCACCCACGACGACGCCCCCTTGGGTGAAGGACGACTGCTCGGTTTCGAGATCGAGTGTCCGCGCCACGGCGCCCGCTTCGATGTGCGCGACGGCCATGTGACGCGGATGCCGGCCGTCGCCCCTCTGCCGACCTTTCCGGTGAAAGTGGAGGGCGGCAGGATCCTCGTGGACCTCGAGGAGGATTGACAATGGCCGAATCGTCGCCATTGGATGTCGCCCGCATCCGGCGCGACTTTCCCATTCTCTCCCGAGAGGTCCGGGGCAAGCCCCTTCTCTATCTGGACAGCGCCGCCACCACGCAGAAGCCGCAGGTGGTGCTCGATGCGCTGATGGACTACTACACCCACTCGAACGCCAACGTGCACCGGGCCATCCATACCCTCGGGGAAGAGGCGACCGCAGCCTACGAAGGTGTCCGGGACAAGGTGGCGGCCTTCCTTGGTGGAGTCGACCGCCGCGGTGTCGTCTTCACCCGCAACGCCACCGAATCGCTGAACCTGGTGGCCTACGCCTGGGCGCGCCCGCGTCTGGCGCGCGGCGACGAGATCCTCGTCAGCGAGATGGAACACCACAGCAATCTGGTTCCCTGGATCGAAGCGGCCCGGGTGACCGGCGCGGTGGTACGGACCATCCCGGTGACCGACGAGGGCCTGCTCGATCTGGACGTCTACGAGGAACTGTTGGGCCACCACACCAAGATCGTGGCGGTGACGCACAAGTCGAACGTCCTGGGCACGATCAATCCGGTGGCCGAGATGGCCAAGGCGGCACACGACGTGGGCGCCTTCGTCGTCGTCGACGGCGCGCAGGCGGCGGCGCACATGCCGGTCGATCTGAACACCCTGGGCGCGGATGCCTATGCCTTCAGCGCGCACAAGATGCTCGGCCCGACCGGCGTCGGTGTGCTGTGGGCCCGCCCGGAGGTGCTGGAGGAGATGGACGCCTTCCTCGGCGGCGGTGAGATGATCCGTGAGGTCCACATGGACCGGGCCACCTTCAACGAGGTGCCCTGGAAGTTCGAGGCGGGCACGCCCAACATCGCCGGGGTCGTCGGTTTCGGAGCGGCCATCGACTACCTGCAAGCGCTGGGAATGGACAAGCTGAACCAGCACGAGACGCAGTTGACCCTCTACGCCCGCGATCGGCTCGAGGAGATCGGGGGGTTGACCCTCTTCGGTCCACGCGATGCGATCCACGGCGGCGGCATCGTCACCTTCTGGGACAAGGACGTCCATCCCCACGACCTGTCCACCATCCTGGACACCCATGGGGTGGCCATCCGCGCCGGCCACCACTGTGCGCAGCCCTTGATGCGGCGCCTGGGCGTGGTGGCGACGGCCCGCGCTTCGTTCTATTGCTACAACGACCGCGATGACGTCGATGCCCTGGTGATGGCGCTCCACGAGTGCAGGAAGTACTTCGGTCATGTCTCTTGAACTGGATTCGATGTACCGCGAGGTGGTCCTGGACCACTACAAGCAGCCGCGCGGCCGCTGTCCCCTCGACCGTCACGACATCGAGAACGAGGGCTTCAATCCGGTCTGCGGCGACGAGGTGAAGATCGGACTGCGGATCGAGGATGGGATCATCCTCGGGGTCCACAGCCTGGGCCGCGGTTGTTCCATCAGTGTGGCTTCGGGTTCGATGCTGGCGGAGATCCTTCAGGGGAAGACCCTGGAGGAGGCCCGCAGCATCGCCGAGGACTTCCGGCGGATGATGCACGGCGAGATCACCCCCGACGAGGCCGACCTGGGTGATCTCGAGGCGCTGGAGGGCGTCCAGAAGTTTCCGGTGCGCATCAAGTGCGCCCTGCTGCCGTGGACGACCCTGCTCGATGCCATCGAGGCCTACGAACGCGGTGCGAGGGCCGAGAAGAGCACCACCGAGGATCCCCAGTTGGGAGGGCGCCCGGGGATCGTCCACAAGAACGACGAGCGGAGATCGGTATGAACGAGAACGAATCGGTGCAGAAGGATTCGGCGCAGGGCGCTTCCGCGGATGAACGGTTGACGCCGGATGCCTCGAAACAGGACGGGTCGGCGCAAGGCGTTTCGGCCAATGATCAGCCGACGCCGGATGCCTCGAAGCAGGAAGAGTCGGCGCAACCGGACGCGGCCGGCGAAGGAGTCCGGCAGATCGACTTCGAGGAAGTGAAGCGCTACCTCTACGGGGTGAACGACCCGGAGATCAACCTGAGCGTCGTTGAACTGGGACTGATCTACGGCCACGAGTGGGATCCCCAGACCCACAAGCTCAAGATCATCATGACCCTGACCAGCCAGATGTGCCCGCTGGGACCGGAGATCGTCCACGGGGTGCAGATCGCGGCCCAGCAGATCCCCGATGTGCGCGAGGTCGAGGTCGAACTGGTGTGGAATCCGCCGTGGGATCCGCGCACCCATTGCAGCGAGGACGCCAAGGCCATGCTGGGGATCTGGGACTGAACAGGCGGAACGGCGCGGGAACGCTCTTGGGTGAGCGCCCTTGGGTGAGCGCCCTTGGGTGAACGCCCTTGGGTGAACGCCCCTGGGTGAGCGCCCTTGGGTGAACGCCCCTGGGTGAGCGCCCTTGAGTGAACGCCCTTGGGTGAACACCCTTGAGGGAACGCCCTTGGGTGAACACCCTTGCCGGTGGCGGATCTCCGTCGCCGATGGGTGATCCCCGTGGTTGCCGACGGTGGGGGGTCGGACCTATCGTACAGGAGTCCCCCCAACGCCCGGAGAGCCAGATGTTCCGACCCATCCGCTCGACTCTGTGCCGCCGAGGACTCCTGGGAATGGTCTTCCTGCTGTCGCTGGGCGTCAGCGTGCCACGCGCTGGGGCGCAGGATGCCGGGGCCACGGCTGCGGACGAGGTATCGCCCTCGGCCACCGAGGCCACGGCTGCCGACGGAGTGTCCACCGAGGCCACCGCGGGCACATCCACCGACGAGACCTCCGCCACTGGCTCCTCCGCTGTCACCCACCATCACCGGAACCTGTCGGGAACCGGCCCGGGTCCCACCGGCGAACTCGTCCATCGCACCCAGGCGGAGAACGAGCGTCTCTACCAGCGGCTGAAGGCCCTGTACATGAGCCCCTACTGTCCGGGTCTGACCCTCGGATCGTGCGGTTCGGGCGCAGCCGATCTGCTGCGGGCCGACCTGCGCGAGTGGGTCTTCGAAGGGCACAAGGAGAAGGACATCACCGAGTACATGATCGCCACCTTCGGGGAGGAGATCATGGGCCGGCCGCCCTTCCGCGGCACCGCGATCCTGGTGTGGCTGGCACCGATCCTGGCCGTCCTGGTGGGCTTGTGGGCGGCCATGCGCTGGGTGCGCAAGAACGTCTCGCGCAAGGGTGAGATGGCCGAGGACTCGACGCCCATGGATCCCCAGCTCGATGCCCAGGTCGAGGCCGAGGTGCGCGCGCACTACCGTTAGCCTTCCCGCTTTCCCTGCCGATCGAGCCGTCGGCGCACGCGCCGGAAGACCGCATCCCACATCTGTCGGGTGAGCCGGCCGGTGTTCGTGTTCTGTCGCGAGGGATGGTAGCTGAGCACGATCTCCGGTCCTGCCTGCAGGCGAATGAGCTTGTCGTGGGCGAAGGCGGGCCGGGGCCGGGGGATCTCCATCCCTTCCTCTTCCAGGGCCCTCACGGTGGCGTCGTAGGCGATGCGTCCCAGACAGAGAATGAGTTCGGGTTGCAGCAGCTCGAGTTCGCGCCGCAGGAAGGGGCGGCAGTTGGCCAGTTCGGCGGCGGTGGGCTTGTTGCCGGGCGGAGCGCAGTGGGCCGCCGCGGTGATGACCGTGTCGATGAGGCGCAGGCCGTCGTCCCGGGCGATGCTGTGGGACTGGCTGGCCAGGCCCCAGCGGTGGAGCGCGTCGTAGAGCCAATCACCCGAGGAATCGCCGGTGAACATCCGGCCGGTCCGGTTCGCTCCGTGGGCGCCCGGGGCCAGACCGACGATGAGCAGCCGCGCGGGCGGGTGACCGAAGGAGGGGACCGGCCGTCCCCAGTATTCCTCGTCGCGGTACATGGGGCGGCGTTGTTCCGCCACCTGGCGGCAGTGGGCGCGCAGGCGGGGACAGCGTTCGCAGGCGACGATCTCCCGTTGCAGATTCTCGAAGGCGGAGCGGCTCATGGGCGTAGCCTAGCAGAAAGGGCCGATCGCAGCGACGAAACCGGAGGCAGGAGAGCCGGCCGCTTCCGGCAGCCTATCCCTGGGGCCGCCGGCAATGGTATCATTGTTGACCAGGGGGACGGTCGGATCTGTCTCCATTGGAGGGACGGCCGGATTTGTCTCCATCGGGGGGATGGCCGGATTTGTCTCCATCGGAGGGACTGCCGGCGGAGCGTCTCCACCGGCCGGACCACTCCGGTGGCAGCGCCCGGGTGGATCCCATGCCCGTGTCTGGATGGCTCTCGATGCCTCGTCTTCACTCCCACGCTCTTCGACGGATCTTCTGGCTGTTGCTGGGAGTGTGGCTCGTCGTGGGTGCTGCGCCGGCCCGGGCGGTGGTGGCCATCGATCCGCGTCTGGCCGAGGAACTGAGGGCCCGCGGGGTCCTCGATGCGGTCCTGCAGAGGGTGCGCGCGGCCCGCGACCGCGGCTTCTTCGAGATGCCGCCGATGGTGGCCCGGAAACTTCCATCGGAGACGACCACCTGGCACACCCTGGTGATCCTCGTCGACTTCAGCGACCGGCCGCAGTCGGGGGACTACGGTCCTTCCGCCTGGGGAGACCATCTCTTCGCCCAGCATTCCGCCTCGACCGAGAGTGTGACGGACATCTACCTGGACAACTCCTACGGCGACTTCCTCATCACCGGGCAGGTGGTGGGGTGGTACCGGATGCCTCACCCCTATTCTTATTACTGCAACGGCGACGGCATCGAGGGCACCGCCGACGACTACGGACTGGGTGACTATCCGCAGAATGCGCAGGGTCTGGCCGAGGACGCGGTCGATGCGGCCGACCCCGACGTGGACTACCACGACTTCCTCAACGATCGATGGGCGGTCGATGGGGTCTTCGTCATCCACGCGGGCACGGGGGCCGAGCAGACGGGCGACGCCGACGACATCTGGAGCCATCAGTCCTCGATCTACCACGACACCGACGATGGGGTGACCGTCCGCAGCTACACCACCGAGCCCGAACTGCGGGTCGACGGAGGCATGACCGACGTCGGAGTCTTCGCCCACGAGTTCGGACACATCCTGGGCCTGCCCGATCTGTACGACACCGACCTGTCGAGTGACGGTGTCGGCCGCTGGTCGCTGATGTCCATCGGCATGTGGAACGGCGGCGGTGCGCATCCTTCCGACTTCGACGCCTGGAGCAAGGTGCAACTGGGCTTCGTCGAGCCCACGGTGATCACCGTCGAGGGAGACAGCCTCGTTCTCCCGCCGGTGGAGACCGAGGGCGTGGTCTACAAGCTGCACACCGATGCGATGGGCGATCAGGAGTATTTCCTGCTGGAGAACCGTCAGCCCCTGCACAACGATGCGTGGCTGCCGGGCAGCGGCATGCTCGTGTGGCACGTCGACGAGGCGGTGAACACCAACCAGCAGGAACTCTGTGTACCCGACGGCAGCGCGCACCCGCTGCTGCGGCTGTTGCAGGCCGATGGCCGTTGCGATCTGGAGAACAAGGACGGAAGCGACGCGGGCGATCCCTTCCCCGGATCGGCGATGAACCAGGTGCTCGACAGCATGTCCTTGCCGGCCAGCCTGGCGTACTCCGGCCACAAGAGCAACGTGGCGATGAAGAGGATCCGTGAGATCACGTCGAATGTGGTCTTCGACCTGCGCTTCACCGACGTGCTGTTGACGCTCGTGCCCGACACCTTCCCCACCCTTTCGCAAGCCCTGGCGGTGGCCGGCGACGGCGACGAGGTGCGGATCCGCGCGGGCCTGGTGTGCACGGGCAACCATGTGCTGGCGGCCGGGGTGCATCTCAGCGGAGGGTGGAACGCCGACTACAGCACGCAGGATCCGCAGGACCCGAGCATTCTCGTCGGGGAGGCGGGGGCCAGCCTGCTGCGGATCGACGGGGTGGGATCGCTTCCCACCCGATTGGATCATCTCGTATTGCGCAACGGCGACGGCGATTCCGTGGTCCTTCCCGAGGAAGGCCGCTTCGGTGGAGCGATCCATGTGACGGACGCTTGCCTGCAGCTCGGCGACTGTCGCTTCGAGGACAACGAGGTGGGGAACGAGAGCGATCCGGTGGCTCGGGGAGGGGCGATCGCGGCCTACCAGAGCGAACTGGAGATCACCGACTGCTCCTTCCAGGGGAACCGGGCCCAGGAAGCGGCCGATCTGTATCTCTCCGGCGGCCAGGCGGCCATCTCCGGCACGGCCTTCGAGGGCGGCAGCCTCTACTCCACCCTGCCCATGGAGGAGAAGCGAGGTGGGGCGATCCTCGCACTGAACGCCCGACTCCACTTGAGCGATTGCACCGTGCAGGGATATGCGCAGGCCCGCGATGGTGGGGCCATCCATGCCCAGGGCGACAGCGTGATCGTCGAAGGCACGTCCATCGTCGGCTGCAGTTGTTCGGGCAATGGCGGCGCGATCCACTGTGTCGACGGATCGCTCCGGATCTCGGCCTCGACGGTTTCCGCCGACAGCGCGGGTGCCCTCGGTGGTGGTCTGTACCTGGAGGACAGCTCCCTGGATTGGCAGGGGGGTACGCTCTCGGCGAACCTCGCCCAGGGAATGGCCGGCGGCCTCTACCAGGACGGTCCGGCCGTGACGGTCAGCATGGAAGCCGTCGCGGTGCTGGACAACCGGGCCTCGACCGGCGTGGGTGGTCTGTACCTGAACGCCGCCGAGGCCGATCTGCAGCACTGCGTGTTCCGAAGCAACCGGGTGGACGGCAGCGGGCACGGCGGGGTCTACCTCGCCGGCTCGGACGGCTCGTGGCGCAACGACATCTTCGCCGCGAACCTGCCGGATGCGGCCGGGGGAACGGTGGGATCGGGCCTGGAGGCCGACTACAACCTGTACTGGGAGAACGGCGACGGAGAGCCGCTGGACGGGATTCCTCCGGGTCAGCACGATGTGGCCGCCGATCCCCTCTTCGTCGATGCCGGGGCGGGAGACCTTCATCTGGGGCAGGGATCGCCGGCGATCGACGCGGGCGACCCGCTTTCTCCGCTGGATTTCGATGGAAGCCTTCCCGATCTGGGCCTGTATGGAGGAACCCTGGACGACGGGGACCGCCCGGTGGCCCTGGTCTCCCCGCGGGCGGAGGGCCTGTGGCTCTTCGACGGTCTGCGAACGCAGTTGAACTGGGAAGTCGCCGGCGAGGGAAGCTGGCCGGTGGACAAGGTGGTGTTCCGGCGCCCCCGGCTGGGCTCGGGACCGGGTACGTACTTCGGATCGACGACGGGCACCGAACTGCTGGACATGGATCCACCCAGCCAAAACGAGTACCTCGTGCAGGGGGTCGACGCGCGGGGCCGGGCCGGTTCGCCGGGGCAGTGGTTCCGGGTGGAGGCGACGGGCACGCCCCCTCCGGCGCGGCGTTTCACGGTGGGGCAGCCCTTCCCCAATCCCTTCAATCCCTCGACCCGGCTGCGCTTCACCCTGGCCCAGGGCGGTTGGGTGAAGGCGCAGGTCGTCGATGCGGCCGGCCGCAGGGTCGCTCTCCTGGCCGATGGTCCCTTCACCGCCGGTGAGCACGTCCTGAGCTGGCAGGGCCGGGACGCTGGTTCGAGGACGGTGGCCTCCGGCGTGTACTGGCTGCGGCTGGAGAGCGAGGAGGGTTCGGCGGTCCGTCGTCTGCTGCTGTTGAAGTAGGCCTGTCGGTGGGCTGCTGCCTGCTGCTGCCGAAGCGGGTTGACCGGCGGTCCGGCGCTTGCTCCCGTCGAGGAGGCCGGTGCCGGTGACTGCGGTGGGGGGCATCTTCGATGCCGGGTCGAAGTGCTTCGAGTGTTATCATCTCCCGACCATGTGTGACCGCAAGACGATCATCTCCACGCTGGAGGAGATCGCCCGCCTCCTGGAACTGAGCGGGGCGAATCCCTTCAAGGTGCGGGCCTACCAGAACGGCGCGCGGGTGCTGTCGGCCTACGAGGGCGACCTGGCCGAGGGTCTGGCCAGCGGGGAACTGGCCCGGCTGAAGGGAGTGGGCAAGGGCCTGTTGAGCGAGATCGCCGCGCTGCTGGAGAGCGGCCGCAGTCCCACCCGCGAGGAATTGCTGGCCCAGGTGCCGCCGGGTCTGCTGGAGATGGTCAAGATCCCCGGACTGGGACCGAAGAAGGTCCGCCGGCTGTACGACGAGCTGGGCATCTCCACCATCGGCGAGCTCGAATACGCCTGCAACGAGAACCGCCTGGTGCAGTTGCCGGGGTTCGGACCGCGCAGCCAGGCCAAGATCCTCGCCGGCATCGATATCCTGCGGCGCTACAGCGGACGCCATCTGTTGAGCGAGGTGTGGGACTTCGCCGAAGGGCTTCGCGACCGCCTGGCCGCCCTGCCCGGTGTCACGCGCTGTGAAGTGGCCGGCTCGGTGCGCCGCCGCCGGGAGACCGTCAAGGACGTCGACCTGCTGGTGACGGCCACGGATCCGGAGGCGGTGATGGATGCCTTCGTCGCGATGGACGATGTCGAGGAGGTGATCGCCCGGGGGACGACCAAGAGTTCGGTGCGGCTCGGGTGGGGCATCCAGATCGATCTGAGGGTCGTCGAGGAAGCGGCGTTTCCCTTCGCCCTGGTCTATTTCACCGGTTCGAAGGAACACGACATCGCCCTGCGCGAGCGGGCGCGCTCACGCGGCTTCAAGCTGAATGAATACGGGCTCTTCGATGTCGATGGGGAAGGGAAGGGGTCGCGGGAAGGGGAGAGGTCGCGGGAAGGGGATGGGTCGCGGGAAGGGGAAGGATCGCAGGAAGGGGAGAGGACGCAGGAGGGTGAGAGGACGCAGGAGGATGAGGGGTCGCAGGAAGGTGAAAGGTCGCGGGAAGGTGCCGTGGCCTGCCGCAGTGAGAAGGAGGTCTATGCCGCGCTCGATCTTGAGTTCATTCCTCCGGAATTGCGCGAGGACCTCGGCGAGATCGAGGCGGCCGAGCGGGGCGAACTGCCCCGGCTCATCACTCCCGGAGATCTCAAGGGGGCCCTGCACAGCCACACCACCTACAGCGATGGCGCCGCCAGTCTGGAGGAGATGGCCCGGGCCGCGCTCGCGTTGGGCTGGCAATACCTGGGGATCTCCGACCACAGCCAGAGCGCGTTCTACGCCGGCGGGCTCTCGCCCGACGAGATCGCCCGTCAGCGCGAGGAGATCGACGAGCTGAACGAGAAGCTCGAGGGCATCACGCTTCTGCAGGGCATCGAGAGCGACATCCTCGAGGACGGTTCCCTCGACTACGACGACGAAGTCCTCGAGCGCCTGGACTTCGTGGTGGCCAGCGTCCACTCGCGCTTCCATCTCTCCCGGGCCGAACAGACCCGGCGGTGCATCCGGGCCATCGAGAATCCCTTCACCACCATCCTCGGACATCCGACGGGGAGATTGCTGTTGTCCAGGGACGGTTTCGAGGTGGACATCGACGCGCTGCTCGATGCGGCCGCGGACAGCGGGTGCATCATCGAACTGAACTCGAACCCCCACCGTCTCGATCTCGATTGGCGCCATCTGCACGAGGCCTCGAAGATGGGCGTGATGGTGAGCATCGGGCCCGATGCGCATCGGGTGGAGACCCTGCGCGATGTGCGCTACGGGGTGGCGATGGCGCGCAAGGGCTGGCTGGAGGCCGGCGACGTATTGAACACCAGGGGAATCGACGAGCTGCGAGCGTACCTGCGCGGGCGGCGCGAGCGGCGTTAGGGCACGGTCGGCACCACCGGTGGCGCGATCGGTACAGCGTACGGTCGGTGGCGCGAACGGTGCAGCGTACGGTCGGTGACGGGATCGGTGGCAGAGCACGATCGATGGCACCACGCCGACGAGCTCATCGGCGGTGGGCACCCGCAGAGGGAAGGGGCCTTCCCTCCGGGGTGTCCTGGCCCGTGTTGCGTCTAACCCTGCTTCGGCTTCTTCGGGCCGTCGAAGCGGAAGACCAGACGTTTTCCATCGATCCGGACGACGGCGGTCAACGGGAACTGCAGCTCGTCGGCCTTGAAGTAGGCCCAGTAGGCCTTCTTCTGCCCGGGTTCGACCACCAGGGTCTCCGGTGCGCTGACATCGTAGTGATGGAGTTCCACCGGTTCGGTGAGCATGTCCAGGTCGGTTCCCGCATCACCCAGGCCCGAGGACGAGAAATCGCTGGATTGCGATCCCATCGACTTGCCTCCACCCGCGGGGGTGGTGTGACCGTAGGTTCTCGGTACGACCTGCTTGCCCCCGAGATAGACGTACTCGGAGTTCTTCCGAACCTGGCTCCTCAATCCGTAGTTCTCCGCTCCCTTCCAGTCGTCGACGGGCTCGAGCCGGTCCCCCATGAAATCGACGACGTACATGTCCGAGCGGTTCAACAGGAGCTTCTCCGATCCATGGTTGTGGACCACCATGTCGACCGTCAGGAATTCGCCCTTGCGGAAGACGGAGGCGACGACGGTGAGATCCTCGTTTCCGGCGACCAGGGCTTCGGGCAGCTCGCGGCAGAGCTTGTCGAAACTCTCCGTCTGGATCTCATCGGCGCGGATGGAATACTCCGAGTCGAGCCCTTCCAGATAGGAAGGGTCGTGGGGTGTGCGGACGGGGGTCGAAGTCGCACACGCTGCCAGCAACGGCACAACCAGCAAGGTGAGGTAGAGGCGTGCCATGGCTGCCTCCTCTCGTTTGCCGGGGACCCAGGGGTGGGGCCCCGGTCCATCTTCATGCTAGCGCGGGACCTGCTGTTTGGCCAAGCAGGAAACGGGCCCGGGGCGTTTCAGCGTCGGGAGCGGAAGCAGGCCTGGACCGTTGCGCGGTCGGCAGGGCAAACCAGCCCGAGTCGTTTCCCGGCCGGGAATGGGTGGGGAATGCGGCTTCCGGCAGTTCCGACTGTTGTGAACGGACGTTCTGGTGTATACATTGGCCGCGATTTTGTGAACCGCCGGACCTGCGATTTTCTTTCACGTTTCGCCCGGGACCCCCTTTCACATGAGACCGAAGCAGGATGAGATGGAAGTGAGGAAGAAAGCCCCCGCGAGCCGGGTGGTGGGCCTGTATCTCTTCGTCCTCATCGTGCTCTCGTTGCTGTGGATGGCCTTTTCCGGCAAGTTCGACTGGTTGCACCTGAGCTACGGGGTCCTGTCGATCGTGCTGGTGATGGCACTCTCGCGGCGCCTGATCCTCCGGCTGGACACCGATCCCTCCCAGGACTGGATCCCCCACGTGCACTGGGGCTGGGCGCTGAGCTATCCCTTCTGGCTGGCCTGGCAGATCTTCGTGGCGAACTTCCAGGTGGCGTGGATCGTCATGCACCCGCGCCTGCCGATCGACCCGGTCCTGCTGCGGTTCCGCTGCGGCATGAAGGCCGACCTGGCCAAGGTCATTCTGGGCAACAGCATCACGCTGACCCCGGGAACCTTCACCCTGTTGATCGAGGATGATTGCTTCCTGGTGCACTGCATCCACCCCAGCCTGGCCAGCGGCCTGATGGACGGGTCGATGCAGAGGAAGGTGGCCCAGGTCTTCGGCGAACACGCCCTCCTGGAGAGTGAGATGCAGATGGAGGTCTTGCGGGACATGGACCGTTACGTCGAGGAGCACCTGTGAGCTTCCTGGAATGGATCACGGTCCTGGTGGCCCTCGCGCTGGTGTTGCCCTTCTACCGGGTGATCCGGGGGCTCACGGTCTACGACCGGATGATCGGGGTGAACGTGTCCGGAACGAACACCGTCATCCTGATCTGCCTGGTGGGTCACATCTTCGGGCGCATCGACATGTTCATCGACATCGCCATCGCCTATGCCATGCTGAACTTCAGCGGGGCGCTGGTGGTGGCGAAGTACCTGGATCACACCGGGGAGACGCCGGAATGAGCCTGGGTGCGGCATTGGATACCCAGATGGTGGGCGCCGGCCGGCTGGCGGCCGTGGTCCGGGGAGGCCGGCGATGATCTGGGTAGCGAAGGGTCTCATGGTGCTGGGGACGGCGCTGTTGTTCATCGCCGCGATCGGCGTCAATCGTCTTCCCGATTTCTACACCCGCTCGCACGCGGCCACCAAGCCGGACACCCTGGGCCTGATCTCGCTGATGCTGGGTCTGGCGATCTACGACGGCTTCACCCTCAGCAGCATCAAGATGCTGCTGATCATCGTCTTCGTGGCCCTGGCCAATCCCGCCGCCACCCACGCGCTGGGTCGCGCGGCTATCCGCAACGGCCTGTTGCCGGTGACGCTGTACAAGAAGTCCGCTTCCGCGGCGGGGACGGACGATCCGGGGGAGGGACGATGAGCGGTCACTTCAGCGCGGTGTTCTTCGTCCTGGCCCTGTTGGCCGCGATCGTGGCCCTGAAGGTGAAGGACCTGTTGGCTGCCGCCGTGGTGTTGAGCCTGTTCTCGTTCCTGGTGGCGTTGCTCTACGTCTCCCTCGGAGCGGTCGACGTGGGCTTCAACGAGTCGGTGCTGGGCGCCGGGGTGACCGGCATCCTGTTCGTGATCGCGATCTTCAACACCCGCCGTCGTTCGCGGGACTGAGGAGCCGAGTATGGGTCGCGTGCTGGCTTTCCTGGTGATCGTGGCGGTGGGCGTGGTCCTGGTCTACGCCGGCTTCGGTCTGCCTGCGTTCGGCGATCCCAACGCTCCGGCGTCGACCCACGTGTCCGATGCCTACATCGAACACGCCTACCATGACGCGCACACGCCGAACTTCGTCACGGTGATGATCGCCGACTACCGTTCCTTCGATACCCTGGGTGAGTCGATCGTGGTGTTCACCGCCGGTCTGGCCTGTTTCCTCCTGCTGCGCAGCGAACGGCGCCGCAAGAGGCAGGGAGGCGGGCAGCAGACATGATCCGACCGAAGGAGACCATCATCACCGATCACGTGGTGCGGGTCATGGTTCCGTTCATCCAGATCTTCGCGTTCTACGTGATCTTCCATGGCCATTACAGTCCGGGCGGCGGCTTCCAGGGAGGCGCCCTGCTGGCCGGCAGCGTCCTGCTGCAGCGGGTGGTCCTGGGGGCGGAGCGCTCGCAGATCGGTTTCCCCACCCGATTGGGCATTCCCTTCGGAGCCTTGGGCATCCTCATCTACGCCGGGGTGGGTTTCCTGGCGATGCTCGACGGGGGCAACTACCTGCAGTACGACCATCTCCCCTTCGGCATGACCCCGGTGTACCTGCGGAACACCGGCATCCTGCTGGTGGAGATCGGCGTGGCCTTCGCGGTGACCGGGACCCTCGTGTCCATCTATGACGACCTGGTGAACTTCGAGCGGCGGGATGACCAGGCCGAGATGCACTCGGCCGGTTCGAGGGAGGACGCCTGAGATGGACGGCTTCGAGGTGTTCTTCGTCGAGAAGTGGCCCTACCTGGCCACCGTCCTGATGATCCTCATCGGACTGTACGGGATGGTCCTCAAGAGGAACCTGGTGAAGAAGCTCATCGGGATGAACATCTTCCAGGGCGCCATCATCCTGTTCTTCATCATCCATGGCTGGAAGCGGGGCGCCACCGTCCCGGTGTACGACGAGGCCTTCGGCGATCTTCCCGCCAACTATGTCAATCCCATCCCCCATGGCCTGATGCTCACCGCCATCGTGGTCTCGGTGGCCACCACCGGGGTGGCGCTGGCCCTGCTGTCGCTCATCTACAAGCGCTTCGGGACCCTGGAGGAGGACGAACTGCTCCGGGAGTTGCGCGCCGAGCCGGCCGGAGCGCCGAGCTCGGGAGAGATGGCTTCGCAGAGGGAAGACGTGGAAGGCGCCGAGCCGGACGACGGGGGGCAGCGGTGAGCGTGAAGTGGACGAGCAGGCTGTGGGCCGGAGCTGGGACCGCGTTGGCCACGCTGGTCTCGGCCGTGGGCGTGGCCGCCGCGGCGGGCCACGAGATGGCCCAGGCGCACGGGGATCTGTCTGCGATCCATGGCGCGGCAACGCAGAGCCCCGACGCCTTCCAGATCCCGGCCATGGTCCTTGCGCCCCTGCTGATCGGGGTGGTGCTGGTGCCCGCGCTGGGCCGCCTGCGCCGGAGCCTCGCCTACCAGGTCACCGTGGTGGTCTTCGTGGCCTATCTGGCGGTGGCGCTGAAAGCGCTGACCACCGTGCTGGCGCACGGCACACTGCACTACAAGATGGCCGGTTGGATGCCGCCTGTCGGCATCGAGTGGACCCTCGATGCCTTGAGCGCCTTCGTGGTGCTGGTGCTGGCGGTGGTGGCGGTGATGGTGGCCATCTACTCGGGTGTGGCGGTGCGCCGTCAGAACCCCGAGCGCGAGGTGCCGTTCTTCTCGATGATGGTGGTCATGATGCTGGGCCTGACCGGCATGGTGATGACCGGCGACCTCTTCAATCTCTACGTGTTCTTCGAGGTGAGCAGCCTCAGCGCCTACGCCCTGATGGCCGTGGGCGACCGCAAGGCACCGGTGTCGTCGTTCCGCTACCTGCTGCAGGGAACCATCGGCGCGTCCTCGTACCTGATGGGCGTCGGCTATCTCTACGTGCTCACCGGTAGCCTGAACATGGCCGACGTGGCGTCGCTGCTGCCGCATCTTCTGGGCAACCCGGCGCTGACGGTGGCCCTGGTCCTGATGGTCGCTGGACTGGGCCTGAAGATGGCCCTGTTCCCGATGCACCTGTGGCTGCCCGACGCCTACACCTACGCCTCGTCGACGAGCACGGCGATCATCGCGCCGGTGATGACGAAGGTCTCGGCCTACGTGCTCATCCGCATGATCTACTTCGTCTTCGATTCGAATTGGGTGCTCTCGGATCTGCACCTGGGGTTCGTGGTGACTTGGTTGGCCATGGCCGGTGTGATCTGGGGCTCGGTGATGGCCATCGCCCAGCGCGACGTCAAACGCATGCTGGCCTACTCGTCGATCGCGCAAGTGGGATACATCGGCGTCGGTATCGGCACGGGCAATCCGTGGGCCCTGGTGGGCGCCATCCTGCACATCATGAACCACGCGACCATGAAGAGCTCGCTGTTCATGGTCACCGGCATCGTGGAGATGCAGACGGGGACGCGGCGCCTGCAGAACTGGAACGGGCTGGGGCGGAAGATGCCCTGGACCTTCCTGGCCTTCACCCTGGCCGCGTTGGCGATGGTCGGCGTGCCTCCGACCAACGGTTTCTTCTCGAAGTGGTATCTGGCGCTGGGTCTGGCCGGGGCGAAGCAGTGGGTGTTGCTGGTGTTGCTGGTGCTGAGCAGTCTGTTGACCGCAGGCTATTTCTTCCGGCTGCTCGAGCGGATCTATGCGCGGACGGGCGAGGACGTCGGGTCCGGGTCGGCGCGTGTGGGTGAGGCGGGCGATGGCGGGGTGCGCGAGGACGGCGGTGCGAACGCGGACGGCGTGAAGCTCGCCGGTGCGAGTGGTTCAGGCATCGCCGGCGCGCGCGATCCCGGTCTGGCCCTTCTTCTGCCGCCTCTGCTGCTGGGTGTGGGAACGCTGGTGCTGGGTCTGGTCAACGCCTGGTTCGTGACTGAGGTCATCGCCAAGGCGCTGCCGGCGGCGCTGCGGATTCCGGGACTGGGGGGATGAGGCGCTGATGGATGCCCTGCACACCTTCCACAGTACACGTCCCTTGTGGGCCCTGCTGGTCTCGCTGCTGGCGATTCCGTTGATCGTCGCCACCGGCGAGCGGCACCGGAACCTGCGGGAGACGTGGACCATCCTGGCCGCAGTGGCGAAGACCGTCCTGGTCTGGTCGATGCTGCCGTGGGTGTTGCAGGGGCGGGTGCCGGAGATCTCGCTGTGGCGCATCACGCCTTCGGTGGAGCTGGCGCTGCGGGTGGACACCCTGGGGCTGGTGTTCGCGATCGTCGCCTCGACCCTGTGGCTGTTGACCTCCCTGTACAGCATCGGCTATGTGCGCGGAGCGGGCGAACACAAGCAGACCCGCTACTTCGCCTCCTTTGCGATGTGTCTGCATGCGACCATCGGTATCGCGTTCGCGGCCAACCTGGTGACCTTCCTCATCTTCTTCGAGATGCTGAGCATCGCCACCTATCCGCTGGTCATCCACAAGGAGACGCCGGTGGCCCTGGCCGCGGGCCGCAAGTACCTGAGCTTCGTCCTGCCGGCGGGCCTGATGCTGCTGCTCGCGGTGGTGTTGACCGCGAGCATCCATCCCGGCGGACTCGACTTCCAGGCCGGCGGCTTCCTCTCCGGTGACGATGCGTCGCGGGTCCTGCTGCGGTGGATCTTCCTGTTCTTCATCCTCGGCGTCGGAGTGAAGGCGGCGATCATGCCCCTGCAGTCGTGGTTGCCGGCGGCGATGGCCGCGCCCACTCCCGTGAGTGCCCTGCTGCACGCGGTGGCGGTGGTCAAGGCCGGCGTCTTCGGGGTGTTGCGGGTGACCGGCTACGTCTACGGACCGCATCTGTTGAAGGACATCGGGGTGTGGACCGCCCTGGCCTGGTTCGCCGGGGTGACCCTGACCGTCGCCTCGCTGCTGGCGCTGCGGCAGGACAACCTGAAGCGGCGGCTGGCCTACTCGACGGTGGGTCACTTGAGCTACATCGTGCTGGGTGCGGCCATCCTCACCCCCTACGGCCTGATCGGCTCGGTCCTGCACCTGATGTTCCACGCGACGATGAAGATCACCCTGTTCTTCTGCGCGGGGGCGATCTACGTGCGGACCCACAAGGAACAGATCTCCGACATGGTGGGCATCGGACGGCAGATGCCCATCACCATGGGCGCCTTCGCGGTGGGCAGTCTCGGCCTGGCCGGGATCCCCGGGATCAACGGCTTCTTCTCCAAGTGGAACCTGGCGCTGGGAACGGCCCAGGGAGGGCAGTGGATCTTCCTCGGGCTGTTGGTGCTTTCGGGCGTGTTGAACGCGGCGTACTTCTTCCCCATCGTCCAGCAGGCCTTCTTCCGTCGCAATCCCGAGTTCTCCTCGTACGGTGAGGCGAGCATGTGGATGGTCGTTCCGTTGGCATTGACGGCCCTGATGTCGCTGGTGCTGGGTCTGGCCCCGAACCTGGCCGCCCACGCGTGGGATCTGGCACGCGCGGTCTCCGCCGCGGTGATGGGAGGTGCGGGATGAAGCTGCAACGGCCTGGTGCGCGGGGGTGGATCGTGGCACTCGTCCTGGCGCTGGTGGTGATCGTCGGGCCGATGCTGGTGCCGCACGCGGAGGAACACGAGGCGTGGTGGTCGTCGATCCCGGCGTGGTGGGCGATCTTCGGATTGCTCGCGGCGTCGGCGGCCATCCTGCTGAGCGCCCTGCTGGGATGGATGTTCCTGGAACAGGGCGAGGACTTCTATGGGGAAGGGTCCGAGGGTGGCGACGGTCTCGAGGAGGAGGGCGGGCGCGATGACGCGAACACGGCCCGCCGGGAAGGACGGTCACGATGAACGGGAGCAGGGACATCTCGACTGCCCGCGTGGGTCTGGCCCTGCTCCTGGCAGCGGTGGCGATCGGGGTATGGGTCGTGGCCGGCCCGTCCCTGGCCGATGCACAGACCACCCATGCCCAGACAGTCGAGTTGGCGCCGCGTCTCGCGCCTGAGGTGGTCCATGGCAGCGCGTGGCCGCCGGCGATGATCCTCGTGCTCGGTTCCCTCCTGGTGATCGTCTCTCCGCGGCGTCTGCGTTCCGCTCTGGCGGTGCTGTTGCCGGCAGCGGCGCTGTACTACGTGTGGGTGCTGCCGGACGGCAGTCTGGTGCAACTGTCCTTCTCGGGTCTGGACCTGACGGTGCTGCGGGCCGACCGCCTGTCGTTGATCTTCGGCAAGATCTTCGCCCTGGTGGGTCTGTTGGGCGCGATCTTCGCGTGGCACGTGGACGACCGTCGGCAGCAGGTGGCGGCCCTGTTGTACAACGCGGGTTCGCTGGGTGTGACCTTCGCCGGTGACTACTTCACCCTGTACGCTTTCTGGGAGCTGATGGCCGTCGCGTCGGTGCTGCTGATCTGGGCGCGCGACCGCAGCGATTCGCAGGCGGCGGGCCGGCGCTACATCCTCGTGCACCTGACCGGTGGCGCGGTGCTGCTGGCGGGGATCCTCCTGCATCTGCACGGGACGGGCAGCATCGCCTTCGACCGCTTCCTGCCCGGCGAGGGCGGCCTGGCGGCCTGGCTCATACTCGTGAGCTTCTCGTTGAACGCGGGTGTGCCGCCCTTGGGGGCGTGGTTGCCCGACGCCTATCCGCGCGCGACCATCACCGGTGCGGTGTTCATGTCGGCGCTGACGAGCAAGACCGCGGTCTACACGCTGCTGCGGGGCTATCCCGGTTGGGAGATCCTCATCGTCTTCGGCGCGGTGATGGCGGTCTACAGCGTGGTGTACGCGCTGTTGGCCAACGACATCCGCCGCATCCTGGCCTACTCGATCATCTCGCAGGTGGGCTACATGGTGACCGCGGTGGGTATCGGGACGGCCATGGCGGTCAACGGCGCGACGGTGCATGCGGTCAGCCACATCCTGTACAAGGCGCTGTTGTTCATGGCCGCCGGCGCGGTGATCTACTCGACCGGCCGGGAGAAGCTGACCGATCTGGGCGGGCTGTGGCGGCGGCAGAAGCTGATCTTCTCGCTGTACATCGTCGGCGCGTTGTCGATCTCGGGGATTCCCCTGTGGAACGGATTCATCTCCAAGTCGATGGTGATCGCCGCCGCGGGTGAGGAACATCTGAACGGGGTCTACCTGCTGTTGATGGTGGCCAGTGTGGGTTCGTTCCTGCACACCGGCCTGCGGCTGCCCTACTACGCGTGGATGGGCAAGGACCGCGGAATCGAGACCCGTCCGATTCCGGTGAACATGATCGTGGCCATGGTGCTGGGGGCCTTGCTGTGCACCGTGACCGGCGTGGCGCCTGGGAGTCTCTATCGCTACCTGCCCTACGCGGTGCACTGGAATCCGTGGACCTTCCCGCATCTGGTGGAGACGGCGCAGATGCTGTTGTTCGCGTTCTTCGCGTTCTGGGTGTTGCGGCCGCTGCTGGTGCCGCGTGCTGTCGTGGTGGTCGATGTGGACGTGGTGTATCGCAAGAGCGCGCCGCTTCTGCGGTGGATCTTCGTCGATGCGGTGGGGGCGGTCTTCGACGCTTCCGAAGCGGTGATGCAGCGTGTGGCGCACGGGGTGGTCGAGTCGATGCGCGACCCCTTGCGGCTGGTGCCTGGCTATCCCCGCCGGGTACACACCGACGAACCCGACTTCGACGAGGACCGGGCACGGCCGCCGTTGATCCTGCCGTTGGGCCTGGCCCTGGCGGTGCTGGCCATCCTGTGGCTGGTGGCACGGCTGGTGCGGTAGGAGGAACCAGCTGGGGCCGGCCAGGGGAAGGCGCGGAAGCTGCCGAAGTTGCCGAGGACGGCGAAACTTCAGAAATCCGCGAACCAAACGACCAACCAGCCAAGCAGTCAACCGGCTAACGACTCTTCCCTTCGAGCGCGTCCTTCTCCAGGCGGAGGAGGGCTTTCTTGCGCCACAGTCCAGCGCCGTATCCCACCAGTTTGCCGTTGGATCCGATGACCCGGTGACAGGGAACGATGACCGTGACCGGGTTGTTGTGGTTGGCCATGCCCACTGCCCGGGCCGAGTGGGGCACGTCGATGCGTCGGGCGATCTCTCCGTAGCTGGCTGTCTTGCCGTAGGGAATGCGTGTGAGTTGCTTCCAGACCTTCTTCTGGAAGGGCGTTCCCCGCAGGTCGAGGGGCATCTCCAGGTCGGAGGGACCGACGGGCTCACCTGCGAAGTAGCGCTCGAGCCAACGGCGGACGGGAGTGAGACGGTGGTGGGAGGAGCGCAGGATGATGCCTTCGGTGCCCGA
>JAOZPE010000028.1:34936-37885 GCA_029932915.1 Candidatus Krumholzibacteriia bacterium
AAGCCGCTGAAGCGGGCGGTGAGCTGTTGGTCGAGGCCGGTGAGCTTCCACAGGATCACGGTCACCGCGCCGCCGGCCATTCCGGCCAGGACGCCGTAGCCGCTGACCCGTTTCCACCACAGGGTCAACAACAGGGCGGGGCCGAAGGCGGCGGACAGACCGGCCCAGGCGAAGGAGACCATGGTGAACACCAGGTCGGTGCTGCGGACCGCCAGCACGAACGCCACCACGCCCACGATCAGGGTGGCCAGGCGGCTGAAGGAAGCCAGGTGTTCGGGGGGCGCGTCGCGGCGGAACATCTTGTGGTAGACGTCCTCGCTGAGGGTGGAGGTGGTGACCAGGAGCTGGGAGTCGGCGGTGGACATCATGGCCGCGATGGCGCCGGAGATCATGATGCCGGCGAGCCAGCCCGGCAGGAGAGTGGTGGCCAGGATGGGCATGAGGCGTTCGGGATCTTCGAAGGCGCCGCTGCCGAAGGTGGCCAGGCCGACCACGCCGATGAGGAAGGCGCCCCAGAAGGCGGGGACCGCCCACCAGGCGGCGATCAGCGACCCCGTCCGGATGTCGCGCGCCCGGCGGATGGCCATGTAGCGGCTGAGCAGGTGGGGCTGTCCCATGTAGCCGAGTCCCCAGGACAGACCACCGATGACCCCCACCACTGCCGCGGTGCCACTCTGACCGTGGACCATGCTCAACAGGTGGGGGTTGGCCTCGTGCAGGCGGGCGGCGAGCTCGTGCCAGCCGCCGATGGCCTCGATGGCCACCAGGGGAAGGACCACGCAGGTGAAGACCATGATGACCCCCTGCACCACGTCGGTCCAGGCGACGGCCACGAAACCGCCCATCGTCGTGTAGAACAGCACGATGATCGCGCCGATGATCATGCCGATGGTCGTCGTCTCCAGGAGCAGTCCGCTGCGGGCGAAGGCCGATTGCAGGGAGACCATGAACTCGCCGAAGGTGGTGTCGAGGACCTTCCCTGCCCCGTTGAACTGGGCGGCCACGTAGAAGGTGAAGAAGAAGGTGATGATGAGGCTGGCGAGCAGGCGCAACCATCCCCCGGTCTCGGGGAAGCGGGCGTGGAAGTAGTCGGGAAGGGTGAGGCTGTTGGTGCGGCCGACCTCCTGTCGGAGGCGGCGGGCGATGACCATCCAGGAGAAGAGGATGCCCGCGCTGCAGCCGATGGCGGTCCACAGTTCGATGAAGCCGGAGGCGAAGGCCGCGCCGGGAAGGCCGATGAGCAGCCAGGCGCTCTCACCGCTGGCGCGTTCGCTGAAGGCGATGACCCATGGTCCGAGTTTGCGGTCGCCCAGGATGAAGCCGGCCTGGGTGGTCGTCCGCCGATAGGCGACGATACCCACCACCAGGACCACCAGCAGGTAGATGACGAAGCCGATGAGGATGGGGTTCATCGTTCGTCACCTCGCGACTTCGGATCGCGTTCGTCCTGGTCGGCGGTGCGGCGGTAGAACACCACCGAGATGGTGAGGTAGAGCACCGCGGGGACGATGAGCCAGAAGATGGTCCAGAACGGCATGGTGTCTCAGGGGGCGGGGAACGGGGAAGCCGGCGCCCGAGCGCGGATTCTGAGCCGCCGGGCGGCGGGATCCCGAAGGGCGAGGATGCCGCAGACTTCGGTGGGGGGCAAGGGAATGCTTGTGCCCGCGGTGTCCGTGCGTGGGCCGGGCAACGGTGTGACCCACGGCCGGCGCGCTTGGCGGTGTGGTGGCATTGCGGTACGGCGCGCTTGGCGGTGCGGTGGCATTGCGGTACGGCACGCTTGGCGGTGCGGTGGGATTGCGTCATCGAAGGGCACGGGCTTCTCGAACTCATGGGGCCGCGGGGGATGGAAGCGTGGATGTCGCGGGGCGTCGAGCGAGGCGGTGATCGCCCCGGTAGGTGGCCAGGGCCTTGGCGCCGCCGCGACGCAGACCCAGTTCGAACAAGAGGTTCTCCGCCCCGGTCCGGGCCTTCCCGCGGATGCGGATGAGCCCCTGGTGCACACCGATGAGATGGTGGAAGGCGCAGAGGGTCACCAGGTTCTCGGGTTCGTTGCCGCCGCCGCGGCTTGCGAAGACGATGTGGTGCCGCTGGAGCGAGCGCCGGCTGCTGCATCCGGGGACGGCGCAGCGCCAGTCGTCGCGCTCGAGGATGGCTTCCTCCCGTTTCGAGCGGGGCGCTTCCATCTGCGACCAGGCGCGGCGGGCGTGGTGGCAGATCAGGAGCAGGGCACTCCAGGTGGGGAGGGCGTTTGGGCCGCCCTGATGCGGGCCGCCGTGGTCTTCCCGCGCCGCGCGGTCCTGGATGGAGGCGATCTGCTGGGCCAGGAAGGCCGCGGTGTCCTCGCTGAGGATCCAGCGGAAGGTGGTGTAGGTGCTGTAGGTGTTGCGGGAGGACTCGAGGATGTGTGGTGGGTCGGGATGGCTGGCGAGTTCGCGGAGCGACTGTCGCGAGGTTCGGAGTTCTTCGTCGGTGGGAGGCGGACAGCCCGCCAGCGACCACGAACGGTAGTCCGTATGGACCCGCTGGCGGGCCCAGGCGAGGCGGTCGCGCAGCGCGCGGACGGTCAGATCCTCGGCGGCTTCGATCCAGCGGGGGAGATCGCTGCGGGGAACGCCGAGGCGGTGGAGCTGGCGCAGGAGGGTGGACTGCAGGGCGGTGATCCTGCCCTGGGCGTGGGCCAGGGCGATGGGATCCTCCCGTCGGCGCCGGCGGGCGCGGTCGAGCATCTCGTAGACGGTCGATGGGGCCAGCCCCAGTTCGCACCGGGCGAACTCGTCGAATCGCGGATAGAAGAGGATGGCGTGGGCATCGTCGTGCCAGAAGGCCAGGAGCTGGTCCTCGTGGCGGATGGCCATGCGCCGCCGGCGGGCGAGCAGACGCCGGAGGCGCAGATCGAGGATGTGGGCTTCCTCGCGGGGAGAGTGTCGCGAGGTTCGGAGTTCGGGG
>JAOZPE010000055.1 GCA_029932915.1 Candidatus Krumholzibacteriia bacterium
TCCTCATCTTCAAGGAAGCGGTCAACAACGCCCTGAAGTACTCCGGCTGCCGTCAGCTTCGACTGGGCGCGGTAAGACAAGGCAGGCAGATTCGCCTCTCGCTGCAGGACGACGGAAGCGGATTCGATCCCGAGTCCGAGAGAAGCGGCAACGGTCTGAGGAACATGCGAGACCGCGCGCGCCAGCTCGGGGGAAGACTCGAGATCGTCTCCGCCATCCGCCAGGGTACTTCGGTGACCTTTGTCGGAACGCTCTAGTTCCCTTCGATCACGGTGATGCTGTAGTCCGGACCCCATTCGGTCATCACGTCCGGATGGATCTTGCACCGGGCCTGGACGTGGAGGATGAACTGTCCGGTCACGTTGTAGGTGTGGGCAAAACCGGGGCTATCCTGCCACTCGCTGATCTCTCCCTGACCCCAGTCGACACGGTACTGCACCGGGTCGCCGTAACTGCTGGTGACCGGTGGATTGGTCGTGTAGATGTACTGGATGAACACCTTGATCCCCGTGTAGGACGGCGTGAGGAAGGTGCCCGGTTCGCTCAGGGTCTCCCCGCCGTCGGCGATCTCGATGGGATCGCTGTCCTTCCAGACGGACACGACCGAGGGATGTTCGATGCACCGGGCCTGGAGCCGCACCACGTAGCTTCCCGTCGTACTCCAGGCGTGCGTGGCCTGGAGTTCGGTGAACCAATCGCTCAGCGATCCGTCGCCCCAGTCGAAGTGATACTCCACATCGTGACCCAGGTTGCTGGTGGCGGGCCAGTTGATCAGGAAGGTCTGATCGGCACCGACCACACCGTTCGTCGGACCCAATGCCCGACCTCCCAGGGTGACGATCTCCGCCGGATCGTGGATGTCGACCGAGAGGGCCGCTGACCACGCGGATTCGACCGTCGGGTGGAGCTGGCAACGGGCCTGCACCTTCAGCTCGTAGGTGTTCGCCGTGTTCCAGGTGTAGTGGCTGAACATCTCGGTCGACCACGGGGAGACGAAGCCATTCCCCCAGTCGAAGCGGTACTCCAGCGCGTGCCCGCGCGAACTCACCGCACCGGTGGTGGTGTAGGTCAGGTTTTCCCCGATTTCGGCGCTGACCGGACCGGCGGGAGCGTCCGGCGTGGTCACCGTCTCCTCGGCGCTGACCGTGACCGTCCGGGGATCGGACCACTGCGATTCGATCGACGTGTGCTCGGCACAGCGTGCCTGACCCTTCACCTGCACCTCGCCCGCGGCGCTCCACGAATGCTGCGCACTCGACGACGATGTCCACGGTGATTGGCTACCGTCGCCCCAATCGAAACGGTATTGCAAGGGATGTCCGCTGCTGCTCACCGCGTCGAGTGCAGTGGCGCTCACGAGCTGTCCGATCTCGACCGGGCTGGTGATCACCACCAGGGGCTGGCTGATGGTCTCCGCGGCCGAGGCCACGGTCGTGAAGCTCCAGACGGGCGAACTCGTCGTGGCGTCGCCGTCCGCAGCCACGACCTTCCAGTAGTAGGTGGTGCCATTGGCGACCCCGCTTGGAGCGAAACTCTCGCCCGCCTGGTCCTCGGACACCATGGGCGGTTGTGCGGCCGTTCCGAAGTGAACCGTGTAGCTCAACGGATCTCCTTCCGGATCCGAACAGCTCCAGTGCAGTTGCACGGCGAGCTGCACATCGGTGGCCCCGGTGGCAGGGGCGCCCGAAGCGGTGTCGATGGTGGGTACTCCCGGCGCCTGGTTCGCGGCCGGCGCGGCCGGATCGTCGCTGCCGCAGGACACCAAAAGGAACATGGAAAAGAGCAGGACGTATCCTGCAAGAAAGATCCTGTGTCTTCGCATCACACATCTCCTTGGGAACGGGAATGAGCTGTCGTGATGGAAGCTAGTCGATTCCGCCAACGGCGATCACCGCATGAAGACACCGTAATGCTCGCCCGCAGCGTGGATTCCTGCATGATCCGGTAGTTTTCCCGGGTCCGAAGGTTTGGAATCTTTGGAAGTCAAGGAGGGTTTCAAAACAACCCCGCGGTCAGTTTGAATGCCACCAACAACAATACGACCCCGAACATTTGCCTTATTTGCCTGGCTTTCATTCGCTCATTCATCAGTTTGGCCCCCAGTTGGGAACCGATCACGACGGCGACAAGGCAAGAGAGCATCAGCACCGGTTCGAAGTGGCCCTCGGCAACGTGGCCCGCAAAACCGGAAAACGAAGAAAACACCACGACGAAGGCCGAGGTGGCCGCCGCTTTCTTGGTGGGGTACCCCATGGCGATCAGTATCGGTACGATCAGGAAACCACCCCCCAAACCCAACAGGCCGGCGATCATCCCGATCCCCAGACCGGCGACCCCACTCAGTACCATACGTTTGCGCCCCGGCATCATCACAGTGGGCTCCGCCTGGCCCCCGAGGCGAAGCATCTGCACCGCCGCTACGATCATGCCCACGATGAAGAGAATGATCAGAATCCGTGTTGGCACATGTTTCGTGAGCACCGCCCCGATCGGTGCGCCGATGAATGAAGTCACCACCAGGGGGATGGCGCCGCGCACATCCACCATCTTGGCGCGCAGATAGTAGATGGAAGCGGACAGGGCCGTCACACCGTTCAGGAGCAACCCCAAGGGAATGGCCACACTCTTGAAGTCGTAGCCAACCCATTTGAACAACGGCACATAGAGCATGCTGCCACCCAGTCCGAGCATGGAAAACAGCGCCGCCAGCAAGAGTATGGCCCCAGCGACAAGGAAAGGCATGGCGTCACCTCACGAAGTTCCAGGAATCATTTGCTCTTTTGGCCAAAAGTACATAGATTGCTGCCATGAAGTCAATCAAAGACACTGCCCTCTTGGCCAAACAGGCCGCGATCTTCAAGGCCCTGGCCCAGCAGTCACGCCTGCAGATGGTCCTCCACCTGGGACAACACGAGCACACGGTCGGCGAGTTGACCGCCCTGGTAGGATTGGACGCCTCCACTGTGTCCCGCCACCTGAGCCTCTTGAAGAGCACCGGCATCATCAGCTCACGGCGCGAGGGCAAGTCAGTTATCTACCGACTGGCCATGCCCTGTGTACTGGGTTTCTTCGCGTGCGCCGAAGACGTACTGCATGAGCAAGGACAGCTCGATGACACGCCGCCTCCCGAGTAGTTCTCATCTGGTTCCGGTGAGGAAAGGAGAGAGCCATGTTCGATCGTCACCGCCGACTCGCCGAGTCCATCGAGACATTTGACGTCGAGAAAAAGGAGATCTTCTACTCGGCCCTGAACATCCACGGCCACGTCTGTGGCGGCATGCCCCTGGGCTTTGCCGCCGGTCTGGCCGCCCTCGAGGCACTGGATCTGCCGCGCCAGCGCAACATGGACACTGTCGCGATCATGGAAATCGGCAATGCCCACGCGGCCGGTTGTTTCTCCGATGGCGTGCAGTTCGCCACCGGTTGTACCTTCGGCAAGGGCGTGATGCGCAAAGAGCCCAAGGGCAAGTGGTCGTTCCGCCTGCTGCACATTCCGACCGGGCGGGCGGTAAGGCTTCAGGTTCGCAACGAGGTACTGGACGGTATGTTTGCCGGCCCGTTCATCACCGAGTACCGAATGAAGGGCATCAAGCCCACCGACATTCCCGAAGCGGTGGCCGATCCGGGCGCAACCCGGCCCTTCGGTATGGACCCGGCAGCGATGTTCGTCGTCGAGGGTCCGTTTGAGGTCGAAGTGCCCAAGAAGAAGCCTTGCTTCGAACGGGTCATCTGCACCGGTTGCGGCGCTACGGTGGCCGAGAACTACGCGCATTACGCCGAAAGCAGGCCTTACTGCGTCGACTGCACGCCGTACGGCTCCTGATATTCGAACACGGCCTGTCACCACCACGAGTGGACTTCCCCCACTTCCGTGGACACTTTTCGGGCCACCAGGAAATTCCAGTTCAGGCGTCAGACAAAGGGGATGGGCTCAGTCCTTCTCCTGCGCATTCCAGCCGTACCCATTTTGCTATCCAAGGCGCTACCCACAACGAAAAGAGCCCAGCCGAAGCTGGGCTCTTTCCTCGAAAACGGTGGTTGCCCGGGGAGGATTCGAACCCCCATCGACTGATCCAGAGTCAGTTGTCCTGCCATTGGACGACCGGGCAATCGGAGGTCAATAGTTAGCCAAGGCCAAGCGGGAATGCAAGGATCGGGCCCGATTTCACCCCAGGACCCCGCCAAATCCAAGCCAGTCAACGAGTTGCGGTCGCACGGGGCAGCCCCCTCCCCAGCCGGCGGGCGACACCGGGCCCGGACGCGCCGCCGCGGCCACCCAACCAAGCCCCCCCCATCGCGTCCCCGGCGCCATGCTCGTGCGCGCCTCCTCCTCAGACCGCCCCCAGGCGCCGGACCACCGTCTCCTTGCCGAGCACCTCCATCGCGTCGAAGAGGCTGGGGCCGACCTTCTGACCGGTGAGCACGTAGCGGGTGGGGTGCACCAGCTCGCCGAGCTTCACCCCGAGCTCCTCGGCCAGGCCACGCATCACCGACTCGGCCGAGGCGGCATCAAGGCTCTCGAGCTTCTCGTAACGGCGGGCCAGCTCCCGCAGTCGCAGCTTCGCCTCCTCGTCGAGAAGGCCCTCCTCCTCGTCCAGGCGGGGGAAGTCGTCGGTGAAGTAGCAGGCCAGCCGCTGAGGAGCGTCGCCCAGGAAGCTCAAACGGGCACCCATGATGTGCACGACGCGGGCGAGTTTCTCCCGCGCGTCCTCGTCGTCCTCCTCCACCACCCCCGCCTTCACCAGGAAGGGCCAGGTCAGCGCCGCCCGCTGCTCGTCGGTCAGACGCTTCATGTGCTCGGCGTTGATGTAGCGGCACTTCTCCACATCGAAGACCGCCGCGGTGTTGTTGAGCCGCTTCAGCGAGAAGGCCTTGATGAGCTGGGAGATCTCGAAGACCTCCTGATCGGTGCCCGGATTCCATCCCAGCAGCGCCAGATAGTTCACCAGCGCCTCGGGCAGATAGCCGGCGTCGCGGAATTCCTCGACGCTGGCCGCCCCATGCCGCTTGCTCAGACGCTGTCTGTCCGGGCCGAGGATCATGGGCATGTGCCCGAACCTGGGCACCTTGAAACCGAAGGCCCGGAAGAGGTGGATCTGCCGCGGCGTGTTGCTGATGTGGTCGTCGCCCCGCAGGACGTGGCTGATCTCCATCAGGCCGTCGTCGACCACGCAGGCGAAGTTGTAGGTGGGGAAGCCGTCGCTCTTGACCGCCACCCAGTCGTCCAGCACCGCGTACTCGAACTCCATGGGTCCGTGCACGATGTCCGTCCACTTGATCGAGCCCTCTTCGGGCATGCGCACCCGGATGACCGAGGGACGCCCCTCGGCCTCCCGCTGCGCCCTCTCCTCGTCGCTGAGATCGCGGCAGCGGCCGTCGCAGATGCGCTGGCGGCCCTCGGCGATGGCCTTCACCCGCATCTCCTCGAGTTCCTCGGGCGTGCAGTAGCAGCGGTAGGCCAGACCCCGATCGAGCATCTGCTGCGCGTAGTCGTCGTACAGTTCCTTGCGCTCGCTCTGGATATAGGGGCCGTACTCTCCGCCCACGCCAGGGCCCTCGTCGTAGTCCAGACCCAGCCACCGGATGGCCCGCAGGATCTGCTGATGGCTCTCCTCGGTCGAGCGAAGCTGGTCGGTGTCCTCGATGCGCAGGACGAAGACGCCCTTCTGCGAACGGGCATACAGCCAGTTGAACAAGGCCGTGCGGGCCCCTCCGACGTGGAGGGTCCCGGTGGGACTCGGAGCGAAACGCACGCGGATGTGGCTCATCTCTCCCCCTGCGCTTCGCCCGAAGCCGGCGGCGTGGAAGTGGTATCGGCCGTGGCCGCACTCGAAACGCCCGCCGGGCCGGTGGAAGGAGCGGAGACACCGGAGCCGCCGTCGGCCGGACGGGTGGGATCGCCGCTCACCCGCGGGTCGAGCAGCTCCAGCAACCGCTGGACGCTCACGCCGTAGACGCGGGGAACCGCATCGTCGAAGCGCACGCCCTGCTCGAGCAGGTCGAGCAGATCCTGGACCTTCGACCAGCCGTAGTCCTCCGCCAGGTGCCAGCTCATCAGGAAGGCGTTGTACATGGCGATGCGCCCTGTGTCCCGGTCGTACAGGGGATGGATGTGCAGCATCATCTCCTGCGGCGAGCTGATCACATCGCGATCGGTGCGGAACTGGTTCATGTAGTCTTCCAGGACATTGCCCTCTTCGGCCAGGTAGCTGGCCAGTCCCATCCGCAACCACGGCGGCAGCAGTCCGTGGCACTTCAGGTCGAGGAAGGAAAGCGCCACTCCCTTGCGGATGGCGTGCAGCGCCAGGCGGCGCGCCCACAGGGTCCGCATGGGCTCGTAGGCGATGAAGGGTCCGTCGGCGACCTGCATCACCCAGTAGTCCTTGCCGCAGACCTTCTTGTAGTCGTTCAGGGTGGGCGCCACGTAGATCTGGATCTTCATCGGCGGTTCATAGCGCAGCAGCTTCTTGAATTCCTCGTGGGCCAGGTCGTGCAGCTCGAGCCAGCGTCCGAACATCACTTCCTTCGAGCGATCGTGGCGGTTCATGGTGAACCAGCGGCCAGTCATGGTCGAGTCGGTCACCACCAGGTCGGGGTGATCCAACCGCATGCGGAAGTGGTAATAGGTGTTCGGCCCGTAGGGCACGCCCTCGTCGTCGTAGAGGATCCCCCACTCGCCCTCTTCCCCGGCCGGCCACCAGTAAGGCTGGTCGAGATCGTTGGGGAATCCGACCGCAGCCAGACGGGCCGCATCGAAATCCGAGTAGAGGCCCAATCCCTCGGCCGGCACACCGGGAGCGCAGCCGTTCAGCCACAGGACCGCGGCCAGCACCGACAGCGCGAGCGAGACGGCCGCCACCCGGCTTCTTCCCGCGGCCTTGCTCGTTTCCGCGACTCTGCTTCTTTCCATCGGATTCTCCATGGATCCCTCCACTCGCATCACTCGTCGCGCAGCGCGTCGATGGGCTGCATGCGCGAGGCCCGGCGGGCAGGATAGGCGCCGAACACCAGCCCGACCATCATAGAAAAACCGACCGCCAGCGCCACCATCCACAGATGCCAGTAGAAGGGGAACTCGACCTTGCCGGCCAACAGACGGGCCAGACCATAGCCGAAGATCGCGCCGACCACACCCCCCAGACCGGTCATCACCACCGCCTCGGCCAGGAACTGCTGCAACACGTCGCTGCGGGTCGCCCCCATGGCCCGGCGAACGCCCACCTCGCGGGTGCGCTCGGAGACGGAGATCAACAGCATGTTCATCACCCCGATTCCGCCCACGAGCAGACCGATGGACGAGATGACGATGATGGCCAGCATCACTCCCAGGGTCAGCGAATCGAGCAGCTTCTGCAGGGTCTGGCTGGCCACCACGGCAAAGTCGTTCTTCTGGGACGGGCGCAAACCGCGGAGGATGCGCATGATGGCGATGACCTCGTTGGTGGCCTCGGCCGTGCTCACCCCCTCCTTGACCGTGGCCTGGATGCTGATCTGGTCGTTCTCGGTGCCGAAGTCCTTCTCGAAGGTAGAATAGGGAATGGCCGCGTAGTTCTCGCCCATGCTGCCGATGAGCTGCTTGCGCTCGCCGAAGGTCCCGATCACCCGGTAGCGCTCACCGCCGACGCGAATGATCCTGCCCAGCGGATCGCCATGGGGGAAGAGCTCCTGCCACGGACCCCAGCCCAGGACGATCACCCGGCGGCGGCGGCGGATGTCGTCGGCGGTGATGAAACGCCCCTCGGCCAGGGGCAGCGAGAAGATCTCCGGCGCGCCCTCGCTCGAACCCCACACCCAGATGAATTCGGCTCGCTTGTCCCGGTAGAAGAGCATGGGCGGCGGGGTGCCGTGGGCGAGCTCGCGGGTGAAGACCACGGTGTCGAGGGTCCTCGCCCGCCGCTTGAGCTCCTCGTAGTCGCGGACGGTGAAGTTCTTCCGGCGCGCGGCCTCCTGGTATTCCGACTGCGAAAGGAAATCGTACTTGGTGATTTTCAGATAGGGCCGGTGGGCCCAGAAGATGTCCTCGCGCAGCTTCTGCTTCAAGCCGAAGAGCAGGGAGATCATCGCCAGCAGGGTGGCCGTTCCCACCGCCACTCCGAGCATCAGCAGGAGCGAGCGGACCCGCTGGCTACGCATGGTGCCGATGGCCATGCGGATGGCCTCCAGCAACACGCGGCTCCTGCGCCTCCACTCACTCATGGCGCAGCGCCTCCACCGGATCGAGGCTTCCCGCCTTGTACGCGGGAACCGTCCCGAAGACCACCCCCAACACGAAGGTGACACCCAGGCCCAGGATGACCGCCGGGATCTGGATGCTCGACGGAATCGGGGTCAACACGCTCACCAGCATGGCGATGGAGAAACCGATGAGGGTCCCCAGCAGACCCCCGATGACACTGAGGGTGACCGCCTCCACCATGAACTGCCAGAGGATGGCGTGCCGCGTCGCCCCCAACGCCTTGCGCACGCCGATCTCCCTCGTGCGGTCGGTGACCGCCACGAGCATGACGTTCATCAGGACGATGCCGCCCACCAGCAGGCTGATGCTCACCGCCGCCAGCAGCACATAGCGGATGTAGCCTTCGATCTTCTTCCACAGGTTCAGGAGGATCTCGCTGGTGATGACCGCGAAGTCGTCGTCCTGCGAGGGCCGCAAGCGGTGGCGGATGCGCAGCGCCATCGTGGCCTCGTCGATCGCCCGCTGCACGAGGTTGACGTCGCGGGCCTTGATCCGGATCTCCAGACTCTCGTGGGCGCCGAAGATCTTCCCGTAGGTGGTGATGGGAATGAGCACGAAGCGGTCGCGACTGTTGCCGAGCACCGCCCCGCGCGGAGCGGCCACTCCGATGACCCGGAAGCGGCGGCCGGCCAGGCGGATCATCTTGCCCAGCGGATCGATGTCCTCGCCGAAGAGCTTGCGAGCGACGTCGTGTCCGAGGATGCAGCTCGACCGGGAACGCTGGACATCGAGCCGCGCGAGGTTCCTTCCCCCCTCCAACGAGAGATCCTCGATGACCGGGTACTCCCATGTGCGGCCCATCACCTCGATCCCGTCGAGCTTCTCGTCCTTGTAGCCGACCTCGGCCGACGCGGCCAGACGGGCCCCCACCGCCTCGGCCGATGGGACGTGGTCGCGCAGCCAGGAGACGTCGTCGAGGGTGAGGCGCGGATTGTGGAAGGATTTGAGGAAGGCATCGACGTCGGTGACGAACTGCAGGGGATTGATCCGCTGGATGCTGAAGACGCCGCTGCCCTCTTCGAGCACCTTCTCGCGTGCGTACAGATCGATGCCATCGAGCAGGGAGACCACCGCGATCACCGACATCACACCGACGATGTTGCCCAACAGGGTCAGGAAGGTGCGCAGTTTGTTGGCCCGCAGGCTCGACAGCGCGATGCGCACGCCCTCGCCCACCTGAACCGCTTGCATGGCGTCTCCTCGTGCCGCGCCCGTGGAACGATCAGTCGGAGGAATCCTTCCGCCCGCCGCTCTTCTCCTTCTCGATCTCCACCTTCTGTCCGTCCTCGAGCAGGCGCAGCGCGGTGAGCGGTCCCTTGACCACCTTCTCCCCCTCCTTCACTCCGGAGAGCACCTCGAAGCGCTCTTCCCCGGCGATGCCCACCTGCACCGGCCGGAAGGAGACGACGTTGCCTCCGCCCACGACGAAGACGCCTTCCTTCTTGTCGCGTTCGACGAGGGCGGCGATGGGGATGGAGAGACACGAATCGCGGTGGGCCACGGTGATGTCGGCGGTGGCGGACAGGCCCGGCCGCACACCGTCGATGTGGTCGAGCAGACGCAGGACCACCTTGAAGTCGACCGCCTGCTGGCCCACGCCGGTGTTGGTGTAGATGGGGCTGTTGCCCACTTCGGTGACCACGGCCTGGAAGACGGTGTCCGGGTAGGCGTCGATCTCCACCTTGGCCTGCTGCCCCAGCCTCACCCGCACGATCTCCGTCTCGTCCACCTTGACCTCGGCCTCCATGGTGTCCAGGTCGGCCACCGTCAACAGCAGGGTTCCCGGATTGTTCATCGTGCCGATGATGGCGTTCTCACCCTCTTCGACGTTGAGGCGGGTGACGATGCCCGAGATGGGGGCGTGCAAGGTGACCTTGCTCAGGTTGTGGCGCAGGCGTTCGAGCTCGGCCTCGGCCTGGGCCACCCTTCCACGCGCCGCCGCCACCTGGGCGTCCTGCACCTTCTTGGCGGTCATGGCCGCCTCGTAGTCCTTGGTGCTGCTCAGACCCCGCTTGCGCAGGTTCTCGGCGCGCTCCAGGTCGAGCCGGGCCTTCTCGGCGTTGGCCTGGGCCAGGGCCAGATCCTCCCGGGCGCTCTGAAGGGCGGCCTCGGCCGACTTGACCATCGACAGGTACTCGCTGGGATCGATCTCCAGGAGGAAGTCGCCCTTGTGGACGACGTCCCCCTCCTCGACCGCCAAGCGGGTGATCTTGCCCATGACCGTCGCGCTGACATCGACCTTGGTCTTCGGCCGCAGTTTGCCGCTGGCGTTCACCACCTCGGTCAGGGGCCCACGGATCACCGCGTCCACGCGCACCTTCTCCAGCTTCTCCCTCGACTTGAGGTTGGCCACCACGAGCAGGGCCACCAGGACGACGGCTCCCAGAGTGATCCACACCTTTTTCTTCTTCATCTTCGCCCTACCTTCCTGCCCTTGCTCTCTCCTACATGGTCAAGCTGGCGATCCACAGGCTCAGGGCCGAGCCGATGAGCCAGGGGACCAGCGCTGCCACCCAGCCACGTCCGCGGCCCATCTGGTGCACGATGGCGAAACCGATGGCCATCAGCACCAACTGCCAGATCGCGAAACCGTTGGTGAAACTCTGCAGAAGGCGATAACCGAAGCCCTGGGGATCCGCATCCCCTCCGAAGAGAGCCAGCAACGGGGCCAGGCTGTAGCCGACCGACATCACCGAACCCTTGGCCAGGATCAGCGGAAGGGTCGCGGCGAAGCCCACCCCCGATCCGATCCAGCTTCCCAGGGCCACCACATCGAGGGTGCGCTGGAAACCCTGCCTTCCCCCGAGCACCAGGCACATGAGCCAGTAGAAGAAGGAGGTGACGGCCACCATGAACACCACGCCGACTGCACCGCTGAGCCCACTGGTGACGCGCCCGGCCACGGAGGGGTGTCTCGCGTCGTCGAGCTTCTGGTCGAAGTCGGGATCGTTCGCCAGTCTCTCTCCCCACTTGCTGTGCAGCATCATCTCCATCTGCTCGGGCCCGGAGATGTGGGCGATCAGGGCCGAGCCCACCCCCACCAGCAGGGCCAGGGCGACGATGGGGATCCAGGGCTGCGGCCGGCGGGCCACGGCCTCGAAGGTCGCTCCGGGCCGGTGGACGATCGAGACCAGACGGGCCCAGCCCATGGGAGCGGTCGCCGGGGTGGGATCTGCCGCCGGGGTAGAACCCATCGCCGAAGTCGAGCCCCTCACCGAAGTGGAGCCCATCGCCGAGGACGGCTCGGGCGGGGCCGCTTCTTCCCGGAAGGAAGCATCCGGCGTGGAATCGGGGGGATGGGATTCGAAGTTCATGGCGTGCCTCCTTCTGCTCCTCTCTTCGCTCTACTCCCTCCGGGAGCCATCCTGCGTGCCCCCGTCGAGCTGACAGCGCCGCAGGAAGTCGCGAAGACGGCGGCCGGTCTTCTGCATAGGGTGATCGCGCTCGTTTTGTTTCATGCTTTCCAGCCAAGGCGAGCCCCGCTCCTGTTCGGCGAGGAAGGCCCGGGCGAAGTCTCCGCTCTCGATCTCGTCGAGCATCCCCTCCATCGTCCGGCGGGTCTCTTCGGTGATGATCCTCGGGGCGGCCTTCAGCCCCCCGTAGGCGGCGGTGGTGGAGATGCCCTCGCGCATGCCGTCGACCCCCCGCTGGTGGATCAGGTCGGCGATGATCTTCACCTCGTGCAGGCATTCGAAATACGCGCCCTCGGGTGAATAGCCCCGGCCGACCAGGGTCTCCCAGGCAGCGGTGATCAGTTCGACCATCCCCCCGCACAACACCACCTGCTCGCCGAAGAGATCGGTGACCGCCTCCTCGCGGAAGGAGCTGAGCAGGCCCCCTCCGGCCAGGGCGCCACAGGCGCGGGCATAGGCCAGGGCCACCTTCAGACTCTCCCCCGGATCGGGCCCCTGCACTCCGATCAGTCCGGGCAGGCCCCCTCCGGCCAGGAAGGCCTCGCGCAACTTGTCCCCCTGGCCCTTGGGCGCCACGAGCAGGGTACTCTGCTGGGGTGGCGGAGTGACCAGGCCGAAGGCCATGGAGAAACCGTGGGCGAAGGCCAGGTGCGAATCCCCCGACATCACCGGCTCGATCTGCTCGCGGTAGACCTCGCCGTGCACCTCGTCGGGCACCAGCACCATGACGATGAAGGCACCGGTGGCCGCCTCGGCCAGACCCTTCACCACGAAGCCGTCGCGGGCGGCCTGCTCACGCCGGCGGCTCCCCTCGCGCAGACCCACCACCACCTCGACCCCACTGTCGCGCAGATTCAGGGCGTGGGCCCGGCCCTGGTTGCCGTAACCCAGGATGGCCACACGCCGGCCGGCCAACAGGGTGGGGTCGGCGTCATCCAGCTCGAAGTGGCGCAGAGGGGGCAGGGCGGTGGACATGGCAGACCTCGTGGAACACCTGGGGAGCTCGGGACCCGGGCCGGCGGCCCGAGAACGATCCTAGGGCGAGGGACCGCAGCGGGCAAGCGGGCAAGGGGGCCAGGCGAAGGAAGTCCATGGCCTGCCCTCCATTTGACACCGTCTGGCCGGGACGATACCTTTGGTGCCTGCCTGGAAAAGGAGTGAGGCTTCCCCCGGTGCGGCGGGGTCATGGAGCCCTACTCCCTGGTGCCGGCGTAGCTCAGTTGGTTAGAGCAGCGGAATCATAATCCGCGTGTCCGGGGTTCGA
>JAOZPE010000029.1:0-1323 GCA_029932915.1 Candidatus Krumholzibacteriia bacterium
TGGAAGGTGAGTCATGGCGAGCTACCGCAAAGAACGAGATTCGATGGGCGAGATGCTGGTGCCCCGTTGGGCGCTGTGGGGAGCCAGTACCCAGCGTGCCGTCGAGAACTTCCCCATCTCCGGCCGGCCGGTCCCGGCCGAGGTCATCCACGCCTTCGGGCACCTGAAGGCCGCCTGCGCCCAGGCCAATCTCGATCTGGGAAAACTGCCCGCGGTGAAGGCGCGGGCGATCATCCGCTCGGCCAACGCGCTGGCCAAGGGTGAACTCGACGAGCACTTCCCGGTCGACGTCTTCCAGACCGGTTCGGGGACCTCGACCAACATGAACGCGAACGAGGTCATCGCCAACCATGCGGCCCGACTCAAGGGCAAGCCGGTGGGGGCCAAGGATCCGCTGCATCCCAACGACCACGTGAACATGGGTCAGAGCAGCAACGACACCTTCCCGACCGCCCTGCACGTGGCGGCGGCCCTGAGCATGAAGAACGAACTGCGGCCGGCGATGGTGCGCATGCACCGCGAGCTGAAGAAGAAGGCGCGCCAGTGGGACCGGATCACCAAGATCGGGCGGACCCATCTCATGGACGCCACGCCCATCCGGGTGGGCCAGGTCTTCTCCGGCTATGCCTCGCAGCTCGAGCACGGCATCCGCCGCCTCGACCATGCGCTGGAGGGATTGACCGAGCTGGCCATCGGAGGCACCGCGGTCGGAACGGGTATCAACACCCACCCGCGCTTCGCGCGCAAGGTGTGCGCCGAGCTGAGCCGTCGGACGGGCCTGAAGTTCCGCGAGGCCGAGAACCACCCGGAGGCCCAGGCGACCAAGGACGCCATGGTGGAGGCCTCCGGTACCCTGAAGACCATCGCGGTGAGCCTGTCGAAGATCGCCAACGACATCCGTTGGCTGGGCAGCGGTCCGCGCTGTGGTCTCGGCGAACTCCTGTTGCCGGCGACCCAGCCCGGCTCGTCCATCATGCCGGGCAAGGTCAACCCGGTCATGTGCGAGAGCATGGTCCAGGTGGCGGCCCGCGTCATCGGCAACGACACGGTCATCACCTACGGCGGCTTCGGCGGCGTCGGTTCGATCCTCGAGCTGAACGTGGCCATGCCCCTGATCGCCGATGCCTTCCTGGAGAACGTGCACCTGTTGAGCCACGTGATCGACGCCTTCGTCGACAAGCTGCTCGTCGGCCTGAAGGTCGACCGCAAGCGGGTGAAGGAGCTCCTGGAGCAGTCGCTGATGGTGGTGACCAGCCTGGCCCCGGTCATCGGCTATGACGCGGCCTCGCGCATCGCCAAGCGGGCGCTCAAGGAGGGGCGGAC
>JAOZPE010000029.1:1333-4573 GCA_029932915.1 Candidatus Krumholzibacteriia bacterium
AGGACGATCCGTGACGTGGTGCTCGAGGAGAAGCTGCTCGACGCGGCCGAGCTCAAGGTGCTGCTGGATCCCCGTCGGATGACCGACCCGCACTAGGGCGGAACTCCGGAGAGCACGGCCCCGGACCAGGTGGCACCTCCGGCCTCGCCGGCTTCACCGGAGATCCACATGCAGCAAGGCCCCGCCACTCAGGTGCGCGGGGCCTCGTCGTAGATGGGCCGGGCGTGCGCGGGTCCCCACCGGGCGACCCATACCACCAGGGTGATCGCGACCAGCGAGAGGCCCAGGGCCAGGCCCCACCACACGCCCCTCAGTCCCAGGTGGGTGTGGAAGCCCAGCCACCACGCCAGGGGCAGGGCGATGCCGTAGTAGCCCACCAGGTTGATGTAGGCCGCAGGTTGGGTGCTCCCCATGCCGCGCAACACCCCGCCGCCGGTGACCTGGGTGCCGTCGAAGAGCTGGAAGGCGGCGGCGATGGGCAGGATCGTCGCCGCCAAGGCGATGACCTCGGCGTTGCGGGTGTACAGCAGGGGCAGGAGGTGGCGGGTCGAGGCGATGACCAGTGCCGAGATCGCCATCACCGTGGCGCCCATCCCCAGGGCGACCCAGGCGCTGAACTGGGCGCCGGCGAAGTTGCGCTGTCCGATGCGCTGTCCCACCCGGGTGACCGCGGCCAGCGCGATGCCCAGGGGCACCATGAAGGTCATCGACACCAGGTTGAGGACGATGGTATGGGCGGCCAGGGGGATCTCCCCGAGGCGTCCGGCCATCAGGGTACAGATCTGGAAGGCCCACACCTCCAGGCTGAGCTGCAGGCCCACCGGGAGGCCCAGCCGGAACAGTTGCAACAGCTCTCGCGCGGAGAATGCCTCGCGTCCGATGGGAACCCATGCGGCCCGATGGAGACGCCACTTCCATACGATCCACAGCAGGAGCAGGGCCATCAGCACGCGCGTCGAGCCGGTGGCGATGCCGGCGCCCTTCAGGCCCAGGGCGGGCATGCCCAGATGGCCGAAGATGAGCACCCAGTTGGCCAGGACATTGAAGAGGTTGGCGAGGATCGCGACGGTCAGCGCGGGCCGGAGGATGCCGCGGCCCTGCAGGTACTGGCGCAGGGCGGTGTACACCAGGAAGAAGAGGACGGCGGGAAGCTGGACGCGGACGTAGACGGCGGCCTGGGCGGCCAGGACGGGATCCTGCCCCATCCAGATGAGCGCGCGGCGGGTCATCAACCACAGGGCCGTGATGGGGATGCTCACCAGCACGGCGAGCAGGATGCCCTGTTGCAGGGTGACCCCCAGGCGGTGGCGGTCGCGGGCGCCCGCGGCCTGGGTGATGATGGGGTCCATGCCGATGACCGCGCCCATGGCGAAGATCAGCGTCCCGAAGGTCCACAGGTGGCCCAGCGCGGCGGCGGCCAGCTCCTGAACGCCGACGTGGCCGACCATGATCGTGTCGACCACGCCCAGCATCATCGTGGCCACCTGGGTGAGGATGACCGGACCGGCCAGGGCCCAGATGCGGCGCGACTCCTCGACGATGCGCGCCTTCATGGCGTCCGATGCGGGGTGGAGGGGGACGAGACCGGGATCGAACGCAGGAGGACCGCTCCCGTGGCGAGCAGGACGAGAGAGAGGGCCCAGGCCAACGCGCCGTCGACGGCGAAGGGCAGGGGATGGTCCTCCAACAGCAGCTGTCCCAACAGGAGGGTGCCGTTGTAGGAGAGGTGGAAGAGCATCGCGGGCAGGATCGAAGCGCTGCGGACCACGAGCAGGGCCAGCAGGACGCCGAGCACCGCGGTGGGGACGAAGCGGAAGATGCTCAGATGGATCAGGCCGAAGAAGACCGCGGTGGTGAGAACGGCCGCACGTTCGCTTCCGTAGCGGCGCAGCAGACCGAGGAAGACGCCGCGGAACAACAGCTCCTCGCAGATCGCCGGGGACAGTGCGCCGAGCACGAAGATCTTCCACGTGGGCAGGCCGGTGAAGAGGGCCTGCAGATCCTCACCCATCGATTCGGGCGCGGGAAGGAAGTGGGCCTGCAGGCGCATCCAGCCGCCCATCATCGGCAGCATGAGTCCCCACGCCAAGAGCACGGCGGCCGCGAGCGCGCGCGACGGCGCTGCACGCAGGGAGAGGAGCTCTCGCAGGGAACGGTTGCCGGTGCCGACGAACCAGAGGCTGAGTGCGCCGAGCAGGGGCAGGAGTCCCCACAGACTGATCAGCACGCCGCGTGTGTTCCAGCGCGACTGCAACAGGCTTCCCAGGTAGAAGTAGGCGAGCACGCTGAGGGACAGGGCGAGCAGGATGGCCCGGCGGCGTCCGGCGCGGGTGGGAGCGAAGAGGGGCTCGGGGTCGAAGCCCAGGACCATCTCCTCGCGCTGCAACTGGCGGGTGACCCCGTACAGGAGGAGCGCGCTCCACAGCAGGCTCGATCCGCTGACCAGGACGATCGAGAGCGGGCGGATCTGCCCGGCCAAGAGATCGCGGATGGCCAGGGCCACGTTGGCCACCGGCACCAGGGCCACCGCCGAGTCGAGGCGGACCGCCTGGCTCATGCTCAGGATGCCCGCGCCGAAACAGATGATCATAGCGGGCAGAACGAGTTGCTGCGATTCCTTCAGACTTCGCGCGAAGGTGGAGATCCCCAGCAGCAGGCCGCCCAGGAAGAGGGCCAGGGGCACCACCAGCAGCACCGCGGCGGCGAGCAGGAGCGGGGAGATCGTGCCGGCCAGGGCGCCGGGGCTGTCGATCCAGCCGGCGGCGTAGCAGGCGGAGATGCTCACCAGGCTCAGCACGCCGGAGATCGTCGTGCCGCCCACGACGACCAGGGTCTTGGCGACGGCGATGTCGCGGCGGGGCACCGGCAGCAGATAGAGGGTCTCGATGGTGCCACGCTCCTTCTCCCCGGCGACCAGATCGTTCGCCAGGGTGGCCCCGCTGACGAAGAGGGTCATCAGCAGCAGGTAGACCAGACGGCGACCGGCCCGGGCGCCGCCGGCCTCCTCGGCGGTGGCCACGTCCACCTCCTCGAGCACTTCGAGCGAGTCGAGCACGCCGGTGCCGCCGTGGCGACGGTAGGCCTCCTGCCGTTGCTCGGCGCGGACCTTCTCCAGATGGGCGCGCAGGCGCTGCAGGGCGAGCTGGCTGCGCTCGAGGGTGCGCCGGTAGCGGATGAGGTAGTGCGGTGGGGACGGGGACCGTGCCGCCTCGAACGTGCCGTGGCCCTCGGCGGCCGCGG
>JAOZPE010000029.1:4673-8544 GCA_029932915.1 Candidatus Krumholzibacteriia bacterium
AGAGCACGGCGTCCACCCGGCCCTGGGCGAGTGCTGCGTCGGCGTCGTCACCGCCGCCCAGGGAGACCAGCTCGAAGCGCCCGTCCTGCTCGAGGGAGGGGGCGAAACGGCGGGCTGCATCGAGGAGGACGACGCGGCTGGGCAGATCCTGCTGCTGCCGTTCATGCCGCTTCTCCAGGGTCGAGGTGAAGAAGAAGAGCAGCGGATAGAGGAAGACCGGCAGGAAGACGCCCAGGATGACCGCCTTGCGGTCGGCGCGCAACTCGAGCAGTTCCTTGCGCAGGAGGATGAGGACGGTACGGTTCACGCCGGGTCGTCCTTGACCATGCGTTTGAAGACTTCCTCCAGGTAGCGTTCACCGGAGGCCTGCTTGAGCTCGTCGGGTGTTCCCACGGCGCGCAGACGTCCCCGATGGAGGATGCCCACCCGGTCGCACAGGCGCTCGACCTCGCTCATGATGTGGGTGGAGAAGAGCACGCACTTGCCCTCGTCCCGGGCCTGCTCGACGAAGTCCAGGGTGGTCGAGGCGGCCAGCACGTCCAGGCCGCTGGTGGGCTCGTCGAGGATGAGGACGGGTGGATCGTGGACCACGGTGCGGGCGATGTTGACCTTCTGCTTCATCCCGGTGGAGAGCTTCTCGCAGCGCTGATCGGCGTAGCGGTCGATGCCGAAGATCGAGAACACCTCGTCCACCCGTTCATCCAGCTGTCTTCCCCGCAGTCCCTGCAGCTCACCGAAGAGGCGGACCATCTCCCGCGCGGTCAGCCGGTGGTACAGGCCGGTGGTCCCCGAGAGGAAGCCGATGGAACGGCGGACCTGCTGCGATTCGGTGGCGATGTCGAATCCGTTGACCGAGGCGTGGCCCGAGCTCGGCGTGAGCGAGGTGGAGAGCATGCGCAGGGTGGTGGTCTTGCCCGCACCGTTGAGACCGAGCAGACCGAAGACCTCTCCGGGACGGCAGTGGAAGCTCACCCCGTCGACGGCCCGCACTCCCTCTCCGCCTCGGTGATCGGGATAGATCTTCACCAGCTCGTGGACCTCGATGGCCGGTGTGTTCATCACGGCTTCCTTTCGCTTCGCAGGCCCCATCGCAGAAGGCGGCGCAAGGGCAGACGGGGATCGAAGAGGATCTCCTCGCGTCGCCCGATCCGCGCCGCGATCGCCAGCGACAGCGAGGTGAAGACGAGGAGCGAGACGAGACTGTGGACGATGATCGAGGGCTGCGGCTGTCCCCGGAGCACCTCCCGCAACAGCGCCGCCACGTTGACCACCGGGATCCAGGCCAGGGCGGGGCTCAGGACGTCCCCCTGGGTGGCGATGACCAGACCCGCCAGGGCGGGCAGCAGGTAGAGCGGCATCAGGGCGGTCTGTCCCTCGCGATAGTTCCGGCTGCCGACGGCGGCGACCATCATCGCGGCCGAGAGGAAGGCCGCGGTCAGGGTGGCCGCAACCAGGATCACCAGGATGTCCACCAGGGAGGGCTGCACGCCGATGGAATCGCCGATTCCCATCAGCTGCAGGACGAAACCCAGGAAGAGACCCAGGCTGAGCAGGTTCAGCGCGAAGGAGACCAGGCTGGAGAGGGTGACGAAGAGGAACTTGCCCAGGATGATCTCGCCCCGCTGCAGCGGAGAGGTGATCAGGGTCTCCAGGGTGCCCCGCTCGCGTTCACCGACGACCGTGTCCAGGGTGGCGTAGTACGCGCCCTGGGGCAGCATGATGACCAGCAGGACCGGCAGCAGCAGCGAGAGCAGGTAGCGGCCGAGCTGACGCGGCGAGGCGGTGTCGACGGCCTCGATCACGAAGGGTCGCAGCTCCGGTCCGCTCATGCCCAGCTCGCGACCCCGTTCCTCCTCGACGCGTTCGATGCGCGCGCGCACCACCTCCGCGACCACCGCGCGGGCCCGCTGCGAGCTCTCCCTCGAGGAGTCGTGATACAGGCCGTAGCGCCGCCGGGTGGCGTCCCAGGCGAGGAGGACCTGGGGCGGATCCTCCTTGCGCTGCTGCCGCAGATGGCGGAAGTCGGCGATGGAGGGAAGGCGCTCGGCGGTGGCGCCTGCCTCGATCCCGGCCGTGGTGGACCCTTCCCGGACCTGTGTGCCGGTGGACTCTTCCCGCGGCCGGCCGACGCCCGCCTCCAGCTCGATCTCCTCCACCCGCAGATGGGGGCGGGTCCGCAGGGAGTCTCCGAGATCGGCGGGGAGGGAGGCGTCGAGCAGGACGAGGGCGGGACGGCGTTCGGCGCTGCCCTCGATGAGCAGGAAGATCTGCCAGGCGCCGAAGCCGAGCAGCGGATACAGGAAGAGCGGAATGAGCACCAGATGCAGGAGCATGCCCCGGTCGCGCGAGGCCTCCCGGATCTCCTTGCGCAGGACCATGAGCGCCTGTCTCATGCCTCGGCGAGTCCCTCGCGGATGGCGAAACGCGCCAGCTCAACCCGGTCGTGGATGTTCAGTTTCTTCATCAGGCGCGCGCTGTGGTTCTCGACGGTCTTGGTGCTCAGGTGCATGGTGCGCGCGATCTCCTTCTTGGACAGGCCCTGGGCCACGTAGCGCAGGACCTCCATCTCCCTCTGGGTCAGCATGGAGACCGCGGTCTGTCCCTTGTTGGCCAGTTCCACGCCGTTCTTGCCCACCAGCAGGCGTGCCCGCACCTGTTCGGAGAAGTAGGAGCCGCCGCCGGCGACCTCGCGGATGGCCGCGATGAGGTTGGCCGGGGGATCGGTCTTGACCACGTAACCCCGGGCCTTCACCCGCAGGGCCTGTTCGATGTAGCGGTCGTGGAAGAAGGCGCTGAGGAAGATGATCTTCGGCGTGTCCCCGGAGGAGGTGAGGCGGTGGGCCGCGTCGAAGCAGATCATGCCCGGCATGTCGATGTCCATCAGGACGATGTCGGGTTTGACCTGGGGAACCATCCTCAGCGCCTCACTGGCCTCGGCCGCCGTTCCCACCACTTCGAAATCCGCCTGCCGGGACAATTGATCGGCGACCGCCTCGCGGACCAGGGTGTGGTCGTCCACCACGAGGATGCGCAGGGTCGTCCGGTTCTTCCTGGTGGTCATGGCGTCACCACCTTCTAGAAGGGAGGAGGAGTGCTGGGATCCGTTCCTTCATCCATGTCGGTCCGGGGATCGGCCGCCTCATCCCGTCCACAGCGCTCGACGATCTCCAGGAGCGTGGCCATGGGAAAGGGCTTGCGGATCCAGTGGATCTGGCGTCCATCGTGACTGAGATCGCCCGGGTCGGCTTCGCTGCTCAACAGGATGATGGGCACCGTGGTGGGGCAGCCGTGGATGATCTTGTCGGGTTCGCGGAGGTCGCCGAGACTCTTCATCTCCAGGTCGACGACCAGGATCAACGAACGGTCCAGATGCGCGTTGCACAGGGAGACCAGTTCCTCGCGGTTCTCTCCCAGCCGCACCTCGTAGCCGGCCGCGCGCAGGCCCGACACGAGGATCGATCGGACGAAGGTGTCGTCCTCGGCAACAAGGATGAGGTGGGGGACCGTCGGTGTCCTGGGTCTCGTCTCGTCGCCACCGGAGGGGTGGGTCGGGGGCGGGACCGAACGATTCTGCAGGAGCGCGCGCGCTTCGTCGATCAGGCCGGCGAAGCCTCCGCTGCCGCTGAACACACCTTCCTGACGCGTGGTGTCGAGGAAGTCGCGCACCGCGGCGGCAGCGGCCTCCACCGCGCGGTCGGCCTTGAGCAGGGCCTCCAGGCTCGTATCCCCTTCCTTCAGTTCGGCCCGGGCCAGGTCGAGGTAGCCGCGCACGGCGGTGAGCGCGTTGTTCACCTCGTGCGCGGACGCCCGGGCCAGGGCCACGGCGGCCAGGCGGCTCTCCTCGCTCTCGGCTGCGCGGCGGCTCTCCTCG
>JAOZPE010000029.1:8644-24327 GCA_029932915.1 Candidatus Krumholzibacteriia bacterium
GGCGGCTCTCCTCGCTCTCGGCTGCGCGGCGGCTCTCCTCGTTCTCGGAGGGGGAGGAGGACGGCGGCTTTCCCTCGGGTGGGTTCACAGGCACCTCAGATGGCTTCGAAGACCCGGGTGATGATGTCCAGGGCCTGATCGATCTCCTCGCGGGTGATCACCAGCGGCGGCGCGAAGCGGATGATGTTGCCGTGGGTCTGCTTGGCCAGCAGGCCCTCTTCCTTCAGCGCCACGCAGACGTCCCACGCCTCGAAGCCGTCGTCGAAGACGACGGCGTTGAGCAGACCCTTGCCGCGCACCTGACGGATGCGCGGACAGTCGATCGCCCGCAGCCGCTGGCGCACGTATTCGCCGAGCTCTTCGGCGTGCTCGTCGAGCTTCTCGTCCTCGAGCACGTCGATGGCCGCGATGCCGACGGCGGCCGCCAGCGGATTGCCGCCGAAGGTGGAGCCGTGCGAGCCCGGGGTGAAGACGCCCAGCACATCGGCGTCGGCGACGACCGCCGAGACCGGGAGGACACCTCCGCCGAGGGCCTTGCCCAGGCACATCATGTCCGGACGCACGTCCTCGTGGTCACAGGCGAAGCGGCGGCCGGTCCGGCAGAAACCGGTCTGCACCTCGTCGGCGATCATCAGGATGCCGTGGCGGGTGCAGATCTCGCGCACCGCCTTCAGGTAGCCCTCGTCGGGGACGTTCACTCCGGCCTCGCCCTGGATGGGCTCGACCAGGAAGGCGACGGTCTTGTCACCGATGGCGTCCTCGAGGGCCTGGGGATCGTTGTAGGGGATGACCTTGAAACCGGGGGTGAAGGGTCCGAAGCCGTCACGGGCCAGCGGATCGGTCGAGAAGGAGACGATGGTGATGGTGCGGCCGTGGAAGTTCTCCTCGCAGCAGATGATCTCCTGCTCGCCGTCGGGGATGCCCTTGACCTTCGTTCCCCACAGTCGGGCGGTCTTCAGCGCGGTCTCCACCGCCTCGGCCCCGGTGTTCATGGGCAGGGCCATCTCGTAGCCGGTGTAGTCGCACAGGCGTTGGAGGAACTCGCCCATGCGGTCGTTGTAGAAGGCACGGCTGGTGAGGGTGCAGCGGTCGGCCTGGTCCTTGAGGGCCTGGATGATGCGAGGATGACGGTGACCCTGGTTGACCGCCGAGTAGGCGGAGAGGAAGTCCATGTAGCGGCGGCCCTCCGGGTCGTGCACCCATACGCCCTCGGCGGTGGAGATCACCACCGGAAGGGGATGGTAGTTGTGGGCACCGACCTTCTCGCTCAACTCCATGATCTCTGCACTGCTGGCGGAGGATGTCCTCGTGTCGGTCATCTCATGACTTCCTTTCGCTGGTCCCGCTTCGTCGTCCCATTACGGTGTTCCCGCCGTTGCGGTCGTTTCCATCGTCCTTGCTGTCCTGCTGTTCTCGTCCTTCCCCTCGTCCCCGTTCTCTCCCTGTTTTTCCGGCCGCTCTTGACAAGTGACGGCCACGCCCCAATCTAGTGCGGACCATGAACCCGACCAACAGCGTACACAATAGTGCCGATGAGGGACACCACTCAACGGCTCATCGGGTGGCCGAGGCGGCCTCCATCCTTCTCGGCCTGCTCCTGTTGTTCTCCGCCGGCACCAAGATCGCGTCGCCGGGGAGCTTCCTGGACATCATCGGTCAATTCCACCTCTTCCCCTCCTCGCTGGTGCTGCCCGCGTCGGCGGCGGCGGTGGCCCTGGAACTCACCCTGGGCCTGCTCTTCCTCAGCGGCATCTTCCGCCGGGTGGCGGCATGGCTGAACCTCGCCCTGGTGGTGGTCTTCATCGCGTTGATGGCCGAGGCCATCCGCAGGGGTTTCGAGCACTGTGGATGTTTCGGCGAGGTGCTGCGGATGCCGCCCTCCCGTGAGATCTGGATCGACGTCTTCCTGTTGGGCCTGACCTTGATCGTCCTGTGGCGGGGCCGCGACCGCGTGGTCCAAGCCTCGCCGCTCTGGCACGCGCTGGCGTGGGGGAGTTTCAGTCTGGGTGTGTTGCTCTTCCTCGTGGGAGCGCCGGTGGCGGATGGCTCGCCCTCGGCCCGCGGCGAGATGGATGCGCAGGCCCTGCACCTGCTCGACGGTGCCAACCCTCCGCTGCGTCTGCCCCAAGATGGCCTGCTCTTCTTCTTCTCGGCCGACTGTGATCACTGCTGGGCCTTCGCCGGTGGGGTGCAGATGACGGCCGATCGCCTGGAGGACTTCGAGGTCCACGGCATCACCTTCAGCGGAGAGCCCTCGCTGGGGGCCTTCCGGGAGGCCTTCTCGCCGGACTACCCCATCCACCGGATCTCCGCCGCCGCGTTCAGGGAACTGATGCCGGTGTGGCCCGGCGCGATCTGGTTGGAGGGGGGAGAGGTGGCCCGCGTCTGGAGCGGCTTCGTGCCCTCCCATTGGGAGCTGGCCGAACGGGGCGGGTACCGCATCCGCAGCGCCGACGATCCGGTCCACGGCGGAGACCCGGAGACGGGCCCCTCACCGGCGGTCCTCTTCGGCGGACCGGCCTCGGGCCGACACTAGACAGAGCCGCCGGGGAGGGTCACCCTTTCCCGCAGGGGAGAACGCCCGCGCTGGAGGGGAATCCTCCCGCGGTGGGACCATCCCCGTCCTCTTGCCACGAGCCTCTGGCCGGAAGGAGGTGCCGACCATGATCGAGCTGCTGCCCTCGTCCAGTCTGCGGACCCTGCTTCGCCGGGCGGCCCGGGTGAGCGCCGCCTGTCTGCGGGGCGAGGAGGTCCCCGACGAGATGTGTCCGGATCCGCTCCTGGAGAGGGAAGGAGGGGCCTTCGTCACCCTCACCCGCCGAGGTCAACTGGCCGGTTGCATCGGTTACGTCCAGTCTCCGTGGCCGCTGTGGGACACGGTGGCCCAGGCGGCACGTGGAGCGGCGCTGGAGGATCCCCGCTTCGACCGGCTTCCGGTGGAAGCCCTGCCCGAGGTGGAGGTGGAGATCTCCGTGCTCACCCCCAGCGTTCCCATCGAGGCGGCCGAGGTGGAGGTGGGCCGTCACGGGCTGATCATCGACTGTCACCATCAACGTGGACTGCTGTTGCCGCAGGTGGCCGTCGAACACCATCTCGACCGTGAGGCCTTCCTCGATGCACTGTGCCGCAAGGCGGGCTTGCCTCCGGGAGAATGGCGGCGTCCGGAGTGCCGTCTGGAGGCCTTCGAGGCGCAACTGGACAAGGGTCGTCTGCTCGAACTCTGCGGGGAGGAAGCGGGCGACGGAGAAGTCGGAGGCACGGAAGCCGGCGACGGAGAAGTCGGAGGCACGGAAGCCGGTGACGGAGAAGGGATGTCTGGTGGTGGAGGTGACGATGACTGAGGCACGGGATGACCGGCGGCCGGCGATGGCGCCAAGCGGGAGCGACGATGGTTCCGCGGAGATCCTCTCCTTCCTGCGCGAACTCGTCCTGCGGGCCGGGGAGAAACTGCTCGAGGTCCGCGAGCACCTCCAGGTGGACGCGAAGGGGCCGGTGAACCTGGTCACCGAAGTGGACATGGAACTGGAGGAACTGCTGGTCGACGCCCTGCGGGCGCGCTTTCCCGATTGGGCGGTGGTCAGCGAGGAGGGACGGGCGCGCGATGAACTCGAGGGCCGGCCGTGCTGGTATGTCGACCCGCTGGACGGGACCACCAACTTCGTCCACGGCCATCCCTTCCACGTCATCTCCATCGGAGGATGGCAGGGGCACCGCCCGGTGGCCGGCGTGGTGTATGCTCCAGTATTGGATGAACTGTTCATGGCAAGTGCCGGCAATGGCGCGACTTTGGAGAATCCAAGACGGGGAGGACCGGCGCGTCCCCTGGCGCTGCGACCGTGTACACGGCTCGCGGAGGCCCTGCTCGCCACCGGCTTTCCCTACCAGCGGGCGGAGGTCTGCCGGCTGAACCTGCGCTGCGCCGGCGAGGCGCTGGCCCGGGCGCAGGGTCTGCGCCGGGGAGGCAGCGCGGCGCTGGACCTGTGCTACCTGGCGGCCGGTAGGCTGGACGGCTTCTGGGAGCCGACGCTGCGGCCGTGGGACGTGGCCGCCGGGAGCGTGATCGCCGGTGAGGCCGGAGCGGTGGTGACCGACTACACCGGGGGCGACGACTTCCTCTGGGGGCGGCGGATCGTCGCCGCCGGGGCCGCGGTGCATCCCCAGCTCCTGGAGATGTTGCGCGAGGCGCATGCCCGGCCCGAGGAGTGGCCCCTGGGTTCGCCCCTGTCGGCGCCGGCGCCATTGACGCCGGCCGAAGGGGAGGAGGGACTGTGAGCGGCAGCGCAGGAGAGGGCCTGCCGCCCCGCTCGCAGCGCTTCGATCCACCGCCGGAGCCGGGGGCCGCCGCCGGGCCGGTGATCGCCTTGACCACCGACTTCGGTCTGCGGGACTGGTACGTGGGCATGATGAAGGCGGTCCTGGCCGCGCGGGCGCCCGAAGCGCTGGTGATCGACCTGACGCACGAGGTCCCGCCCCACGCGATCGAGAGCGGCGCCTTCGCCCTGCACAACGGTTTCCGGTGGTTCCCTCCGGGGACGGTGCACCTGGCGGTGGTCGATCCCGGGGTGGGGAGCGCACGGCCGGCGGTGGCCGTCTCCACCGGCGGGAGCTACCTGGTGGGTCCGGACAACGGACTCCTGGCGGCCTTCGCCGACGCGGAGGATCTGGAGGTGGTCGAACTGGATCCGGCCCGGGTGAACCCCGGAGCGATCAGCCCGACCTTCGAGGGGCGGGATCTCTTCGCCCCGGCCGCGGCCCGGCTGGCCACCGGAGCCCGCCTGGAGGAGCTGGGAGAGCTGCGGCGGCGCGCCGACCGGCCGGAAGGATTGCTCGAACGCGGCCGCCCATGGTGGTATCGTCACGAAGATGTCCTCGTAACGAGCGTGCTGTGGATCGATCGCTTCGGCAACTGCATCACCGGTCTGCCCGCCGAGGCGATGGGCCCGGCCGAAGGGCTGGCGGTGGAGATCGGGGACCACAGGGTGGAGGGTCTGCACCGGAGCTTCAGCGATGTGGCCCGCGGTGAGGCCCTCATGTACATCGGCAGCAGCGGCACCCTGGAGATCGCGGTGCGCGAGGGCGATGCCGCTGCCCAATTTTCCATCGAGGTGGGGACCGAATTGCGTCTCCGCTGGGGAGAGCCAGGAGGCGACACGACGTGAAGATCTACATGCTGGGAACGGGAACGCTTCATCCGGTGGCACACCAGGCCTCGGCGGGAATCGCGGTCGAGGTGGAGGGGGAGCTGCTGGGCTTCGACATGGGGCGTTGCGTCCTGAACCGCTACAGTGAGGCCGGACTCGATCCCCTCCAGTTGAAGTACCTGCACCTGAGCCACCTGCATCCCGATCACAGCAGCGATCTGGTGCCCTTCCTCTTCGCCCTGCGCTACGCACCGCAGCCGGCGCGGACGGAGGCTCTGCACATCACTGCGCCAGAGGGCCTGGCGAACCTCCTGGACAACCTGCGCCGGGGATGGAAGTGGCTGGAGCCCGAGTATCCCCTGCATCTGCGGGAGGCCGAAGCGACCACCTTCCAGGAGGGTCCGGCCCACCTCACCACCGCCTTCCTCGATCACGGCAGCATGGCGAACCTGGGATACCGGGTGGAGGCCGAGGGGAAGGTGCTCGTCTACACCGGCGACACCGAACAGGGGGACGGGCTATTGAATCTGGCGCACCAGGCCGATATCTTGATCTCTGAGTGTTCCTATACCGACGCACGGGCGCAGGCCTCCCACATGGCTCCCCGCCGTCTGGGACAACTCGCCAAGGCGGCCGAGGTGAAGAAGCTGGTGGTCACCCATCTCTTCCCGGAGACCGATCCGGACGAGGTCGAGCGCAGTCTCCGTGGCCACTTCGACGGTGAGGTCGTGATGGCCAAGGACGGAATGACCCTGGAACCGTGAGCGAGGGTTGGGCGTTTCCCACGGCGCTCGGCAGGAAGGGATGTCTCCATGAGCGCGATGCGGAGAGCCGCGCCGGCTGTCCTGTCGATGGCACTGCTCCTTCTGGGGGGCTGTGCGAAGTACACGGTCTATCTCCACTATCCCCAGGAATCGGGAAACATCTTCACCGAGCAACCGAGCACCTCCATCTTCGTGGCGGAGCCGGTCGATCTGCGCTCGCAGAAGGAGCGTGAGGGGAAGGGCGCGTTCATCAGCCTGCGCTTTCCCGCCGACGATCGGCTGGACGTTCCCATGGCCGATGTCGCGAGGCGCGCGATCATGCAGGACATCCTGGCCACCCGGGTGGCCAGGCTGGTCCAGAATCCCGAGAACGCCGACTACCTGCTGAACACCCAGGTACTCAGCATGACCACCCACGTACACCGCAGCGGCAAGCAGTTCATCGTGCCGCTGCTCACCGGCGTGGGCATCGGCGTCGCGGCCGGTGCCGGGACCAGCCTGAGCCATGGTCTCAAGTGGGGGGCCGTCGGGGTGTTGCTGGGAACCTTCATCCCCCTGCCCACGCCGACCGAAGGCGTGGTCGAACTGCGCATGGAGTTGCGCGACCGTCTCACCGAAGAGGTGGTGTGGAGCACGGTCTGCAAGGGGGTGGAGAAGGACAAGGTCTCGATGTCCATCTCCGCGCGGAAGGACAAGAAGCTGGCCGAGCGCTTCCTGCCCAAGGCGCTGAAACGCGCCAACGCCTGCGCGGTGGGCCAGCTCTATCAGTACCTGTCCCGGCATTCCGGGCAGGAGGGGGCTCCTCCCCAGGAGGCGCCGATGCAGCCGAGCGGGGCGGACTCGCTCTAGTTGCTCTCTCCGCGCTGCCGGGAGCGTTGACGGCGGGCCTCGAAGAGAACGAGGGCCGCGGCCACGTTGACGTTCAGCGAATCGGCGGCGCCGGCCATCGGAATGCGCAGCGCGGTGATCTCCTCCTGTTGCCAGCTCTCGCCCAGGCCCTCGTGTTCGGCGCCCACGACCAGGGCGAGCGGGCCGGTGAGATCGGCCTCCCAATAGCTGGTGGAGGCTTCCGGGCGCGTAGTGGACACGCGCACCCGGTGGGCCTGCAGGAGGGCCCAGGCATCGGCCGAGCCGCCCTGCGCCAGCGGGACGGTGAAGATCGTGCCCATGCTGGCGCGGATGGCGTTGGGGTTGGTGGCGTCGGTCACCGCGTCGCACAGCAGGACGGCGTCGACGCCCGCTCCGTCGGCGGTGCGCAGCAGTGCGCCGAGATTGCCCGGTTTCTCGACGGCCTGGACCACCAGGAGCAGAGGGTCGTCGGGGATCGTGAGCTCGTCGAAGGTGAGGGGTTGCCAACGCACGATCGCGCAGAGTCCTTCATTGCGATCGCCGAAGGCCAGGCGGGCACTGAGTTCCGCGCTCACCCTCCAGATGGGCACCTCCAGTTGCCGGCAGCGCTGCAGGGCCTCGGCTCCCTCTCCGGGCCGAACCAACTCCTCGCAGACGTACAGGGCTTCGGGACGGACGCCGCCGTCGAGGGCGCGCAGCAGCTCGCGCGCTCCGTCGATGCGGGTGCGGCCGGTGCGTTTGCGGGCGCGCCGGTCGAGGAGGCGGACGGCCTCCTTGATCCGCGGGTTCTGCAGGCTGGTGATGACTTCCTCGCCGGGCCGCTTCACGTTGGATCCTCCCCCTTGGGGCCGTCCCCGCCGGTGCTCCACACCGCCCAGGTGCCGCTCGGAAGACGCCGGCCGCCGTCCGTGTCGGCGATGCTCATCTCTCCGAAGTCGATGCGGGGTCGCTTTCCCCCGGGCGTGGAGCGTCCGGAAGAGAGCGGAGCCAGGGCGTCGGCCAGCAGGTTTTGCAGGGCGAGCGGGCCCACGCCGGGGGTGTGGGCGCTGAGCAGGACGAAGGCCGGCTCGTCCGTCAACAGCTCGCCCACCCGGGTGAGGAAGACGGGAAGGTCGGCTTCGAGCTTCCACACCTGGCCCTTCGGACCGCGGCCGAAACTCGGGGGATCGAGGATGACCGCATCGTAGCGGTGGCCGCGCTTGATCTCGCGGGCGGCGAAGGCCGCCGCGTCGTCGACGATCCAGCGGATGCGGCCGCCGGAACTCTCATCCTCGGCGCCGAAGCCGTTGGCCCGGGCGTTCTCGCTCGCCCACTGGACGATGCCCCGGCTCGCGTCACAGTGGGTGACCTCGGCGGCGCCCTGGGCGGCGGCGATCGACGAGCCGCCGGTGTAGGCGAAGAGGTTGAGCACCTTCAGGGGCCGTGGCGAGCGCGCGCAACGGCGGCGGATCCACTCCCAGAAGGGCGCCTGCTCGGGGAAGAGGCCCAGATGCCCGAAGCCGGTGGTCTGCAGACGCAGCTTGATGCCGGCCAACTCGATCCACCAGGGCTCGGAGAAGGGTGCGCGTCTCTCCCAGTCGCCTCCGCCTTCGGGCGAGCGGTGGTAGACGGCGTGGGCCTCCTTCCACCGCTGGGGGAAACGGCGCCGCCACAGGCTCGCCGGCGAGGGCCGCTGCAGGATGACCGGTCCGAAGCGCTCCAGGCGCGCCTGCCCGCCGCAGTCCAGGAGCTGGTAGTCACCACCGGGGGAGGCACCGGCCAGGTCTTCACCGATGGACGTGTGCATCTTCACCGTCCGCTCAACTGTGGGGTCCCGCGGCCGGGGACGACGGACGGCGGGTCACGTAGAGGAGCACCCCCAGCGCGATGGCGGCCAGGCTCGTCCACTGCGCCATGGTCCAGCCCAGGGCGACGGGGGGATTGCGCCGGACGAACTCCACCAGGAAGCGTTCGATGCCGGCCAGGATCAGATAGAGGCCGAAGAGGCGGCCGTCGCCGAGGATGCGCCGGCGCAGGCGCCACAGGACGGCGAAGACCACGAGCATGGCCGCCAGCTCGTACAGGGGGGTGGGGTGCACCAGGACGCCCGGCGGCGTGGGCACCATGCCCTTGGCGTAGGAGTATCCCCACGGAAGGGTGGTGACCTTTCCGTAGTCGCCGTCGCCGGACAGGTGGCAGCCGATGCGGCCGATGGCGTAGGCCAGGGCCAGGCCCGGGGCGAAGGCGTCGCACATGGCCCACACGCTCTGTCCCTTGTGGCGGGCCCAGCCGAGGGCGGCCACCGCGCCGCCGATCACTCCTCCGTACCAGGTGAGGCCGGCTCCGGAGAAGAGCTCGCCGAGGGGATTGCTCAGCAGCTCGTGGAAGTGGTCGATGAGATAGTAGATGCGTGCGCCGACGATGCCGCCGACGAGGGCGATGAGGGGGTAGCCGTCGATGGCGTCCGGTTCGATGGACTTGCGGCGCAGCTCCTTCGCCGTGACCCAGGCTCCGCCGAGGAAGGCCAGCACGACCATGAGCCCGAAGCTGTAGACCTTCAGGGGGCCGATACGAAAGAGGATGGGATGCATGACGGTGGACTCTCCTGGCTTGGGCGGACCGGGGTGCGGTCACGCGGGACGGACTCTCACAGCAACTCCGCGGCAAGACTGGCCAGCTCGCTGCGTTCGCTCCGGGTGAGGGTGACGTGTCCGAAGAGGGACTGGTCCTTGAAGCGTTCGACGAGCGTGGTCAGGCCGTTCGAACTGGCGTCCAGATAGGGGTTGTCGATCTGATAGGGATCGCCGGTGAGCACCACCTTGGTGTCGTGCCCGGCGCGGCTGACGATGGTCTTCACTTCGTGCGGCGAGAGATTCTGGGCCTCGTCGACGATGATGAAGAGCTTGGGAAGCGAACGGCCGCGGATGTAGGTGACTGCCTCCACCTCGATCCATTCCTTCTCGAAGAGGAAGTCGATCTTGCTGTCGGTCCCCTCCAGTTGGGGATCGACCAGGAACTTCAGGTTGTCGAAGATCGGCTCCATCCAGCTCTCGAGTTTCTCCTCCTTGCTGCCCGGCAGGTACCCGATGTCCTTGCCCAGCGGCATGATGGGACGGCTCACGAGGATGCGCCGGTAGATCTGTCGCTCGGCCACCTGCTCGAGGCCGGCGGCCAGGGCCAGCAGGGTCTTCCCCGTACCGGCCTTGCCGATGAGGGTCACCAGCTTCACCTCCGGGTCCATGAGCAGCTCGATGGCGAAGTGTTGCTGGAGGTTGAGGGGCCGCAGCTTCCAGGGCTGGACCTCTTCGTAGCGCAGGGGGATCAGTCTCTTCTCGGCGGGATCGTGCCGGGCCAGGGCGGTGTGCTTGGGATTGCCCTCGTCCTGCAGGAGGACCAGCTCGTTGGGATACATGTCCTCGGGCGCGGGGGCCGAGCCCTCCTGGTAGAAGGCGTCGATGGCGGAGGCGGGCAGCGCGAGGGTGCGGTAGCCGTCCCACAGCTTGTCGAATTCCACCCTCTGCGGCTCGTAGTCCTCGGTCTCCAGCCCCAGCGTATCGCTCTTCAGGCGCGCGTTGATGTCCTTGGACACGAAGACCACGTCGCGGTTCTCCTCGTCGCGCAGACGCAGGGCGGTGGCGATGATGCGGTTGTCCGGAATGGTCCGGTCCATGGCCGGTGGAAGGTTGTCGCCCTTCTCGCCGAAACGCACCATGAGCTTGCCGCCTCTCTCGAGGGGAACGCCCCGGTTGAGGTCGCCCTTCAGGCGCAGTTCGTCGAGCCGCCGCGCCACGTGGCGGGCCATTCTTCCCAGTTCGTCGCGATGGGTCTTGAAGCGGTCGAGCTCCTCGAGCACGTCGAGGGTGATGACCACGTCGTTGTCGCCGAAGGTCTCCAGGGAATTCTCGTCGTGGAGGAGCACGTTGGTGTCGAGCACGAAGGTCTTGGTCATGGTGCCTTGCAGGGTGGGGGCGGGGATCGGACCGGTTCGTCCGGGCTCAGGCTAAGTCCAAGAGGGAAAAGGCACAAGGGGGAAAGAGGAAGGGGGAGGGATGCAGAATGGACAGGAAAATCCGGACAAAGTGCAAGATTATTGACCATTCTCATCGAAAATGGGTCTAGAATCGACAAAGTGTACAATCGGACTTGCACATCTGGCACGAATGGGCGTACACCTTCGCCAGCCGCCCCGCACCTCCGCTGCGGCCAATCTCAACCGGGAGCCGGAAATGACCAAACGTGAAATCCTCGCTCAACTGAAGAAGCACAAGGTCCGCTTCCTCCGCCTCATCTTCACCGACATCATGGGCGCGATCAAGAACGTGGAGGTTCCCCGGAGCCAGTTCGCCAAGGCGATCGACGGGGAGATCCTCTTCGACGGATCGTCGATCCAGGGTTTCAGCCGGATCGAGGAGAGCGACATGCTCCTGCGGCCCGACTACAACACCTTCGTCATCTTTCCGTGGAGCGATGAGCGGGGAGTGCGGGCGGGGATGATCTGCGACATCCACAATCCCGACGGCTCGCCCTTCGCCGGCTGTCCGCGGCTCGCGTTGAAGCGTGTGGCCCAGCGGGCCAAGGACCTGGGCTACGAGATGATGTGCGGGCCCGAGCTGGAGTTCTTTCTCTTCGAGAGGGATGCGGCCGGCAAGCCCACCATCGTCACCCACGACAGCGGCGGCTACTTCGATCTGGCACCGGTGGACCGGGGAGAAGGCGCCCGCAGGGACATGGTGAACGCCCTGGAGAAGATCGGGGTCGAGGTGGAGGCCGCGCACCACGAGGTCGCTCCGGGTCAGCACGAGATCGACTTCAAGTACGCCGACGTGGTGACCACCGCGGACCGGGCCATGCTCTTCCGTCTGGTGGTCAAGAAGGTGGCCAACGACCACGATCTGCACGCCACCTTCATGCCCAAACCCATCTTCGGCTACAACGGCAACGGCATGCACGTGCACCAGAGCCTGTTCCGGCGGGGCAAGAACGCCTTCTACGGCCCGCGCAAGCCCTATCAGCTGAGCGAGGTGGCGATCCACTACATCGGCGGCATCCTGCGGCACGCCCGGGCGATGAGCGCCATCACCAATCCCCTGGTGAACTCCTACAAGCGCCTGGTTCCCGGGTATGAGGCCCCGGTGAACGTGGCCTGGTCGGAGCGCAACCGTTCGCCGCTGTGCCGGGTACCGGCCCGCCGCGGAGTGGGAACCCGCGTCGAGCTGAGGATGGCCGACCCCAGTTGCAACCCCTACCTGGCGTTTGCCGTGATGCTCGCCAGCGGTCTGGACGGCATGGAGAAGGGCATCGACGCCGGCGAGCCGGTGAACCGCAACATCTTCACCATGAGCCAGAGGGAGAAGCGCCGTCTGAAGATCGAGCAATTGCCCAGCGATCTCAGGGAAGCGCTGGGGAACCTGCGCAAGGACAAGGTGGTGCAGGAGGCCCTGGGCACTCACATCTACGAGAACTACATGGAGGCCAAGGAGCTGGAGTGGCAGGAGTTCATCAGCCGGGTGCATGGCTGGGAGCACGAGCGCTATCTGGCGAGCTTCTAGGCGCGGCCCGCGCCCCGATCGGGTGTGGACGCGCGGCCGGGGCGTGGCTATGGTAGGGGTGTCGGTACCCCACGCCCTGGGAGTCATCCATGTCGTTGCGTTTCATCCTGGTGGATGTCTTCACCGACCGTCCCTTCGGTGGAAATCAACTCGCGGTTTTCCCCGAGGCGGAGGACGTTCCCGCCGGCGAGATGCAGCGCATCGCCCGCGAGTTGAACCTTCCCGAGACGGTCTACGTCCTGCCGCCGCGGCAGGAGGGATCCCTGCGCTCCCTGCGCATCTTCACGCCGGAGGCCGAGGTTCCCTTCGCCGGCCACCCCATCGTCGGCACGGTCTTCGCCATGGATCACGAGGGCCTGCTGTCGGGTGAGGAGGGCACGCTGGTCCTCGATCTGGAGGCCAGCACCGTCCCGGTGCGTCTGGTCCGCGATCCCGCCACCGGCGCGCTCAGCAATGTGGTGATGACCCAGCAACGGCCGGTCTTCCTCGGCCAGTTCCATCGGCAGGACTGCGTGGCCGAGGCGCTGGGGCTCTCCCTGTCCGATCTGGCCATCACCGGCCTGCCCTGTGAGGTGGTGAGCACCGGTCTGCCCGTCCACATCGTGCCGGTGGGGAGTCTCGACGTCATCCGCCGCATCCGCCTGAATCCGGAGAAGCTGGCGGAGATCCAGGACAACCTGGGTTTCAGCGATCTCTTCGTGTTCACCTTCGAGACGGAGAACCCGGAGGCCATCGTCCACTGCCGCATGTTCGCCCCCTCCTACGGCATCCCGGAGGACCCGGCCAGTGGAGGGGCGAGTGGGGCGCTCGGGGCCTACCTGGTGAAGCACCGGGCCGTGCAGGTGGAGCCGGTCACCCGCATCCTCACCGAGCAGGGGCTGGAGATCCACCGGCCGGGACAGGTCCTGGTGGAGATCGAGAGCCGGAATGGCTCGATCACCGCGGTCCGGGTGGGCGGTGTCGCGGTGGTGGTGGCGGACGGCCGTCTGCACGCCTCCTCCCTTGTCGGCGACTGAGCCGGGCGCTCCGTCTGCAGCAGCGCCGGTCCCGGCGCGCGAATCCGAGCCCGCCGTCGAGCGGGGAAGGGAGCCGGTCGTGAAGCGTGGATCCCTGCATTCGTTCCTGTCGGTCCGTCCCAGCACATGGACCTGGTCTGCGTGCGCCGTGCTGGTGGTCCTGGCCCTCGTCTTCGCCGGCGGGCCGGGCACCACGGCCGACGCATCCGCCCGCCCGGACGAGGTACGGGTGCGGGTCTTGCCCTATGAAGGGGCGATCACTCCGGTGGCGGCGTCCTATCTGGTGGAGGGAATCGAGGAGGCGGCCGAAGAGGGCGCCGCGTGCGTGGTGATCGAGCTGGACACCCCCGGTGGGCTCGACACCTCGATGCGTCAGATCGTCAAGGCGGAGATGGCCTCACCCGTGCCGGTGGTGGTGTACGTGGCACCCTCGGGCAGCCGCGCGGCGAGTGCGGGGGTGTTCATCACCATGGCCGCCCACGTGGCGGCGATGGCCCCGGGCACGAACATCGGCTCGGCCAGTCCGGTGAATCTGGGAGGGGGCGGCATGGACAGCACGATGACCCACAAGGTCACCCATGACGCCATCGCCTACCTGGTGTCGATCGCGCACAAGCGGGGCCGCAACGAGGAACTGGCCCGGCGTTTCGTCGAGGAAGCCCACAACGTCACCGCCGAGGAGGCCCTCCAGGAGGAGGTCGTCGACTTCATCGCGGCCGACCTCGATGAACTGCTGGAGAAGATGGACGGACGCCAGGTGGAGCTGGACAGTGGCAGCGTGGTCCTGCACACGGCCGGCGCGGGGGTCGAGGTGAAGGAGATGAGCGGACGCCGGCGCCTGCTCAAGTACCTGGTCGATCCGAGCGTGGCCTACATCCTGATGCTGCTGGGTATCTACGGGCTCTTCTTCGAGCTGAGCAACCCGGGCAGTCTGGTGCCGGGTATCCTCGGGGGGATCAGTCTGCTGCTGGCGCTCTTCGCGTTCCAGAGTCTGCCGGTGAGCTACGCTGGGGTGGCGCTGATCCTCTTCGGCGTGGTCCTGCTCATCCTGGAGGTGAAGGTCACCAGCTACGGTGCGCTGACCATCGGCGGTCTGGTGTCGATGGTGCTGGGCTCGTTGATGCTCTTCGACTCGTCGCAGGAGTGGTCACGTCTGAGTCTGGGAGTGATGATTCCCGCGCTGGCGGTCTTTGCCGGTTTCCTCATGCTGTTAGCGTGGCTGGTGATCCGCGTTCAGAGACGGCCGCCGGTGACGGGCCAGCAAGCCCTGGTGGGAGAGCGAGGGCGTGTGATCGACGCCATCCCCGGCGGGGAGATGCCGGGCAAGGTGGTCTTCCACGGAGAGGTGTGGGATGCGGTATCGACAGTGGCCGTCGACGAGGGGGAGAGGGTGGAGGTGGTCGGAATCGAGAGCCGGACCGCACGGGTCCGGCCGCTAGGTCAGCAAGAGTTCCCGAGCGAGGAGAATTGAGATGCCATTTGCTGCACCGGTGAGCGTGGTGGTCGTCCTGATCCTGTTCATCCTATTGAACTCCATCCGGATCCTGCGCGAGTACGAGCGCGGGGTCGTCTTTCGGCTCGGCCGTTACGCGGGTACGCGGGGACCCGGATTGTTCTTTCTGTGGCCTTTCATCGACCGGATGGTGAAGACCAGCCTGCGGACGGTGGCCATGGACGTGCCTCCGCAGGACATCATCACCCGCGACAACGTCTCGGTGAAGGTGAACGCGGTGCTCTACTTCCGGGTGATGGAACCGTACAAGGCGGTGATCGAGGTGGAGGACTACCTCTTCGCCACCAGCCAGTTGGCGCAGACCACGGTGCGCAGTGTGCTGGGCCAGGCCGAACTCGACCACCTGCTCGCCGAACGCGATCAGCTCAACATGAAGATCCAGACCATCCTGGACGAGGGGACCGATCCATGGGGGATCAAGGTCACCACCGTCGAGATGAAGGACGTCGATCTGCCGATGGAGATGAAGCGGGCGATGGCCAAGCAGGCCGAGGCCGAGAGGGAGCGGCGCGCGAAGGTCATCCACGCCGAGGGCGAGTACCAGGCGAGCGAACGATTGGCGGAGGCGGCGCGGACGATCGAGCCCCATCCGGTGGCCCTGCAGTTGCGCTATCTGCAGGCCTTGACCGAGGTGGCGGCCGAGAACAACAGCACCACGATCTTCCCCCTGCCGGTCGATCTCTTCCGCCCTTTCCTCAAGTACATGGAGGAGAAGTCGGGGGGAACGCAGTAGGATCCGTTCATCTGTGATCGACCGCGATCCACCGCTTCCGGTGTGTCCGGCTTCTCCAGTCTTGCAGAGGTGGCCAGTGGGATACGCATTTCTCGATGGAAACCCTGGCGGCTCGCGCCGCTTCCCGTTGCCGGTGGCG
>JAOZPE010000029.1:24427-36693 GCA_029932915.1 Candidatus Krumholzibacteriia bacterium
GCTGCTCGTCGTGTCGATGCTGCTTGTGGCCAGCAGCCCCGCCCCAGCGCGGGCGGTACAGCGTCCCTTCCACCTGATGGTCTTCGGCGGGGTCGCCGCCGGGGGCGAACTCTACACCGCCAGCACCGATGAGGACGATCACATCTGGACCTCGCCGGAAGGGGATCGCTTCGGCGGCGAGCGGGTGAAGACGAGCCTGGACGAGAACCTCTTCGTCGGCCTGCGCGTGGGCAAAGGCATCGCCGATCGCTTCAGCTTGAATCTCTCGGTGGCCTACACGAACATGAACATCACCGCCGACGTGCTCACCTCGGCCCGCAACGCCGACGCGTACAACTGGGACCAGGTTTCGGCCACCTTCGTCGACCTCGCGCTCAACTGGGACTGGTCCGGCGAGAAGAACGCGCCCTACTTCACCGCGGGTGTGGGCTGGGCGCACCTGGGCTTCCAGGAGCGCCAGGACGATGCCTTCGATCTCGACCAGGGCGGCCTCGAGTTCGTGCTCGGAGGCGGCTACCGCTGGGGGATGCTCCAGCTGGAGGCGCGCGACCACCTGGTGCGGACCGACTTCGGTCCGGAGGAGGCCCGCCTGGCGGTGGACCACTTCGACGGGAAGAAGAGGGTGCAGTTCTGGGAGATCAGCGTGGCGGTGTTCTTCGATCTGTAGGAAGGGGTGGCTCGGTGGCAGGCGGCGTCAGGGCGTTCCCTTCCCTGGATCCGTTCGTTCGCCATCGTCCGAGCGCATCGTCCCGTTGCGGCGCAACTGGGCTTCGACGAGCCGGCGGTAGATCCCGTCGGGCCGGGCGAGCAGCTCGCGGTGGCTTCCCTCCTCGACCAGGCGGCCGTGGTGCAGCACGAGGATGCGGTCGACCGAACGCACCGTCGACAGGCGGTGGGCGATCACCAGTGAGGTGCGGCCCTTCAAGAGGATCTCGATCGCCCGTTGGATGCGCAGCTCGGTCGCGGTGTCCACGCTCGCGGTGGCCTCGTCCAGGACCAGGATGGGTGGATCGTGGGCGAGGGCGCGGGCGAAGGCCACGAGTTGCCGCTCTCCGGTGGACAGCCGCTCTCCTCCCTCACCCAGGGAGTGGTCGCTGTGGGGGAGCTTCTCCATCAGTCTCTGCAGGCCGATGCGCTGGATGGCCTCCTCCAGTCTCGCCGGATCGAAGTCCTCGCGCCACAGGCTCAGGTTCTCCTCGAGGCTGCCCGAGAAGAGACGCGGGTCCTGCAACACCACGGCCACCTGTTCGCGCAGTCGGCGCAGATCCCAGCGGCGCAGGTCGACGCCGTCGACGAGGATGCGCCCGGCGGTGGGCTCGTAGAAGCGGGTCAACAGGGAGATGATGGTGGTCTTCCCCGCGCCGGTCGCGCCCACCAGGGCGACGCGTTCACCGGCTTCGACGCTGAAGCCCACCCCGCGCAGCACCTCGTTGCTTCCATCGTAGGAGAAGTGGACGTCGTCGAACTCGATCCTTCCCTCGGCGCGGTCGATCCGTACCGGGTCGGGGGGGGAGAAGATGGTCGGCTGGCGATCGAGGAGCTGGAAGAGCCGTTCGCCGGCCGCCATCGAGCCCTGCAGGATGTTGAATTTCTCGCTGAGGTCGCTGATGGGCCGGTAGAAGCGCTGGGCGTACTGGACGAAGGCCACCAGGGTACCCAGGCTCACCGCCGCGGTGGCCACCATGGTGCTTCCGGCCCACAGGAGCAGGACCACCGCGCAGGTGGAGAGGATCTCGACCGCGGGAAAGAAGATGGAGAAGGCGGCGATGGTCTCCAGATGGGCCTGCATGTGCTCGTCGTTGAGCCGGCCGAAGCGCTGCAGGCGGCGCTCCTGCTGACCGAAGGCCTGGATGACGGCCAGGCCGGAGAGATGTTCCTGCAGGAAGGCGTTGATGCGGGCCACGCGCAGCCGGACCCGGCGGAAGGCGCGCCGCAGGCGGCGGCGGAAGACCATGGACAGCGCGAAGAGGGCCGGGATCACCGCGAAGGAGATCAGGGCCAGGCGCCAGTCCATCCACAGCATCATGGACATGATCGCCAGCAGGGTGAGCAGGTCCATGGTGATGGTGACCACTCCGGAGGTGAAGAGCTCGTTGAGCGCCTCGACGTCGCTGGTGAGCCGGGTCATGAGCCTGCCGACCGGCTCGCGGTCGAAGAAGGCCATGTCCTGGGCGAGGACGTGCCGGAAGAGCTCACGGCGCAGATCGTTCATCACCCGCTGTCCGGCCTCCTGCAGGAGCAGGCCCTGCAGGAAGGAGAAGAGGGCGGTGAGCAGCAGGGCGGCGAGGTACAGGGCGGCGATCGAGGTGAGCAGGGCCAGGCGCTGCTCCAGTGGCCCATCCCCGTGCAGCGAACGGTCGATGGCCATCTTGACCAGGAAGGGTCCGGCCACGCTCAGGGCCGACACGGCGACCAGGAGGATGCCCGCCGCAGCCACCCTCAGGCGGTAGGGTTTCAGGTAGGAGAGCAGACGGCGCAGGAGAGACCAGTCGAGGTCACGGTGCTCCTTGAGCTCCTCCTCGCCCAGGGGCAGTTCGTCCGAGATGCTTCTCATCGGATGCCTGCCTTCTCGAAGCGACGCGGATGCACGGACCTCTCCCTCATTGGATCGCGTCCAGTTCGGCGGCGGCGGCCTGTTGGCGGAAGAGCGAGGCGTAGACCCCGTTCCTGCGCATCAAGGTCTCGTGGTCGCCCGACTCGACGACACGGCCGCCGTCGAGCACCACGATCCGGTCGGCCTGGCGGACACCGAGCAGGCGGTGGGTGACCAGCAGTACGGTGCGGCCGGACCAGGCGGCACGCAGTTGCTCGAGGAGTTCGGCCTCGGTCTCGGTGTCGACCGAGGAGAAGACATCGTCCAGCAGGAGGAGGGTGGGGTCGCCGGCCAGGGCGCGCGCGATGCTCACCCGCTGCTTCTGTCCCCCCGACAGGGTGACCCCGCGCTCTCCGACCAGGGTATCCCATCCCTGGGGGAAGGCCCCTCGATCGCGTTCGAGCCGGCTGACGCGCGCGAGGCGCTCGAGTTCTCCTTCTTCGTCCCCGTCGGCTGGGCTGCGGCCGAAGAGGATGTTCTCCCGCAGGGTGTCGTTGAAGAGGAAGCCGTCCTGGGGCGCGTAGCCGATGCCCTCGTGCAGGTCGGCGAGACGGATCCTCCGCAGATCGATCCCGTCGATCTCGATCTCTCCTTCGTAGCCGTCCCACTGGCGGCTCAGCAGGCGCACCAGGGTGGTCTTGCCCGAACCGGTCTCGCCCACGACGGCGGTCCAGCTTCCCGCCGACAGTTCCAGGGAGAGATCCTCCAGCACCGGACGCGAGGAGCTGGGATAGCGGAAGGAAAGCCTGTGGACCACGACGTGTCCCCGTCGATCGAGCCAGGGCGTGGCGTCCGCGTGGTCCTCGATCTCCAGCTTCGCGTCGAGCACCTTGCCCAGGCGATCGAGGCTGGCCAGACCGCGTTGCCAGATGTTGATGGTGAAGCCCATGGCCATGGCGGGCCAGGTGAGCTGGGCGAGATAGGCGAGGAAGGCGACGAGGGTGCCCACGCTGATGGACCCCGCGACCGCCATCCTGCCGCCGAAGAAGAGGGTGACCACCGTCGCCGTCCCGGCGATGAAGACCACGAGCGGCCGCATGGCCGACTGGATTCGGACGAAGGAGAGGTTCCGTTGCAGGTACTCTCCGGAGCGTCCATCGAAACGGGCGGCGGCTCGGTCTTCGCGGGCGTAGGCCTTGATGGGCCGGATGCCGGTCAACAGTTCCTGGGTGAGGGCGGAGAGGCGTCCGAAACTCTCCTGGACCCGGGAGAAACGGGCGTGGACCGCGCGGCTGCCTCGCTGGACCACCACACCCAGGACGGTCAGCGGAGCCAGGGCGATCAGGGTCAACGGGGGCGAGAGCCGCAGCATGAGGACGATGGCCACGATTGCGGTGAAGATGGTCTGCACCATGTACATGATGCCGCCGCCCAGGAGGTTGCGGACGGCGTTGATGTCGTTGGTGGCCAGGGCCATGACCTCGCCCACCGGATGCGCGTCATACCAGCGGGGGGTGAGGACCAGGGCGTGGGCGGTGAAGTCCTGACGCAACTCGGTCTCGATGTGCCGGCTGGCCCCGATCATGGTCCGGCGCATGATGAACTTGCCCACGCCGCCGACCACGGTGACCGCGAGCATGAGGAGAGCGGCCTCGCGCGCGGCCGGGATGTCCCGTCCCTGCAGCGCGTCGATCGAGCGGCGCAGGAACCATGGCCCCAGCAGGGTGAAGAACTCTCCGGTGATCACCGCCACGACCCCGGCGGCGAGCGCGCGCCGGTGACGTCGAAGATAGGGAAAGAGCCTGCGGATACGCATCTTAGACGATTTCTGGTTGCCAATCGGCCGGTTCGGGACTAGTCTAGGGACCGCTGCGCCCGCTCAGGGTCGCCAAGTGCTTGTCTCTCAAGGCATTTCGCGCCGTCGGATCGGCTTCGCCCTGAAGCCCGATTCCCTTCACCGGTGCGCGGAGGATTTCGGTATGAGCAATGTCATCGCCGTCGTCAACCAGAAGGGTGGCACGGGCAAGACGACCACCGCGCTCAATCTGGCCGCGGGCCTCATCCGGTACAGCGACATCACCTCGTCCTGCCTGATCATCGACATGGATCCCAACGGCTGCGCGTCGTCGACCATGTTGGGCAAGGTCGAGACCGGTGCCCCGCAGCGAAGCATCTTCGACGTGCTGCGACGGGCCATCACCCCTCACGACGGCATCATGTCGACGGTTTTCTCCGAGAATATCGACATCCTTCCGTCGAGTCCCCATCTGGCGAGCATGGCGAAGACCCAGCTCTTCGACCGGCTCAAGAAGGTGACCGAGGCGCTGGCGTCCAGTTATGGCTGGATCATCATCGACACCCCGCCGAATCTGGGAGTGCTGACCACCAACGCCATGGTCAGCGCCGATTATCTGCTCATTCCCTCGCCGATCAATGGTCTTTCGGTGGGAACGCTCCGTCAACTGGCTGCGCACATCGACATGGTGCGCAACAACCAGAACGAGCTGTTGCAGGTCCTCGGCGTCCTGGTGACGATGAAGGACGCCCGCACCAAGCTGAACGACAAGCTGGTGAAGGAAGTGAAGGAGATCTTCGGCAAGGACTCCATCTTCAAGACCCACATCACCACCAACACCAAGCTCGAGGAAGCTCCCGGTGAGTTCCAGAGCATCTTCTCGTACGATTCGTCCTGTGTGGGCGCGACGCTCTATCGTGATTTCCTCAAGAAGGAACTGCTCAAGAAGCTGAAGGCGATGGAGAAGCGCCGGGCCGAGCTCATCGAGGCCAAGTACTAGACGCCGCCGCCGGGCCGATGTGAGATGCCCGTGGTGGCCGTGTGGTGGACGCCGCCGTCATGCCCCACTGAGGAGGAGCGGTGGACCTGTCGCGTCGCCTGGCCGCTTCCAGCGAAGCGGGTCCCCTGATCCTCGGCCCCGTCCTGGCCGCCGTGGGCTCGGCGGTGGTTCTCTCCTTCCTCGGACTCGACGCCCTCCTGCCCCTGTCCCTGCTCATCGCGCTGGCCGTGGCCGTGGGGATGGGGCTGTGGCGTTTCGATCTGTGGTACACGGCCTTCCTCGTCTACCTGCTCTTCGAGACGGTGGCGGCGGACTTCCTGCCCGGATCGCTGGGCCTCATCTCCAAGGATCTCATCTATCTGGCGGTGGTGGGCCTGGGCGTGCTGACCCTCGCCGCGCGACCCCTGCCCGAGCGCGCGCGGCCCCCGGCGGTGGCCGTCACTGCGGTGCTCCTGCTCGTGGGTTTCCATCTGTGGCTGGTCCTGCGGGGTCCGACCCTGCTGCTGGGCGCCCTGGGTTTCCGGGGCACGGTCTTCCTGGCCTTGACCGCGCTGCTGGCGCCTCTGGCCTACCGCGAAGAGCGGGGCCGGCACTTCTCGCTCGCCCTGCTCGGCCTGGGACTCGTGGTGGTGGCGGTGGTGGCCTTCTGGGAGGCCTATGCGTGGCAGCAGGTGCGTGAGGTCCTCGAACTCGAGCAACAGCGCTGGAGCATGGGAACGCTGAAGGCGAGTTCGACGGTGGGTTCGCCGGGGGCGTTGGGGGCGGTGATGGGGGTGGGTCTCTTGTTCCTCGTGGCGCGTCTGCTCGAGGGTGGAATGCGCAGGCGATGGTGGATCGTCCTGGCCGTGGTGGGGGGACTGTGGATGGGTGGCCTGGTGCTCTCCTTCAGCCGGATCTCCCAGATCTCCTTCGCCCTGCTGGCCTTGCTGCTCCTTTTGCGCCGGCCCCGACTCTTCGTGCCCGGAGTGGCCCTGTTGGCCGTGGCCGCGGTGATCGCCGACTGGGCGACCCATGGTTTCTTCAGCGGGAATCTGCTGGCCACCTTCGGTCTCGGAGAGCACCTGGACGCCATCCAGAGCACCCAGGACCGGGTCCAGATCATCCATGACGTCCTCGATCGCTATTGGCCGATGCGCCCGTGGATGGGCTTCGGCCTGGGCAGCGCGGGAGCCGCCACCCTGGTGCACCTGCAGGATGCACCCCTGGGGTATCTCTTTCTGGACAACATGTACCTGAAGGCCCTGGTGGAAGGGGGCATCGTGGGATTCCTCGTCCACCTGCTCTCGATCGCCGTCCCCCTGGGCGCGGCCGGGGTGCTCGAGCTGCGTCTGCGCGGCAGGATGGTGCCGCCGTGGCGGCGGGCGATGCTGCGGGGAGCCGGGGCGACGGTCCTGTTCTACGCCCTGGTGGGGACGGCCAGTACGGTGCACGAGATGCCGGTGGTGAATGTCTCCCTCTGGTGGGCGATCGGATGGCTGGTGACCGAAGCGGCGTGGCAGAGGGAGGAGGACCTGGGGGAAGGGGTACAGAGGCAGCGAAGCGGCCCATCCATTCCGGACGGGCCGCCCCGTTGACCGATCCACCGGAGCTTCACGCCGGCGGAGTGACGCCGCCCCATGGGCGGCCCGGCACTACCAGCGGAACTTGACGAAACCGGCGCCCCAGTTCGTGCTTCCCAGCATCTTGTACTCGCCACCGACGGAGAAGCGGCCGAAGGTGACCTGGGCCATCGGCATCAGATCCCATTCGTGCAGATCGAGGAAGTAGTAGCCGCCCTTGGCGCCCAGTTCGACCGCGCCGAGGTCGAAGAGCCCGCCCACGAGAAAGCTCAGGCCGTCCATGTTCTCCACCTCGAGGGTCTCGCCCTCGTAGGTATAGTCGGTGCCGGGCAGGTAGTAGTAGCCTCCCTCGACGATGAGGTCGAAGGTGCGGCCCATGACGAAGCGTGAGGAACCGGTGATTCCCCAGCCGGTGTCGTAGGCGTCTCCGGCGTCGCCGGTCGGGAGCAGGATCTGCACGCCGGTATAGGAGGTGTTGGTTCGCGTCTCCGTCTGGGCTTGGGCCTGTCCAGCCAGCAGGACGAGGGAGAGAACGAGGGCGATCGTGATCGTCTTCGACAAGGATTTCATGACGTCTCCAGGGGTCGAGTTGGTTCTCCACGTGGGGGAGGAAGGATCCGGTTGTCGTGTCTCGTTCCCCGACGATGGAATCTACGTGTGCCGGTCCGGAAACCCCCGGGCCGGAGCGGCTACGATTGAGCGGAAAAAAAAGGACAGTCAACGGCGGGCGCAAGAGCGGCCGGGCGTTCCCGGGTCCGGGACAGGCCGCCGTCAGTTCCCCATGAGCCAGGCGAAGACGGGGCTGAAGAGCTGGACGTAGCCACGTACTTCGAGGATGTCCTCGCGTTCGTCGGTGTTGTCCACGTTCTCGACCGACTGCCAGCCCAGCTGCAGCTCGGCCCGCATCCACGGGGGCAGACGCCACGATGCCCCCGCCGATGCGATCCATCGCTTCTCGACCGGAGGGCGGGGGAAGGGCTCGTCGACGTGGCCCAGACGGGATTCGTCGGTCCACAGCCGGTTGATCCCCCGGCGTCTTCGTTCGCCGCAGATCCACAGACGGGTCGAGTCCGAAGGGCGCCAGCTCGCCAGCACCACATGGCGATCCGTGTCCGGGCCCTCCGGGGCGCCCAGGGGCCGTTCGAAGTGCTGGGCGTCGGTGCCCAGGCCGCGGTGCAGGTAGGTCCACGAACCCAGACGCCGGTACTCGTAGGAGAGCAGGGCTCGCCTGCCGAGGGTGCGGTCGAGACCGACGGAGCCGGCGAGCTGGTCGGGCCACTTCTCCCTTCCCTCGGCGTCGATCTGCAGATCGTCGACGAGGAAGGCGCCGTAGAGGTGCCAGCCCCGCCACCATGCCTCCCCGTCGATCTGGTGGAAGACGTTGACCTCGGTCTGATCGCCGCTGCCGTCCTCGGTCTGGGTGACCGCGTAGATGCTCACCGGATTGGCGTACTTCAGATCGAAACCGCCGGCCTCGGTGGCGACGACGGCCGTCTCGCTCAGGCCCAGCCGTCCCCACGACCACAGACTGAAGTCGATGCGGTGACCATAGAGGGTGCGACGCAGATCGGCCTGTTCCTGGAAGGTGGTGTCCCCACCGGGGAGGGAATCGCCCAGGACGCGCCTGGCCCACACGGTCTCATCGGAGAGTTGGCCGGCGAAGGCCTGCAGGCGGTGCTTCCCCAGGCGGATCTCGCCGTGGATCATGTCCACCGCGGGCGCGGTGCTCGAGAGGATGAGCGAGCCGAAGCGATCGGGGCCCCAGTCGAGGAAGCGGCGTCCCAGGGTCACCGACACCTTCCTGGACTGGTAGCGCAGGTAGGCCTCGTCCAGGTTGTTCGAGGCGCCGAGCTGGGAGAAGTCGCGGGTGCGGTTGTGGGGGTCGTTCATGCCCTCGCTGTCGAAGACGAAACGCAGATGCCCGCTGAGGCCGCCCGTGAGCCGGGTGTCGAGCCAGAAGCCCACGCGGATCCTCCACGCGGGGTCGACCAGATCGCCGCTGCGCACGTCCTGGTAGAGCGGATGCAACTGGCGCGGGGGATTGGCGGCGAAGCCCAGGATCTTCACGTCGGCCGAGGCGCTGAAGCCCAGGGGGAAGGTCGCGACCGGCGCGTGCGGCCAAGAGATGGGGTTGAAGAGCGAGGCCTTCCAGGGGGAAGCGGACAGAAGATGCAATGCATCGCCGCGGTCGCGGGGGAAGAGGACCGCCTGGCTGCGGTCGAGATCCCCTCGGCGCCACGCCTCGTCCAGGAGCTCACGATCGAGGAAGGCGGGGGTGAGGACGCGGGAGTCGAGCAGGCCCGTCTCGTCCAGATCGACGGCCCGGGCGTTGTCCGTTCGCAGGATGCCGGCCGCTGTGAGGATCACGAACAGAAGAAGCACAGTGGAATGAAGGGCCCATGGCTGCGGCTTCCCGAAGCCTGGCGCACCGTGATGGCCGGTCATGGATGCCCGGGGATGCGTGTTCACCGGATCCTCCCGGGTCGAACGGTGAGGTAGGCCAGATGCCGGCCGCGGATGCCCCGGTCGCGGCGGTAGGAATAGTACAGCTCCCGGCGCTGGTAGGTGCAGTCGGGGCAGATCTGCACGTGTGCGGGCTGCAGTCCGGCCTCCAATAGCTGGTCGCGGGCCATCGTCTTCAGGTCGACGTGGGGCCGCGCCCACTCTCCACGGCGGTGGACGTAGGGGGAAGGGAAGCGGGCGGCCACGTCCTCACCCACCTCGAAGTGCTCCAGCGAGATGGACGGTCCGATCCAGGCGCGCAGCTCGCCCGGAGAGGTCTCCAGCCGGGAAAGGGCGGAGACGGTGGCGGGAAGGACACCGGCCAGCAGCCCCCTCCATCCCGCATGGGCGGCTCCGCGGCGGCGGCCGTTGACTTCCCACAGCAGGACGGGAATGCAGTCGGCCACGGAGATGAGCAGGCCGAGCGAGGGATCGTCGGTCACCAGGGCGTCGCCCTCGCCTTGCAGACCGGGCCGGGTGACGGTGAAGACCTTCGAGCCGTGGACCTGGCGGCACCAGGCGAAGCGCTCGGGGGGGAGGCCGAGAACGTGGGCCAGTTGCGTCCGAAGCGAAGCGCGACCCTCCTCGGCCGACTCGTTCTCGGCGGAGGGAAAACCGCGTCGGGTGGTGAGACCGCCGAGGACGGCGCCGGCCGAGGAGTGGTGGGCTCCACACAGGCCCATGCCGGTGCGCAGCAGGGCTCCCGGTCGTGTGAAGTCGTCGGCCATGGCTCGTTTCCTCTTCCCTGGCTGCCCTCGTTCGTCCGTCTTCGGTGCGGACTCGATCCGTCCTCGATGATCCGTCTTCGATCCGGCCTCGCTTCGTCCACGGTGCAGTCCCGCTTCGTCCTCGCTGGCATCACACGCAGGATAGTGTATCCCGGCGATTCCCTGAAGCCCAAGGCCTGGATTCCGGCGAGACGGCGCCTTCCTGCTTGACGCTTGACGCCCCATTCGGGGGGTGCTGGAATCCGATGCACGTACGCCGCTCGTCCCTTGGGTTTCGCCTGGCCCAGGTGGGCTTCGCCCGGTCCAGGAAAGCGCACGGAACGACCCCTTCACACGCGCCCTATCCAGAGGACTGGTTCCATGAACAAGCCAGGTCGGGGAGCGATGCTCCTCATGTTTCTCCTGTTGATCTCCGGTTTCGGCATTCTCGGCGGCTGTGGTGATGATGAAGAGGAGAATCCCCTGAACATCCGCGACTTCGACGAGCTCTTCGAATGGAGCTGTGAGATCGGTGAGTCCTGCGAGGACGTCTTCGATATCGAGTTCGCCGCCGGAACGGCGGTCGACATCTCTGCGACGGAGATCACGGGGAACTCGGTGGTTCAGATCGCGCTCTACGCGCCGGGAGTGGAACTGGGTGGCATCAACCTGTTGACCGGCGACACCGGAGAGCTGCTGTGCAACCTCCAACCGACCTGCAGGGACAACACGGACGGTCAGAGCGTCACCGGCTTCCGAATCCCCTCCGCCGGCGTCTACCGACTGGCCGTCACCCGCAATTGGGGGTACTCCTGCCAGAGCAGTGGCGGCTATCACCTGATCATCAGCGCGGACCAGGACTTCAGCACGCCACGGCAGACCGTCGACGATGAGCCCAGCCAGGCGGTGGTCTGGAGCTGCCTGGACGGAACGAAGTATGAGGGAGTCCTGGGTTGGGAGTGCGAGCAGAATGAAACGTGTCAGGACGCGATTGCCCTGGGCTTCACCGGTGGTTCGGTGGTGACCTTCCAGGCCACCGACATCACCGGAGGGTCGGTGGTCCAACTCGCGCTGTATGCCCCTGGGGATACCCTGGGTGGAGTGAATCTGTTCACCGGCGATACGAGCGAGTTGCGCTGCAACTACGTCGGAGGACCCTGCGGAGACTACACGGAGGGCCAGATGGTCAAGAACTTCGTCATCCCCGGCGACGGATCGTATGTCCTGGCGATCACCCGCGACTGGATCAACTCCTGTGGAGGGAGTGGCACCTATCACCTCATCGTCAGCTCCGACCAGCCCATCCTGGGGGTGCAGCAGTTGGTGGACGACGAGCTGAGCCGGGCCAGCGGCTGGAGTTGTCCCTGATTCTCCGCGAGCGCTCTCCGGAGCGCCTGATCGAAAGAAGGCGCCGGGGCCCCCGAAGGGACCCCGGCGCTTCCTTTGTCTTGTATGGAGATATGGACTACTTGATCAGGGTCATCCTCTGGACGGCCTGTTGCGAACCGGCCTGGATCCTGACCATGTACACTCCAGAGGCGACACTGCCACCGGTGTTGTCCCGGCCCTGCCACTGCACCTCGTAGTTGCCGGCGCTGAGCTGGTCCGAGAGCAGGGTCTTCACCACACGTCCCGCCACGTCGTAGACGGTCACCGTGGTCCGGGCCGCGTAGGGCAGCGAGAAGGACACGGTGGTCTTCGGGTTGAAGGGGTTGGGATAGATCCCGGAGATCGTCAGGCGGTCCGGCATGCGCGGTTGATCGTGCAGGACGATCGGTTCGCTCGAGCCGCTGGCCGTCTTGCCTCTCCAGGTGATCTCGTCGATGTAGACGTCATCGCGGTTGCCGCTGGCATCGCACATGAAGCGGAGCTTGGCATTGGTCGCGTAGGTGTAGGTCCCGGCCGGGATCGACACGACCTTGTTGTAGAACACTCCGTTCTCGAAGTCGGTGCTTTCGGCATACGAAGCGACGGTGTGCCAGGTGCTGCCGTCGTAGTACTGCACCCAGAAGTCCTCATTCGGGTTGTCCATGCTCTTCGCATAGAACCAGAACTCGACCTCCAGGTCGGTATACCCGGATACATCGTAACCGTTGGTGTGGTAGAAGGACGAGGAGACACCGCTGTTGTCCTGGATGTCCGCCGCGTTGCTTCCCTGGTGGGCGTAGGT
>JAOZPE010000056.1 GCA_029932915.1 Candidatus Krumholzibacteriia bacterium
TGAAGGATGGTTTCCTTGACCGATCGTCTTCGGCAGGCCTCCGGTATCGTCCTGCACCGAGCGGGGGATCCCCGCGTCTACCTGGTGCGGCGCAATCCCGCCCTGCGCTTCATGGGGGGGTTCTGGGCCTTCCCCGGGGGTGCGGTCGGCCGCAGCGACCGCGGTGGGGCGCATCGTGTCGAGGGTGCGCCGGACGAGCTGGCTCCCTTTCTCCTGTCGGCCGCCCGGGAGATGTTCGAAGAGGTCGGTCTGCTGCCCTTCGAGCTTCCCGAGACCGGACGCCGCACCCTGCGCGAACGGGTCCTTGACGACGAGGACGCATTCATCGCCTTTCTCGAGGCGGGCGATCGGACCATTCCCGCCTCTCTCTTCCGCCCGGTGGCGCGGCTGATCACTCCCGATTTCTACCCCATCCGCTTCGACACGCGCTTCTTCCTCGTCGATGGGGAACGGTGTTGCGGAGAGGAAGAACCCTCGGTCGTACAGGGTGAACTGGTCGACGGGGCGTGGGACGAACCGGGCCGCTGGCTCGAGAGATGGCGGCGAGGAGAGATCCTCATCGCCCCGCCGGTGGTGTTGATGCTGGAGATCCTCCAACGCCGGGGTCTGGACGGAGCGATGGACGAGCTGGCCGCCCTGGGCGAGGGTTTCGAACGGGGACGGATCGAGCCCATCTTCTTCAATCCGGCGGCGCAGTTGCTTCCCCTGCGCAGCCCGACCGTTCCTCCGGCGACCCACACCAACGCCTATCTGGTGGGACGCGACCCGGCCTATCTCATCGATCCGGGTTCGCCGGACGAGGCCGAACAGACGAAGATGGACGAGGCCCTCGAAGAGGCGCTCAACCGGGGCGTGCGGCCGCGGGCCATCCTGCTGACCCATCATCATCCCGACCACGTGAGTGGGGTGGAGGCGGCGCGCCGCCGCTGGAATCTTCCGGTATGGGCCCACCGCTCCTGTGCGCAGCGACTCGAAGGCCGGATCGGGATCGATCGCCTCCTGCAGGATGAGGAGACGATTCCGCTGGGCACGGCGCCCAGCGGCCGCAAGGGATGGCGCCTGCGGTGCATCCTCACCGAGGGCCACGCGCCCGGTCACCTGTGTTTCTTCGAAGAGGAATATGGAACTCTCTTCACCGGTGATATGGTATCGACGCTCTCGAGCATCGTCATCGATCCGGCCGAGGGCAGCATGGTGCAGTACATGGATTCCCTGCGCCGTCTGATCGATCTGCCGGTGCGCATGATCCTGCCGGCCCACGGGCCGGGCACTCCCCGGGGACGTGCGTTGTTGGAGCAGCAGCTGGTCCATCGGCAGGAGCGGGAGGATGCCATCGCCACCGCGTACCGCTCGGGCACGGTGGAGATCGAAGCCATCGTACGGGAGGTCTACCGGGACGTTCCCGAGACGATGCACGGACTGGCCGCCCTGAATGTACGGGCGGTACTGGACAAACTCATCGACGAGGGCGTGATCGCGCCCGAAGGAGAATCATGAAGACCCGCGAGAAGATCGAGGCCCTGCGCCGGCTCATGGAGAAGAACGGGGTCCAGGCCTACCTGGTGCCCAGCACCGACGCGCACAACGACGAGTACGTTCCCGAGTGCTGGCGCCGTCGCGCCTTTCTCAGCGGATTCACCGGTAGCGCCGGTGACGTTGTGGTGACCGTCCACAAGGCCGGACTGTGGACCGACGGGCGCTACTTCCTGCAGGCGGCCCAGCAGTTGCGGGGCAGCGGCATCAAGCTGTACCGGGTGGGGGAGAAGGGTGTGCCGACGATCGCCGAGTTCCTGCAGACCGAGCTCTCCGCCAAGGAGAAGCTGGGAGTGGATCCACGCACCATCAGTCTGCAACGGGCCGACGAGCTCGAACGCGCCGTGGCCGAGCGGGGGGCGCGGCTGAAGTCCATCTCGACGAACCTGGTGGACGCAATCTGGGAGGACCAGCCCCCGCTTCCCCGGGGAGAGATCCTTCCGATGGGTCGTGAGTTCACCGGCGAGAGCATCGCCTCCAAACTGCGTCGCATCCGCAAGGCGATGCGCGAGCGCGGAGTCGTCGCCCACCTGCTGACCACCCTGGACGCCGTCGCCTGGACCTTCAACATCCGCGGTCAGGACATCGAGTACAACCCGGTGGTCATCGCCTACGCCCTGATCACCCTCAACGACGCCATCCTCTTCGTCGATCGCAGGAAGGTGACGCCGAAGGTGAAGCGGCATCTGGGGCCGAAGGTGAAGGTGCGCCGCTACGAAGCGGTCGAGACCGCCCTGAAGGGTCTGGGGCGCCGGCATGCCCCGGTCTGGATCGACGGCGGCACGGTGAACCGCTGGGTGGTCGACTGTCTGCGCGGCGCCCGTCTGTACACCGAGGCCACGCCGGTCAACCTCATGAAGGCGGCCAAGAACGCGGTGGAGATCAAGGGCATGAAGGCTGCCCACCTGCGTGACGGGGTGGCCATGGTGCGTTTCCTCAGTTGGCTCAGCGAGGCGGTTCCCCAGGGCGGGGTGAGCGAGTTGAGCGCGGCGGCCAAGCTCGAGAAGTTCCGCGCGCGCGGCCGCCACTTCCGGGGTCTCTCCTTCGAGACCATCAGCGGTTACGCGGCCCACGGGGCGATCATCCACTACGCGGTCGACGAGGACAGTGACGTTCCCCTGAAGCCGCGGGGGATCTACCTGGTCGATTCGGGCGGGCAGTACCTCGACGGCACAACCGACATCACCCGCACCTGGTTGCTGGGCAAACGGGCCACACGCGAACAGAAGCGCAAGTACACGCGCGTGCTGCAGGGTCACATCGAGCTGGCCCGGGCGCGCTTCCCCGAAGGAGTGAGGGGCATGCGCCTGGACACCCTCGCACGGATGTTCCTGTGGCACGACGGCCTCGACTACAACCACGGCACCGGACACGGGGTGGGCGCCTTCCTGAACGTGCACGAGGGACCGCAGGCGATCAGCCCGACCCGGGACATCGGCGTTCCCCTGGAGGAGGGGAACATCCTCTCCGATGAACCGGGTTACTATGAGCCCGGCGGCTACGGCATCCGCATCGAGAGTCTGGTGCTGGTGCGGCGCGACGAGGAATTGAGCAGTGAAGACCGCAAGTGGCTGTGCTTCGAGAACCTCACCTGCTGTCCCATCGACACGCGCCTGGTCGAGGTGAAGCTGCTCTCGAGCGAGCAACGCCGCTGGCTCAACGACTACCACGCATGGGTGAAGAAGAAGCTCAGCGGGCGGCTCAACGAGAAGGACCGCCGTTGGCTGGCCCGCGCCTGCCGGCGGATCTAGTCCGGCCGCTTCGCCGTCTCGTCGTCGTTGTGTGCTCTCTGCAGGGCGATCTCCCGCACCAGGCGGGTGATGTCCTGCTCGAGTTCCTCGATGCGGCTGAACAGGCGGAAGAGCAGGAAGAAGATGAAGAGCAGGGCCAGGTAGGTGACCAGGTCGACGCCGCGCCCGACGCCCAGCCGATGGGCGAGGAAGGTGGTCGACTCGGGCTGCATCACCACCACGCCGACGGCGATCCACAACAGGCTCCACAGGACGGCGGAGACGCGCGAGATCTTCCCCCGCTTCTGTCTGCGCCAGGCGTTGACCAGGGCGAAGAGCGAGAACAACAGGATGAGGGCCTGGATCGCGAGCATCGGATGCCTCTCCTTTCCGGGCGATGGATCCGGCGATTCCGTTTCCTAGGATCGGCGCTGGAGCCTTCTGAGCACGAGCTTGGCCATGGTCTTCAGTCCTACCGCAAAGCCCTGACCCTTGGAAAGGGAATAGTCGGTGTAGATGGCCTCGATGGGGATCTCCACCAGCTTCAAGCGCTTGCGGCGGGCCTCGGCGATGATCTCCGAGGACACCTCCATGCGGTTGGTGCGGATCTCCATGAGCTGCAGGGCCCGGCGGTCGAAGGCCCGGAAACCCGATTGGCTGTCGGTGACCCAGGCCCCGAAGAGGAGGAAGGTCACCAGGTTGCCCACGTGGTTGGCGATGCGACGCTGCCAGGGCATGCCCTTCGGATCGAGGAGCCGGGAACCGATCACCACGTCGGCGCCTTGGGAGATGGCCTCGACGAAGCGGGGGATGTCGGCCGGATCGTGTTGACCGTCGGCGTCGAGGGTGATGGCGACATCGACGCCGCGCGCGGCCGCCCAGGCGAAACCGGTGCCCAGGGCCGCTCCCAGTCCGCGGTTGATCACGTGACGCAGGACGGTCGCCCCGCTCTCCTCGGCCACCGCACGGGTGCCGTCACCGGAGCCGTCGTCGATGACCACGATCTCATCCACCTGCGGGCGCACGCGCTGGAGGACCTCGCCGAGGGTGCGCTCTTCGTTGAAGGCGGGGATGATGGCGAGGACCCTCATCAGCCGGTCAATCCTCGTACGGGTCGAAACCCGCCGCACGCAGCAGCTCCCACGCGGCACGGGTCACCGGGGTCTTCTGTGTCCTCACTTCGTCCTCGAGTCGTTCCAGGAGGGGCACCACCTTCTCGTGACGGTAGAACGCGTCGCGCAATTGCTGTTGCACCATGCCGTGCAGCCAGTCGAGGTTCTGCTGCTGCCGCCGCCTCTGGAAGGCCCCGCTCTCGCGGGTCCGCTCGACGAATTCCTCGACCCGTTCCCAGATCTCTCCCACTCCCTCGTCCTGCTGCGCCGAACAGCTGAGGACCGGCGTCTTCCAGCCCTCGGTCGCGGGTGGGAGGTAGTGCAGGGCCCGCTCGTAGTCGGCGCGGGCCCGCTCGGCCGCCGTCCGGTTCTCGCCGTCGGCCTTGTTGATCACGATGCAGTCGGCGATCTCGATGACCCCGCGCTTGATGCCCTGGAGTTCATCGCCTCCGCCGGCCAGCAGGATCAGCAGGTAGAAGTCGACCATTCCACGCACGGTGATCTCGCTCTGACCGATGCCGACCGTCTCGACGATGAGCACGTCGTAACCAGCCGCCTCGAAGAGGAGCATGGTCTCGCGGGTCTTGCGCGCCACACCCCCGAGGGCTCCGCCGCTGGGACTGGGACGGATGAAGGCGCGGGGGTCGCGGGCCAACTCCTCCATGCGGGTCTTGTCGCCGAGGATGCTGCCCCGCGTCCGCGAACTGGACGGATCGACCGCAGTCACGCCCACCTTGTGGCCTTGCGCGGTGAGACGGCTTCCGAGGGTCTCGATCAGGGTGCTCTTGCCCGCGCCGGGGAGACCGCTGACTCCGAGGCGGATGCTCTTTCCGGTGTGGGGCAACAGGAGGGACAGGACCTCCTGGGCCTGCCGCTGGTGGGCGGCGGCGTTGGACTCGATGAGGGTGATGGCCTGGCCGAGCACCGTCCGGTCGCCGGCGAGCACGCCGTCGACATAGTCCGCGGTGCTCAAGCTCCTGCGCGGTGGACGCGGATGCGGCTTCTTGTGGGGGGTGTTCATGAGGCCAACAGTGTTTCGAGGACCTTGCGCGCGGCCACGGGGATGACCGTTCCCGGTCCGAAGATGGCCGTGGCCCCGTGTTCGTGGAGGAAGTCGTAGTCCTGGGCGGGAATGACGCCGCCGACGACCACCAGGATGTCGTCACGCCCCAGGCGCTTCAGTTCGGAGACCAGGGCGGGCAGGAGGGTCTTGTGTCCTCCGGCCAGCGAGGACATCCCCACCACGTGCACGTCGTTCTCGACGGCCTGCTGGGCGGTCTCCTCCGGGGTCTGGAAGAGCGGACCCACATCGACATCGAAGCCCATGTCGGCAAAGGCGGTGGCGATGACCTTGGCTCCGCGGTCGTGTCCGTCCTGACCCATCTTGGCCACGAGGATGCGTGGCCGCCGTCCCTCCCTCTCCTCGAAGGCGTCGGCCAGTTTGCGCACCGCCTCGATGGTCTCCTGGTTCCTGTATGCGCTGCTGTACACGCCGTGGATCGTCCTCGTGTCGGCCCGGTGTCGTCCCCAGACGGCTTCCAGGGCATCGCTGATCTCGCCCAGTGTCGCCCTCACGCGCGCTGCCTCCACCGAGAGTTCCAGGAGGTTCCCCCGGCCGGAGGCGGCGGCCTCGGTCAGGGCGCTCAGGGCTGTCTCCACTTTCTGCCGGTCACGTCCGGCGCGCAAGTCATTCAAGCGCTGGATCTGCTCGCGGCGCACCTCCTGGTTGTCGACCTCGAGGATGTCCAGAGCCGTCTCCTGCTCGAGGCGATAGCGATTGACTCCGACGATGGTCTCCTCGCCCGAATCGATGCGGGCCTGGCGCCGTGCTGCCGCTTCCTCGATGCGCATCTTGGGCAGTCCGGAGGCGATGGCCTGGGCCATGCCCCCGAGTTCCTCGATCTCGTCGATGTGGGCGGCGGCCTTGCGGAAGAGGGTGTCGGTGAGGGTCTCCAGGTAGTAGCTGCCCCCCCAGGGGTCGATGACCCGGCAGATCCCGGTCTCCTCCTGCAGGTAGATCTGGGTGTTGCGGGCGATCCGGGCGGAGAAGTCCGTCGGCAGGGCGATGGCCTCGTCCAGGGCGTTGGTGTGCAGGCTCTGGGTGTGTCCCATCGCCGCGGCCATCGCCTCCAGGCAGGTGCGGGTCACGTTGTTGAAGGGATCCTGCTCGGTGAGACTCCATCCGCTGGTCTGGCAGTGCGTGCGCAGCATCATGCTGCGGGGATCGGACGGCTCGAATTGCTTCATCAGGCTCGCCCACAGCATCCGCGCCGCCCGCATCTTGGCCACCTCCATGAAGTAGTCCATCCCGATGGCCCAGAAGAAGGACAGGCGGGGCGCGAAGGCGTCGATGGAGAGGCCGGCCTTCAGTCCGGTGCGGACGTACTCCAGTCCATCGGCCAGGGTGTAGGCCATCTCCAGGTCGGCGGTGGCTCCGGCCTCCTGCATGTGGTAGCCGGAGATGGAGATGGAATTGAAGCGGGGCATGTGCCGGGCGGTGTAGGCGATGATGTCGGCGATGATGCGCATGCTCGGCTGGGGTGGATAGATGTAGGTGTTGCGCACCATGTATTCCTTGAGGATGTCGTTCTGGATCGTGCCGCTCAGCTTCTCCTGGGAACATCCCTGCTCCAGGGCGGTCACGATGTAGAACGCCATCACCGGCAACACCGCTCCGTTCATGGTCATCGACACGGAGATCTCGTCGAGGGGGATGCCCTCGAACAGCAGCTTCATGTCCTCGACGCTGTCGATGGCCACACCGGCCTTGCCCACGTCGCCGACCACGCGGGGATGGTCGCTGTCATAGCCGCGGTGGGTCGCCAGGTCGAAGGCCACGGACAGACCCTTCTGGCCGGCGGCCAGGTTGCGGCGATAGAAGGCATTGCTCTCGCGGGCGGTCGAGAAACCCGCGTACTGGCGGATGGTCCACGGCCGCATCAGGTACATGGTGGCGTAGGGTCCGCGCAGGAAGGGGGGCAGCCCCGCCGTGTAGTCGAGGTGTTCCAGCCCGTGCAGGTCGGACGCGTCGTACAGAGGCCGCCGTTCGATGCCCTCCAGGGTCATCTCCGCCAGCTGCGACGGGTCGAGGCCGGTCTCCTCACGGACGCGCCGCGCCCAGCGTTCCCGCCCGGAGAGGGTCTGCGCCCCGGCCGCCGTCGATCCATTCGCCGGCTCCCGGCCGCCCGCCCGTTCACCGGACCCATCGGCCGCCATCCTCTCCTCGAAGGAGATGGTGGAGAAATCGGGGATACGAGTCACGGCTTCACCCCCTTGCGTCGGGCCAGCTCACCGAGGAGTTCGATGCGGTTCGTCCACCGCTCGATGAAGAACTCGACTCCGGCCGCCTGCAGACGCTGCCGCAGTTCCTCGTCGGCGACCGCGCCGGCCAGGGCGACCACGCCCTCGGGGTGGCTGGCCTTCAAGCGCCGCGCGCAGTCCTCGGCGTGCTCACCGTACGAGGCGTCCGGACCGCACAGGACGGTGACGAAGGCGCGCCGTCGCGTCGCTTCCTCCATCGTCGCCTCCAGATCGTCGGGCGCGTCGGGAACGATGGTCTCGAAACCGCCGGTCTGGAAGAAGGCCACGGTGAAGTCGAAGCGGGCCATGAAGGAGGCCGGCGCCTGCAGGGTCAGCACGAAGACCGACAGATCGACGCCGTCGGACCGGGCCTTGCCGGTGGCCGCGCGCAGGACCTCGAAGTCGCGGGCCTCGCGGATCGCTTCGAGCGCGGCGATCTCCTCGCCGTCGTCTCCGACGGTGAGCGCGCGCAGGGCCGTGTCGATGGAAGCAAGGGTGGCTCCGGCCGCCGCCGCGTCCACCACCCGTTCGGCCAGCGCCAGGGGCGAGGTGGCCTGGGAGAAGTCCAGGGGCAGTGGGGGGAATCCGTCCGGCCGCTGCTGCCGAGCGGCGTCGTCGGCTGCCGGGGTGCCCGTTGTCCCCGCGAGCCCGGTGTCGGCCGGCCCCGTGGTTGCTTCGGGGCGGCTCTCGTCGTCGGCCGCTTGCGTGCGGGCCGCGGCGAGTCCCTCCGGCGGAGGATATCCGTTCACCCCCACCAGGACGCGCCGGCCGCAGGCGGCGTCGTCCCGTCGCCGGAGCGCCTTGTCGTGGATCCTCTTCTGCACCCAGCCCGAGCGCAGGGCCTGGCGCAGACCTCCTTCCTTCTCGACCTCCTGGAAGAAGCTCCACGCCCGTCGGCCCAGCTCCCAGCCGAGGCGCTCGATGTACCACGAGCCGCCGGCCGGATCGAGGACGCCGCCCAGGTGGGCCTCCTCACGCAGGATGATCTGCTGGAAACGTGCAAGCCGGCGGGCGAAGGAATCGTTGACCGTGTCGAGGCGGGTGAAGCCGTCGACGTGGATGCTGTCGGCGCCGCCGATGGCCGCGCTGAAGGCCTCCGTCGCGCTGCGCAGGAGATTGGTGTGCGGATCGAGAAGCGATTTCGTGCGGTGCGAGGTGGAGACGTGCATGCGGACCACCGCCGCCTCCTCGCCTGCGCCGCACGCGTCGAGCAGGGTGAAGAGCAGGCTGCGGGCGATCCGCAGCTTGGCCACCTCGGTGAAGAAGGTCGAGGCGACCGCGAAGCTCCATCGGAGATGGTGGGCCGCCACCCGGGGTTCGATGCCCCGCTCCTGCAGCTGACGCAGTGAATCGGCGACACAGGCCAGATTGAGACCGAGTTCCTGGACCGCGTCGGCTCCGGCCTCGTGCCAGACCTCCCCGTGGCACCACCACGCCCCCAGGCCAGGAGCGTGGGCTTCGCACCAGCGGACGGTCGAGGCGAGTTGATCGAAGGCCGCGTCGAGACCAGCGGAGAGCCTTCCCCGGCGCGCCCAGCTTCCCAGCGGGTCGGCTCCGATCGCTCCCTGCAGGTGGGAGGGGTCGAGACCCCGGCGGCGGGCCACGGCGGCCAGCAGGGCCAGCGGCTCGAGACTGTGTGCCCCCGCCTGGAGGAAGACGGGGGTCGCCTCCAGGGCCGCCGTCTGCAGCAGCGCATCCAATTCCGCTGCCGTCTCCACCGCGAGCCGGGTAGTAGGACGCCGATTCCCTCCGCTGTCGCCCTCGTCGAGCACCAGGTGGACCACCTGCAGACCACGGCTCAACTCCGAGCGGATGGTGGCCGCCGCCTCCTGCAGCTCGGTGGCCTCCTGCTCCTGGGCGATCCACCAGGCGGGTCGACGCCACGGGCGCGAACCGCGGAGGAAGGGCGCCGAGCCCGGCGCCTCGTCCAGGGCCTCCGTTTCCGGCAGGTCTTCCCGGCGATAGATGGGTTCGAGGACGATGTCCTCGGGCAGGGGGGTCCTGAGGACCTTGTCGAAGGAGGCTCCCTTGAGCAGACGCTTCGCCTCGGCCAGCCAGGAGTCCATGCCGGGAGGGGGGAAGTCGTTCAGCAGGGAGTGTTCGGATCCGGGAGAAGGCATCGCGGACCTCCGCGGGGCAACGGGGGTGGAGGGTCCCTCACTTCGCCGGGCTGGAAGTCTCCAGGTCCCAGGAGGCGTGGGTCCATCGCTCGAAGCTCTTCTTCTGGGCGTCGGTGGTGTTCTCGACGGCCACGATCTCCAGCGGAGGATGCGGATCGGGCAGGAAGGTCAGCTCACCCTGCACGAGTCGTCCGTCGCGGTACACCGCCCAGCTCACGGTCTCTCCATCTCGGAACAGTTTCAATTGCTTGTCGAAGTCGTCGGACGGTTTCAGCCCGTTCAGGGCCACGATCTCGTCACCGGCCATGAGGCCCCCGCGGTGCGCCGAACCCTCGGCGGTGACGCTCGCCAGTACCGTGCGCCCGTTCTTGCGGGTGGTCACCGCTCCCAGCCACGCGGGGACCACCTCGTCCTCCTTGCGCACCTTCTTCCTCAGCCGCAGGCCGACGTGTGCCAGTGCCTCGTCGTACTCGAGTTTCTCGGTGCCTTCCACCCATCGCTGCAGGAGTTCGTCGACCTCGACGCCCGTCGCCTTCCTCACCAGCTCGGCATAGCCGCCTTCGGGAACACCCTTGCCCGCCGGGTAGATCTCCGTCCACAGGTAGCGCAGGACGTCGTCCAGCGACTTCTCGTCGTCGCTGCGCCGGCGGATCTCCAGATCGAGCAGGAGCGCCACGAGCATGCCCCGCTGGTAGTAGTTCGACTGGGAATTCACGCTGTCCGGATTGTTGCGGTACAGCTTGATCCAGGTGTCGAAGGACGAATCGGAGATGCTGTGGATGCGGTCGCCGGGCCGCGCCCACTCGCCTCGGATGTTGTCGGCGGTGAATTCGAGGTAGCGCTTGATCGGGTAGATTCCCGCCCGCAGGGGGAAGAGCTCGTCGTAGTAGTTGGTGATGCCTTCGAAGGCCCACAGCAGCCGGGTGTACACCTCGTGGATGTACTGGTAGCGCAGGAAGACCTCCGGCCGGATGCGCTTGACGTTCCAGATGTGGAAGTACTCGTGGGCGACCAGGGTCAGGAAACGGTGGTACTCGATCTCCGGGCGGAATCCGGTACGGGGCCAGGCCAGCGCAGAACTGAAGGAGTGTTCGAGTCCGCCCATGCCGTTCTCGGTCAACAGCAGGATGAAGAGATAGCGCTTCATCTCCGGGGGCAGACCGCCGAAGAGCGATGCCTCTTCCTCGATGATGGCGACGAAGTCCTTCAGCATCGGCTCCAGGTCGAAGTTGCCCTCGCCTTCGATCACGAGTTCGTGGCGGACACCGGCGGCCTCGAAACGATGCACCTCGAGCGGTCCGAGTTCCATCGGACTGTCCACGAGCATGTCGTAGTCGTCGGCCACGAAGGCTCCCGCCTCGTCGCTCGGCAGCGCACAGTGGGCCGACCATCCCTGCGGGAGTTCCACCTCGACGCGATGGGGCAGCTTCTCCATGCCCTCTACCGCGAGGAAGGTCCCCGCCGGGTTGATGAAGGCGTGGTTCTCGTGGACGTCGTTGGTGCGGACGCTGCGCTCCGGCGCGTAGAGACGGTAGACGACGCGCACAGGGCCCTTGCCGGTGGTGTCGAGCTGCCAGCTCAGCTTGTCCTGCTTGACCGCTGGAATCGGGCGGCCGTCCTCGAAGGCCTCGAGTTGGATGACGTGTCCGGCGTATTCGCGGATGAGGTAGGAGCCCGGGACCCAGGTGGGCATCCACAGTCGCAGTTTCCCGGACGGAGAGGATTCGATCGTCAGTTCGATCTCGAGGTGACGGACCACCGGATCGGCGATGCGAAGACGGTAGCTCAGGCGAGTGAGACCATCCATGGGCGTCCTTTCTACAGAGCCTTGACCATCTCCTCCAACTGGATGTCGCGATGGGCGAGTTCGGCCCGGAAGGGTTCAGCGGGGATGCTGCGTTCCAGGGGAACGACGCCACGCTCGGTGATCTGTCCCTTGGCGATCATCGAAGCGGCGATGGCGGTGGGATAGCCCGTCATCCGCATCATCGCGGTGATCCCGTTCTCCTTGTCGAAGCGGTCGATGATCTGGGTCCGGACGACCA
>JAOZPE010000091.1 GCA_029932915.1 Candidatus Krumholzibacteriia bacterium
GGTTTCCTGTTTGTAAATGAGCTCTTGAATCTCGTCGCTGATGGGCCTCCCTTCATAAATCCCGGTCCGGCCGCGATAGCCCGTCTGGAAGCACCGCTCGCAACCTTCTCCCACGTAAAAGGTCGCATCACGGGTTTCCTTCAAAGAGTCCAGCCCCAGGGCTGAGAGCTCGTGGGCCTGCGGCTCGGCCGGTTTCCTGCAATTCGGGCAAACCCGGCGCACCAGGCGTTGGGCGATAATGGCGATCAACGACGAACTGACGAGATAGGGCTCGACGCCCAGGTCCAGCAGCCGGCTCACCGCCCCGGCCGAATCGTTCGTGTGCAGCGTACTAAAGACCAGGTGGCCGGTCAGCGACGACTGTATCGCCATCCGGGCGGTCTCCACGTCCCGAACTTCGCCGACCATGATGACGTCGGGGTCCTGACGCAGAACGTGCCGCAACGAGGTGGCAAAGGTCATGCCCTTCTTGCTGGCCACCTGAATCTGACTGATCCCTTCGAGCTGATACTCAATCGGATCTTCGATCGTCAGAACGTTCTTTTCGGCCGAGTTGATCCGATTCAGGTAGGCGTAGAGGCTGGTGCTCTTGCCGCTGCCGGTGGGCCCGGTGACGAAGATCACCCCGTGCGACCGGTGCAGCAACGCGTCGAGCTTGTTCAGATCATCTTCCCAGAGGCCCAACTCCTCCAGGGCGAACACGCCCGTGCTTTTGTCCAGGATGCGCAGGACGCTGCGCTCGCCGTAGCTGGTCGGCACGGTGCTGACACGCAAATCCACCTCCCGCTGCCCGAGGCGGACGCTGGAGCGCCCGTCCTGCGGGAGCCGGCGCTCCGCAATATCCATCCCCGCCATCACCTTGATACGCGAGGTAATCAGAGGCAGAACGTTGCGGTTCAGCGTCAGAACATCGTAGAGAATCCCGTCGATGCGATAGCGAATCTGAATCTTCGTCTCGTAGGGATGGACGTGAATGTCGCTGGCGCGGAGTTGCAAGGCGCGAAACAGGATGTCATTCACCAGCCGGATGACCGGGGGCCGGTTCACGACGTCGAGCAGGTCGTCGGAAGCGGCCACTTCATCGACCAACTGATCGAGGTTCTGGGAATCCAGCTCCTCGGCCACTTCCTCGATCACGGTGTTGCGTTGCTCGTAGGCCATGTCGATGACGGCGGTGATCGCCGCCCGCGTGGCGACGGCGGGCTTGACAGCCAACCGCGTCATCTTGGAGACGTTGTCCAGAATGTTCGCATCCAACGGGCGAGACAACACCACGGTCAGCTCGCCGTTCTCGTCCTCCGGCCGAATACCGATCAGATAGTGGTGCTGAGCGTAGGGGGCCGGTACCGCCTCGACAAACTCCTGCGGAACCAGCTTCTCCGGGACATCCGGCAGATACTCCCACCCGAGCGCCTCGGCGAAAAGCTTCAGCACCACGTCTTCCGTGAAATACGGACAGGTGAGCAGGACTTCGTCCAGGCGCCCCCGGCCCTTGTTCTCTTCGATGAACTGGGCCAGGCGCTCGGCGTCGACCAGTCCCGTTCTCTCTGCGGTTTGTATCAGCAATTCCTTCATGTTCGCCTATGGCCTGTCAGAAAGCATCTGCGTAACCGTTCACAGTTTTTGAAGAAAGTTGAGAGAATCTCGCAAAAAAGACTTGCGCGATCCGGAACAGATGATTAGACAATGAGTTATGACAGACAAGGATGCTCTCATAGCTCAGTTGCAAGAGGAGAATCGGCAGTTGCGTGAGACGGTGCGGCTGCTTCAAGAGGAAGTCGCCCGGTTGAAGAAGCACTCGGGCACTTCGTCCAAGCCGCCCTCGTCGGATATCGTCAAGCCGCCCAAACCCTCGGGGCGACGTCGCAAGAAGCGCAAACGAGGCGGTCAACCGGGACACCGCAAGCACACACGGATCTCCTTTGCTCCGGAACAAGTGGATGAAGTGATCGAGTATGAGTTTCGAGCCGCGGATGCCGAAGGTCTCGAGCCACTGGATCAGTGGCACGTGCTTCAGCAAATCGCGTTGCCGGAAAAGCTGTATCGAGTGATCGAACATCGCGCACGCAAATACCGGAATCCTCGAACGGGACAGATTCAGATCGCTCCGATGCCCGATGAAGTTCGCTCCGGCGGCTTGCTGGCCGCCGACCTGACCGCTGCGGTGGCCTTCCTGAAGGGCGGCTGTCACATGTCGTACAGTACCCTTCAGCGGTTTTTCAAAGAAGTCGTTCGGCTGGATTTGTCTCGCGGGGTGCTCTGTAAGGCCACGCAAAAGGTCTCGCAGGCCCTGGAGAAGCCCTATGAGCAGTTGCGGGACCAATTGCCGGATGCGTCGCATCTGGGCATTGATGAGACCGGCCACAAGAACGATGGACAACTCCACTGGACGTGGTGCTTTCAAACGCCTCTCTATAGCTTGTTTCACATCGATGCTTCTCGGGGCAGTGAGGTGCTGATCCGGCTCCTGGGCGAAGAGTTCGACGGCATCATCGGGTGTGACTACTGGGGCGCCTATCGCAAGTATGCCCGGCTCTTCGACACCTGGGTCCAGTATTGCATGGCCCACCTGATTCGAGACATCCGATTCCTGGCCGAACACCGCTTGAAACGGTTGGCCCGCTGGGGTCAAAAGCTGCTGGCCTGGCTCAAGAAACTGTTTGACACCCTTCACCGGCGGGATCGTTACCGTGAGGAGACCTTCCTGCGAAAGATGCTGGCCATCAAACAGGGCTTTCTGACATGCGTGCGTCGGCCGCCAAATCATGGCTTGGCCAGGAAATTGGCCCGTCGGTTCAAAGGCCAAGCAGCCGAGGATTATTTTCGCTTCCTGCGGGACCCGTGCGTCGAACCAACGAACAATAGCACCGAGCGAGAGATTCGTCACACGGTCATCGATCGCCGTGTGACGCAGGGCACCCGCGGCCAGGCAGGAATGCAATGGTGCCAGCGTATCTGGACAACCATAGCCACTTGCAGGAAGCAACAGCGAAATGTCTTTGAGTTTCTCCATCAATGCATCGTAGCCCACTGGACAGACTCACCCTGCCCAACATTCCTGTGAACGGTTAC
>JAOZPE010000030.1:0-10999 GCA_029932915.1 Candidatus Krumholzibacteriia bacterium
AGCAGCGGCTCGCGCGGAACGGAGACCGTAGGACGCTCCAGGGCTGCCCGTACCCGACCCCGGGCATCCACCAACGGCAGCGAACGGGAGAGCGAGGGGTCGACGGCCAGGCCGAAGACCAGGTCGACCAGCTCGTGGGAACTCCGCCGGCAGGGCAGATCGACCAGGCGGAGCGGACCGAAGGGAGCCTCCCACGTGGCCACCTCCTCGTCGGGCGGCCAGCCCTCCACCGTACCCAGGGCCACGATCTCCGCCACCGCATAGGCCTCCTCGACGCCCAGCTCGGCCGGCGGGGGAAGGGGAACCGGCCGGCCCTCCTCCGGCTCGACCTCGACCAGCCGGGCCCGGGCCCGGCTCAGGCGGCGGGCGGAGTCGACCAGACGGCCGAAGGCGTCGTGGCCGATCGCGGGCACCAGGATGCGTTCGGGAAGACCGGTGGCCGCCGCCTCCACCTTCAGGGGCAGGAGCCACAGGGGGAAGAGGACGATCTCCTCGTTCAAGGGCAGATCGTCGGTGGGAAGGAGGATGCGGCGCGGCGGCAACCACAGTCCATGGACCGAGGAGGAATCCCCCACCGCCGGCGAGGGGGTACTCGTCGCCCCGCAGGCGTCGCATACGAAGACCCGCATGCCCGCCGGCGCCTTCAGCGGCTGCGAACAACGGGGACAGCGTAGATCGAGAAAGGACATGGCAACCACCTCGCTCGGGACGATCCCGGCCGGCTCGGGAGACGGCCCCCGACGGCCATCTCATCCGCTCCGGCCGGCTCAGGTATCGAAGCCGCGGGCCACCACCCGCTTGCCCCCCACCTGCCGGCGCAACCACGCGGTCAACTCGCCTTTGCGACCCTGCACTCCGTCGCGCATCATGCGTGCGAGCGGCCAGCCGACGCTGCCCACCGTGGCCAACGACGGGCTGAAGGCGGACATCAGACCCATCGCCGCGGCGGCGGTCAGCCAGGCCGCAAGCGAATCGCCCTCGACCACCGGATGGAAACCCCTGAGGATCTGCGGACGGAGGCCATCGATGACCGCCTCGAAGGCACGACCCCGGGAGCGATAGCGCAGACGCCAGACCGGGTAGTAGATGAGGCGGATACGGGGACGGATCAACAACACCCGTTGCGCCGGCCGCGGAACGTTGCGGGGAATCGAGCGGGCCGCGTGGTACAGACGCGCCTGGCGCAGGACCGCGCTCGCCGGTTTCAGGATGGCGCACACCGTCTCCCCCTCGGCCACCCGATCCAGTTGGAAGGGCCGCAGCTGCAGTGTGCGCGCACGGCCCGCCACCCCCACCAGTCCGAACTCCCTCACGTCACACGCCGGTGTCGAATAGTTCACGTTGCGTCCGAACGACTCCTCGCGAAGCACGTACTGCGGCGGTTCGACCGAGGGCGGGAAGCCGGTGGAGGAGGTCGATGCGCGTTCCGGGGAGGACACCCGTTCGCGATAGCGTTGCCATCCCACCACCTTCGCCTGCAGATCCCAGAAGGGCAGGTGGATGCGCCGGGCCTCTTCCACCACGTGCCCCTTCACCCCGGCCTCGGCCAGGGCCTTGCGGAGCACACCGAGGGCGCGGCGACGGCCCAGGCGCCCCACCGGAGCGTAGCTCGCGGCGTCGCCGCGGTACTCGTCCAGGAAGCGGTGTCCGCAGTAGCGGCACTGCAGGAGTTCCTCGTCGGCGGCAGTGGCCTCCAGGGCACCTCCACAGCGGGGGCAGGACAGCCCCACGATCGACGGCGACGCGGACGGGTCGTCTCTGCGGAGCGCCTCCGGGGCCGGTTGGTCGTGGGCTGAAGAGCTCATGCGCAACTCCCGGGCCCCTAGGCCCCACTCCTTGTGAGCTGTTCGGCCAGTCCGCGGAACACCACCCACATCAGCGCGGTGCTCAGGGCCAGCCCGGCGATCCGGAGCGGCCAGGTGGGCAGCAGTGCCCCCACCAGCAGGTCGACGGCGAAGAGTGCGATCACCGCGACCATCCAACGTTCCCCGCCGGACTCGTCGGCCGCGCCGGGAGGAATCGTCTCCAGGAGCAGACGCTCGGCCCCCTCCAGGTACAGACCCCTCACCTCGCCCACGCGGGTCTTCACCCGCAGGGGCACGACGGGCAGCCAGATGAGACGCACCGCCTCCAGCGGCGCCTCGGGATCGTCGAAGGTGGCCAGGGCGGTCTTCTCCGCCTCCTCACGGGAGATCTCCAGGGGAAGGGCGGGCGGGCCCTCGCCCTCGAGCAGGGCCTCGGCCTTGGAGACCAGGGGAAGCGCCGGCGGCCTCAGGGCCTCCACCGCCGCCAGATCGCGCAGGGCGGCGGGCAGGAAGACCTCCTCGCCCTCGCGGGACACGATCTGCCACACGGGCAGACGGCGTGCCGCCTCCAGGCGGATGGTCGGCGCGCTCAGACCTCGCGCCATCAGGTGCAGGTGGACCGTGTCGAGGACCCGGGTCATGGAGGGATCCACCGGGCACACGAGTTCCTCCAGCGAGGTCTCCTCGTGGAGGATGTTCAGTCCCTTGCAGTAGTCGCAGACGAAGCGCTCGCGGGCCGAGACCGAACGGTGCGGAGCACCACAGTGGCTGCACCGGACGAGAAGGGCCACGGTCCTACTTCCCGCTATCGGAGTCGTCCGAGCGGTCCTGCACCGGGTGTCCGCAGTTGGGGCAGAAACTCGCGTCGGCCGGGAGGGATTCGCCGCAGTTGGAGCACGAGAGCTGTTGCTCGGCCTGCAAGGGCGCTCCGCACGACGAACAGAAACGGGTGTCGGGCACCGAGCGGTGGCACACCGGACACTTCACCAGGGTCTGCGTCGTGGCCGCCTGGGCCGAACCGGCCAGCATGCCCGGAACGAGCATCCCCAGGCCCAGACCCATCGAGGCGTCCATCGTCCCGCCTCCGGGTCCCTCGCCGCCCGGTCCGCGGCGGATGGCCCGCGCCAGTTGGTATTGCATGTAACGGGGCATGTCGTCGACCAGGGCCAGACCGCCCTGGGCGTCGATCATGCTCGCGACCTCCTCGGGCGGCGTGATCGCGGTCACGAAGAAGTCGACGAGCTCGAGCCCGTACTTCTCGAAGTCGTTCTCGAGCTTCTCCTTCAATGCCTCGCCGGTCTCATCGTACAGGGCGGGCAGGTCGAAGACCGTCGAGAGATTCTCACCGAGGTAGTCGTTCAAGCGGGCCACGATCACATCCCGCAGGTAGTCGGTGGCATCGCTGGTGGAGAAGCTGCCCCGGGTACCCACCAATTGGTGGATGAAGGTGTCGGCCTGGGCGATGCGGAAGGTCGTCTGGCCGTAGGCCCGCAGACGCACCTTCCCCAGTTGCCGGTCGTAGAAGATGACCGGCTCGCGCGTTCCCCACTTCAGTTCGGTGAAGACCTTCTTGTTGATGAAGTAGACTTCACAGCGGAAGGGACTGGTGAAACCCCAGGGAAGCGAGAGCGCCTGGGTCAGCAGGGGCAGGTTCTTGGTGGTCAGGGTGTGGCGTCCCGGGCCGAAGACGTCGTGGGGCTTGCCGCCGCTGAAGAAGACCGCTTCCTGGCTCTCCCGGACGATCAGTTGAGCTCCGAATTTGATGTCGGCCGAGCCCTCCTGAGGCAGGCGATGCGCCATCTCCTCACCGGTCTCGTCGAACCATTCCAGTACTTCCAGAAAGACGCCCATGAAGCTCTCCCGGTGCCGGTCACGCCCCCCGCGGACCCGTGGACGGGCGGAAGGGGCCACGAGGCCCCCCACCCGACCGGAGAGTTTGCAAGGGATATGCCGTCAGCCCCGGAAGAGGCCGCTTGGGCCCTGAATTCCCGCCGTTTCAGGAATTGCAGGGATCCGAGGGCTGGTTGAAATCGATGGCGGTGGATCGAAAGCCGCTCAGATCGGTCTCCCTCAGCCAGGTATCGGCGTCCACCCGCCCCTCGAAGGTGGCGTCGCGGATGGCCTCCTCGCTGACCGGATTGCTCAGGCCCCAGAAGCAGTCGGTCATGGGAAGGGTGCCCCCAGGTGTCAAGGCATTGACCTGCAACACCACATTCTTGCCGCCCCCGTCGGCGGGGATGAGGTTGCTGCAGTGCATCTCCACCCAGCTGTTGCCCTCGAGCCGGAGATTGCCGTCCTCGTTGCTGTCGAGCTCACAGCGGGAGACCTGGGCCGAGGCCGGATCCCCGGCCATCGTACCGGCGATCCTTATTCCCGCCCCTCCGCTGAAACGGACCGCGACCTCTTCGAGCTCGGCCGTGGACTGGTTGAGGTCGATCCCGTGACTGACGCTGTCGAAGAACTCGACCCGCTGCAGGGTGGCCGCGCTCATCCATCCGCTGTTGACATCGCGCATTCCCTGATAGCCCACCTGGCAGCCGCGGAAGACCCCGTCCTCGATCTGACAACTTCCCCGCCCCTCCTTGTGCACCCCGCACTCCGCTGCCTTCATCCGGAAGAAACGCAGCTCCACGGTGCCCTCGTCGTCGACGGAGATGCCCCGCTGACCGATCCCGTCCAGATCCCGGTTGCCGTTGGCGGAGAAGGACACCGGCTGGGCGGTCGTTCCCACCGCGCTCAACTCCCCCTCCACGCGGATCCCGGTCAACAGCCCCCCCATCTCTCCGTGCCGGCGCAACTGGAGCTGGACGCCGGCCTCGATCGTGAGGCGGATGCCATGGGGAACGACGACATCGGAGGTGATGACGTAGGGAGATCCCGAGAAACCCCACACCGTGTCGGAGAAGAGGGTCCCCCCCAGCGAGTGGGCCACGGTGAATCCCACCCGACGGGTGACCGGATTCGAGCCGTCACTCACCGTCACCTGGGCCTGGAACAGGCCCACCTGGTCACCGATGGTCACGGTGACCGTCGCCGCCGTGGAGTCGTCATAGCTGCCCCCGGGCGCGGTGGCCCAATCCCAGCTGTAGCTGAGGGTGTCGCCGTCGGCGTCATGGGCCGTCACGCTCAACACCACGACATCGCCGGGGACATAGAGCTGATAGGGATTGTCCCAGCTGATCTCCTCGACCTCGGGCGCGCGGTTGAAGATGTCCCCCGGATCGCTTCCCCCCCCGCTGTCGCTCGACGAACACGAGGACAGCGAGGAAGCGAGCAGAAGCAGCGCCGGAAGAAGGAGGGTCCACCACCCCCGACGAACCCACCATCCCGATCGGCGACAGCGCCCACGATGCGCGCGGACGGAGGCCATGGCGGCCGGTGCAGATCTGAGCATGCTTGCTTCCTCTCCAGGGGATCCCGACGACCGGGGCGCCCCGAACGCGGGTCGATGCAGACGGACAACGATGGCAAGGTCGGGTCGCGGGCGGCGCCCGTCAAGAGCTCCCGGCCGACAGCGGCGTGCGGCTCACACCGAATGCATGGGATCGAGCCGCAGGATGGGCACCGCAGTCCCCCGTGGCCACTGCCGCCGCTCGCCCTCCAGGCAGGCCAGGGCATCGGCTGCCGCCAAGGCGGTGAAGTCGCCCGATCCGTGGTAGCCGGTGGATCGGAGAAGGGGAAGCGATGGCTCTTGTGTTGCATGAAGTGACACGGGTAAGTACATGTCCCTATCTGTATTACGGTTGAAGTCGAAGTCGAGGATCCCCCAACCCCGCGGTCCCGGGGCCGAGGGGTGACCGAGACGCCGCGCCAGGCCGGCACTGTAGACCACCCGCAGGCTCACGAAGACCGAGACCGGATTGCCGGGCAGGGCGAAGACCATTCCACCCGGATGGGTCCCGAAGACGGCGGGATGCCCGGGCCGCACCTTCAGGCTGGTGAAGTGGAGCCGCACCCCGGCATCCTCGAGCACCTCCTTCACCACATCCCTCTCCCCCATGCTGACCCCACCGGACAGCACGAGCAGTTCGTAGTGCGAGAGCGCGTCGTCCACCGCCCGGCGCAGGGTGTCCCGATCGTCCTGGACGTGGCCCAATTCCTCGCACTCGATGCCCCACTCGGCCAGGGAGGCGACCACACAGGGGCCGTTGCTCTCACGGATCTGGGCCGGAGTCGGGGTATCGGCGATGTCGACCAACTCGTCCCCGGTGGACAGCACCGCCGCGCTCGGAGGCGCCACCACCGGAACCATCGACCAGCCCGCGGCGGCCAGGACGGGAATGTGGCGCGTCCCCAGACGGGTTCCCCGCCCCAGGATCGTCGCTCCCTCGTTCAGATCCTCTCCCCGATGGGCGATGTTCTCTCCCTCGCGAACCGGACGGTGGATGCGCGCCTCGTGTTCATCCCAACCGGCGGTGTCCTCCACCGGCACCACTGCGTCGGCACCGGCCGGCAGGGGAGCCCCCGTCATCGCGCGTACCGCCTGTCCCCGGGCGAGCTTCCCGTCGAAGCGGCGGCCGGCCCGTGCCTCGCCGATCACCTCCAGGCGGACGGGGTTCTCCGCGCTGGCGCCCTCGGTGTCTGCAGAGCGTACGGCGTAGCCGTCCATCGCCATCCGGTCGAAGGGAGGGAAGGAGCGGTCCGTACGCAGATCCTCGGCCAGCACCTTCCCCATCGCCTCGTGCAGGGGCAGGTGGGTGACCGGACCCGGCGTGATCTGCTCCCACAGGATGCGACGGGCCTCATCGACGGTGATCGAAGCCATCTTTCTCGCCCTCCTTGTGCAGGGGTCTTCTCCCCGGCCGTCCCGCTCATCGCCGGGGCCGGGATCCGCTCACAGCCACAACATCCCCACCACGGCCGCCGCGCTCACCGCCCACAGGTACCAGGCGAAGCGGCCCAGGGCCATCGATTGCACCAGGGCGACGAGCCAGCGCAGACAGAGCAGGCCCACCGCGAAGGCCACCACCATCGCCACCAGCAGGGTGGGCCAGGAGGAGACCGCCCCCGGATGACGACCCAGTTGAAGCAGCGCCGCGCCGAGGATGGCCGGGATCGACAGCAGGAAACTGAAACGTGCGGCCTCGCGGGGAGCGAGGCCCAGGGCCAGACCGGCAACGATGGTCCAGCCGCTCCGCGAGAAACCGGGAAGGACGGCCAGGGCCTGCGCACAGCCGACGAGGAAGGCGATCCGCGCGGAGAGCGCGATCTGCCGCCGGGGCAGGCGGTCGCTGAGACGCAACACCACGGCGGTCAGGGCCAACGCCGCCACGACGAATTGGATGTGCTCGAAGGAGGCCTCCACCCGGCTGGCGAAGAAGAGTCCCACCACCCCGGCCGGAACACTTCCCAGGAGGATCCATCCGATGTAGCGGCGGGCCTCGTCTCCTTCCCCTCCCCTCCGAAGGCCATCGTGCAGCAGCCGGGCGATGTCCGTCCGGTAGAACACCAGGACCGCTCCCAGCGTCCCCAGGTGCAGCATGACGTCCTCGAAGACGCTCCCCGAACCCACCCCCAACAGCCACTGGGCCAGGGCCAGGTGTCCACTGCTGCTCACCGGGAGGAATTCGGTCGCCCCCTGCAGGACGGCGAGCACGAGAAGAGGCCACTGGATGGAAAGGAGCATCGACCGCCTCCCGCAGCGGATCGGGAATGGATGCGGGGGAAACGCTACCCCTGGCGCCGCTCCGACTCGAGCACGCGGGCCTTCCGGAAGCACTTGAGCGATTCGGTCCGCAGGGCGAGCGCGTCGTAGGCCAGACCCAGCTCCCGCCAGACCTGGGGGTCGTCGGGCAGTGCGCGCGTCACGCGCTTGAGTTCGCGCACGGCGTCATGGGCCCGCCCCAATCGCCGGTAGACCTTTCCCAGATGGTGACGCGCCCGCAACAGATCGTCGTCGAGGCGCAGAGCCGACTCGAAGGCCTCGGCCGATCCCTCCAGACGGCCCAGTCTCGCGCGGCAACGTCCCAGGTAGTAGTACGCCAGGGCATGCCGGGGATCGCTCTCGACCACCTGCACGAAGATCCGCTCGGCCTCGGAGAGTTCTCCCTGACGCAGACGGACCGTGGCCAGGTTGAACAGCGCCTCGGTCGAAGGCGCCAGACGCAGGCACTGTTGCAGGGAGCGGACGGCTTCCTCGTAACGACCCATCTCGCCGTACAGCGCGCCCAGGTTGAGGTGCGCGACGGCCTGCACCGGGTCGAGCTGGATGGCGCGGCGGAAGGAACGGATGGCCTCCTCGCGACGGCCGCGCAGATCGAGCACCACGCCGAGATTGGTATGGGCGCGGGCGTCCTCGTAGCGCAACGAGAGCGTCCGCCTCAGCCAGTGCTCCGCCTCATCCAGCGCATCCTGGGCCAGGCAGATGTGGGCCATCCGGTAGCAGGCCTCCGGATCGGACTCTTCGGACGAGAGCAACTCCTCCACCATGCGGCGGGCTTCTGCCAGACGTCCCTCTTCCTCGAGCCGGCGAGCCCGATCGAGGCGTTCGGATGAATTCGACTGAAGGTACGACACCGGGCCGGTCATGGATGGACACACCGCTGTGGGGCGGGATGGAACTTCACGGTGGTGAAGCGATCACGGCGCAGGCTAGGTCGATCGGCTCCGCTTGTCAACGCCCGCGGAGAGGGACAGAGCGAGGCGGCGGTCAGCGCTGGATCTTCAGGTTGAGAACGATCCGCAACGACTTGCCCGACTCGAGCACGTCGGCATCGAGGGTGAGGGGAACCTCGATGATCCGGGTGTTCTCCGCCAGCGGCTTGAACGACGCGCTCTGGAACTCCGCCCCCAGGGTGCTCACCGACGACGACTTCGCCTCCGAGGGCAGCTTCCGCGGATCGGTGATCAGTTCGAGCGGCTCGGGAGCCTCTTCCTCCGGCCCCACCGGGTGGAAGGCCCCCGATTGCAGCAGATCCTCGGGCAGTTCGAAGTCCTCATCGGAGGGCTCGGGGATCTCCTGCTGACCCTTCGAATCGAGATCGACCATGCGGCCGAATCGCGGCCCGAAGGTCTCTTCATCGGAACTGGAGTCGTCCTCCTCCGGCTGCATCCCGTCCTCGGCCGCCTCGGCGGGACGGAAGAGCTGATCGACCAATTCGGACATCACCTCTTCCTCCTGGACGCTCGGGCCGGACGAAGCGGCCGAAGCATCGGAGGCCGCCTCGGGGGCGCGGGGCTCGAGGGTCACGGGGGAGACCGCGGCTTCGTCCGTGGCGGCAGCCGGATTCGGTGGCGGCGTCTCCCGCGGGGCACCGGAATGGGGATCAGGAGGGGGCGTCTGCATCTGCGACATGGTCGGAGTGCCTCCAGTTGGAATCGTGGGCTGGGTCGGGGACCCGGCGGCGTCTGCGGAGTTGGAGAGCGAGACCGGAGCGGACGCTCCCACCAGTTCGGTTTCGTTCGGACTTGAAGAGGGTTCGAGACCACCGGCCGGGGCCGCGGTCTCCGCCGTCTGCGTCGCGTCCTGCGACAGGACGGCCTCGAGCGCCTGCGAGCGGTCGCGCTCGGATGCCTCCTCCGGCACCGGAGATGCCGGCTCGGAACTGCCCAGACTGCCCAGGATCGTCGAAAGCACGTCCCCGTCGCCGGACGTGTTCCGGCGAGGGGATCCCTTCAGACCGACCGCTTGGCCGAGGGTCGGATCGGGATGGTCGATGTCACGCAAACGCTCGGCGATGTCCCGCCCGAAGAGCGAGTCGTCGTCGATCGCCGGCATCTCGCCTTCGCTGCCCTCCTCGGTGGTGAGATTGCGGTAGATCATGCGGCTGATCTGATGCAGCGATTCGTAGATGCCCTCGCCGGTCAGCGCGCAGGCGGAGAACGAGGGATGACCCATGGGGTTGAGTTGCCGTTCCAGGTGCGCCACCTCCACCACGTCGGGCAGGTCGCGCTTGTTCCACTGCATGACGATGGGGATGCTCAACGGATCGATCCCGATCTCCTGGAGGTTGTCGTGCAGGTTCTGCAGACTCTCCAGGTTGTCCTCCATCCGGCCCTCTTCGCTGTCGGCGACGAAGACCACGCCATCGGCTCCCTTGAGCACCATCTTGCGCGTGGCGTTGTAGTAGACCTGGCCGGGAACCGTATACAACATGAATCGGGTCTTGAAGCCGTCGATCAGTCCCAGTTCCAGGGGAAGGAAATCGAAGAAGATCGTGCGATCGGTCTGGGTCCGCAGTGAGATCATCTTCCCGGAGTACTCCAGGGGGATCTTCGAGTAGATCCACTCCAGGTTCGTCGTCTTGCCGCTGAGAGCGGGGCCGTAGTAGACGATCTTGGCGTTGATCTCTTTGCCGCTGTAGTTGTAGACGACCATGATGTCTCACCGGGTCGTGGGATCCGCCCTCCGCAGGGCAGGGCGCACTGGGCATCGCGATTCTCCAAACTGGGCAATCTCCATGCCATCAAGGCACGAACGAAGGCCTTTGACCTCCCTGCGGGGAAGCATGGGACACCATGGGCCGCCCCAGGGGGCCATCCGCCCGCTTCCGCCCCAGCCGCCGGGCCGGTCGGCCCTCTCCTCCTCTTCCTCGGCCGGATCCGGACATCGGGCACCTCCCTTGCAACGACGCTCACGATTCCTCCTCGCTTCTCTTCGGGAGAAGCCCGCATCCAAGCCCTTCGAGCCCGTGGAGGCCCCGGTGGAGAAGACCAGCAACACGGACAAGATCCTCGCTGAGATGTTCAGCCGTCTGCTCAACCTGAAGGTGTCCCCCGCCGTGGCCCGGAAACTGAGCTACGTGGTCGACGGAGTCATCCAGAAGGTCCAGGGCAACCTCGACCTGGACACCCCGCAGGGGCAGAACACCTTCCGCGCTCTCATCTGCTCGATGGTCGTCCACGGCTGGGGGCTGGGCATGCACCCGGACAACAACCCCGCCCAGAATCTCGACGGCAAGGAGCTGGAGGTCCAGGTGTGCAAGGACATCCTGGTCCCCATGGCTTCCCTGCAGTCGCTGCGCTACGTCAAGAAGGACAAGTATGGACGGGTGAAGAAGGCCCTCTTCGAGCCCGATCAGAACATGCGCATCCGCGGGCAGATCGACAGCATCCTCCAGGAGATCAGCACCGGCAAGTGGAAGGACGAGGAGTAGACGCTCCACCCTGCGACTCCTCCCCTCACCGGACCCACGTGCTCTCCGGACACGACACCGCCCCGGCCCTGAGGCCGAGGCGGTTCTTCGATTCTCCGA
>JAOZPE010000030.1:11099-34541 GCA_029932915.1 Candidatus Krumholzibacteriia bacterium
CGGCGCGGAGACGGGCTCCGGCGCGGAGATGTCCACATCCCGACCATCGATGGCAAAGACATGGCCGCACTTGCTGCAGCGCACCTTGATGGTTCGAGGGGGAACGAGTTCGTCGTTGAGACGGAACGAAGTCTTGCATTCTGCACACTGGACGATCATGGCCTCTCCATGCGTCTGGAGCGTCCCCGTTGTCCCCCCACCGGTCGGGTGTGACAAAGGGGGTTGGATTTCTCGGAAGGGAGCAGGCAGCAAGGTTTGGACCAGTAGAGGCTGTTCAGCCCGTCGCGCTCCAGAAAGGGTGGCGCCCTCCCAGGTGATCCAGCCATCGGGCCAGGGAGCGATGCTCCGTCCTCTCCAGACGAGGGTCGCTGTGGAGCACGGCCTCGGCCCGCGAGCGGGCGGCTTCGACCAGCTCGGTGTCCTGCAGGGGATGGAGGGCCTGGAAGGGAACCTCCCCGTGTTGTCGCATTCCGAGCAGTTCGCCCATCCCGCGTTCGCGCAGATCCTCCTCGGCCAGGCGAAAGCCGTCGTCGCAGCGGGTGAGCAGATCGAGACGGCGACGCGCCGGCTGGCCGATGCCCCGGCTGGCCACCAGCACACACCACGACGGCTCGTCGCCGCGTCCCACCCTTCCGCGCAACTGGTGCAGTTGCGCGAGCCCGAAGCGCTCGGCATGGTGCACGATCATCAGCGTCGCCTCGGGCACATCCACCCCCACCTCGATGACCGTCGTCGTCACCAGGATCCGGAGACGGCCCCGCTGGAACGCGCGGCGGATCTCTTCCTTCTCCCTGGGCTTCATCTGCCCGTGCAGCAGGCCCACCTCCAGACCGGAGAAGACCCCCTCCCGGAGTTCCGCGAAGGCCTGGCTCGCGCTCGCCAGGTCGCTCCCCTCGCTCTCCTGGACCAGGGGAAAGACGAGGTAGGCCCTCTCCCCCGCTTCCACCCGGCGGCGGACACGGCGGTAGATCTCCTCCAGCCTCGACTCGTTCACCAGGAGGGTGGACACCGGTTGCCGGCCCGGCGGCTTCTCGTCGAGCACCGAGAGGTCCAGGTCGGCGAAGACGGTCAGCGCCAGACTGCGGGGAATGGGCGTGGCCGACATCACGATCAGATGCGCCCCCCTCTGGGACAGGGCCGCGCGTTGGGCCACGCCGAAGCGGTGCTGCTCGTCGACCACGATCAGTCCCAGCCGGGAGAACTCCACACCCTGCTGGATGAGGGCATGGGTTCCGATGACCACCTGGATCGATCCGTCCCGCAGCCCGCGAAGGATCTCCCGCCGCTCGGCGGCCGGGGTTCCCCCGGTGAGCAGGGCGCCCTTCAAGCCCAGCTTCTCCAGCTTCGGCAACTGACGCGCCGCGTGTTGACGGGCGAGGATCTCCGTCGGAGCCATCAACACCGCCTGCGCCCCGCTCTCGGCGATCCAGATCATGGCCACCATCGCCACCAGGGTCTTGCCGCTGCCCACGTCGCCCTGCAGCAGACGGTGCATCGCCGTCTCCTTCGACAGATCCTTCAGGATGGTCCGCAGGACGCGCCGTTGGGCCCCGGTGGGTTCGAAGCCCAGCTCGCGGACGTAGCGTGTCGAGAGCTCACCCACCTGCTTCAGACGGACCGCGGCCTTGCGGCGTGAGAGCTGACGGCGCCGCACACCCACGAAGAGCTGCAGCGAGAGGGCCTCGTCGAAGGCCAGCCGCCGCCGGCCCGCCTGGGCCTCCTCCATCGTAGATGGCTCATGCACTGCATGCAGTGCATCTTTCAAGCCCATGATATCCAGATCCTTACGCCATTCATCGGGGAGGGGATCCTCGAGCTCGTCGGCCACCGCCTCCCAGGCCCGGCGCACCAGGGTGCGCAGGGAGCGCTGCCGCAGACCTGCGGTCAGGGGATAGCGCGGTTCGGGTCGGCCGGCCTGCAGTTCGCCGTCCTGATCGGCTCTCTCGTAGGCCGGATTGACGATCTGCGGCCGGCCCCGGTAGGACACCACCTCGCCGCTGACCACCAGCTCCTCGCCCACCCGCAGGTCGCGCTCCACCCAGGCCGCGTTGAACCACTGCAGCGAGAGGGTGACGCCCTCGTCGTGGAGGACCCCGCTCACCAGGGTCCGTCCGCCCCGGATACGTCGGCTCTGCAGATCGAGCAGCCACCCGCGTACGGTCACCTGCTGTCCCACCCGGACCGTACGCAGTGGCACCAGCGAGGAGCGTTCGAAGTAGTCGTGGGGCAGGTGGTAGAGAAGATCCTCGAGAGTGGAGATGCCCAGGCGTGAGAGAAGCTGGGAACGGCGGGGACCGACGCCCTTGAGGAACTGAACCGGGGTGTCCAGATGGAGGCCGCGGCGGGGAGGGCCGTTCATGAACACCCCCCCGGTCTCACTGCACGCGCTGGAAGAGATACCATCCCTTGGGACCTCGCAGGACCTCGGTGATCTCCCCCACCTTCAACTGCACGATGGCCTTGCGGAACCCCTCGTTGAGATCACCGGGGTCGACGTAGCCGATGTCCACTCCGGTGATGGTCGCAAGCTGGCTCACCTCCTGGCCCACCGTGTAGAAGTCCTCTCCCTTGCGCACCCGATCGAGGGCCCGGCGGGCCGTCGCCTCGTCACCGGTCATGATCTGCAGCAGATGCAATTCCCCACGGGCCACAGCCGCCCGCTGCTCGTCGATCTTCACCTGCAGATCGGCCAGGACCCGGTCGATCCTCTTCTTCTCCTTGGGATCGGGGACCAGGCGCTGGTACTGGAGATAGCGCTGCCGGGCCTCCTCGTACTGGAAGCGCGCCCCGGCGATGCGGGCCAGATGCAGATAGGGACCGGGCAGATCGGGGTTCAGCCGCACCGCCTCCTCCAACTGCTGACGGGCCTCCTCCACCTGCTGACGGGTGAGCAGGACCACGCCCAGGTTGAGACGCGCCGAGGCCGATGCCTTGCCCGGATCGAGTTCGATGACCTTGCGGTAGGCCTCCTCCGCCTCGTGCGGCCGCTGTTGGACCATCAGCGAGTTGCCCAGATTGAACCAGGTGTCCGCGTCGGATGGATTCAGCTCCAGGGCGCGGCGGAAGGCGCTCTCCGCCTCGGCCGCGTCCCCCTTGAGGAAGTACAGTCCGGCCTTGCCCGCCCAGGCCTCCGCGCTGGCCTCCAGCGAGAGGCTCTCGTCGAAGTCGGCCTCGGCCTCGTCCAGACGTCCCAGGGCGAGACACACGTGCCCCAGCAGGGCCAGGGTGGCCGCGCGCGGCGCGCCCAGCTTCAACGCCTGTTGCAGCGACCCGTAGGCCTCGTCCATCTCCCCCACCCGATGTTGGATGCGACCGAGATCCATGTGGTACATCGCGTTGTCCGGGTTGATGAGGATGAGCTGGTGCAGGACCCCGGCCGCCTCTGCCCACTGCTGCAGGGCGATCTTCAGGGTGGCCATCGCCTCGAGCAGGGGAAGATCCTGCGGGTACTCACCGATGCCCTTCTCCAGGGTGGCCAGGGCCGCCCGGGCATCGCGGGCCGCGAACTGGGCCTGGGCCAGCATCAGGTAGGCATCGGCCGAGTGCGGATCGATCTCCTGTGCGCGGCGGGCCGCCTCGATGCCTCCCCGTGCATCGCCCAGGGCGGTCTTCACCGCGGAGATCCGCAGCCACAACTCCACCTCTCCGCCGTGCTCGGCGGTCATGGCCAGGTACGCGTCCAATGCCTCCCTGCCCTTTCCCGCCGCCACCAGACTGTCGCCGGCGGCCAGCCACGCCGGGGCGGCGGGGCCGTCCCCGCTCGAGCTCAACAGGACGGTGGAGTCCGACGCAGCCACCGTCTCCGATCCGTTCGCGCCGAGAGCGCTGCTCCACAACAGCAGGGGAACGAGGAACATTCCCCCCCATCGAATCCGCTCCGCTGGTCCCAATGACATGGCCGATGGCCCACCTTGTTCGATCGAGTGGTCGTCCTGGCGGCTACACTGCCCAGCCCTTCGGCGGGCGTCAAGAGCCGTCGTGAGAACCCCGGTTCAGGACTCCGGGTTCCCGGACAGCGCCCGTTGCCGCTGCTCCCATGCCCGTCGCCCCACTTCACCGCCGTCCTGGAAGCTCCGATGGAACTCCTTCAACAGATGGCTGCGGCTCACCCCGGCCTGCACGAAGTCCCAGGGGAAGCGGTAGTCGTCGGGCTTCTCTCCGTGGACGATCCAGTCGGTATCCACCGCGGCCTGCTTCAGCGCCCGCTTCCACGTCGGCGCTTCGCCCCGGCCCCAGAGGATCAGGGCCTCGCCCACCCGGCGGTCGCCCAGGGAGAGGACGCTCTGGCGGAAGGTGGCCCGGATGCCTTCCGCCTTCACGTGTACACCGGAGAGCGGATCGAGTGCCCGATACAACGATTTCGATCGCCGACGATGGGTCGCCGCATCGATCATCCCCTTCCACTGGAAGGCGGTCCACGGCTTGGGTACCAGTGCGTTGACGCTCAACGACAGGCGGGGATGATGTCCCCTCTCCCGGAAGATCGCCTTGAACTCGCGTACCAGATGGGCGATGGCCTCGACGTCGGCGTCCTCCTCGGTGGGCAGACCCAGCATGAAGTACAGTTTGATCCGCTCCACCCGCTTGTCCGTGAGCCGGCCGATGGCGACGAGGATCTCCTCGCGGGTCATGGTCTTGCGGATCACCCGGCGCAGACGGTCGGTCCCGGCCTCCGGAGCGATGGTGATCGTGCGCATGCCTCCACCTACGATGCGATCGATGCGAGCTGTATCGAGCTTCTCCAGACGCAGACTGCTGGTGGTATAGGCGATGCCCTCCCGGGCCAGGGCGGTGGTGAGCCGGTCGAGCTCGGGATGGTCGACCAGCGAGGCGCCCACCAGACCGACGGACACCTCCTCCGGCAGCCCCCACGCCCGCACGCCTTCGAGGAGTGTCTCCGCATCGGCGTTGCGGACCGGACGGTACCAGTATCCGGAGAGACAGAAGCGGCAGCCCCGTCCGCAGCCGCGCGTGAGTTCGGCCATGAGCACGTTCCGGAAGACCGAATGGGGAGTGACCACCCTGGAGTGGATGATCCCGTCGCGCACTGGCGCGGGTCTCGTGCGCACCACCCGGAACTGCGCCGGCGGCCGCGCTGAGGCCGACGGATCGTGCAGGACGACCTCGGGGTTGGTGTCGGGCAGATAGACCCCCTCCATGCGCGAGAGACGATCGGCGAAGGCGGCGCGGGAGAGCTCCCCGCGGGCAAAGGCTTCCATCGTCTCCATCGCCTCTTCCAGGAAGGGTTCGCCGTCGCCCAGGACGATGGCGTCGCACAGGGGAGCCACCGTCTCCGGGTTGGCGCTCACCGCTGGCCCCCCCACCAGGATGAAGGGGTCGCCCTCACCGCGTTCGGAGGCGCGCAGGGGCACGCCCGCGGCGTCCAGCATCTTCGCCAGATGGAAGTAGTCCTCCTCGAAGGAGATGCTCCACAGGCTGAGGCGGTGCTCGGAGAGCGGACGGCGAGTGGTGAACGCGCACGGCGGACCGGGGTGCTCGGGCTCGAAGAACAGGCGCTCCACCCTCACCTGCATCGCGTCCAGACAGGTGCTCCAGACGTACTGGAAGCCCAGATTGGACATCGCCACTTCGTAGGTGTTCGCGAAGCACACGACCACGCCGGGCTCGTCACGCCCCTCCTGGGATGGGGGCGGCTCGATCCACCTCTCCTGGTGGAGCTTCTCACGGACATGGTCAGGAAGGGTTTCCATGCGGTGGATCCGTCGAAGGAGAGAACGCTGGAGGCGATCAGGATCCGCTCGACGCTTCCTCCATCGCAATCGGCGCGGACAGCGGTTCGACCGAGAGCGGCCCGAGCCACCGTTCACGCTGCTGGCTGCGTACCCGCAACGAGAGCGGATGGATGCGGGCGAGACGGTGGGCCAGTCCTTCGGCTTCCTCCACCTTGCCCGCCCGGCGCAGCAGGTGCAGACGCATCACCTCGTCCTCGAGTGACGCACCCGGCAGACCACCGAGGATCTCCTGTTCGTCGAGCGCCTCGAGCACATGGTCCCCGGCGCGAAGGATCCGCACGCGTTCGCGGCGGGCCGGTGCGCTCTCGGGCCAACGCTTGAGCACCTCGTCGACCCGGCGCAGGGCAGCGGACAGTTCTCCGCGGCGGCGCAACAGGCCGGCCATGGCCACGCCCAGGGCCGGATGCAGGCCGTGGTCCTCCTGGTACGCCTCGAGCAGGCTCAGGGCATCGTCCTGCTGCCCTCGAAGCGTCAGCCATTCCACCCGGGCCAGGACCAGGGCCGGATTCCCGGCCGGCTCGGCCGTCCGTCCCATGCAGTGTTCGACCGCATCGAGATCCCCTGCGGCCAGGTGGAAGGCGAGCCAGTCGACGAAGGCCTCCTCGTCGGGCTGATGGCAATCCAGATCGGAGTAGGCGGCCCGGGCCAGTTCGCCTTGACCGCGCAGCGCCCGGGTGGCGGCCAGCAGGGCCCGCACCTCCATGGGAACCTCTCCCTGCGCGAGCAGGGGCCGGATGAGCTCTTCGCAGCCCTCTTCGTCCCCCACCAGATGACGGCACACCGCCAGGCCGTAGTCGGCGAAGGGAGAGGGCAGGGCGGCACGCTCCCGCGCCTTCTCGTAACGCCGCCGCGCCCGTTCCACCTCACCCTGGTGCAGCAGGACGGCGGCCGAGAGGATCAGGGCGTCGCCGAAGTCCGGATGCACGCTCAGGGCGTGCTCCAGATGCACCAGCGAGGAAGCCCGCTCCCCCTGACGGAAGAGGATCAGGGCGAGCTTGAGACGCAGGTCGGGAAAGTCCGGATAGCTCTCCACCAGCTCTTCCAGCAGACGGCGGCTCTCCTCGAGCCGGCCCTCGTGGTAGAGCTCCTCGGCCCGTTCGATCCGCCGCCGCAGGCTCTCCTCGTCGAAGAGATGCTTCCACAGCAGTTCGGCCGTGGGATGCTCGGGCGCCGAGTCGAGGAAACGGGTGAGTGCGGTGGGACGGCGGCGCCCCGATGAGCGGGCGCGCTCGACCTCGGCGTCGGCCGCCTCGTCCTCACCCCGTTCCCGCAGCAGGACCGACAGGAGGATCCGCGCCTCGGCCAGATCGCCGTTGATCTCCAGCGCGTGGTGGGCGGCGTCCTCCGCCGCCTCCAGGTTCCCCAGGCGGTAGTGGGCCACCGCCTTGCGGAAGTGCAGGTCGGGATAGCCGGGCTGTTCCTGCAGGGCCGCCTCAAGGAAGTGCAGGGCCTGGGTGTCCTGACCATCGCGCAACAGCCGGGCCCCCAGACGGGCCTGCGACTCAGCCCGGTAGAAACGAGCCAGGGCACGGTAGGGATGGCTCTCGTCCTCCAACCCGTTCAAGGCCCGGTCGAAGCGCTCCAGGGCCTCCTCCATCCGGCCCTGGTTGTACAGGCGCATCCCGTCTTCATAGTGCCTTTGGGGCGAATCGCCGAAGAGCCATCGGAACATCGCTTCAGTCCATCGTCTTTCGGATGAAGGTGGGAATATCCAGGTCCGATCCGACCCTTCCCCCGCGCGGCGGACGCGCCGCGCTCGAAGGGTGATCGTCCTCGGTGGGCGGCGCCGGCTCGGCCTCCTCGGAGAACATGGAACGCCGCGGGGCGACCGGTTGTTGCTGGACGCCCGCTTCCGGCGCGGCCGGGACCGCCGGCTCGGCCTTGGCCTGCGGAGCGGCCGCCGTCAAGGGGGTCTCCACCCGAGCGGCTCCCTCCGCGCGGACCGAGCTCGGCGGAGCGGGCATCGAAGGCTCCTGGGATGGCACCGCCCGGACCACCGGCTCCATGGCCGCAGGCTGGGTCAGCGGACGCACCATGCTCAGCTCGGGACGGGTGGTGGCCGTCTTGGGCTGTGCGCCGAAGCCGGTGGCGATCACCGTCACCCTCAGCTCCTCGCCGGCGTCGGCATCGACCACCGCCCCGAAGATGAGGTTGGCGTCGGCGCCGACCCCGTCCTGGATGATGCTGGTGGCCTCACTGACCTCGTGCAGGGTCATGTCGCTCGCACCGGTGATGTTCACCAGCACACCGCGCGCACCGCGGATGTCCACCTCGTCGAGCAGGGGGCTGGAGATGGCCGCCGTTGCCGCTTCGACCGCGCGGTTCTCACCCTTGGCCACGCCGGCGCCCATGATCGCGTCCCCCATGCCGGTCATCACGCTCCGCACGTCGGCGAAGTCGAGGTTGACCAGGCCGGGAACGGTGATCAGGTCGCTGATGCCCTTGGTGGCGTGGTACAGCACCATGTCCGCCACGCGGAAGGCGTCGGTCAGGGGGGTGTTGGCCGGTACGATCTTGAGCAGGCGGTCGTTCTGGATGGAGATGAGGGTGTCGACCTCCTCCTTGAGCGCCTCGAAGCCCTCGCGGGCCTGGGTCGCGCGGTGGCGCCCCTCGAAGGTGAAGGGCATGGTGACGATGCCCACCACCAGCGCTCCCAGTTCACGGGCGATCCGGGCCACCGTCGGCGCCGCGCCGGTGCCGGTGCCCCCTCCCATGCCCGCGGTGACGAAGACCATGTCCGCCCCGGTCAGCACCTCGGCCACCCGGGCCTCGTCCTCCTCGATCGCCTTGGCCCCCACGCGGGGGTCACCGCCGGATCCCAGACCCCGGGTGATCTTCGCCCCGATCTGGACCTTGTTGCCGGCCTCGCTCTCCTGCAACGCCTGCGCGTCGGTGTTGATCGCCACGAACTCGACTCCGGGCAGACCCGAGGTCACCATGCCGTTGACCGCGTTGCCGCCGGCGCCGCCGACGCCGACCACCCGGATCTGAGCCTGGTCGGTGTATTCCTCTTCGAATTCGAACATCATCATGGAATCCTCCAGCCTTGGGCCCTGCCCCATATGTGGTTGACCTTCCCTCAGACCAGGCGGTCGAGAACGCGTTTGATCCGATTCCAGCGGTTCCAGAATCTCCCTTCCCCGGGGCTGAGCGACGGGGCAGTGGGAAGGGAGGGTTCGTGTTCCAACGCCATCCGGGCCAGACCGAGGGCGGTGGCCCAGGTATCCGGCTCCGTGGCGAGATCGTCACCGGGAGCCCGCCTCTGCTGCGCCCGGAGGGCGAAGACCTGCTCGGCGAGTTCCACGGTTCCGGGAATCCGGCTGCCGCCACCGGTGAGCAGGATTCCCGCGGCCAGCGCCGGGCGCGTCACGCCCCACTGCAATCCGGCCGCCACCAGCTCGAGGATCTCCTGTTGCCGGGGTTCGCAGATCGCAGCCACGCGGGCGCGACTGGCGCCGGGCGACTCGACGGTCGGGGCGGAGAGAGAGCCGCCGTGGGGCGTGACCTTCGAGCGCAGGGCGCTGGCTTCGGTTCTTTTTAGTACCTCTGCCTCCCTGGGATCAATACCCAAAACGTAGGCGAGGTCGCGGGTCACGTGATTCCCCCCCAGTCCCACCACCCCGCTCTGCCGCATCCGCCCCCGGTAGAAAAGGGCGTAATGGGTGGTTTCCCCCCCGATGTCGATGAGCAAGCAGCCCTGCTCGCGCTCCTCGGGAGTGATGAGGAAGGAGGCGGTGGCGATGGGGTTGAAGATGAGCGGATCGGCCTTGTAGCCGGCCATCTCGACCGCCCGGTCGATGGCCTGGACCGCCGCCTGCTCGCCGGTGACCAGGTGGGCGTCCAGTTCCAGGCGTGAACCGGTCATCCCCGCCGGGTTCTGCAGGCCGCCGCGATCGTCCAGGGTGTACTCGACGGGAAGACAGTGCAGGACCACCCGGTCGAAGGGAATGCCCATGGCCTGCACCCGGCGGCGGACCCGTTCGAGATGCTCCAGGCGTACCCGCCCTCCGCTCTCGTCGAGGGTGATGAAGCCGCTGCACGAGAGACTCCGCAGATGCTTGCCCGCGACGTTCACCGCCACCGAGTTGGGAATGACCCCGGCCACCGCGCCGGCAGTGTCCAGCACCTCCCGGATGGCCACCGCTGCCGTCGGCAGATCGACCAGCTCACCGCGATGGAAGCCGTGTGCGGCGACGGAGGCGTGGCCGAGAATGGCCACACCTCCGTTGCCATCCGGCTCGGCTACCACGGCTCGGAATCGTGTGGAACCCAGATCCAACCCCGCCAGGACATCCATCTCGTCCATGTCACCCTCCATTGCGTCCGCCGGCGGCGGACGTCACGACCACTTGTCGTCGAAATCGAAAATCCAACCGGTCGCCTGAACGAGGCCGCAGCAGGGGCAGCGTCTTGGCGAAGGTCGCCAAACGCCGGTCCCAGCCTTCGGACCCGAGCACAACCACGAGGCCGCTGCCGGTTGTGAGCGTGACGTCGCCGTCCGCACCCACCTCCACCGACACGAGGCCCGAAGGCCAGGTCCACGGCGTCCGGTCCAAGGCCACGCATAGCTCCCGCACGAGCTGGCGCGTGGCCTTGCTCAGTTCGGTCGTCCCCTCCCGACGTGGGGCCCTCAGTCGGGGAAGACCGGACACATCGATGTCGCGCCGCGGGGGCAGGAATCTCCCGTCGGCGCTGATCGCCCCGCCTCCCTCCAGGGAGAACACGGGGCGGGCTTCCCGCAGACGCACCCAGAGCACGCCGGTGGGAAGCGGAAGGATCCTCGCCTCCTCGATCCAGGGATCGCGGAGCACGAGAGCGCGCACGTAGGAACGGTCGATCCGAAGCGCGCGCTTGTGGAAACAGGAATCGGCGACGCTCTTGAGCATGGCCCGGTCGGCGAGGACCCGGCCGCTCACCTTCAGGGCCCTCACCGGCATCATCAGGCTCAGCGTCAGCAGGAACACGACCGCAACGGTCCCGGCTGCCAGGAGCCGTCGCATGGTGTGGGAACGCTCGCGCTCGGGCGTCCTCACCCGGCGTCCACCGCGCCGGGCCGGGCCCGCGGACCTGCGTCCGTCCTCGGCTCCCACGTAGCGGATCTTCGTCATGGGCGCTCCTCGCGTTCTCCAAGGGCCGTGACCAGCATCTCCGCCAGGCGCGTGATGTCGCCGGCACCCTGGGTGAGCCACAGATCGCCCGGCCGTGCGCTCTCCAGCGCCCAGTGGACCGCCTCGTCCAGGTCGGCGAGCCGGCGGACGGGCACTCCCGATGCCTCCAGGGCGGTGGCGATGAGCTCGCTGTCGATGCCCTCGATGGGCTCCTCACTGGCGGCGTAGATGGGGAGGATGCCCACCTCGTCCGCCGCGGCCAGCACCTTGGCGAACTCGCGGTGGTGGTCGCGCGTGCGCGTGTAGCGGTGGGGCTGGAAGATCACCACCAGGCGGCGGGAGAAGTTCCGGCGCAGGGCGTCCAGGGTCACGGCCAGCTCGGTGGGATGGTGACCGTAGTCGTCGACCACGAGCACGCCGTCGAACTCGCCCTTCCGTTCGAGGCGCCTTCCGACGCCCTGGAAGCAGGCCAGGGCCTTGGCGATCTCCTCGAATCCCAGTCCCAGTTCCAGGCCGCAGGCGACCGCGGCCGCCGCGTTCAGTGCATTGTGCCGCCCGAAGAGCGGGACCCGGCAGCTTCCCAGTTCCTCGTCCCTCAGGTGGAAGTCCAGACGGGTGCCCCCCTCGTCGCTGCTCCCCATGCTCACCCGCAGATCGCACGGGACATCCATGCCGTAGGTGAAGGGTGTCCAGCGGATCCGCTCCAGGAGGGTCCGCAGTTCCGGGTCGTCCGCGCAGGCGATGACCTTCCCGTAGAAGGGGACGCGGTCCATGAACGACACGAAGGCCTCGCGCAGGGCATTCATGTCCCCGTAGTGATCCAGGTGTTCGCGGTCGACATTGGTGACCACCGCGATCACCGGATCGAGACGCAGGAAGGTTCCGTCGCTCTCGTCCGCTTCGGCCACGAGGTACTCGCCACCGCCGAGGACCGCCGTGCCTCCCAGGGCCAGGAGCTTCCCTCCGACGATCACCGTCGGGTCCATCCCGCCCTCGGTGAGGACGGTGGCCACGAGACTGCTGGTGGTGGTCTTGCCATGCGAGCCGGCGATGGCCACCCCGTGCTTGAGGCGCATCAACTCGGCGAGCATCTCGGCCCGGCGGATGACGGGAATGCCCCGCCGGCGGGCCTCGACCAATTCCGGATTGTCCGCTCCGACCGCCGAGGAGTAGACGACCACGTCGGCCTCGCCCACGTGGGCGGCGTCGTGTCCCACCCAGACCTCCGCCCCCATCTCCCCCAGGCGGCGCAGCAGGGGACCGTCGTGCAGGTCGCTGCCGCTCACCTCGAAGCCCAGGTGGAGGAGCACCTCGGCGATGCCGCTCATGCCCACGCCGCCGATGGCCACGAAGTGGATCCGGCGCGTGAGCCGGAAGAGGGAATTCCTCTCCCCCGGCCGCACGAAGAGTCCCCGGTCGGTCCAGCTCACGAGACTTCCTCCTGTTCCACGCGGGAGATCAAGGCGGCGGCGAGTTCAGCGGCACCGTTTCGGCCGGCGGCGATCTTCGCCGCCGCCTCCCCCATCGTTTCCAGCGTGGCTGGAGTTCGTTGGAATTCCTCGAGCAGTCCGCGCAGGGCCTGTCCGGTGAATTCCGCATCGGAGAGGACGCGGGCGGCCCCGGCGTCCTCATAGGCGCGAGCATTGGTGGTCTGGTGATCGTCGGTGGCGTGGGGATAGGGAACGAGGACGGACGCCTTGCCCACCGCGCTGAGTTCAGCCAGGGTGATCGCCCCGGCGCGGCAGACGACCAGGTCGGCCACGGTGTAGGCGGCGGCCATGTCATCGATGTAGGCCACGGCCTGGATCGTCCGCTCCCCGGCGATCCGTCGCCGCACCTCCTCGATCTCCGCCTGACCGGTCTGCAGCAGCACCTGCCAGTGTTCCATCCCCCCCGTCCGGGTCCAGGCATCCAGGACCGCCTCGGTCAGACGACGGGCACCCCGGCTTCCACCGAAGACCAGCAGGGTGCGGCGGCCCGGGTCGAGCGAGAAGAGGCGGTAGTCATCCTCGCCGGGCCGGCGGCCACGGGCGGCGAGGATCTCCCGCCGTACCGGATTGGGCAGCACCTCCACCCGACGCGCGCGGGAAAGGGCGCCGGCCGCCCCCTCGAACGCCACGTACGCCCGCTCGGCGAAGCGGGCGAGGAAGCGGTTCGTCACCCCGGGCACCGCATTCTGTTCCTGCAGCCACAGGGGGCGGCGCAGGAGGGCAGCCGCCACCGCCGGGGCGGCGCTGGCATAGCCACCGGTGGCCAGGACCAGGTGGGGACGCAGACGCAGCATCAGGGGAAGGGCCAGGACGAGAGCGGCGGAGAAACTCGCGGCGAAACGCAGCGCACCCCACACACCGAGGCCCCGCAGGCCGGCCGCCGGCAGACGGGTGAGCGGGAAACCAGCCGCCGGCACCAGGCGCTTCTCGATGCCACGCCGTCCACCGATGAAGTGGATGCGCGCGTTGGCCGAGCGTTCCCGCAGTTCGGCCGCCACCGCCAGAGCCGGTTGCACGTGGCCCCCGGTCCCCCCCGCCGCGATCACGAAGCGCGCGCTCATGAGAGGGACCTCCATCGATCGTTGGGAGAGCGACGACGACGCAGCCGGCGGGTGATGCTGAGGATGACCCCCACCCCGGCGAGATTCGTCACCAGGGCACTGCCCCCGTAGCTGACGAAGGGCAGCGGAAGGCCGGTGACCGGCATCAGACCGACCACCACCGCGAGGTTCAGGATGGCGTAGCTGATGATCATCGAGCCCACGCCCAGGGTGGCGAGGTAGGCCAGGCCGTCGGGGGCGCGTCGCGCCACCTTGAGCATCCGGGCGAACCAGAAGAAGAGGATGGCGACCAGGCCGCCGGCGCCGAGGAAGCCGAACTCCTCGCCGAGGATGGCGTAGATGAAATCGGTGTGGCTGGCGGGCAGGAAGAGGTACTTCATGGTGCTCATGCCGGGACCGACCCCGTGCAGACCACCGCTGCCCAGACCCACCAGGGCCTGATAGGACTGGTAGCCGTAGGCCGAGCCGTGCTCCCCCCGCAACAGGAGGTCGAGCCAGGCGATGACCCTCTCGTGGACCTTCCCCACGTGCGCATAGGCGAACCACGCGGCCAGGGCTGCGGCCAGCACGATGACGAAGAGCCAGCGCGCCTTCACTCCCCCCAGCCAGAACAGGCTCAGGCAAAGCAGGCTCAGGGCCAGGGCCGACCCGAAGTTGGGCTGCATGGCCAACAGCGCCACGGCGAGGGCGGGCAGGGCGGCCATCTTCGCGAAGGCCCGGCGGTCACTGGTCACCTCCGGATGCAGGTCGATCCAGTAGGGCAGACCCAGGGCCAGGGCGAGCTTGACCAGTTCGACCGGCTGCACGACGAGACCGAAGATCTTGAACCAGCGGGTGATGCCCGAGGCCGAGGTGGTGAAGCTCGTTCCGATCACCGTGAGCAGGAGCATGAAGACCGTCACGGGCAGGGCGTACCACGCGAAGCGGCAGACGGCGCGGTAGGGCAGCCAGGCCACGATGAACATCACGGCGAGGCCGATCGCGGCGCGAACGGTCTGCCGGGCGGCGATGCCGAATTCACTGCTGCGGTTCACGCTGGCCCAATACGAACTCGAGTCGTAGACGAGGATCATGCCCAGTCCGACGAGCAGCAGGGTCAGCAGGATGAGCCGCCGATCGGGGAGCACCGTGGCGTTCCTCACTGCACACCTCCCCCGTGTTCGCGCACCCACTGCTTGAAGCGTTGGCCGCGTTCCTCGAACGAGCGGAACTCGTCGTAACTGGTGCAGGCCGGCGACAGGAGGACGGTATCCCCGCGCCGGGCCAGTTCCCGCGCGCGCTCGGCGGCCTCGATCATCGTCCCGGCCCGGTGGACCGTCACCACGCCCTCGAGACTCCGCCCGAGGCGCTCGCCCTCTTCGCCGTAGCAGACCACCGCCACGACCTTCTCCATCGACTCGCGCAGGGCGGAGTAGTCCTCGCCCTTCCCGCGTCCACCGAGCAGGAGCACGATCGGACCTTCGAGGCCCCGCAGGGCCGCCGTCGCCGCGTGGACGTTCGTGGCCTTCGAATCGTTCACGTAGCGCACGCCGTCGATGCTTCCCACCGATTCGACGCGGTGCTCGAGCCCGCGGAAACTCCGCAGACCGCGCTGCAGCGCCTCCAGCGGAAGCGAGAAGGGAAGAAGAGCGGCGAGGGCGGCCAGGGCGTTGAGCAGATTGTGTTGACCCAGGAGGGGCAGCGCGGAGGCAGGGAGGATCCGTTCCTCCCGCCCCCCGCTGCGCTGGACGAGCCAGCCGTCTTGCAGACCGGTCCCGTCCTCTTCACCCGCTGCGATCGGCGAGGGCTGGAAACGGAGCTTGCGGGAAGAGCAGACCGCGCTCCAGGTTTCGGCCGTCGCATCGCCGGCGGGAAAGACGAAGCTGTCCTCGTCGTCGAGATTCTCCAGCATCCTCCTCTTCGCGGAGACATAGGCGTCGAAGTCGCCGTAACGGTCGAGATGATCCGGCGCGAGATTCAACAGGACCGCGACCGCCGGATGCAGGGTCTCGATCCGCTCGAGCTGGAAGGAGGAGGCCTCGACCACGGTGATCGTGTCCGGACCGGCCTGGTCGACCACTCCGCTCAGGGCGGTGCCGATGTTCCCCGCGAGCAGGGAGTTGCGATGTGCCGTCTGCAGGAGATGGTGGATCAGGCTGACCGTGGTGCTCTTGCCGTTGGTGCCGGTGACGAGGATCATCGGTCCGTCGACGCGCCGTGAAGCCACCTCCAGTTCACTCCACACCGGGATGTGCGCCTTCTCCGCTGCTTCGATGAGGGGGTGATCCCCTCCCACTCCCGGGCTGACGACCAGGGCGTCGAGACCCTCCAGCGCGGAGACCTCCCTCGCCGAGGCACCGGTGGACAATCGGTGCGTCCCTTCCTCGATCGCCTGCAGGAGGGTGCGGGGAAGACGGGGTTCGCCGTCGTCGAGCAGCAGCACCGTGCAGCCCTCGTCCATCAACAGTCCCGCCGCAGCGATGCCGCTCCGTCCCAGGCCCAGGACGGCGACCCGCGCGCCGCGCCAATTCCCCCGGGGGGAAAGGATGGGAGTGCTTCCGCTCATCGTCAGCATCACCGCAACTTCAGGGTCGAGACCGACAGGAGCACGAAGAGCGCTCCGACGATCCAGAAACGGATGACCACCTTCGATTCGCTCCAGCCGAGCTTCTCGAAGTGGTGGTGGATGGGGGCCATCAGGAACACCCTCTTGCCGCCACGCAGGCGGTAGCTGGCCACCTGCAGGACGACCGAGAGCGCCTCGGCCACGAACACGCCGCCGATGACGATCAACAGCAGCTCCTGCTTGATGAGCAGGGCGACGGTGGCCAGGGCGCCTCCCAGCGCCATCGAACCGGTGTCGCCCATGAAGACCTCCGCCGGGTGCGCGTTGAACCACAGGAAACCCAGACAGGCCCCCGTCACCGCCATGGCGAAGACGCTCAGCTCGCCCGCGTCGCGCAGGAAGAGGATGTTCAGGTAATCGCTGATGACCGCATTGCCGGTGACGTAGGACAGGACGGCGTAGGCGACGAAACAGAATGCCGCCAGTCCCACCGCGAGGCCGTCCAGGCCGTCGGCCAGGTTCACCGCATTGGTGGTCCCGGAGAACACCAGCACGACCAGGGGCACGTACAGCCAGTGCCAGTTGAGCATCGCCCCCTTGAGGAACGGCAGGGCGCTGCTGGTGGCGATGCCCGTGTACTCGTAGCTGCGGACCATCCACACCGCCAGGGCAAATCCGAAGATCCCCTGGGCCAGGAGCTTCCACCTTCCAGCCAGGCCCGCGGGCCGACTCCGGACCACCTTCAGGTAGTCGTCGACGAAGCCCAGCGTACCCATGAAGAGCGTTCCCATCAGGGCGGCGAGCACCAGGGGATTGCGCAGGTTGCCCCACAGCAGCACCGGGATGACGATGGCGGCCAGGATGAGCAGACCTCCCATCGTCGGCGTGCCCGCCTTCTTCTGGTGGTCGGGACCTTCCTCGCGGATCGTCTCGCCGATCTGCAGCGAGCGCAGCTTGGCGATGGCCCAATTCCCGAACAGGAAGCTGATCAACAGCGCGGTGACCGTGGCGTAGGCGGCGCGGAAGGTGATGTACCGGAAGACATTGAACGCGCTCCAGACATCGCGGAGTTGATCGACGAGTTCCAGGAACATCAGCCCACCTCCTCCCCGACACCGAGCTCACCGAGGAACGCGCCCAGGACCCTTTCGAGCTGCATGCTGCGGCTGGCCTTGAACAGCACCGCGTCGCCTTCGTCCACCGTCTGCGCCAGACCAGCTCCCAGTTCGACCGCGCTCTCCTGGGGATCTCGGGGCAGTCCCATGGCGTAGCGCATCTGACGTCCCACCCCCACCAGGCGGTCGATCCCGAGTCTCTCGGCCCGCTCCACCACCTGCCGGTGCAACTCGGTGCTGGCCCCACCCAGCTCGGCCATGCTTCCCAGCACCGCGATCCTCCTGCCCTCCACCGGAAGGGCGGCCAGGCTCTCCAGGGCGGCGATCATGCTGGCCGGGTTGGCGTTGTACAGATCGTCCAGGACGATCCGGCCCGCGGCGCGGAAGATGCGGCTGCGGTGCGGCGAGTAGCGCGCCTGCGCGATGGCGGTCACACTCTCCACCGCGGGCACGTCCAGGGCCCGGGCGATGGCGCACGCCGCCGCGGCGTCGAGACCGTTGGCCTCGCCGAAGAGCGGAAGCCAAGCCTCGACACCGTCGATGACCACCCGCAGACCGTCGATCTCCTGCCGGCACGACTCCAGTCGCACGTCCGCCGCCTCGGAGCGGCCGAAGCTGATGACGCGCCGGGCCGCATTGGCCTCGGAAAGGAGAGAGAACCAGGGGTCGTCGGCGGGCAGGATGGCGCAGCCGTCCGGGTGCAACGAGCGGAGCAGGTCGGCCTTGGTGTCGACCACCCGCTCGACGGTCCCGAAGGCCTCCAGATGAGCCGGGGCGATGTTCGTGATGCAGCCGATGCGCGGATGGGTGAACGCACACAGCGAGGCGATCTCCCCCGGAGCCGAGGCACCCATCTCCAGCACCAGCACCTCCACCGCATCCTCCTGCCCCAGGACGGCCAGCGGTACACCATAGCTGCTGTTGAGATTGCCCGGGGTCGCTCCGGTGACGTAGCCCTGCAGGGCGACCCGTGCCATGTCCTTGGTCGTGGTCTTGCCGTTGCTGCCGGTGATGCCCACCACCGTGGGGTGATGCTCCCGCAGCCAGCCACTGGCCAGCGCAGCCAGGGCCGCCTTGCCATCCTCCACGAGGAACACCGGTTGGCTGCCGCCCTCGACCGCGGGCAGGCGGTTCTCCACCAGCGCAGCGGTGGCCCCGTGCTCGAAGGCCAGGGTGAGGAACTCGGCGCCGTGGTGACGCTCCCCCTTCACCGCCACGAAGAGCTTTCCCTCTTCGGCCAGACGGCTGTCGATGACCGCCCCGGTGAGACGGCGACGGGCCAGTCCGCCTTCGGAGGTCCACGCCGCCCCGTCCGACCGCAACAGACGGTGCGGTTGGTCGGCGGCGTCCAGCCACTCGTGGATGTCATAAGCGGTGAAGCTCATGCATGCCCTCCGGCCGCCCAGGCCCGGCGAACGGCCTCGCGATCGTCCCATGGTTCCTTGGTGGTCCCGATGATCTGGTAGTTCTCATGGCCCTTGCCGGCGATGAACACCAGATCGTCGGGCCCGGCGGCGGCCAGGGCGGCGGCGATGGCCTCCTGACGATCCTCGATCCTCCGCGCCCAACCCTTCTCCATCGCCTCGACCATGCCCGCCTCGGCGTCCTGGAAGATCCGCTCGGGATCCTCGGTGCGGGGATTGTCCAGGGTGAGATAGACCTCGTCGGCGTAACGGCAGACCGCCTCGGCCATCAGGGGTCGCTTGCCCCGGTCCCGATCGCCTCCACAGCCGAAGACCACGTGGACCTTCCCCTCACTGAGCTCCTGGCAACTGCTGATCGCCTTCTCCAGACCGTCCGGGGTGTGGGCGTAGTCGACGAGGACCAGGGGACCGCCCTCGAGATCGACGGGTTCCATGCGCCCCGGCACCGGCGGCGCCGTGGCCAGGCTCTCCCGTAGAACGGGATGGGGAACGCCCAGGGCATGCGCACAGGCGATGGCCATCAGCGCGTTGTCCACGTTGAACGAACCGAGCAGACGGGTGTGGAAATCGATCCTCTCGCCTTCGATGGAGACCAGCAGGGAGGTTCCCTCGCGTCCGGTCTCGGCCTCGAGCAGGCGGATGTCGGCGTCCTCGCGCCGGCCCACCCGCAGGCTCCTCTCCGGCCAGGGAGCGGCGGCCAGGGTCTCGTCGTCGACGAAGACCACCGCCACACCGCGGGGTTTGTTGCGCCGGGGTCCCTCGAGCCGCTCGAGCAGACGGCGCTTGGCTCCCAGGTAGCTCTGCAGATCGGGATGGTAGTCGAGGTGTTCGCGGCTGAGATTGGTGAAGGCGGCGACGTCGACCTCCGCCGCTCCGATCCTCTCCTGGTCGAGAGCGTGCGAACTGGCCTCGAAGGCGCAGGCCGACAGGCCGGCCTGCCGCATCTCCTCGAGCAGGCGGTAGAACTCGCAGGGATCGGGGGTGGTCAGGGGCGCCTTCTGCCGCTTGCGACCGGTGTCGTACTCGATGGTCCCCAGCAGGCCGCAGCGGCGGCCGGCCGCATCGAGGATCCAGCGTACGAGGTGGCTCACCGTGGTCTTGCCGTTGGTTCCAGTGACCGCCACCAGGTCGAGATGCAGGTCGGGGTTGGCGCGGTAGGCGCGAGCCACCGCGGCCATCGCCCGGCGCGGGTCGTCCGTCGCGAAACAGGCGGCGGACGGCGCATCGGGCAACACCTTCTCCCGGCCGCTCTGGATCACCACCACGGCCGCGCCGCGGTCGAGAGCGTCCTGGACGTAATCGTGGCCGTCGGAGTTGTGGCCCTCGACGGCGAAGAAGCAGTGGCCGGGTTCCACCTGCCTCGAGTCACAGCTCACCCCGGTGATCAGCGCGTCGTCCGGACCGGCGAGATGGACCATCTCCAAGCCGTTGGCGAGTGCCTTGAACATTCCCTGTGGACTCATCTCAATGCCTCCCTCGACCAGACGACGTGCACCGTCGCTCCGCGGGCGAGTTGCACTCCCGCCGCGGGAACCTGACCGACGACCCGGGCCGATGCCGTGGGTGCCTCGTTGGCCAGACGACAACCCCGCTCGGCGATGCGGCGCTGGGCCTCATCGGCCCGGAGACCGACGAGCCGCGGTGCCTCGACCTGGGCGATCCTGCCTGCGGCCATGGAAGCAGCCGCGTCGGACGTGCCGGGCTCGAGCAAGCGCGTTCCCGAGAGGATCTTGGACACCACACGTGAGAAACAGCGCGCAGCGGTGTCTCCTCCCCAACGCCTCTGGACACTCGGCCTGCGCACGACGATGCCCACCAGCAATTGCGGAGAGAGCGCGGGAACCACGCCGATGAAGTTGGCGGTGTAGGCGTCCTTCTCGTAACCGCGGCCATCGGTGCGGGCCACCTGTGCGGTTCCCGTCTTGCCGCCCACTTCGAGACCCTCCACCCGGGCCGCCCTTCCACTGCCCCAGTCCTGCTGCACCACGTCACGGCACAGCGCCCGCAGGATGGGAGGAACGTGGGGAGGAACGATGTTCTCGCGGATGACGCGGGGGGGCACCGGGTACTCCCGGCCCTGGGCGTCCCGGCGGGCGGCCACGAAGCGGGGAGCCCGCAGGGTGCCGTCGGTCAGCAGCGCGCTGTACCCGGCGGCCATCTGCAGCAGACTGACCGAGACCTCCTGGCCGATGGCGATGGTCGCCTGTGAGCGGCTCGACCACGACTGTGGATCCCTCAGGATCCCGGGATTCTCCCCGGCCAGCCCGCATCCGGTGGGCATGCCCAGGCCGAAGAGACGCAGATCGGCGTGGAACTCCTCCGGTTCCAGCAGGGAGGCCGCCTTGCCGAAGATGATGTTCGAACTGACCACGAATGCGGTGTGCAGGCTCACCCGGCCCACCGGATGGACGTCGTGGAAGACGAAGCCGCCCAGGTCGGCGCTGCTGCGGTACTGGCCGGGATGCCCCTCGCCGTCGAAGACCTCGGTGGTGTCGCACAGGCCCCGGCGGAAGAGCGATGCGGCAGTGAAGAGCTTGAACGACGAACCCGGTTCGAAGGCATCCAGGACCACCGGGTCGCGCCACTCCCGGGTGAGGTAGGGCCGATCGGAGCGGGTGGGAATGCCCGGAGCCGATGCCACCGCCAGGACCGAACCGTCGCGGGGATCCATCACCACTCCGAGGACGCCCTGCGCCTCGGCCTCCTGGAGCGTGGCCTCCAGTTCCTCCTCGAGGATCATCTGCACGCGATGGTCGAGGGTGAGGACCACGTCCATGCCCTGCCGGGGTTGTTGCAGGACGCGGCTGATGATGGGTCCGCCCCCCTTCTTCCCGTCGTAGCGGTTGAGGACACGGCCCGCCTGTCCGGCCAGTTCACGCTCGCAGAGCTGTTCGATTCCCGCGTCACCCTTGCCGCTGCGGTTCACCCGGCCCAGCAGGCGCGCCGCGACCTGGTCCATCGGATAGTTGCGCACGAAGACCGGATCGACGGACAGCCCGCCGAGCGCATGCAGGCACTCCACCTTGCGCGGACTCAGGATGGCGGCGCGTTCGAGATAGGTGTGGGAGTGGCGGTCGCGAAGGAGCTGCCGGATCCGGCGGCTCATCTCCTCGATCCTCCGCTCCTCCTCCCCGCTCCACTCCCGGCCGGTGTCGTCCTCGCGATCGCCCTCGACCGAGGAGGACTTCTCCTTCCAGCAGTCACATGGCCCCTGCGGCGCACCCTTGCTCCGGGTGCTGTCGGCCAATGCATCGGTGACGAGGACCGCGGCCAGCCGCCGTGCGTTCTCCGGCTCACGCCAGACATCGGGCCGGCTCACGCCCACGTCGAAGCGCTCCTCGGTGACCGCCAGGGGATAGCCCAGGCGGTCGAGGATCGCGCCGCGCCGCGGATGCAACTCGGCGATGTTCACGCTCATGCGGACGACCTGGCGGCGCGCCCGTTCGTGACCGGCGAGCTGGATCCAGGCCAGACGGGTGAAGATGGCGCCCATGGCCACGAGGATCACCGTCGCGAAGACGAGGAAGCGGACACGTGCGTACCGGGGATTCACCGCTCCTCCTTCGCCACCGCGTCGGCCACCTCGCCATAACGCCCGAAGGCCCGCGCCAGGTAGTCGATCAGGGGATGTTCGGTGTCCGAAGGGGAGCCGGGAGCCAGCACGAGGATCTGCTGATCGGATGCGGTGGGTTCGACCAGGGCCAGTTCGGCCTCGGCCCGCGGGACGATCCGCTCCCGCTCGGTGGCCTTCAACCACGAAGCCATCAGACGGCGGTACTCGTCGCGCTGGAAGACCAGTTCCTTGCGCAAGCGGGTGCGCCGCCGTTGCAGGGTCTCCACCCGGTTGGCTCCCCAGCAGGCCATGAACAGGGTCACCAGCGCGACCGCCAGCAGTGCGGTCGAGCGCAGGGCCACCCGGCGACGACGGCGGCGGGGACGGGTGCGCGGACGCGGCTTCATGGCAACCTCTCCGCGGCCCGCAGGCGTGCCGATCGCGCGCGCCGGTTGCGGTCGATCTCCTCGGGGCTGGGCCGCAGCGGACGTGGAGTGAGGATCTTCATGCGCGGGGGCCGCTCGACGGCCACCGGCACGTGCCGCGATCCCTGCGGAGGACGGCTCTCGCGCCGGAGCATCGACTTCACCCGCCGGTCCTCGAGACTGTGGTAGCTCACCGCCACGAAACGGCCCCCGGCGGCGAGCCGTGAGGGCACCGCATCGAGGGCCCGTTCCAGTTCGCCCATCTCGTCGTTGACCAGGATGCGGAAGGCCTGGAAGACGCGCGCCAGTTCCTTGTTGGGATGGTCCTCATGGCCCAGCGCCGCCGTCACCGTCTCGCGCACCGCCGGCGTGTCCACCGTACCCGAGCGGCGGGCGAGATCGTGCAGGGCGCGGGCGATCCGACCGGCCCGGCGCACCTCACCCCATCGGCTCAGCCACTGCTGGATCTCCTCGACCGACGCCTGACGCAGCCACTGCACGGCCGGACGGCCGCGCCGCGTGTCGAAGCGCAGGTCGAAGGCGCCGTCGGCGTCGAAGCTGAAGCCGCGGCCGCCGTCGTCCAGTTGATCGCTGCTGAGCCCGAGGTCCATGCAGATGCCGTCCACCAGATTGATTCCCAGCTCGTCCAGAACCGTGGGGAAGTCCGAGAACGCGCTGCTTCGAGCCGTGAAGAGATCGCCGTGGGAGGAGAGGCGTCTGGATGCGCCCGCGACCGCTTCAGGATCCAGGTCGAGCCCGATCACGCGGGCTCCCGATTCCAGGAAGGCGGCGCTGTAGCCCCCTCCACCCAGAGTCAAGTCCACCACCACCTGGCCGGGCCCGGGATCGAGGAAGTGCAGGACCTCCTTGAGCATCACCGGCTGATGGCGCGTTTCCATTCCCTAGTGACGCATGATGTCCCAGGCCTCGAGCCGTTCACGGGCCACCGACGAGGGCAGGCCCGACAT
>JAOZPE010000092.1:0-297 GCA_029932915.1 Candidatus Krumholzibacteriia bacterium
GTTCGCGTCCCTCTTCGTCGTTTCTCGCCGTGGTGACGATGGTCACGTTCATGCCCCGGGGCTCGTCGATCTTGTCGTACTCGATCTCCGGAAAGATCAGCTGATCCTTCAGGCCCAGGGTGTAGTCGCCATTGCCGCTAAGGCGGGTCGGAACACCGCGGAAGTCCCTGATGCGGGGCAGCGCGATGTTGATGAACCGGTCCAGGAACTCCCACATGCGCGCGTCGCGCAGGGTGACCCGGGCACCGATATCCATGCCTTCCCGAAGCTTGAAGTTCGAGATGGACTTGCGAGCCT
>JAOZPE010000092.1:307-2947 GCA_029932915.1 Candidatus Krumholzibacteriia bacterium
GTGATGGTCTCCAGCTCCGCCACGGCGGACTCGAGAATCTTGGGATTCGAGGGAGCTTTCCCCAGACCCATGTTGATCACGACCTTCACCGGCTTCGGTATCTGCATGGGGCTCGAATAATCGAACTTCTCCTGCAGGGCCGCGGCAACTTCCGTTTCGTACTGTTCCCGCATCCGGGGCTTAACAGCAGCCATGACATTCCTCCAAGCGGGCCGCTAGTCGTTCAGCATTTCGCCGCTTCGCTTGCTCACACGAGCACGGCTGCCGTCCGACAGGACTTCTTTACCAATTCGAGTGGGCTTGCCGGTGTTGGGGCAAACAAGCATTACGTTGGACGCGTCGATGGGGCCTTCCTTCTCGATGATCCCGCCCTGGGGAACATCCTTGCTGGCCCTCGTGTGACGCTTGATCATGTTGACTTTCTCGACAATGATGCGGTTCTTGGCGGGAAAGACCTTCAGGACCTTCCCCTCCTTGCCCTTGTCGTTGCCGGACATCACCCTGACCTTGTCGTTCTTGCGAATCCTCATCACAGGACCTCCGGAGCCAGGGAGACGATCTTCATGAACCTCTTGGTCCGCAACTCCCTGGCCACAGGGCCGACGATGCGGGTTCCCACGGGCTCCTGGCTGTCCTCCTGAAGGATGACCGCCGCGTTGTCGCTGAACCGGATGTAGGTACCGTCCTTGCGGCCGATTTCCTTCCTGGTCCGCACGATGACGCACTTGACGACCTGGCCCTTCTTGATGTTGCCGTTGGGGATGGCCGACTTCACCGCCGCGACGATGATATCGCCGACACGGGCGTAACGACGCCGGGTGCCCCCGAGGACGCGGATGCACTCGGCCACCTTGGCGCCGGAGTTGTCCGCGACAGTCACTCTTGTTGATTCCTGAATCATTTCAACATTCCTCCGGGACTCTTCTACTTTGCCCGTTCCAGGATCTCCGCGACCCGCCAGCGCTTGGTCTTGGAGAGGGGACGGGTGGCCATGACCTTGACGACATCGCCGACCTTGCACTCGTTCTCGCCGTCGTGGGCCACGAGCTTGGCGGTCCGGGTGATGATCCGCTTGTACAGGGGATGCGGGAACCGGCGACTGACCTTGACCACGACGGTCTGGTCCATCTTGTCGGAAACGACCTGGCCGATCCGGACCGCTCTCAGGTTTCTTTCGGTATTACCCATCTTTCTTCTCCCTGGTCCCGGGCTCACGCCCGCCGGACCACTTGACCAGGCCCCTACCGGCCGGCCCTCTTCTGGGTGATTACAGTCTTGATAACCGCCACCTCGCGGCGCGCCTCGCGCACGCGCAGGGGGTTGTCCAACTGATGCATGCTGAGCTGAATCTTCAGGTTCATCAGCTCCTCGGATTTCTCCCGCTCGATGCTCTCGAGTTCCTCGAGGGGAAGATCACGCAGTTCGTGAGCTTTCTTCATCGCTAATCTCCTAGACGGCTGACGATGCGCGTCTTGAACGGCAGCTTGGCCGCGCCGAGGGAAAGGGCCTTCTTGGCCAGCGTCAGGTCGACCCCGTTGATCTCGAACAGGATCCGGCCGGGCTTGACCACGGCGACCCAGTATTCCGGGGCGCCCTTGCCCTTGCCCATGCGGGTCTCGGCGGGCTTCAGGGTAATGGGCTTGTCGGGGAACACGCGGATCCACACCTGGCCCACACGCTTCATCCGACGGGTGATGGCGACACGGGTGGCCTCGATCTGCCGGCTGGTGATCCAGCCGCACTCCAAGGCCTGTAGACCGTAGTCACCGAAGGAGATCGTCGAGCCGCGGTAGGCCAATCCCCGCCGCTTGCCCTTGAACGTCTTCCTGTGCTTGGTGCGCTTCGGCATCAACATGATTCGTCGTCCTCTTCGTCTGGACCCGCCCCGCGGGACGCGCCCAAGCCATTTATATCAAACCATCTAATCGACTTCAGAAGTCCGCCGCGGAAACTAGGCCCGCTGCTCGACCACCTGCTTGCGCAACTCTTCCTTGAAATCAGCGGGGAAGATCTCGCCCTTGCAGATCCAGACCTTCACCCCGATGGCCCCGTACTGTGTACGTGCCGTGGCCGTGCCGTAGTCGATGTCGGCGCGCAGGGTGTGCAGGGGCACGCTGCCGTCGGCGTAGGTCTCGATACGGGCCATCTCGGCTCCGCCCAGACGGCCGGCGCAACGCACCTTGATCCCCTTGGCACCCATCCTCATGGCCGTGGCGATGCTCTTCTTCATGGCGCGCCGGAAGGAGACCCGGCCCACGAGCTGGGCGGCGATGTGGTCGGCGACCAGCGGAGCGCTCAGCTCGGGCTTCTTCACTTCCTCCACGTCCAGCTTGACGTTCTTGCCGACCATCTTCTGGAGCTCGGCCCGCAGCTGGTCCGCCTTGGTTCCCTTCTTGCCGATCACGACACCCGGCCGGCTGGTGGCCACGATGATGGTGACCTTCTCGCGGAAACGCTTGATCTTGACCGACTCCACACCGGCATTACCCACACGGGCCATGACGTACTTGCGCAGCAGCAGGTCCTCGTTCAGCCAGTCAGCGAAATGCTTGTCGGTGAACCAGGTGGAGTTCCAGTCCTTCACGATTCCCAACCGGAATCCGATCGGATGTGTCTTCTGACCCATGGTCTTCCTTCCTT
>JAOZPE010000031.1 GCA_029932915.1 Candidatus Krumholzibacteriia bacterium
GCCGCAGCACTCAGCGGCGGCCGCGGCCGGGTTGGGTGAGGGGCCGCAGCGGCCGGTGGCCGCCACGGCTCCATTCATCGCGGCAGCTCTCAGGAACCGCCGCCCTCCTGCAGTGCGCTGCCGTCGAAGTCGTCGGGCGGGGCGACTCCGAGGTAGTGCAGGACGGTGGGCCCGACGTCCATGATGTTCGGATGGATGTCGCCCAGCTTGCGGCTGGCGAAGAAGATGCCCTGGGTGATCTTCGGATCGTAGCTGCAGTGATCACCACTCCAGTTGTCGATGTTGTCCTCGAAGACCTCCGGTGGCAGACCGCCCAGGGAGGTCTGCCATGAGACCCGGTAGTTCTCGTTGAAGCACACCAGCAGGTCGGGTGCCTCCAGGAAGCGCGGGCCGTGGTAGACGTCGTCACGCTTGACCACGTCCAGGACCACCGGCTGGCCGGGGAAGCGCGGATCCTCCAGCTTCATCAGGGCGTCGACGATCTCCTGGCGCACCTTGTCGTAGTCCGAAGGACTGACACATCCCTGCGGTTCGCGCAACTGCAGGTTGATGTAGATGCTGCCCAATCCCATGCAGTAGGCCTTGGTCTTCGACCAATTGACGTTCTTGAAGAAGCTGCCCTCCGGATCGAAGAGGTCTTCGAGACGCCGGTACTGGTCGGGTCCGCCCAGAGGGCCTTCCAGTTCCATGAAGCCGTTCTTGGCGAGCCAGGTGTTCAGGTTGACCCCGTAGCGGTACGAGTGGAAACCGTGATCGCTGACGATCATCAGGACCGTGTCGTCGTCGAGGTAGCGATCCATCACCTCCCCGACGATCTCATCCATCTGCTGGTAGATGGCCAGGACCTGCCCGCCGTACTTGCGCGCCAGTTCGGCATCGTAGTTGGGATGCCCCGGATCGATGAAACGGTACATCATGTGCTGCATGCGGTCGGTGGACAGGAAGACGGCGATGAACAGATCCCAGTCCTCCTTGGCCAACTCGCCGAGGACGACCTTGCGGCGGTGCTCCAGCGTGAAATACAGGTCCTCCAGGAAGGTGTCGTAGTCGATGACCTCGTCGCGCAGGGGATTGGTGGCGATCGACCAGCCGACCGTCTCGCGCTCGCCGTACTCCTCGGCCAGCTTGCAGGCCCAGTTCCGCGGCGAGGAGATGTCGACCGTCGGAGGCAGGCTGCAGGCGTGGAAGTTCAGGGGTTCCTGGTAGAGACGCAGCTCGGGCTCGAGTTCCATCAGCTTGAAGCGCGTGGTGGCCATCATCTTCAGCAGGGGATTGGCCGGGAAGGTCAAGGTGGCGAAGTCGCTCCACTGCCCGACCTTCAACGGCAGGGTCAGGCCCGAGACCTTCAGGATGACGCCATCCTCGCCGTCGCGGGTGATGACCATGGGGAGGCGGATGTCTCCTTCGGCGGGCAACAGGGTCGGACCGAGGATCTCCGCCCGGGCGGTGTCGCCCTGCCACTTCACGGTGGTGAGCACGCCGCCGGTCTCGCTGGCGCGCGACTGGAACTCCTTGGTCGAGTAGAGCGCGAAGATGCCCCAGGTGGCCCGCGCGTCGGGCGTGCCCAGACCGGTGGTCAGGTGCACGTTGTCCACCTGCTCGGCGGGAAAGCTCACCGGGATGTCGATGGCCTTCACCCGCAGACCCTGCGCGGCCGCGTAGTCCCAGAAGGGAGTTCCCGTGCGCCGGGTCTCCGGCTTGGGCAGCTCGTAGGGGATCCAGCGGTAGAAGGCGGTGTAGCCGACCACCCAGGCCGGCAGGGCCACGATCACACCGAGGATCAGGGCCAGGCGGGGGGATGCGCGCAGCAGGCGGGCCACGCCGAAGACGAAGAAGAGGGCGATCAGACCCATGGCCAGGGTCAGCAGGCCGCGGGAGACCTTCGACGGCATCAAGGGCTCGGTCACCCGATTGCTCAGGGCGATGTCCGGGGTGTAGGTGTAGGGCAGCCGGTAGAGGAAGTCGTAGATGCCGTGGATCCCCGGGTTGCTGCTGGTCATGAACGACGCCCAGCTCACCGGCGATTCGGCCGGGTAGGTGATGTCCAGGTCGGCGAAGCTGCCCTGCTCGGCCAGACGCTGCAGGTTGGGGAGCTTGTGGGTGCGGAAGTACTCGCGACAGCGGTCCGGGTCGACGCCGTCGAAGCCCAGGACGATGACCCGCCGGGCCCGATCCGGCGCAACGGCGGTGTTCGGGTCCGCCGCGGAGGAGGGTGTCTCCTGCGCCCCGGCGGAGGTGGAAGCGAAGCCGAGGAGCACGAGCAAGAAGAGGAACAGGAAGAGAGCCGCTGGAGCGGATCCGGTGGTGGCGCGGCCCGGCGCGCGGGGGAAACGCATCGCTTGCATGGAACGACCTCGTGAGCGGACGGCAAGGCCGCCGCAGGTTGAAGTGTGCCGAAGAGGAGTCCTCCGGAGAAGACTCATGGCGCTTTTCCTTCGCTGTGGCGCAGCGAATCTTCGATGAAACGCACGTCTTCCTCGCTTCCCAGGAAGAGAGGGACGCGCTGGTGGAGACTGCGGGGCTGGAGATCGAGGATGGGACCGCGGCCGTCGCTGGCGTAACCGCCGGCCTGCTCGAGGACATAGGCCAGGGGGTTGGCCTCGTACATCAGGCGCAGTTTGGGCCGGGGCGTGTCGTCACCGTCGCGATAGAGCGAGGGATAGAGGAAGACCCCGCCCTTGAGCAGATTCCGGTGGAAGTCGGAGACCAGACTGCCGATGTAACGGGAGCTGAGCGGCGGTCGGCCATCGCGTCCGGACTTGAACTGCTCGACGAGCTCGCGCACGGCCGGGCTCCATGATGCGGCGTGTCCTTCGTTGGTGCTGAAGATGGAGGCGCGCTTGGGGGTGACGATGTTCTCATGGGAGAGCAGGAACTCGCCGACCGTCGGGTCGAGGGTGAAGCCATGGACCCCGTGGCCCGCCGTGTACACGAACATCGTGCTGCTGCCGTAGATCACGTAGCCCGCCGCGTGCTGCGAGCGGCCGGGTTGCAGCAGGTCGGCCTCCTTCACCGGTCCGCGCGGGCTGACCCGCCGCAGGACGGAGAAGATCGTCCCGATCGACACGTTGACGTCGATGTTGCTCGAGCCGTCCAGGGGATCGAAGAGCAGCACGTAGTCTCCGCTGAGCTCGGAGCCCTCCACCGGGATGGGATCTTCCTTCTCCTCGCTGGCCATCAGGCACACCTGACCACGGCGGCCGACCACCCGGGCCATGACCTCGTGGGCGTAGAGGTCGAGTTTCTGGACCGCCTCTCCCTGGACGTTCTGTTCGCCGGTGGCACCGAGGATGTCGATGAGACCGGCACGGTTCACGTGGTGGGAGATGATCTTCGCCGCGAACGCGATGTCCCGCAGGAGACCGGAGAATTCCCCGCGCGCCTCCGGGTGCTCCTGTTGCATCGCGTGGATGTGGCTCTCGATGGTGATGATGTTCGAATCGGACACGGAAACCTCGGCCTTGTCTTTCCCGACGGATGCGGACGATGCCCCCAGGGTGGAACGATCGGGCGGCTCGGCCGGGCGCGGGGGCTGCTCCGTCGAGCCGGGCGGCAGGATAGCAGAGAACGCCGCTCCTTGTCTTGGCTCGATCCCCCCGGGGCTTCCACGAGGGGAAGGCCCTCAGGCGCAGGGCGGGGGCGCCGGGGAATGCCTCAGCGGCGCCGGACGGTGGCGCCCGGAACGCCTCAGCGCCAGACAGTGGCGCCCGGGGTGGAACGGTACTCGACGAGGAGCCGCCCCGGACGGGATCCGACACTCACCAGCACCCACACGCGCTGGGCGTCGACGGCCCGGCGCCCGTTGGCGTGGGGCCAGTCGGCGTGCCAGTCGACGAGGAGACGGCCGTGCCAACGCCGCGGCAGGGCCACGGCCGCGGTGGGCGCATCGCTGGAAGGGTCGAGGGTGGAGGGCCCGGGCTTCACCCGGACCTCCAGATGGGTGTCGTCGATCCATCGGGGACGCAGTTGCACCGCCCGGCGTTGGGCGGCCCAGCGGGTGGGATCCACCGGTGCCGCCGTCTTCTCGAAGGGCCGCGGCCAGACACGAGGCCAGGGGGTGGGGAAGGTGTCCGGATCGAGAAGGGCGTTGCGGATGGCATCCCGCCATTGCGTTCGCTGTGCCTCGTCGATCCCATGCTCCTCGTCGAGGGTGAGCAGGAGCTGGGGCAGGGAGACGCTGTGGACGAGCCACCCGCCCTTGCCCACCGGTGACCACCACACCTCCGGGCGTCCGAAGGGGCTCGACCGCACCCGCAGGCCCGGATCACGCGGGCGGTGGATCCACACCTCGTGGCGCAGATCGAGGGGAGTGGGGGTGGGGGTCACGAAGAGATCGACCTCGCCCTCGGTGCCCTGCCAGTCGGCGCGCAGGGGAAGCGAGGCGAAATCGCGAGGGCGCGGCCACGACACGTGCAGCTCGGTGCGGGTGGCGACGCGGCGCAATCCGGTCGGCATCGACCACTCCATGTCCGGGGTGTCGAGCAGGGCGACACCGCCGCGGTCGAGGAAGGGGCGGATCTTCGCGGCCGCCGTGGTGTCGATGGCGCCGAGGGCGCCGTGTCCGAAGACCACCAGCGAGCGGCCTTCGAGAAGCTGCTCGGCGGCGCCGGGGACGAATCTGCCCGCGTTGAGCACGTCGCAGCCCCCGAGGGTGGCGTCGAGGCTCTCGATCCATCGTTCGTCCTGCTGCGGGCTGGACGGTCCCCGGACGAAGAGGATGGCCTGGCCGCTCTGGCGGTGGAGGAGGGAATCGAGGGGCCGGCGGCCGCAGCCGGAGAGGGCCGCTGGCAGGAGGGCCGTCGCCAGGAAGACGAGCAGAAGGGTGCTTTGCGAAACGGTCCATCGCCCCAGGGGTGGGGTGATGGAGGGGGCGGGACGTCGTGTCGTCGAGGTCGAATGCTTGGGCATCATGGAGATCGGTGATCGGAGGAGCGTCCAGAAGGGAAAGGCGTGGCGGCTTCGTCATCGGTGGAGGCGGCCGGAAGGCGGCGCGCCACCGACAGGGCTTGCGAACGGGCCGGCCTGCGGGCTTGCCAGAAGCAGGCCGCCGGGCCTAGGCTCGACCGATGGTCACTCTACATCAGCGGCGGCCACGCGCCCGTCTTTTTTTCTGCTTCCGTGCCGCGGCCCTGCTCGCCCTGGCGCTGGTCCTTGCCGCCTGCGGCAGGGAGACGGAGTCGGACACCGGACCGGCCGTGCTGCACTGGGCACCCATGGCCGGTGCGACGCAGTACACGGTACGGGCCTGGTCGGGTTACCACCTCCTCTTCGAGGAGACGGTGAGCGACACGAGCCTCGCCCTGACGGAGAACCTGCAACGGGTCCTCGCCGGGGCCGATTCGCTGGTGCTGGAGGTGAAGGGGCTGGGTGCGGACGAGGCATCCGCCGGCGACGGGGAGGAGGCGGTGGTCGGGCACTGGAAGCGGCCGCTCTCGATGCAGGCGCAGTAGGGAGGCCGAAGAGGGAGCGGTGGTCGAGGTGGGGAGGCGTCCTCGCCGGGCCCGGTGGAAGGAGGGGATGGTGCCGGAGGTGGGACTCGAACCCACACGAACAAAGTCCACGGCATTTTGAGTGCCGCGCGTCTGCCAGTTCCGCCACTCCGGCATCCCCACGTCGAAGGCCCAGCCTAGGAAGGCGGGCCGCCGATGTCAACCGGGGGGCATTTTGCCCCTGCTCTCTTGACAGATTTCGGTTAGGCTCTAGATTCACCGCTCAGCTTCGTGGGGCCATAGCTCAGCTGGGAGAGCGCATGACTGGCAGTCATGAGGTCAGGGGTTCGATCCCCCTTGGCTCCACCAGACCACGACACAGAACTGGGTAGCGAGGGCGGCTTCGGCAGGAGGTCGCCCTTCGTTCGTACCTGGGGGGGGAGGAAAGACGTGGGCGCCGATCTGGATCTTCTGCTCGTCGAGGACGAGGCGGCCGTGCGGCTGCGTCCGTTGTCCTGGACCCGCCCGGTCTTCGAGCTGCGGTGGGGGCTGTGGAATCTGCGTGAACGAGCCGAGATGGCCGCTCCGGGCCGGGTGCGGGCTCTCGTGCGGCCCCACCTGCGCGATCTCCTGGAGTGGAGCCTTCCCGATCTGGCCCGCCCGGCCCGCGGCCGCCGCACGCTGGCGGTCAATGCACGGGCCGCGGTGACCACCACCGAACTGGAGGAACTGTTGCGGGCGCCCTGGAGGGGCGAACGCGTCCTGTGGAGCGCATCGGAAGAAGAAGGGGGCGGCGCATGGGTGGCGGCCTGGCTGGAGGCGGAGACGGCCGAAGGTCTTCGCGCCGAAGGCGATTTCACCCTGGAGCTGCCGGTCGAGGATTCGAGCCTCGCTCTCTTCGATCACACCTGGGATCTGGTGGCGGCCAACCCGGCCGCGCTGGAAGCGGACGCTCACCTGGCGCGCGGCCGTGGGCTTCCCCCTCGCAGGATCTTCGGCGTGCGTCTGGAGGAGGGTGCGCCCGCGAGGGAATGGCTCGCCGACACCATGCTGGGGGACGTATCCCGCGCCGTGGTCTTCCCCGGCGTGCACATCCTCGAGGAGCAGGATGTGCTCTTCGGGGCCGCGGCCACGGTCAAGCCCGGAGTGGTGCTGGATGCCCAGGGCGGACCGATCGTGCTGGGAGCCGGCTGCCGGATCGAATCGAACGTGACCATCGAAGGGCCGGCGTACGTGGGGCCCGGGACGGTGGTGCATCCGATGACCCGCCTGCGGGAGGGCACTTCGGTGGGCGCTCTGTGCAAGATGGGCGGCGAGGTCGAGGAGTCGATCGTGCTGGACCTGAGCAACAAGCAGCACGATGGCTTCCTCGGTCATGCCTACCTGGGCTCATGGGTGAACCTGGGGGCGGACACCAATGCCAGCGATCTGAAGAACAACTACTCGACGGTGCGGGTGGACCTCGGCGAAGGTCCCATCGACACCGGTCTGCGCTTCGTCGGTCCCACCCTCGGCGATCACGTGCGCACCGGCATCAACACCATGCTGACCACCGGAGCGGTGGCCGGCGTCTGCGCCAACATCTTCGGGGCCGACTTCCCTCCGCGCTGGATCGCCGACTTCAGTTGGGGGGGCAGCCCGCGGGTGCCCTACCGGCTGGAACAGGCGCTGGAGACCGCCCGGGTGGTCCACGGCCGCCGGCAGGTCCAGTGGAACCATCGCCACGAGGAGCTGCTGCGCTTCGTCCACGAGGCCACGGCCGGCGGGGGCGACGCGAGTCGGCCGGACTGATCGCCGCCGGCCGGTGGCGGGGTGAAGGGGGCGGGATTCGCTCCGAAGGTGGGGGAAAGTGCCCGGCGGAGGCTTCCGGCGGGGCTCTCTTGCGGATCCGGCAATTGTTGATAACTTGGCCTGCGCCACAGACTTCCATGGGATGTCGAAGGGTTCGTGGAGGGCGGCACGCCTCTTGATGGTCTTCATCGTTGCGCCGCCTGCCACGCGCGCGACTTGCCGGGCTGCTCATACCCTTCGCTGGTTTGTCTTCGTCAGTGCCGGCACGCGGCCCACGCGGGTGGCGCATAAGATCTTCCCCTTCACCGCCTCGCGGTGGAGTCGGCCCCCACCACGGTGGGGGCCGCTTTGCTTCTCCCCTCCCTTCCCCGCCTCCGCTTTCTTCCTTCCGGCTCGCGTTGACACCCCCCGGGCCCCCTGCTAGGGTGCGGGGCGAGCGACCGTCCCTTGGGGGGGCGCGCTTGGATCTTCGCAAGCAAGGAGCGCGCGCTGCGATGAAGGAAGCTCTGGGCATGATCGAAACCCGTGGCTTTGCCGCCATGGTCGAGGCGGCCGATGCCATGGTGAAGGCCGCCAACGTCACCCTCGTCCGGTACGAGAAGATCGGCGGGGGCTACTGCACCGCCGTGATCCGGGGAGACGTGGCCGCGGTCAAGGCCGCCACCGACGCGGGCTCGGCTGCCGCGTCCAAGATCGGTGAACTCGTGTGCGTCCATGTCATTCCGCGTCCTCACGTGAACGTACAGGAGACCTTGCCCATCGGCGGCGTGGCCGACGGCAAGTAGCTCATGCAGCTCGCTGAGGTCATCGGCACCGTGGTGGCCACCCGCAAGGAAGAGAGCCTGCGGGGGGTCAAACTGCTGGTGCTCAAGGTGGTCGACATCGACCGTGAGCCCACCGGGAGCTACCTGGTGGCGGTCGATGCGGTGGGTGCGGGTACCGGAGAGATCGTTCTCTTCGCCTCCGGTTCATCCTCGAGAATGACACCGCTTACCGAGGACCGTCCGGTCGATGCGGTGGTGATGGCCATCGTCGACTCGCTGGAGATCGACGGACGTTTCGTCTACGAGAAGTAGGGATCCCCGCGGAGGCGCGATGTCTCTCGATCCGGATCGTCTCACAGAAGTGGTGCAACAGGCGCGCCGGCGGGCCGGCCTGGACGCCGCTGTTTCCTCTGCTTCGCCGACGGGCTCCGTGCGGGCCTCCCATCCTTCCTCCACGTCCGATGCCTTCCACGGGGTGTACCCGACGATCTCCGAGGCCGTCGCCGCGGCCACCGAAGCCTTCCACCGCTTCGGCGAGTTTCCCCTGCGCAGCCGCAAGGAGATGATCGAGCGCATCCGCACACGTCTGCGCGAGAAGGTCGATGTGCTGTCGGAGCTGGCGGTGTCGGAGACCGGGATGGGGCGGGCCGAGGACAAGGTGGTGAAGAACCGCCTGGTCATCGACAAGACCACCGGACCGGAGGTGCTCCTGCCCGAGAGCCATACCGGCGACGACGGTCTGGTGCTGGAGGAGTGGGCCCCCTACGGGATCATCGGGGCGATCACCCCGAGCACCAATCCCAGCGAGACCATCATCAACAACGGCATCGCCATGCTCGCCGCGGGCAACACCGTCGTGTTCAACGGGCATCCCTCGGCGAAGGAGGTCTCCCGGCTGACGGTGTCCATCATCAACGCGGCCGCCCAGGAGCTGGGCGCGCCGGCCGACCTGATGACGACGGTGGCCGAGCCGACCATCGAGACCGCCCAGGAGCTGATGCGGCATCCGGGGATCCGCCTGCTGGTGGTCACCGGAGGGCCAGGGGTGGTGCGGGCCGCGCTCGATTCGGGGAAGAAGTGCATCACCGGCGGGCCGGGCAATCCGCCGGCCATCGTCGACGAGACCGCCGACATCGTCCAGGCGGCGCGGGACATCACCCTCGGCGGCAGCCTGGACAACGGCATCGTCTGCACCTGCGAGAAGGAGATCATCGTCGTCGAGGAGGTGCGCGAGCGCCTGCTGAGGGAACTGCAGGGGTTGGGCAACCGCATCCTCAACCCGGCGGAGATCGAACGGGTGACGGAGGTGATCTTCGAGGAGATCAAGGGGCCGCGGCAGAAGGGGGTCATCCGCCGCGAGCTGGTGGGCCGCAGCCCGCGCGTGATCCTCGGCCGGGCGGGTATCGACGTTCCCGAGTCGTGCCGTCTGGCCATCCTTCCCGTCGAGATCGATCACCCCCTGCTGTGGACCGAACAGCTCATGCCCATCATGCCCCTGTGCAGCGTGCCCGACGCGGAGGCGGCGATGGAGCTGGCGGTGGAGATGGAGGGCAACAACCGGCACACCTTCATCATGCACAGCCGCCGGGTCGATCGTCTGGGCAAGATGGCCCGCATGTGCGATGCCTCGATCTTCGTCAAGAACGGACCGAACTACGCGGGCCTGGGCCAGGGGGGCGAAGGCCATTCCTCCTTCACCATCGCCACGCCCACCGGCGAGGGCCTGACCGACGCGCGCTCGTTCTCCCGCCGGCGCCGCTGCACCCTCGTCGGCGAATTCCGCATCGTCTAGGAGAACACCGTGGCCGCGAGCACCTCCCTGGGACTCATCGAATGCAGCAGTCTCGCCCGCGGGGCCGCCGTGGCCGACGCGATGCTCAAGACCGCCCGGGTGCGCCTGCTCATGGCCGCGGCGGTGTCGCCGGGGAAACTCCTGGTCGCCGTCGAGGGCGGGGTGGCCGAGATCGAGGCGGCCATGGAGCGCGGTCTCGACGCATGCGGCGATCGTCTGGAGGACGCGCTGTTTTTGCCCCAGGTGCACGTGGAGGTGGCGCGCGCGCTGCACGAGAGCCTGCCGTCGGGGGGCGTGCAGGCCATGGGGGTGATGGAGACGGTGACGGTGGCAGCGGCCATCCGTGCCGCCGACGCCGCGCTCAAGGCCGCGGCGGTACGGCTGCTCTCCCTGCGTCTGGGAGCGGGGATCGGGGGCAAGGCGGTCGTCCATCTCGAAGGTGAGGTGGCCGACGTCGAGGCCGCCGTGGCTGCCGGAGAGGCGGCCGTGGGCATCGCCTCTCTGGTGGTGGAGTCGGTGGTCCTCGCCCGGCCGCATGAGGACTACGCCCGCTACATGGACGGCGGCCGGGGACAGGCGCTTCCCCTGGGACAGGCGCTTCCCCCCGAAGGGGAGGCCGATTGAGCATGCAGCTGGCGCGGGTCATCGGCACCTGTGTGGCCACGGCGAAGACCGCGGGCCTGAAGGGCGAGCGCCTGCTCGTCATCCAGCCGCTCGACTTCGAACTGCACGAGAAGGGACGACCCCTCATCGCCGCCGACGTGGTGCGGGCCGACCGGGGTCAGGTGGTGTGGTTCGTCCGCAGCCGCGAGGCGGCCAACAGCCTGGCCGATCCCTTCAACCCCATCGATTGCGCGGTGGTCGGACTGCTCGACGAGCTCCAGATGGGTGAGGTGGACCAATGAAGGTGGCCCGGGTGGTCGGCCAGGTCGTGGGCAGCGTCAAGCACCCCCAGATGGAGGGCTGGCGGCTGCTGGTGGTCCGTCCGGAGGAACTCGGCGGTCTGTCCGGGGGCGAGGAGACGATCGCCATCGACCGGATCGGGGCCCGCCAGGGCGAGCGGGTGCTGGTGGTGGACGACGGGGCGGCGGCGCGGTTGCTCTTCGGCTCGGCCGGACCCATTCGCACGGTGATCGTCGGGGTGGTGGACGCGGCCGAGCTCGGCTGAGGCCTGCGGGCGCGGTGGCAGCCCGGGCGGGATGTGGGGGTGAGGAGGAGTGGGGGGAGCTGTGGATCGAGGGGGAGAAATCGGCCAACTGGCATTTTTTCATTGACTTGGCTCGATCCGACTGGTATGGGATAGGACAGATCACAGGCGCGCGCAGCATGTGCTTCACATCGTTCTTCAGCCAGGCGGGCCCGAGGAGATCCACCGGGGCCGAACCATCAGGGAGTGGGAAGCGATGACCAAAGCCGAGCTGGTCGAACTGATTGCCCAGGGATCGGGGCTCTCGAAGAAGGATACCGGGGTCGTGGTGGACCTGATCCTGGAGAACATCTCCCGCGCGTTGTGTGAGGGTGACAAGGTGGAATTGAGGGGATTCGGCTCTTTCAAGGTGAAGGAGCGGCGTTCGAGGAAGGCTCGCAACCCGCGCACAGGGGCCTCGGTCGACGTTCCCTCCAAACTGGTGCCCTATTTCAAGGCTTCCAACGAGCTCAAGGCGCTCGTGGACGGCCCCAGCTCGAGAGGAACGTCGGCCCCGGCCGCCCAGTGAGGACGCCGGATCGGCCGCCGGCCGCCCGACGAGCAAGCCAGAAGGAGCCGCCCGCCTTGCGGCGGGCGGTGTTTTGTCCTTTTTTTGCCTGCTCGCAGCGGAGGACGCGAATTCGGAGGTAAGGCTCGATGCCCAGCGGGAAGAAGCGCAAGCGCAAGAAGATCGCCACCCACAAGCGCAAGAAGCGTCTGCGGAAGAATCGGCACAAGAAGAAGAACAAGTAGCGCCGGTGCGCTGAAGGGGAGAAGACGTGGCCGACTGGAAGGATGAGGTCGTCCGCTTTCTGGAGAAGCATCCCCGAGACAGCTACAAGCTGAAGGCCCTTTCCCGGGAGCTGGGTGTCCGCCACCGTGACTACGGGGCGTTCCGCCAGCAGGTCCTTCAGCTCGCGCGCGAAGGAAGAATCGCGATGTTGCCCCGCCGGAGAGTGCAGGCGCTCTCCGGCGCCGTCGTATCCCGCGGTGTCGTCCGCGGGATCGCCTCGGGAGCCACCCATGTGGAGACAGCCGACGGCAAGCGCTTGCCGCTGGCCGAGGGCGAGGCGCGGGGCGTGGTGCCCGGCGACCAGGTCGAGTTCCGCCGCCTGAGGGAGGGCCGTCAGGAGCTGGCGGTGGTGCGCCGCATCCTGCGGGCGGCGCCGCGCCGGGTGTTCGGACGGCTGATGCCCGTCTCCGGCCGCTGGGTCCTCATTCCGGACACCCCCATTCCCGGCATCTCCGGAGCCTTCTTCGTCGAGGGCAGTTTCGAGCTTCCCCCGGACGAGGAGGAGATCCTGGCCCGGGGATACCTGGAGGCCTTCGATCCGCAGAGCGAGCGGCCGACCCTGCGCGAAGTGGAAGTGATCGGGCCGGCCGACCACCCCTGGGCGGCCATGGAGCGGCGCATCGAGGCGTCGGGCTGGCCTCGCGCCTTCAGCGAGGCGGCCGAGGAGGAGGCGGCGGGCGAAGGACGGCCCCTGGCGAACCGTCTCGACCTCACAGAGGCGTTCATCTTCACCATCGATCCGTACGATGCCAAGGACCACGACGATGCGGTGTCGATCGAGCGCGGGGCCGACGGTGGCTTCCGGCTGGGTGTGCACATCGCCGACGTGGGGTGGAGGGTCCGCGCGGGAGGGGCCCTGGACCGCGAGGCCCGCGCTCGTGCCACCAGCGTGTATCCGCCGGGACGGGTGCTGCCGATGCTGCCCGAGCGGCTCTCGGCCGGGGCGTGCAGCCTGCACCACGGGGTTCGCCGGGACGCCTTCAGCGTCTTTCTCCAGTACGACGGCGAGGCCCACCTGCAGCAGATCTCCATGGGCCCGAGCGTGGTCCGCAGCCAGGCCTCGCTGTCCTACCATCAGGCCGAGGCCCTGCTGGACGAGGAAGGGGATGCGGTGGAGGGTCTCGATGCGGTCACCGTCGAGGGAATCGACGTCGGCCGGCTGCGCGAGTCGCTGAGGACGATGCTCGAGCTGGCGGGCCACTTGCGGCAGCAGCGACGGGAGAAGGGCTCGCTGTTCATCGAGCGGCCCGAGCGCGAATTCATCTTCGACGAGGACGGCCACGTCCGCGAGTTGCGCCACCGCGAACAGTTGCGGACGCATTGGATCATCGAGGAGTTCATGCTCGAGGCCAACCGCGCGGTGGCGCGCACCCTGCACGCGGCGCGTCTGCCCCTGTTGTGGCGGGTGCACGAGAATCCCGACGAGGAGAGGGTGGATCGCCTGGTGGAGACCCTCCGCGAGCTCGGGGTGAACTGGTTTCCGTCCGAACCGGTCGGCGGCAAGGACTACCAGGAGCTCTTCGACCGGGTGAAGGGGGCGAGGATCGAGTCGACCGTCTCGCTCCTGGCCCTGCGTTCGCTGATGCGCGCCAGCTACCGCCGCGGCCGGGCCGGGCACTTCGGCCTGGCCTTCCAGGACTACACCCATTTCACCTCGCCCATCCGCCGCTACCCCGATCTGCACAACCAGCGCTGGCTGCATGCGCTGGTGGAGGCCCGGGGGGGGTGGCTGGACGACGCGCTGGCCGAGGCCCGCCAGTTGCGCCACCGGCGCCTGGCCGAGGCCGCGGACTGGGAAGAGGTGCTCGAGCTGGCCGACCACTGCAGCGAGCGCGAACGGGCCGCAGCGGCCCTGGAATACGAGTGCCAGGACATCTGCGCGGCCGATTGGCTGGTCGAGCGCGTTGGGGAGCGTCTGGACGGGGTGATCACCGGGGTGGTGCGCAGCGGGCTCTTCGTGGAGGTGGAGGAAACGGGCCTGGACGGCTTCGTCGGCCTTGATGAGTTGCGGGGCGACTGGTATACCTTCGACCAGCAACGGAGCCGTTTCCTGGGGGAACGCACCGGGAAACGCTTCGGTCTGGGCCAGCCGGTGCAGGTCTTGCTACTCCATGTCGATGTGGCCCAGGGCCGCATCTGGCTGGGGGACCTCCAGCCGCGGCCCTCTACCCGATGAACCCAATTTCAAGGGGTTCCCCATGAACGACGTGACCCGGGTCGAACGCCGCAAGGCGGCCCGCCATCGAGCGCAACTCGACCTGAAAGTATTCATCTCGCCGGAGAACGAGGGCGAAGTCCTCGATGGCGTACCCACCATCAATGTCTCGGCGTCGGGTCTGTACTTCGAGAGCCACAAGTGGATCGAGCCGATGACCAAGCTCGCCTTGAGCTTCGATGTTCCCACCGATCCGGAGGATTCCGAACGGGTCGCGCGGGTGGATTGCGAGGGTCTGGTGGTCCGCGTCGTTCCCGAAGAGCCCGAGGAAGGGATCGGGAGCTACGAGATCGCCGTGTTCTTCACCACGATCGACGCCGAGAGCCTCCATCACCTGGAGAGCTTCGTCGAGCAGCGCGTGAAGGCCTGAGGGGCACCGGGAACGGCCCGCAAGCCGCCCTTGCACGGTTGCGGGCGGCGGCCGGCGGGTGACCGGTTTCCGCCTGGCGGGAAATCGACTGGACCGCTTTTCTATCACGTGGTAAGAAACGATCCAGACCGCACGAGCGGTCGTTGCCCGCGTTCGCCCCACCGGGAGGATCGCCCAAGGTGTCCATGGAGACGTCGGCTGAGAATCTGGCCGCGCTGGGCGCCGAACTGAAGTCCGCCCGCCGCCAACTGGCCCAGGCGCACCGCGAACTGCAGGCTCGCGTGGCCCAGTTGGTGATGCTCTATCGCATCGGCCGCGACCTTTCCAACCACAGCAACTGGGACGAGGCGCTGGGGCGTCTGCTGGCCTCCCTGCGCGACTTCCTCAAGGCCGATGGCGCGGCTCTGCTGCTGCGCAGCGAGGGCGATGGCACGGTTCGGGCGCGCCGGGTGGACGGCCTCGACGAGGCCACCATCGAGCGGGCCTGCACGATCCTGCAGAACAGCCAGGCGGTGACTGCGGCCGAGCCCTATCTGCTGCCGCTGGAGGCGGTCGAGAGCATCGACCCGCTTCCCTGCGTCGATCAGAAGAAGCCGTGGAAGGAGACGGTGGTGCCGCTGCGGCACCGCGAGCGCGACCTGGGCTACCTGATCCTGCAGAAGCCCTATGCCAACGGCGAGGCCATCGCCCAGGACATCTACTTCCTCATCACCGTCCAGACCATCCTCACCGAGGAGGTGGCGGCGGCGCAGGCGGTGACCGAGTTGCGCAAGCTCCAGCGCTTCCAGGAGCGCACGCTCGACGAGGTGGCCAGCGGCATCCTCACCTTCGACGAGGCTGGACGCCGGCTGTACGCCAACCGCAAGGGGCGCGAGCTGCTCGGGGAGTCGGATGCGGTCGACAGGGTGACGGTGCGCATGGGTGGAGAGGTGGTCGATCTGCTGAGCTGGGCCCAGCAGGCCCAGCCCGGCCAACCGGTGGTGGGCGAGGGCTGGGTCCAGGTGGGCGACGGCGAGGCCACCCCGGTGTCGATCCGGGCGACCCGCATGGCGGCCGAGATTCCCGGCCAGACCAATCTGGTCCTCATCCTCGACGACCAGAGGGCGACCCGCGCGCTGGAGGTCGAGCGCCGGAGGGTGGCCCGGCAACAGGAGAACCTCATCATGGCCGCCGAGTGGGCGCACGACGTGCGCACGCCCCTGACCGGCATCCTCCACAGCGCCGAGCTGCTGAGTGAGGCCTTGCCGCCGCGCTCGAACAAGCGGCGCCACTTCGATGTCGTCCGTCGCGAGGTCGAACGCATCGACGGGCTGGTGTCGAACTTCCTGGACTTCGCCCGGCCGGTGCAGTTGAAGCTGAGCGCGGTCGACCTGCCCGCGCTGTGCGCGTCGGTGGTGGAGCTGATGCAAGCGGCGGCCGGGGAGAAGGACTGCCGTCTGCGGGTCGAGCGCAGCGCCGAGCGGGCCGAAGTGTGGGCCGACGCCAACCAGTTGAAGCAGATCCTGCTGAACCTGGTCTCCAACGCCGTCGACGCCTCGCCCCGCGGGGGCGAGATCGTCGTGCGCGTGAGCGAGGACGCCGCGCCGGCGGAGATCGCGGCCCAGCGTCCGGTGCGGCGGGTGGCGGTGCTGGAGGTCGAGGACGAGGGCGAAGGCGTTGCTCCCGACCAGATCGAGAGGCTCTTCGTTCCCTTCTTCACCACCAAGAGCGAGGGGACGGGTCTGGGTCTGGCGATCGCCGAGAAGATCATTCGTGCCCACCACGGGCATCTGCGCTACCTGCGAAGGAACGGGAGAACCGTTCTGCGGGCAGTGATTCCCTTGACCGCCGCCGCCGGCGACGGTTCCTCACCCCTTCAAGCGAGAGGCTGAGCTGATGGCAAGCAAGCACACCATTCTCATCTGTGACGACGAGGCCACGATCCGCACGTCGCTGGAGGAGGCGTTGAGTGAGGATGGCCACCTCGTGTTGCAGGCGGCCAACGGCACCACGGCGCTCTCCATGCTGCGCGAGCACAAGCCCCATCTCCTGTTGCTCGACCTGAAGCTGCCGGACATGTCCGGGGTGGACGTGCTGCGGACATTGCGGGACGAGGGCAACACCATTCCGGTCATCCTGATGACCGCCTACGGGGATCTTCCCACCGCGGTGGAGGCGATGAAGCTCGGTGCCTACGACTTCGTGCGCAAGCCCTATCGCCTGTCGGAGATGCGGGCCAAGGTGAACGGCGCCCTGAAGGTCCGTTCGCGCGAGGAAGCGGCCCGTTCGTGGGCGCAGCGGGACGAGGCGGCCCGCGGCGGCCGTTACCTGGCGATGCTGAGGGCGACCCCGGGCATGAAGGAGATCGTCGAGAAGATCGAGAAGGTGGGCCGCTCGCGGGCGGGCAACCAGGTTCCCGTGCTCATCCAGGCCGAGAGCGGCACCGGCAAGGAACTGGTGGCGCGGGCCATCCACGAGGTGAGCAATCCGGGGGCCTCGTTCATGGAGATCAACTGCGCCGCGGTCCCGGAGACCCTGCTCGAGAGCGAACTCTTCGGCCACGAGAAGGGGGCCTTCACCGACGCGCGCAGCGCGAAGGAGGGTCTCTTCGAGCTGGCCGGCGAGGGGACCATCTTCCTCGACGAGATCGGGGAGATGGGGGTGACCCTGCAGAGCCGCCTGTTGCGGGTGATCGAGTACGGACGTTTCCGCCGGGTCGGGGGCAAGTCGGACAAGGAGGTGCGGGCGCGCATCGTCGCGGCGACCAACCGCAAGCTGGACAAGGCCATCGAGGAGGGCTTGTTCCGCAACGACCTCTTCTACCGGCTGCAGGTGATCGAGATCGAGATTCCCCCGCTGCGCGAGCGCATCGGCGACATCCACCATCTCTGCGATACCTTCATCCACAACTTCAACGAGGAGCTGGGGCTCTCGTGCAAGCCCTGTTCGGACGCGCTGCTCGAGGTGTTGCAGTCGTATCCGTGGCCGGGCAACGTGCGCGAACTGCGCAACATGATCCGGCGTCTGATGATCCTCGAGGAACCCGACGAGATCACTCCCGAACTGCTGCCGCCGCACGTGCGCGAGGGCAAGAATCCCCGGGGCGGCGGACTCGACGTCCAGCGGATCGGCCGCGAACTGATGCCCCTGGCCGAGGTCGAACGGATCCAGCTGTTGCACACCCTCGAGCAGGTGGGCCACAACAAGAGCAAGGCGGCGCGCATCCTGGGCATCTCCCGTCAGACCCTGCGGGAGAAGCTGAAGTCGTACGGCGAGAGCGCCCCTGGCAAGGACGATGTGAAGTCGCAGGCCGCCGAGGCCTGATGCTCCGGCGCCCGACGGAGATGCCGTCTGGGGGACGGTGTCTCCGTCGGGCGATCCCTCGTCCCCGGGAGGCGATGTGGCTCAGATGGTCATCCTGCTCACCGACGATCCCCAACTGAGGAGCTGGGCTCTGCAGTGGGATCTGGGGGAGTTCGAGCTGGCGGTCTTCGACGAGCTGCCCGCCGGACTGGCCGCCGCGCGCGACAACGAGGTGGCCCTGTTCGTGTGGGACGCGCGCTCCTACGCCGGGACGGCCGAAGGGGTGATGCGGCGGATCCGCGAGCTGCCCTCGGCTCCGGAGATCCTGGTGCTGGCCCGCGGCGATGTCTCCGACCTGGGCCTTCCGCGTGAGAACGTCCATCAGGGCGAAGTCCGGCCGAAGGTGCTGGCCGAGCAGGTGGAGAGGCTTTTGAGGCTGCACCGGATCCGCCTGAACTCGGGCATCGTGGGCCAGAGCCCGGCGATCCACGAGCTGATCTCCACCATCGCCCAGGTCGCGCCGCTGGACGTGCCGGTGCTGGTGCAGGGGGAGAGCGGGACAGGCAAGGAGCTGGTGGCCCGCGCGCTGCACGCGCATTCCAGGCGGGCCGATCGTCCCTTCGTGTCGGTCAACGTGGGCTCGCTCACGGAATCGCTGCTGGCGAGCGAACTCTTCGGACACGAGAAGGGTGCCTTCACCGGAGCGGTGGAACAGCACGCCGGGGTCTTCGAACGGGCCAAGGGCGGCACCCTCTTCCTCGACGAGATCGGGGAGATGCCCCTGAGCATGCAGGTGAACCTGCTGCGGGTGCTGGAGACCGGCGAGTTCACCCGGGTGGGAGGTCGCACGACCCTGACCACCGACATCCGCCTGATCACCGCGACGCATCGGCATCTGGAGGAGGAGATCCGCCGCGGCGCGTTCCGGGGCGATCTGTACTATCGGCTCAAGGTGGTGAAGATCGAGCTGCCGCCGCTGCGCAAGCGGGTCGAGGACATCCTCCTGCTCGCCCAGTACTTCCTGGCCCAGGCGAACCGCAAGCACGGTCTCGACCGCAAGGGTTTCACCCGCGAGGCGAGCGAGAGGATGCTGCGCTATCCCTGGCCGGGGAACGTGCGCGAGCTGCGCAACGTGGTGCAGTCGATGGCGGTGCTGGGCAGCGGTCCGTACCTCGACGTGGAGGACCTTCCCCCGGAGGTGCGGGGAGAGGGCGAGACCCAGCGTCCCCTGCCCATGCCCTTCGCCGCGGATCTCGGCGCAGGTGGAGGCGCCGGTGACCCGCTCCTGGCCCATACCCTGCTCAGCCTGGCCTCGGACGTGCGCGAGATCCTCCGCCGCCTGGAACGTCTGGAATCGAGGCTGGGCACCGCGGAGGCGGCGCACGACGCCCCCTGGCCGGAGGAGACCCCGGTGGCCGAGGTGACCCCGGTGGGCGGCGAGGGCGGGGGAGAGCTGGAGAACGCGGAGAAGGCCATGATCCAGTCGTGCCTGCGGCAGAACGGTGGCAACCGGCGCCGTACCGCCCAGCAACTGGGCATCAGTGAGCGCACCCTCTACCGCAAGCTCAAGCGCTATGGGATGCACTGAGCCCGGGATGCGCGGGCCGAGGAGGAGAGGGGTGGCCGGGGCCCGGTTCGTTTCGCACACGGACGGAAGCGGGGGCAGTGGCGGATGGGGGCCGATCGGGACTGGCGCCGGCGCCGCCGGTCGGGGTATACTCACGACAGCTGCCAACCTTGCGATCGAAGCCAAACCCCCTGTGAACTTGAAGTCTTCCGAAGGAGGAAGCGTGCGTAGATTCGCCGATCTGCGCCCCGGCGCGATCCTGCTGGTGGCAGCAACCGTCCTCTCGCTCATCCTGGCGGCGCAACCCTCCCGGGCCACGAAGTATGCCGGCGCGTTCATGGCCGACGGGGGCGGTGCGCGCGCCCTGGGCATGGGCAGCGCCTTCACTGCCGTCGCCGACGACGCGAGCGCGACCTTCTGGAATCCGGCCGGCCTGGCCGTCCAGGGACACAAGCAGCTTCTGATCATGCACAGCGAGCGCTTCGGCGATCTCATCGATCGCGATTTCGTCTCCTACGTGCACCCGCTGAAGGGCGATGCCCACCACACCCTGGGCATCACCATCATCCGTCTGGGCCTGGACGACATCCCCTTCACCGATGGGCTGGCCCGGAAGCTGGACGATCCGGCCTACGGAGGCAATGGCGACGGCGTACTCGACGACGACGAGGCGGCGCGCATCTTCCAGTTCAGCGACGAGATCGAGTACAAGAGCGATTCGGAGCTGGCGATCATGGGCAGTTACGCGCGTGCGGCCGGAGCGTGGCGGGTCGGAGGGAACGTGAAGTTCATCCATCAGAGCCTGGCCGACTACAGCTCCTTCGGTATCGGCATCGACCTCGGTGTGTTGCGGAAGAACTGGTGGAGGAATCTCGATTTCGGACTGAAACTGCAGGACATCACCAGTACCTATCTGTCGTGGAGCACCGGCCGCAACGAGACCATCGCCCCTGTCGTCATCCCCGGCGTGGCCTACGACTGGATGGTGCCGTCGTGGAAGCTGAGGATCCTCGCCAGCGCCGCCCTGGAGACCCACTTCGACAACCGCAACGGGGAGATCCCCGAGGGGGTCGATGACGGCGGCCTCGACGGAGCGGACCAGTTCTCCTGGGGTGGCGTGGGACTGTCGTCGGTGAGTTCGAATCTCTTCCTGGGCCTCGAACTGAGGCTGAGCGAACGGGTCGATCTGCGGGTGGGCAGTCACGGCGGTTTCGACAGCGAGGACTGGACCTTCGGGGCGGGTCTGGATCTGCACCCCCTGCGGGTGGACTACGCCTTCGCCGGTGACACCCTGGGGCTGGACAGCTCGTCCAACTACACCCATCGGGTCAGCCTGGGCGTGAGCTTCTGAGCGGGGTTGGCTTTGATGCCCACGCCGGCCCCCCGCCTGCTCGCCATCACTCCGGTCGACCTGGAGATGGACGCGCTGGCCGGCTGGCTGCCGGCCTTGGCCGAGGCGGTCGACGCCGTCCAGCTGCGGTGGCCGGGTCTGAGTGCCCGCATCTGCCATGAGCGCGCCCAGCACCTGGCGATGGTGCATCCCCGACCTCTGCTGTTGATGAACGGCCGCCTGGACATCGCCCTGGCGGCAGGACTGGAGGGCGTACACCTGCACGACGGGGGCATTCCCCCCGCCGAGGTGCCGTCCCACCTGCGCCCCCACCTGCTGGGGGTCAGCCGTCACGACGTGCAGGGACTGGCCCGCTCCCGGGGTGCCGACTACTGCACCTTCTCACCGGTGCGGCCGACCGCTTCCAAACCCGGCAGCAAGGTGCTCGGCGAGAGGGGATTGGCCGAGGGCTGCGCGGTGGCTCCCGTGCCGGTGCTGGCGCTGGGCGGGATCGAGCCGGACGACGTGGCCTGGGTGGTGCGGGCCGGGGCCCACGGGGTGGCGGTCCTCAGCGGGATCCTCGGTGCGGACGATCCCCTGCGCCGGGCCTGGGAGTACCGGCTGGCCCTGGAGGAAGCCCTTCCCCGCCTGGAATAGCCTGTCTCAGTCGGCGCTGGAGCGGAGGATCTGCAGGCGGTCGCCGGGGTAGATCCTCGACTTGCTGGTGAGGTGGTTCCACCGCATCAGATCGGCCAGGCGGACGGTGAAGCGCCGGCTGATGCCACTGAGGGTGTCCCCCCGCCGTACGGTGTAGATCGTCTTGTCCGCCTCGGGCAGATCGAGCTTGCGGGCGCCGGCCAGCTCGCGGTCCTGGTCGACGTGCAACAGCAGCTCCTGACCGGGATAGATGCGGTCGCGCCGGATGTGGTTGAGATGGCGGATCTCCGTGACCGAGCTTCCACTGTGGCGGGCGATCCCGGCCAGCGTGTCGCCCTTGCGCACCGTGTACACCCAGGCCCGCTTGCCCGGCGGCGGTGGGGTGTAGCTGGGCGAGCTCTTCGTGGAGGCGGTGCGGGGAATGGACGCTCCCCTCGGGTAGGGAATGGTCAGAACGCGGCCGGCGCGGACGCGGCGGGCGTTGCTGATGCCGTTGATCTGCATGATCGCCGAGACGGAGGTGTGATAACGGCGGGCGAGGCTGCCGAGGGTCTCACCCCGGCGCAGCTTGTGTTTGCGCCAGGTGATCCGCTCGTTCTCGGGAATGGTGGACAGCGCGGCGAGCGCGCCCTCGCTCTTGCCCACCGGAACACGCAGCGCGTAGTTCTTGCGCCCGGGCGGCGTCACCCCGGCCAACAGTTGGGGATTGTAGGCCCGCAGGGTCGACACCCCGATGCCGGTGACCTTGGCGATCTGGGTGAGACTGTAGGCGTCATCGAGTTCGATGCGCTCGAAGCGGAAGGGCTCGGCGTGGATCCGGCCGAAGCCGAAGGAGTCGGGGTGGGCCACGATGCGCGCGGCGGCGATGAACTTCGGCACGTAGTTGCGGGTCTCCCGCGGCAGGCGCATCGTCCAGTAGTCGATGTCGCCAGAGAGCCCGATGGCCCGCTGGATGCGGTACTCGCCGGAGTTGTACGCGGCGAGGGCCAGGGCCCAATCCTGGAACATGCGGTGCAGGAGCTGGAAGTGACGCGCCGCCGCGTGGGTGGACATCTCGATGTCCCGGCGTTCGTCGATCCACTCGTCCACCTGCAGTCCACGGTGGCGCGCCGTGCTGCGCATGAACTGCCACCAGCCGACCGCACCGGCGCGGCTGCGGATGTCCGCCTGCAGTCCGCTCTCGATCATCGCCGCGCAGATCAGCTCCTCGGGAATGCCCTCGTCGGCGAGGATGGCCTTCATCGTCGGCCCGTAGCGCTCGTAGCGTTCCAGCCAGCGGGCGAACTGGCCGCGGCCCCGTCCCTGGTAGTACTTCAACCAGCGGCGGACCATCTCGTTGTCGGTGGCCAGCAGTTCCTCCAGCGATCCGGCCTCGGCCGGGGGGCGCTGGGGAAGGAGGAACTGGGGGATGCCGTAGTGCGCCTGCAGGCTGTCGTAGGCGTCCTCCAGCGAGAGGCTGATGGGCGCGTAGCTGTCCGAGAAGAAACGCTCCTCGGCGAGGATCTCGGCAAAATAGTCGACCTTGCGCTGCAGGGACGAGAGGTAGAGCAGGGCGAGGCTGTCCTGCGGCGCGTCCTGTACCTGCTGGAGTTTCTGCTTGAGCAGGAGGAAGTGTTCCTCGGCCAGGTCCCAGTCCCTCTGGTTGTAGGCCTCACCGCCGTGCACATAGAGCTCCTCGAGCGGTTGCAGGGAGGGATGCGAACGGAGGATCTTGGCCAGCAGGCTCTCGTCGGTGGGGACGATGGGGGTCGCGCTGGTGGTGTCGGCGGGGGCGAGGGCCTCGGGCTCGTCGAGCGCGAACTCGTCGTACGATCCGGGTGCCGGAGCGGGTACGGTGGACGCCGGAGGACGGGAGGAGGAGCACCCACCGGCCGAGATCGACAGGAAAAGGACCAGGGCGGCGAGCGTCCAGCCGCGAGCCGGCAGTCGGTAGGCTTTCCAGTTCTTTCTCATCGTTCTCCACCAGGGGGGATCGGGGTTTCCAGCACATTCGGCGACACCCTACTTCGTCCTCGCCCAGGCGGGCAAGGAAGCTTTGTGCCGAAGTGCGGCCGCGTCTTGTGTTAGAATGGAGCCGATGGGGGAGGAAGGCCCGACGACGCCGGAACGACAACATGAGCCTGCAGCGTCAACGCGTTGATCTGAAAAGCTTTCTCGAGTCGGAGATCCCCCGGGAGCATCTGTCTGCGCCTCTGCGCGCCCGTCTGGAGTCGGCTCTCGCCTCGGGGCATTCCCTGCACGAGATCGCCGGAGAGGTCGTCCGGGAACTGTTGCAGCATGGGATCCTTCGCGAGGTGGGGCGCCTGCGCCGACCGGAGGGATCGATCCGTCTGTGGGCGGTGGAGGGTTCGCCCCGTGCCTTCGATCTGCAGCAGTTGATCGGGACGCCTCCGCCGGTGTCTCCCCCGCAGCCCCCTTCGCCGGGCGAGTCCCCGGCTCCGCCCGCTTCGTCCCGGATCCCCGCACCCCCCGCTTCGGTCCGGCCGCCTTCGGCGACGGCCGCTCCCGAGGCACGGCCGCCGGGCCCGGTGGCCGGCTCGACCGGCGGCGGCCCCTCCACTCCCGCGGCGGAGCAGGAGACGGCCCCGGGTGGCGGCGCTGCGCCCGGCTCCGGCCAGGGACTGCCGCCGCGGCTGTCGGAGGGAGCGCGGCGGACGCTGGAGGCGATCCGCAGCACCTTCCAGCGCGACTGGGTGAGTTTCGGACTGGATGCGAGCCTGGAGAACCTGATGATCGCCCTGCGCGAGTCCCTGGGCGATGGGACGCTGCATCTGGTGCTTTGGGGGGAACGCCTGCCCCTGCAGAGCAGTGGAGGAGGGGGATGGGAGCTCGTCGATCGCAGTCATCCTCTGACCAGCGCCCTCATGCGTACGCCCGGAGCGGTGTTGCCCGCGCACGGCATGGTGGTCGAGGGAAGGCGCTGGTGGCCGGTGTGGATGGGTGACCAGCAGGTCGGAGCGCTGGGGGGCGCCTTGACGATGGAGAGCCGGCTGGGCGACGAAGCGGCCGGTGCGGTGCGCGATCTCATCGCGGCGGCGGCGCGGAGCCAACAGCGCGTGTCCACCGATCCGCTGACCGGTGTCTACAACCGCGGCTACTTCGACACGCAGCTCGCGGTGGAGATCGAACGCAGCCGGCGCACCGGTGCGCCGCTGGCCCTGCTCTTCGCCGACATCGACCACTTCAAGCAGACCAACGACGATTGGGGGCACGACGTGGGGGACACCGTGCTGCGCCACCTCTCGTCGCTGCTGGTGGCGCATCTGCGGCGGATCGATTACGTCTTTCGCTACGGCGGAGAGGAGTTCGCCCTGCTCCTTCCCGGAACCGATGTCTCCGAGGCCGAACATACCGCCGAGCGTCTGCGCAGCGAGATCGCGGCGACGCCGCTGCGCCTGCCCGACGGACGGGAACTCGGCGTCACCCTGAGCATCGGCGTCGCGGTCTTCCCCGATCACGGCGAGGACGAGCGCGTCCTCCTACGGCGCGCCGACCTGGCGATGTACCAGGCCAAGAAGGCCGGGCGCAACCGCGTGGTGGTGTGGGGAAGGAACGGTTCCTGAAGCGCGCACCTCCGCCGGAACGTAGCCGTCTCCAGCTTCCCCTTCACGAGCCCGCTTCCCATCGCTTCCCCTTCGGCGAATGATTCCTCCGGTGGGAGTTCCATCCTTCCGGAGGCTCCTCTCCCGCGGGTCCACGTCCTCCCCGATGGAGATCGGCCGGTGCATCCGCTGTGGATCGTCCTGCTGGGACTGCTGCTGGGTCAGTGCATCCTCTCTCCCCAGATCGAAGCCATCGCCCGAGGCGTGGCCCTGGCGGCCGCGCTCGTGCTGGTCGCACGCGAGCGCCGAAGGAGGGGATGGGTGCTGGGCGCCCTGATCCTGGGCGGACTCATGGGCCTGCGGCTGCAGGGCCGACTGGACGAGGCCCGAAGCTGGGATGGCTGGGAGGGCGACGCCGTGTGCGTCCTGCAGGAGGACGCGCGGGACGGTCTGGCCATGGCCTGGGTGCGCGCCGAGGGTCTGCCGCCCCAGCGGGTGCGGCTCTCGCGTTGCGGCGAGGCGGTGGCCGGCAGCATCGGTTGGATGCACATTCGCGTGTGGCTGCCACCGGGACGGCGCAATCCCGATGACATCGATCGCCTGCGCTCCTCGCTCGCTCGCGGGCCGTTGCTGCGGGCACGGGTGATGGACGGGGCGCAGTGGGTGGAGGTGAGGAGGACCGCAGCCGTCCCCCTGCGCGATCGCATGCGGCGGGCGCTTGGACGGTCGCTCAGGGGAGGACTGGGAGCGTCGGCCGCACTGTGGTCGGCCCTGCTGGTGGGCGACCGCAGCGATCTGTCGAGGGCCTGCCGCCGGCGCTTCCAGCGCCTGGGACTGGCCCACCTGCTCGCGCTCAGTGGACTGCACGTGGGGCTGGTGGCCGCTCTTCTGCTGCGTCTGGTGGCGGGGCGGCTGGCGCCCACCTGGATCCTCGCTCCGCTGGCGGCATGGGCGTGGCTGGCCGGACTGTCGCCCTCGCTCGTGCGCGCGGTGGTGATGGCGGCGTGGTACCTCCTGGGCCGCCGGCTGCACCGTCCCCTGCGGGGGGTCGACGCGCTGGCGGCGGCCGGGGTGCTCGAGTTGTTGCTGCGGCCCTCCAGTGTGGTGTCGCTGGGATGGTGGCTGAGCTACGTGGCTACGCTCTCGCTGCTGCGGGTGGCGTCCCATCTGCCGCGCCGGCGCGTGGTCGCGGCGGCGGTGGTGGTGACGGTGGCCCCGGCGGCGACCCTGCCGTGGGTGCTGTCCGCCTTCGGGCGCCTGCCCCTGGCCGCCCCCCTGTGGAACCTGATGGTGGCGCCTCTCTTCTCCGGGCTGATGGCCTTGGGGCTGGTCCTGGTGACCCTTGCCTTGATCGTGTCCCCGCTGGCGCGGGCAGGTCTTTTCATCGTCGCTGTTTCGAGCCATGTCTTCGGGTGGATTCTTCGGTGGATCGAGCGCTTCGATCCCGGGGCGATGGGCCATCCGGGTCTGGGAGGTGGGGCCTGGGCGATCGCCCTGGTGGCCTGGGCTCTCGTGCTGCTCCCCGATCTGCCGGGAAGGGGACGGCATCGGACGGCGCTTGCGGTGTTGCTGGTGCTGGCCGCCCACGCCCCGCTGCTGCGCCCGCCCCAGGCGCGGTGGTGGAGCCTGGACGTCGGCCAGGGAGACGCGGGCGTCCTGCGGGTGCAGGGGGGAGGGGTCCTGGTGGTGGACACCGGAGTGGGTCCACACGGGCGGAACGAGGAGCGGGTCGTCGTGCCCTACCTGGGGCGGCGCAACCTCTCCGGCGTGCGCCTGCTCGTCACCCATGGGCATCGCGACCACTACGGTGGCGCCGTCGCCGTGTTGCACTCCGGAAGGGTGGGGGAGCTCGAGCTGGCCGCGTGCGACCGGGGGCGCCGCTGGACCCTTCCTCTCGTGGAGGAGGCCGAGCGCCAAGGGGTGCGTGTGCGATGGCTGCAACAGGGCGACACGCTGTCGATGGGGCCGTGGCAGTTGCGCTGCCTCTGGCCGCCGGCGGACGCGGGCGGGGCGTCGACGAACGATCGCAGCCTGGTCGTGCGGGGAGGACCGCCGGAGCGGGAGATCCTGCTGACGGGCGACCAGGAGAGGCCGGCGGAGAAGCGGATGCTCGAAGGCGGGATGGAGGTGGCGGCGGCGGTGCTGAAGGTAGCACACCACGGCTCGCGAACCGGAACCGGAGAGGAGCTCCTGGAGCGGATGTCCGGCGGTGTGGCGCTGATCTCCTGCGGTGCGGGCAATCGCTACGGGCATCCGCACGCCTCGACCCTGGAGGCCTTGCGCCGCCACGGATGGTCGCTCCTGCGGACCGACCGGTGCGGAGCGGTGGGGGTGGTGTGGACCGGAGAGGGAGTGCGCGTGCGGACGGTCCGAGGCAAGGCGAGGGAGGGCGCGGCCCCGCCTTGACGCAGACGAAGGGGCGGCCTATGCTGCGCCGCGACCCGACGCCGACCCCTGCCGCCGGAGAGCGATTCCCATGGAAAATCCCTTTCCCACCCTGGTCCGCTGCGAAGAGCTCGGCCTCACGCCGGATACCACGGGCAAGGTCCGTGAGATCTTCGATCTGGGCGACGAACTCCTGCTCGTGACCACCGATCGTATCAGCGCGTACGACGTCATCATGGATCAGCCGGTCCCCGGCCGCGGGGCGCTGCTCACCCAGATGACCCTGGCCTGGTACGAGCACTTCGGCGATTCCCTGCGCCATCACCTCGTCCACGCCGATGCGGAAGGTCTGCCCGAACCCTTCCGCTCCCACGCCGATCGCCTGCGGGGGAGGGTGATGCTCGTCCGCAAGGCCCGCCGCTACGACATCGAGGCGGTGGTGCGGGGCTATCTGGCGGGCAGCGGGTATCTCGACTACCAGCGCAGCGGGGAGTTGTGCGGACACCGGCTTCCCCAGGGGCTCCAGCTTTGCGCGAAACTTCCCCGGCCCATCTTCACCCCGGCCACCAAGGCCGAGGAGGGACACGACGAGAACATCGACGCCGAAGCGGCGCGTCGCATCGTCGGGGACGAGGCCTTCGAGGCGATCGAATCGCTGAGTCTGAAGCTGTACGAGGATGCCGTGGAGTATGCGCGGGGTCGCGGCATCATCATCGCCGACACGAAATTCGAGTTCGGGGTCATCGACGGTCGACTCACCTTGATCGACGAGATGCTCACCCCCGATTCCTCACGCTACTGGGACGCCGAACGCTACGAGCCCGGGCGCGAGCAGGACAGCATGGACAAGCAACTGCTGCGCAATCACCTCTCCTCGCTCGACTGGGACAAGACGCCGCCTCCCCCGAGGCTGGACGAGGAGATCCTCGAGCGGACGGCGCAGGCCTACGTGGCCATCTTCCGCCGGCTCTTCCCCGAACGTGCACGGGAGTGTGGATATTGACGGCCACAGGGCGGGCGATCCTCAGTGTCACCGACAAGACCGGTCTCATCGAAGTGGCGCGCGCGTTGTTGCGCCACGGACGCGAACTGCTGGCCAGCGGGGGAACCGCGGCCGCCCTGCGGGAAGCGGGCATCGAGGTCACCGAGGTGGCCGAGGTCACCGGGCAGGAGGAGATCCTCCACGGCCGGGTGAAGACCCTGCACCCGGCCATCGCGGCGGGGATCCTGGCTCCCACCGAAGAGGACCTGAAGGGCACCGGCTTTCTGCCCATCGACACGGTGGTGGTGAACCTCTACGACTTCTCCGGCGCACTCGAGAGCGGGGCCGACGAAGCCGGCCTGGTCGAATCGGTGGACATCGGCGGGCCGACCCTCCTGCGGGCGGCGGCGAAGAACTTCCAGCGGGTCACCGTGCTGAGCGACCCGCGTTTCTACGAGGCCTTCATCGAGGAACTCGACGCCAACGGCGGCGCAACCACGCGCAGCTTCCGCCGCACGATGGCGGCTGAGACGATCCAGCGCTGTTCGGACTACGACCGTCTCATCGCCTCACGTCTCTTCGAGGAAGAGGGGGTGCCCCTGGCCGCCCACGGTCTGCGCTACGGGGAGAATCCCCATCAGAGGGCCTGGTGGCGGGTGGACGGTGGTGGAGACCTCGACGCTCTCGGTCTGCAGCTGCACGGGGGCAAGGCCCTCAGCTACAACAACCTGGTCGATCTGGTGGCGGCCCTGAAGCTGGCGATGGATCTGCCCGGGAACGGCTGCGCGGTGCTCAAGCACACCAACCCCTGCGGCGTCGGCGTGGGAGCGTCGTCGGCCGAGGCCCTGCAGCGTGCGCTGAAAGGCGATCCGGTCTCGGCCTTCGGCGGGATCGTGGCCCTGCGCCAGCCGGTCGATGCCGAGGCGGCGGAGATCCTGGCCGGGATGTTCCTTGAGGTGGTGGCCGCGCCCTCCTTCGACGAGGCGGCGGCCGGGCGGCTGTCGCGGAAGAAGAAGCTGCGCTGGCTCAGCTACGATGGGGCGGCCTTCGTGGAGGCCACCCGCGGCGGCGAGCGGCGCTGGGGACGGCTCGTGCTCTCCCAGGACGAGGACGAGGGCTTCCCCGAACTGGAGGCCTTCCAGTTGATGGCCGGACCGACGCCCGACGAGAAGCAGCTCGAGGCGGCCCGGCTGGCGTGGATCGTGGCCAAGCACGTCAAGAGCAACGCGGTGGTGCTGGGCGATGCCGAGGGCAGCCTCGGGATCGGCGCCGGCCAGATGAGCCGGGTCGACTCGTGCCACCTGGCGGTGCGCAAGGCCCACGACGCCGGCCTCTCGCTGGAGGGTTCCGTCGCCGCCAGTGACGGCTTCTTCCCCTTCGCCGATGGGCTGGAGGTCCTGGCCGAGGCCGGCGCGCGCCTGGTCATCCAGCCGGGAGGCTCCATCCGCGACGGCGAGGTGATCGAAGCGGCCGAGCGCCTGGGCGTGAGTCTCTTGCACACGGGCACCCGCCACTTCCGGCACTGAAGGCAGAAAGGGAATCCATGGGCAAGCGCCCGACCATCGTGGTCATCGACTTCGGTTCACAGTACAGCCAGCTCATCACGCGCCGCCTGCGGGAACTCGGCGCGTTCAGTGAGATGGTTCCCCCGAAGATGGCCGGTGAGGCCGCCGGGCGGGAGGAGGTCGCCGGTCTGATCCTCTCGGGCGGGCCGTCGAGCGTGCGCGAAGCGGAGGCGCCGGGCCTGGCAGCCGGTCTGCTCGAATTGGGCAAGCCCATCCTGGGCATCTGTTACGGCATGCAGTTGCTGGCGCGCGAACTCGGAGGGGAGATCTCCGGGGGAAGCGGACGCGAGTACGGGGATACCGCGGTCGAGGTGGAGGTGGACAGCGAGTTGTTCCGGTCGACCCCGGCCCGTCAGAACGTGTGGATGAGCCACGGCGATCACGTCACCACCCCGCCGGAGGGCTTCGAGGCGGTGGCGCGTTCGGAGGGCGGCACGCTGGCTGCGGTCGCCGACGACCGGCGCCGGATCTACGGTCTGCAGTTCCATCCCGAGGTGAGTCACACCGAGTACGGCATGCACATCCTCGAGAACTTCGTGCGCAACATCTGCGGACTGGAGGAGGCCTGGGACCGCGGCTCCTTCGTCGACGAACAGATCGAGGAGATCCGCCACAGGGTCGCCGACGAGAGGGTCCTGTGCGCGGTCTCCGGGGGCGTCGACTCGACGGTGATGGCGGTCCTGATCGACCGCGCGATCGGTCCGCAGCTGACCCCGGTCTTCGTCAACAACGGCCTCTTGCGGCAGGACGAGGCATCGCGGGTGGTCTCGCGCCTGAACGCGCTGCTGCACCACCGTCTGGTCGAGATCGATGCCAGCTCGATCTTCCTGGAGAAGCTCACCGGAGTGACCGATCCGGAGGAGAAGCGCAGGATCATCGGCCACACCTTCATCGAGGTCTTCGAGAGCGCGGCCGCCGAGCACGGTCCCTTCAAGTTCCTCGCCCAGGGCACGCTCTATCCCGACCGCATCGAGAGCCTGTCCGTCCGCGGTCCCAGCCACGTCATCAAGACCCATCACAACGTCGGGGGCCTTCCCGAACGTCTGGGTTTCGAGTTGATCGAGCCGCTGAAGGAGCTGTTCAAGGACGAGGTGCGGGCGATCGGCGCGCGCTTGAACATCCCCACCGAACTGTTGACCCGTCATCCCTTCCCCGGACCGGGCCTGGCAGTGCGCTGTCTGGGCGAGGTGACCGAGGAGCGCCTGGTCCTGTTGCGCAAGGCCGACGCCATCTTCATCGAGGAGTTGCGCCGCTCGGGCCAGTACGACCGCATCTGGCAGGCGGGCGCGGTCCTCTTGCCGCTGCGCAGCGTCGGGGTGATGGGTGACGGACGCAGCTACGAGAGCGTGGTCGCCCTGAGGGCGGTCACCAGCGTGGACGCGATGACCGCCGACTGGGCGCGCATCCCCGACACGGTGCTGGCGCGGGTCAGCAACCGCATCGTACGCGAGGTGGAGGGGATCAACCGGGTGGTCTACGACATCTCATCGAAACCGCCCTCGACCATCGAGTGGGAATAGGGGGCGGCAGCCCCACCCGGGGGGACGGCTTGAGGCGTGGTGGCTCGGGGGCACCGAACGGATCCGGGAGGAAGAGGGGACGCTCAAGTGCCGATGGGAGATTGCGCCCGCAGGTGGGGGCAGTTTAAGTTGACTGGAAGATTCTCCCTGCCTGCCTCCGCGGAGATCATGCGCCAAGCCCAGCTCATCATCCTCTTGCTCCTACTTCTGCCGTGGTGGGCGACGACTGCGCCGGTGCGGGCCAATACCCTCGACCCATCGCATCCCATCTGGAAGGATCCGCGCATCGATCACGCCCGTCTGGCCGCGGCCCTCTCGGAGCTGCGCGAACGGCAACGCAAGCAGCCGGGACAGTGGGCGCCAGCCAGGCTCCGTGCGGACAAGACGGCGGCCGTGCGCAACTTCCTCGTCATCCCCGTGCTGTATGCCGACGGGCCCGATCGCGGTCCACTTGGGCAGGAGGAATTGCAGGCGCGCTTCTTCGACTCCTCCCGGCCGCATTCCTTCACCCGCTACTGGGAGACGGCCAGCGGCGGACGCCTGATTCCCCGGGGGAGGGTGCTGCCCTGGGTCCGCCTTCCCCGTCCGCGTTCGCAGTACGAGAACGTCTTCGACGGGCAGCCCCGTCTGGGGGCCACACGGTTGCTGGCGCAGGACGCGGTGTGTGCGGCGGCGCCCGCCCTGGGGCCGTGGTGGGACTTCGACGACGACGGACCCGATGGGGTGCCGGGCAGCGGGGACGACGACGGTCTCATCGACTTCCTCATCATCCTGCATCCGTACGAGGGCATCGAGATCGAGGTGGAGAGCCACGGGATCATGGCCCTGCAGGACCGCCTCGACAGCCAGACCGTGTGGGACAGCTGCCGGGTCGGGGCCGATCCCTTCGTGGTGGCCTCGGCACTGGATCCCATCGGGGTTTGGGTGCACGAGGCCGGGCATCTGCTGGGCCTGGTCGATCTGTACGACCTGCAGTGGGACAGCGGGATGGATGCGGAGGGACGGGCGAGCGGCGGTCTCGGACTGTGGTCGTTGATGGCGGCGGGAACCTGGGGGGGCGACGGCAAGCGGCCCACCGGTCTGGACGCCTGGTCGCGCTCGCTGCTGGGCTGGGGACACGAGACGGTGGTGAGCACCGAGGCGGTCGTCGAGCTGGAGTGTTCGCCGCATGCGGAGGACTGGGTGTGCCTGCGTCCGGCGATGGACTGGGGCAGGGAGCGCTTCCTGGTGGAGCTGCGCTCGCCCACCCGCGGCTCGCCGCTGGACAGCGCGCTGCCCGCCGAAGGCGTCCTGATCTACCGGGTGGACGAGGACGCACGCACGTGCACCGGGGTGGACACCCTGGTGGCCGCGCTCATGCAGGCCGATGGACGTTTCGATCTGGAGAACCACCGCAACCAGGGAGACGAGGGCGATCCCTACACCGGCCGCAGCGGCGCCGACGAACTCGGGCCGGGGACGGTGCCGTCGAGCTTCTCCCATCACCCCGGGATGGACACCCTGCCCCCGCGGATCCGCGTCCACGATCTGGGAAGTGGACGCTACCGCGTGGAGCTGGAGGCGACGGCGCGCCCGCGGCTGCTGCTCAGCCAGGCGCTCCTGGACGACGGGGGGATCCATCTGGAGGTGGGGGAGACGCGGAGCTGGGATCTGCGTTTCCAGAAGGTGGGCGATACGGTGGGCACGGCGCGCCTGCGGGTGGAGAGCCTGTGCGATGAACTCGAGATCACCCCGTCCTCGAGCGAGTGGATCGATCTGCAGCGCGAGCAGGATGGGAGCTACCGTTGCAGTGTCGTGCCGACGGTCCATCTTGCGGCCGGCTTCGAAGGATTCGACGCGCCGGTGGTCTTGCACTTCGATCTGGACGGAGCGTTGAGCAGCATGGAGCTGGCCCTTCCGGTCGGCACAAGGGCGGGGCTCTCGGCGGAAGCGTTTCCGCGCTGGACGCCTCGGGTGATCGAGGCCGGCCAGTACGACACTGCTTTCTGGCCGATCGTCCTGACGACCGGAGATGCAGGCTGGACGGTGAGCACCTCGTGGTGCATGGCCTACGGCGATTGCAGCGAACTGGAGTTGCGCTCGCCATGGATCGCACCGGAGCCCGGGCGTGAACTGCCGATCCATCTGCTGGTGCGCTGTCATAGCGAAGCGGCCAACCCGGGCCAGGCCTTCGACGGCGGCGTGCTGGAGTGGCAGGTGCCTGGACGCGGATGGCTTCCCCTGGTACCGCAGGGCGACGGGAAGG
>JAOZPE010000093.1 GCA_029932915.1 Candidatus Krumholzibacteriia bacterium
TTTCTTTATCCACAGTTTGTCAAGCTGCTTATTACAGTACGGACATTTGGGATGTTTGTCTCTGGGGGCTTCCTCTAGCTCAATTCCATCAAAGTCCTGCGACACCATCATCGCCTCCTAACAATGATTCTCCGGATCCTGATAAGGCCGATCCTCCTCCACTCCACTCCGATACGATGCCACAAAAAGACGTCCTGGCACAACGCCAAATTCAGGCGGTTTCACAGCTTGCATCTGGTTTCTCCACATATTCGAGGATGTCATGCGGATCCTCATAAACTCGTCCCCTACAATCTGTCCGCAGGGCTACGAACCCCCGTCGGGCCTCGGTTCAGCACGTGGGTATAGATCATTGTGGTCTTGACGTCAGCGTGACCTAGAAGCTCTTGGATCGTGCGAATATCATATCCATCTTCCAATAGTTGCGCAGCGAATGAGTGCCGGAACGAGTGGCAAGTGGCTCTTTTTGTCAACCCAGCTTCCCGAACGGCTCAGTGCATCAAGCAACACAACACGCCCCCGACTTCTTCACGCGTCATCACCACAGGAAGATGACTGGGCCTACGAGCACGGATGACTTCCCCGAGATCACCAAGATTTCCGCTTCAGCCATGTCGGCCGGATGGCGAAGTTTGTTGAAGTGGATGAACCGCCTTACCCACCGACAATAGCATTGTTCTGTACGGTGGCTGTAATGGCGGGATCTCAGGGCTTCACGCATTTGCTGCATGAGTTTCGGCGGTCGTCCAGATGGCTTCACTCCTCGTTCCCCAACTCTCCGGGAAGCGATTCCATCTCCTCAGAATACCCTACTCTCCCCGGCACGTGAAGGCTACAATCCCCGTCACCGGATCCCGGCAATCCCATCCGGCCACTGGTTCCCGGAGATGCCGCTGGGACACCCGACCGGCAGAAGCCATCGAAAACGCGCCACAGCCCAAGGAGTCAACCCCCATGAACATCGCCCTGGTCCAGAACGCTCCGTGCCTGCACGCCGTCCAGGAGAACCTCGACACGGTCGAACGAATGATCGACGGCCACGAGGCCGATCTCTTCGTCCTTCCCGAGCTCTTCGCCAGCGGCTATCTCTTCGACAGCCGCGAGCAACTGGCGGGCTTTGCCGAAGAGTTGGGCCACGGCCTCGTCCAGGACACCTTGCAGCGCTGGGCGAAAGAGCATGACGCGGCCTTCTGCGCCGGCCTCGTCGAACGCGACGGCGACGCCATCTACAACAGCGCGGTCGTCATCGCACCGGAGGGACGGCTCACCCACTACCGCAAGCTGCACCTGTTTTACAACGAGAAGAAGATCTTCGATCCGGGCAACCTCGTCCCCCCGGTGACCGAGTGGCGCGGCGCCCGCCTGGGCGTGATGATCTGCTTCGACTGGCGTTTTCCCGAGACCGCGCGCAGCCTGGCCATCGACGGCGCCGACGTCATCCTCCATCCCAGCAACCTGGTGATGAACCTGTGTCCGGCCGCGATGGTCACCCGCGCCATCGAGAACGGCGTGTTCATCTTCACCGCCAACCGCAGCGGCCGCGACGAGCTGGGCGATACCGTCCTGCAATTCCACTGCGGATCACAGGCGGTCGATCCCCAGGGCAAGGTGCTGGGAACCATCGACGAAGACGAAGAGGGCGTCCTGGTGGTCGAGATCGACCCCACCCGCGCGCGCAACAAGCTCGCCACCGAGACCAATGATCTCTTGGCCGACCGCCGAACGAAGTTCTATCACCTGGGGGAGTGATCCCCAGCGGCGAGCCACGGCGCCACGGATCCGGGTGGATGTCCTCCATACGAACCACCGTCAAGGAATTCTGCTAAGGGCCCGTATCGGCAGAATCCGCCGCCTAGATCGTGAATCCTTGACGAATCATCATAAGCCGCTTATGTTCAACCCATGAGCGATGCCATCCACGAGTACCTCTCGGAGATCGGGCGCCGGGGCGGCCGCGTCAGCCGCCGCCATCTGAGCAGCGAGGACGCACGGCGCATGGTCCGCGTGCGTGAGGCGCGGCGGGCCTACCGCCGCTTCCACGCCCAATGCTTCTGGTCCTCGCCCCCCGATCTTTCGATCGGCGAGGAGGACATCCCATGGATCTGCGAAGGGTTGCGCCGCCATGGTGGACGGCGCGCCTGGGAAACGGCGGCGAAGCTATGCCCTTGAGACCTTTCCAGGCTGAACTGGGCCGCCTGTTGGCCCGCAACCGCAGCGAGGACTTCGGCTACCAACTGCACCCGATCGACCTGGCCACGAACAAGGTGTTGACCTTGGCCGGACGCGATGAAGTCCGCGATCTGCTCGACACGCTCTATCTGCACGAGACGGTGCTGCCGCTGGGCCCTCTGGTCTGGGCGGCAGTGGGAAAGGATCCGGGCTTCTCACCCTTGTCCCTGCTCGAGATGCTGCGCCGACGCGGACGCTTCCGGCCCGAAGAGATGGGGCATCTCGAACTGGCCCGCGATCTCGATCCCCAGAGCTTGAAGTCGCAGTGGCTGGAGGCGCTGGACTCGGCAGAGGATTTCGTTCGCCGGCGTCCTCCGTCTGAAGTCGGTTGCCTGTACTGGGCGCCCTCGACCAAGACCTTCGTCGACCCCGAGGCCGAAGACGCTCCTCCCTCGGTGCCCCACTATGGCCGGCCCGGCGGTGTGCTCCCAAGAGTGGTGGATGACGAGTCGTAAGACCTACCGGCTCACTCCCCCAACTCACCCACTCCACCGACCACCGCCACCTCACTCCGCACCCTCTCGGCCCACTCGCCGAGGGTCACCATCTCCTTGCCCCGCAGTGCCCGAACGAGTTTGCGGTGCAGGTCCTTCTTGCCCCCGCGGCTGCGCAGGTCCTGCCAGAAGCCCAGGTCGACCTCGG
>JAOZPE010000094.1 GCA_029932915.1 Candidatus Krumholzibacteriia bacterium
GGAGAAGGCACCCTCGGCGTCCTGTTGAACGACCGGCAGACGGCCGAGCACTTCCGCGCGACGGCGGCCGATCTGGCGTCGGTCAGCCACGCCCTGAAGACGGGCGAGGGCAGCCTGGGCAGGCTCATCACCGACGACGCGATGGCCCGCAGCCTCGAACACGCGGTCTCCCGTTTCGACTCGCTGGTCACCGTCGCGGTCGAAGGCGATGGGCTGATGGCCCGCCTGCTGGGCGATTCCACCCTGGCCGATCACGTCGCCCGTGCCGCGGCGGGCGCAGACAGCGTGATGTGGGATCTACGGGAAGGCGACGGCACCGCCGCCCATCTGTTGCGCCAGGACGAGCTGTACCGGGAGATGCTGGCGACCATGGAGCAGGTCCACGCCCTGGTGGCCAAGATCCAGGAGCATCCCGAGCGCTACCTGAGCATCTCGCTGTTCTGAGCGACCGGGCCGTTGGGGCGGATTCGACCATTCTGACGAATCCACCCGTTCCTGGGGGATTCCATCCATTTCGGGGGGATCTTGCCCCTGGCCTTCCGTTTTCGTGTATCCTCAGCGGTAGACGTCTCTTCCCCTTGGCTTCCATCCATGCAGGAACCGTCATGCTCTCGATGCCCATCCGTCCGGCCGCGGGCCGGCTGCCGATCCTTCTCATGCTTCTCTTCGCTGTGGTCCTTCCGGCCGTCTTCGCCGTGCCCGCCCGGGCGGCGACTTCGCCCCTGAAGCCACCGGACCAGTTGCTCGAAGAGGTGATGGCCTTCCTGTACAGCGACGTGGGCAACGGGGGCATCCGCACCTACGACGACGATCCCGATGGCCTGCCTGCGCCGCCGTACTTCTATCACTTCGCCATCCAGCACGACAACGATCTGGACAGCCGGCTGGTGGGCTACCCCGGTTACCTGAGCATCTCCTATCCGGCGTATACCACCTGTGTGGCGGTCGACGCCTTCCTGGACTGGTGGACCTACTCGGGCGAGCAGGAGGCCCTCGACCGCGCCGTGCAGATGGCCGACTGGCTGTGGGACCGCCGCACACCGGCCACTGATCTCTACGGCAACTGGCCCTGGTCGACCCAGACCGAAGGGGTGATGGGCGGAGGCTTCGACGGCGAGGGCAACATGAGCGACAAACCGGCGATGTTCGGGCTGCGCTGTCTGCGCTTGCACCGCATCACCCAGGAGCAGCGTTTTCTGGATGCCGCGCTGATGATCGCCGACACCTACGTGGCCACCCAGTTGACCGGCGGGGTCGAGGACGACGGCCGCTGGTACTTCCGGGTACGCCCCAGCGACGGCCTGGTGGTGCAGGACTACACCAGCCACATCATTCCGGTGGTGCGCCTGCTGCAGACCTTGGAGACGGATCACCCCGGCCACGGCTACGGCAGTGCGGCAAGCCGTGCGATGGCCTGGATCGAGGCCAACCCGATGGTCTTCATCACGCCGGATTCGATGCACTGGGAGGGCTTCTACGAGGACGTTCCCCCCGAAGAGATGATCGGCGAGATCGATCACTACAGCGCCGAGGAGACCGTCGAGTATCTGATCGACCGCAACGGTGAGGGTGATCTGCAGAAGGCCATCGACATCCTCAGCTGGTCGACGGATCGCTACCTGGCGCCGTGGAGCAAGGAGAACGGCTACGACGCCTACGCGCCGTCGATCCTCGAGTGGGACCACTGGCCCCACAGCACCTACGCCGCGACCGGGCAGTGGGCGTACATGCACCTCAAGCTCGATGCGGCCACGGCGGGCACTTCGTTGAACGATCCCAGCTGGCGGCAGCAGGCCATCGAGGCCTTCTACACCTTGACCTACGGGCAGGGGCAGTTCTCACCTCCGGACGGGGACGGGCGCATGCTCACCACCGTCCGCGAACTCACCGATCCGGCCTTCTTGCCGGAGACCTGGTACGAGCAGAACTTCAACACCGTCAAGTACATGCTGCAGGCCTTCGCCCTGGCGCCGGAGCTGGCGCCCGACGACGAGGCGCACCTGATCGCCTATGACGGGGCCGAGCCCACCGCCGTCGACTACGGCGAGGACCTGATCACCATCTCCTGGGACGCGGCGGGCACGGCGCGCTTCAAACTGGCCGGCCGGCCCTACGGGGTGTTGTTGGGGGAGGGCTGGATTCCCGAGGCCTCCGCCGGCGAGCCCCTCGACCGCTCGTGGCGCTGGGATGAGACCAGCCAGGTGCTCGAAGTCGCCCACCAGGGCGAGACCCTGCGCGTGGTGCTGCAGGCCAACCCGGCGACCGCGGCAGGGGCGCCGCGCTCTCCGCTGCGTCTGGGCCCGGCCCGCCCGATGCCCTTCAATCCCCGGGTGGTGATTCCCTTCACCCTGACTCGCGCGGGAAGTATCCGGCTCTCGGTGGTCGACGCCAAAGGACGTGTGGTGCGGGTGCTGGAGAAGGGCTGGTGGCCGGTGGGTCTGGGACAGAGCGTATGGGACGGCACCGACCGCGGCGGACGCGCGGTGGCCAGCGGTGCCTACCGGGCGGTGCTGGAGGCGAGTGGCGCAAGGGTGTCGACGCCTCTGGTGCTGGTGCGGTAGATCTTCGATGCTCGACAGGTGATCAGGGAGTCAGTATTTTCATTCGCAGCTGTACCATCAGGTGTCCTGTGTCCCGGTCTCCGGACACATCACTGATTTCGCTTTGAATGGCTGGATTCGAGACGGATTCAAGGTGTTCTTGCTTGTCTCGCAAAGGGGTTGCCCAGCTTGCCGGACACTTCTTCAGGTCGTCGACTTTCATTCACTGTTTTGTAAGAAGTTGTGCTCAAACGGATTCCATGGATTCAGAGAACTCTGCT
>JAOZPE010000095.1 GCA_029932915.1 Candidatus Krumholzibacteriia bacterium
CTACCCTCTTGTGAAGAGATGCGCAATGTCGGGCACGGGTTTCGGGCGGCATTGGGTTCCGTCATATCGGCCGGGGGAATCAATAGGCTGAGATTGGCGCCTAAGATGAGCAATTCTGGCGGATCAGATGCGCCAAGGGCTTGAGGTTCCGGTGCTTGAAGAAAACGCAGGCGTACCCGGATGGTGCGGTACGTCGAGGCTTTCTGAAAGTTGGGACATCGCGTCCAAGGCGGAGCCTTGGCCGGCAGGATGCCGGTGCCCGCAAAGCGGGCGACGTGGGCATCGGGGCCCAAGAACTTGGTGCAGATCGCCGCTGAGAATCGCTCATCTTTAGGTTTCAGGGTTTTCCAAGCCGGAACGGCTCCAATGAACCAACCGTGTGAGCTTTGTGAAACGTGGCACGGATTTGGCTTGGCTGACCAGCGATGTTATTGATACCGGGCCAAGGCTCCCGCTTCCCACAGCCTCCGCTTTGGATCTCAGGCTTTATTGCAGGACTCGACGCGGACAACTCGGAAGCTGACCGCAGGTCGGGGTGCGATAGACTGCGCGGGCCTCCGGTTCCCCGTGCGGTGAAGCCGGGGGTCCAATGAGGGAGTGACGCATCATGGCCGAGACAGCCAACCGTCGGGGGGTGATCCTGCGCCGGGCCGCACGGGTCTTTCTCGAACGAGGTTACGACGGTGCCTCCATGGACGAGATCGCCCGTGAAGCCGGGCTGACCAAGCCAGGCCTCTACTATCACTTTACGTCCAAGACTGAGCTGCTCTTCGCCGTCACGACCTTCGCGATGGATGAGCTCGAGCGCGAGACCTTCGCCGCCATGGCCAAGGCCTCGACCTCCCTCGAGAAACTCCGTGCCATCCTGCACACTCACGCCTGGCTGATCACCCGAGAAAGGGACCGGGCCTTTACCCTGCTGATAACCACCGAGCTGGGCTCCCTGGACCCCGAGGACCGCCGCGTGGTGGTCCAACGCCTCCACTCCTATCGGACCCTGATCCAGGCCACTCTGGAACAGCTGGGCGGGGAGGGCGTGCTCCGCTCCGGCACCGACTCCGACGTGGCGGCGCACACCCTGATGGGCATGGTCGCATGGCTCGCCTTCTGGTACCGTGCCGACGGCAGCCTCGATGGTCCCACCATCGCCGATATGGTCACCGACATGGCCATGGCCTCCGTCATTCCCGACCCGTTGCGCCCGGCAGCCGGTTGACCCCACGGTAAAGCGTCACCCCCGAGCACGCAAGCGCCACCGTCAACCGAGCACATCACCTCGAAAGGTGGAAAAGGGATAGAGTTTTTTGATGGCGTTGAATCTGGGCCGTGTGTGCGACTTGGGGATCGAAGGTTGCGCCCGGGGACTGAAGCGTCGTCCCTGAGGCCGGACGTTCGGCCCTATCTTGACATTCCTCGGATCCGTCTACATACTTTACCCGAGAGTAAAGTACTTCGTGGAGGAATACATGGATTTCACCATCAGTGAGGAGACCCGCTTGATGCTGGAGCTGATGGAGCGCTTCGTCCGGGAGGAGATCATCCCCCTGGAGACGGCGTTCCTGACCAAGAACTTCTCGGAGATCGAGCCCGGGGTGGACAAGCTGCGGACCAAGGTACAGCAGATGGGCCTGTGGGGCCCGGCACAGCCCAGGGAGTACGGTGGCATGGGCCTGCCGCTGACGGACTTTGCGCTGGTCTCCGAGGTGCTGGGCCAGAGTCCGCTGGGGCACTACGTCTTCGGATGCCACGCCCCGGACGCCGGCAACATCGAGATCCTGGCCGAGTACGGCACGCCGGAGCAGAAGAAGCGCTGGCTCGAGCCGCTGGTGGCTGGGAAAATCCGAAGTTGCTTCTCCATGACCGAGGTCGAGCTGCCGGGTTCGAACCCCGTCATGATGGACACGACGGCGGTCAAGGACGGCGACGACTACGTCATCAACGGCCAGAAGTGGTATACGACCTCCGCGGACGGTGCGGCCTTCGCCGTGGTCATGGCCGTTACCAATCCCGAGGCGCCGCCCCACGAGCGGGCCAGCATGATCATCGTCCCGACGGACACGCCGGGCTTCGACCTCGTGCGCAACATCGCCGTCATGGGTCACGCCGGTGACGGCTGGTTCAGCCACGCGGAGATCCTCTACCACTCCTGCCGTGTCCCGCAGGAAAACCTGCTGGGCCCGGAAGGTGCGGGCTTCCGCATCGCCCAGGAGCGGCTGGGACCCGGCCGCATCCACCACACCATGCGCTGGCTCGGTGTCTGCCGAAGGGCGCTGGACCTGCTATGCAAGCGTGCCGTCATCCGCCCCATCGCGCCGGGACAGGTGCTGGCCGACAAGGAGATCATTCAGGCGTGGATTGCCGAGAGCTCCGCAGAGATCGAGGCGGCCCGGGCGCTGACGCTCCAGACGGCATGGAGGATCGAGCACCAGGGATGGAAGGAGGTCCGGCAGGAGATCTCCATGATCAAGTTCGTCGTCGCCAACGTCATGCAGCAGGTGGTGGACCGGGCGCTCCAGGTCTTCGGCGGTCTCGGCATGACCGACGACACGATCCTGGCCTTCTTTCACCGTCACGAACGGGCGGCCCGCATCTACGACGGCGCCGACGAGGTCCACAAGCTCTCCCTGGCCCGGCGCATCCTCAAGCCCTATCGCGCCCGGGCCGAGGAGCTCAAAGGGGGTCATCATGTCTTTCGATGATCCCGTGCAGCCGCCCCGGCCCGGGGAGGAGCTCGAGACCGAGCGCCTGGAGGAATACCTTCGGCAGGTGCGTCCGGATCTCACGGGTCCGGTGGCGATCGCGCAGTTTCCCTCGG
>JAOZPE010000096.1 GCA_029932915.1 Candidatus Krumholzibacteriia bacterium
CCCCCCCAACACAAAGAGGGGCCACCGATTTGGTAGCCCCTCCAAATGGCTCCCCGGGTAGGACTCGAACCTACAACCCTGCGGTTAACAGCCGCATGCTCTACCATTGAGCTACCGAGGAACAAACTGTCGGCCGCCAGCAAGCGGTCCGGGCCGCGTCATGCACGATCCGGGCCCGCCAGGCGGCGGACAGGTAGGATAGGGCCCCTCCTGGCCGGTGTCAAGGCGACCGCCCAACGCGCGCCTTGAAACAGCCCATCTTGTTTGCTTTCAAGCGGATGGCCCTGTCGGCCCCTGCCTACAGCAATCCGTAGGGCAAGGCCGTGATGCCCTCTCCCAGCGGAAGTCTCGTATCCCCCGGATGGATGACATATCCGGGAAGGGCTCGCTCCCCCAGGTCCTTCCGAAAGGACCGGATCCCTGCGGCCATGGCCGATCGCGGCGTGGCCGACACCTTCACTTCGATGGGCACGAGGCCATCCGGGGTCTCCACCACGAAATCGACCTCGGTCCCGGTGGAGGTCCGCCAGAAATGGACCTGCGGGCGAATGCCCCGATGGCTCAGGACCTTCACGATCTCAGACAGCACCGCCGTCTCCATGATGGCGCCGCCCATGGGCCCGGAAGCGGCGTGCTCGGGATCCTTCAGGCCGGCCAACTGACACAGGGTTCCCGTGTCCATGAAATAGACCTTGGGTCTCTTCACCAGTCTCTTGCCGACATTGACGAAGTACGGGCGCACCACGATCACCTGGAAGCTGGCCTCCAGCACCGACAGCCATGCCTTGACCGTGTTCAGCGCCACCCCCAGGTCGCGGGCGACATCGGCCAGGTTCAAGAGCTGCGCGCTGCGTGCGGCCAAAGTCCGCAGGAAGTCCTGGAACCGGCCGAGATCGCCGACCTGTCGGAGCATGCGCACATCGCGCTCGAGATAGGTCTGGATGTAGCTCGCGTGCCACAGCGCCGCGTCCCGCCGGGGGTGCGCGACCAGCTCGGGGTAGCTACCCCTCAGGAAGCGTTTCCAGAGCTTGCCGTAGGCCACCGGCTCCGGCAAAGCAGACCGTCGCTGCACTTCCCAGGGAAGGGAAAGACCCGGCTTTCCCTCCATCTCCCGCCTCGACAAGGGCAAGAGGCTGAGGATCGCCGCGCGGCCGGCCAGTGATTCGCTCACCTTCTCCATGAGCAGTAGATTCTGTGAACCGGTCAGCAGGTACTGGCCCTTGCTCTGCCGGTTGGCGTCGATCCTCTCCTTGATATAGGGAAGCAGCTCGGGCGCATACTGCAGCTCATCGAAGATCACCGGGGGAGGATGCAGTTCGAGAAAGGCGCGCGGATCGTCGATCGCCGCCGCGCGCACATCGGGCAGTTCGAGCGATACGTAGCCATAGCGCTTGCCGAACAGATGCAGAAGGAGGGTCGTCTTGCCCGACTGCCGCGGACCCGTCAGGATCACCGCCGGAAACTCACTGGCCGCTCTCCGCAGAACCGGCTCCAGCGACCTCTTGATGTAGACGGGGCCCATGATGGTAGCTTCTCCTTGCTTGCAATTATGCATTCCAAATGCATAATTGCAAGCACAAACCCTGCCAAGGGGCCTTCATCACCCCTCGGCCTCCCCCTTGCCCCCATCCCCCTGGCCCCCTAGTCTGCACCCATGCGACGCCCCCGCCCGCTCGGACCCGGCATCCTCCTGGCCGCCACCGCCATCGGCGGCAGCCACCTCGTGCTGTGCACCACCGCCGGCGCCAGCTACGGCTACCGCCTGCTGTGGCTGGTGCTGCTCGCCCACCTCTTGAAATACCACGCCTTCGAGTTCGGGCCGCGCCTGGCCGTGGCCACCGGACACAGCCTGCTCTCGGCCTACCGCCGCCTGCCCGGTCCCCGCGATTGGGCGCTGTGGCTGGGTCTGGTCGACATGGTCCTCGAGAGCGTCGGGGTGCTGGCCGCCGTGGCCGGCCTCACCGCCTCCATCCTGCAGGCCGCCCTCGGCGGACCCGGCCTGGGCGTGTGGACCGCCGGGGTCATCGCCCTCACCTTCCTGTTATTGCTCACCGGACGCTATCCCCTGCTGCGCCGGCTGAACCTCTTCATGATGGCCGCCCTGGCCGTGGGCACTGCGGTGGCCTTCTTTGCCACGCCGCCTCCGCTGTCGGCCTGGACCCACCTCGTCTCGCCCGAGATCCCCAGGGGAAGCCTGCTGCTGGTCGCCTCCATCCTCGGATTCCTGCCCACGGCCATCGGCGTGTCCATCTGGCAGTCCCTATGGACCTTGGAGGATCCCCGCTGCAACGGGCGCGATCCCGCCGACACGCGGACCACCGCCCAGCGCCTGCGCGCGGTCCTGCTCGATGTGCGCCTGGGCTACCTCTTGTCGGCGGTGCTGGCGGTGTTCTTCCTCGCCCTGGGCGCGGCCGTCCTGCATCCGCGCGGGCTCGTCCCCGGACGCCTGGAGGTGGCCTCCACCCTCGCCCGCCTGTACACCGAACTCTTCGGCACCTGGATGCGCCCGCTCTTCTACCTGGTGGCCTTCTTCACCACCTTCTCCACCACCTACGCCATCATGGACGGGATGCCCCGCACCCTGGTGGCGACGATCCGGCATCTGCGAAGCCCTCGACCAGTGCGCGGCGTAGCGGAAAACAGTGCGGCCTCCCGTCCAGCCGGCGCCGGCAGCGTAGACGACCCCGAGCGCCCCGACCGCGGCCGTCTCTACTGGAGCTACCTGGTGGGAATGT
>JAOZPE010000057.1 GCA_029932915.1 Candidatus Krumholzibacteriia bacterium
GGATCCCTTCTTCGCCGCACCGGTCGATCTGGGGGTGATCGACCCGCAGTGGTTCGCCCATGTGGACGCCGGCATCCCCGCCCACCAGTTCGTCTACGGTCATCGGATGCTGTTCTCCCGGAAAGGCGATGTCCCGGTGGACATTCCCGCAGTGCGGGAGGATGGACCCTGGTCGATCGATCCGGATGATGCCCTCAAGCTCATCATGAATCGTTATGGGGAAGCTCTTGTCATTGCAGGAGATCACTACGAAGATCCCTTTGCCCTGTACCATCGCTGGAAGATCTTCCTCGATGCGCCTCTGGCCTGGTTGGCGGCCCACGGAGCCTACCACCCTCGCCGGGAGGTCCAGCTCGAGCGTCTCGAGCAGGTCTGGGTCGAGGGGGGACGCATCCATGCCGCGTGGTTTCGGGAAGGGATCGAGCTTCAGCGCGAGATGCTGAAGAAGCTGCGGGCCGGTCCGGTGGAGATGTCGACGATGGCCGAGCTTCCCTTTCCCGCGCGTCGGGGAAGAGGAGGCGTGTTGAGCTGGTCGTGGCCCTTCTTCCGTAGCATCCTGAACGATCGGGTCGAGGGAAGGGGCCGGCTGAGCCCGGGCGAATCGCTGGCCGACGCAGTCGGGAGCGGATCGCCGTCGCGCCTGGACGCCGAACGGGGGAAGGAATGGCTGCGCAGGTTGCCGCTGTCGGTCCGGCTGCGGGAAGCGCGCCGTTGGGCACGGCAAGCGCCCCGGCCACATCTCCCGTGGTGGCGGCATGCTCTCGATGGAGTGGGGCGGGAGCGGGTGCAGATGGCGTGTGCGCTGAAATTCGGGGCTCTGCCCGAGTGGATCGATATCCTGCATGGCCTGCTGCCACAGGATGATCTCCTGCGTGGTTCCCGCGCCGATGACCCCGACCGTTGGTTGGGACGGCTGTGGTCGAGGTGGGTCATGGGAGGCAGTCGATGAACAAGCGTAGGCGGATGGCGTTGATGGTCATGGTCGATGCGCTGGGCGCCCACTTCCTGCGGGACCACAGCTTTCTGCCCGAACTGGAATACCGGGCCAGTCTGCGGACCGTCCTGGGTTTCTCCTGTGCGTGTCAGCCTGCGCTCTTGAGCGGGAAGATGCCGGCCGAGAACGGCCATGGGTCGATGTATGTTCTCCGTGATGGACCGTCGGTGTTCGATGCGGCTCGGCCCTTCCATCGCCTGCCTTCCTTCCTGGGGAGGAACCACCGGATCCGAAGGCGGATCCAGGGGCGTGTGGCTTCCCGCGTCGACGGTTACTTCAGTCTCTATGATGTCCCCACCCATCTGCTTCCGCGTTTCGATCTGTCCGAGAAGAAGAACATCTTCCAGCCCGGCGGTCTGAATCGGGCACCCAGCATCTTCGACCATCTGCAGGAGGCCGGTCTCACCTTCACCACCTACGATTGGCGCACACCCGAGAAGGAGAGCCTCGCCGCGGTCGAACGCGACATGCTCGAGGGAAGGACCGACTTCATCTTCCTGTATCTGCCGCGTCTCGATGGTCTCCTGCACCGGCACGGGCCCGGCGGCGAGGAGGTCCTCGAGCATCTGGCCTGGTATGAGAAACGGATCCGCCGGCTCATCGATCTGGGGACGGATACGGCCGATGTCTTCGAGTTCTATCTGTTCAGCGATCATGGAATGAGTCCGGTGCACGGTGGGGTCGATCTGATGTCGGTGGTGGAGAGGGAGCTCGGAACGAACGGCCGCCGGTATCTGGCCTTCTACGACTCGACCATGGCCCGTTTCTGGTACGACGATCCGGCTGTCGGAGAGGAACTGGTTTCCCTGCTGAACGGCTTCGAGGGCGGTCGCCTCATCCCCGAGGAGGAGAAGGTGGAACTGGGGATCCGCTTTCCCGATCGAAGCCAGGGCGACCTGCTCTTCGTGGCCGATGAGGGCCTGTTGATCCTGCCCAGCTACATGGGCAGCTATCTGCTGGCCGGTATGCATGGTTACCATCCGGATGCGCGGGACGCCGATGCGTGTCTGCTGGGTGCGTATTCGCCGGATGTGGGCATGAGCCACATCACCGATCTGCATCACCTCATGGTGACGATCGCGGACTCGTTGCGAGAGGAGCGCCGGTGAGCCGTCAGATGGCTCGCTATGCCCGTTCGGGTGCGTGGAGCACCGTGGCCTACGCCGTGCAGGTGGTGGGCGCTCTGGCGCTGAGTGTGGTGGTCGTGCGGGCGCTGGGGGAGACGCGATGGGGAGTGCTGAGCGAGGTCCGTCAACTCGTGCGGCTGTGCACGGTGCTGGGGGGGATGGCATTGGAGCGGAGTCTCCTCCGCTTCCTGCCGGAACTCCTGCAGAAGGGCGATCGGGGTGACGCCAGATCGCTGTTCTGGAAGACCCTCCTGCTGAGGGTCTTGTTCTGGGCGCCGCTCTTCGCGGCGAGCTGGGTCTTCGGGGGTGCACTCGACCGCTTGTTCAAGGTCCCCTTGGCCAGTACGGCCATGATCGGTGTGGCCACCTCCCTGGTCTTCTCCCTGTACAATCACGTGCGCGCGGCGGCCACCGCGCGCTTCCAGACCCGCACGGTCGCCGTGGGCACCGCGGCGGGCAGCCTGGCGACCCTGGTGGGGACGGCATGGGCCCTGTCACGTGGAGGGGGCGTCGATGCGGTCCTGCTGATGGCCGGTGCGGGAATGGGTCTGGCGGCGCTGCTGCTGTTGCCGGCAGCTCTGGGGCGTGGAACGGTGATGACGGAAAGCGAGGGGAAAGAGCCGGGATTCTCCCTGCGCGATCCGCGTTTCCTTCGCTATGCCTTCCCCTTCGCGGGAGTGGCGGTCCTGAACTACGTGGTCCACTCGGCGACGGAGGTGTTCTTCCTGGGGCACTACCATGGACCCATCCTGGCTGGTTTCTACGTGCTCGGTTTCACCTTCGCCCAGCGCTTCATCGACTTCCTGCCCATGGCCCTGTGGGAGGTGTCCATGGCGGGGTTCGCCGAGGTGACGGTACGGGACGCCACCCGCCTGCCTCTCGCCCTGGCCGGCTATCTCAAGATGCTCTACCTCTTCCTGCTTCCGCTGGCTTGCCTCGGCGTTGCGTTCTCTCCGTCGTTGATCCGGGTGCTCTACGGCGAGGCGATGATGCCATCGGCCCTGGTGAGCCAGGCGTACTTCGTGGTGGGCACGGTGGCGGCCATCGGCGCTCCGGTTGGGATGATCGTCTACGCCCGTGATCGGACCTTCTCGGCATTGAAGGCATATGTGGTGTTCGCCGCGGTGAACATCGCCCTCGATTTCATCCTGATTCCGCCGTTGGGCTTGTGGGGCGCCATCCTCGGGCTTGGCCTGGCCAAGCTCACCTCGGTGGCACTGATGTCGCGGATCGCCTGGAACGAGATCCCCGAACTGCAGATTCCCTGGCGCTTCCTGGGCCGGACCCTCCTGGCGAGTCTGCCGGTGTTGGTGTGGCTGCTCGTCCCGCTTCGTCACCTCGGCGTGTTCACGGTTGGCGTGGGGGGCATCCTGGCCCTGGGCCTCCTGGTGTTGACCTTCCGTGGGCTGCGCGTGGTCGGGCCGGAGGAATCCTCCCTGATCCGGAGTACCCGCCTGCCGCTTCATCGGCCTTTTCTGCGTCTCCTGGGGGCGTCCGCGACGGAAGCGGCCGACCCGTCATCCCTGTAGGAGGAGTCGATCATGCGCAATGCAATTGTGATGTTCGCCTGTCTGGGCCTGATGGTGAGCGCGCAGGTGCTCTGGAAGGTGGCATTGACGCGCATCGGCGTGGTCGATGTGATGTCCTCCTCACTGGGTGAGCGCCTCCTTCAGCTTGCTGGCTCGTGGAGGATCCTGCTGGGACTGGCCATGTTCGCCGTGGCCACGGTGTTGTGGTTCGACCTGTTGAGCCGGGTCGAACTCTCGTTGTTGTATCCGTTCATGAGTCTGAGCTACGTGCTGGCCTTCTTCGCCGGTTGGTGGCTTCTGGGAGAGAGCCCACAGTTGTCCAGGCTCATCGGCATCCTGGTGATCATCGCGGGGATTGCGCTGGTGGCGCGAAGCGGGAGTTGATACAGCCGGTGAGAGTCGATCTCCACATGAGCGCACGGTTGCGCAGTCCCCTGGTTCTGGTGGCACTCGCCCTGGTGGTGGCGCAGAGGAATGCCGTCGGGTTGCCGCTCGAGCTGAGGGTCGCTGTGGTCTGGGCCTATCTGGTGTTTTCGCCGGGCTGGGCGCTGCGGGTCTGTCGATTGGTCCCCGACTTGGAGCCGGTCGGCAGGATCTCCCTGGTCGCACTGTTCTCCCTGGTCTGGAATGTCGCTGTCCTGTTCGTGTTCAATGGGATGCACGTGGGCCTGGAGCCGGGGTTCTGGCTGCTCGTGGCCAGCCCGGTCGTGCTGGGGCTCGTGGGGGATTTCCTCGCCGTTCGCGGAAGAGGGTGGAGAGAAACCGTCGTCGACCTTCCCGCTCTTCTGATCCTTCTGGGCGTCTTGCTGACGGTCGGAGTGAGGGTGGGCGCCGAACCGGCCCAGGTACGTCTGGACAGTGACATCCCCGCTCATGTCGGGGCCATTCGGGATGCGGACCTGCAGGATCGGTGGCTTCCCTTGGATCGCTCCTTTCCCGGATCAGCCGAAGCGAGAGATCCGCGGATGGGTGCCTTACATGGCCTCCATGCCGCGGTAGCCGGATTCCTGGGTGCCGATCCGGGAAGGGTGTGGGTGCGCGCGGCGGGTGTCCTGAGCTCCTTCTTCATCGTCGCCTTCGCTTTCCTGTTCATGCAGCTAGGGCTGTCCACGACCTGGTCACTGCTGGTCTCGGGTCTCTTCGCGGCGGGCTCGTGGCACGGGCGGCCGCTTGGGACCTGGGCTGCCATGTATCCGGCACAGACGGCCCTGGCCATGGGTGCCATCTCATGGGGATTGCTGTTGAAGAGCCTGCGGCTCCGTGAAGAGGGCCAGAAGGGGGTGTGGGGATGGTGGTTGGGAGCAGGAGCTCTCGGCCTGAGCGTGCTCGTCCATCCCTTTGCGTGGTGGGCCTTTACTCTGGTGATGGCCCACATGGTGATCCTGTTCCTCGTCTTTCGACGGATCACCGAGGCCATGCATACCTTCCTGTTTGCCGCCGTGTCGTTCGCGCTGGGCTTTGTCCTGCTCCTACCCGCCCTGGGCAGCTCTGAAGGGGCGCACAGCGGGGCGCACTGGGAGCCGGCTGGGGTCCTGTACTTCACCAGCAGTTTGTTCACGCTCGATCCGTTGGTCGTACTCAGGTGGAGTGGATGGCTGGCTCCACTCTCGGTGGTCATGGCCTTTCTCCTGTGGAGACGATGGGGAGCCGGATGGCGGAGCGTGGCGGTGATGGGGGCATCGCTACCGATGTGGACCATTGCGCTCGACCCGCTCGTTCAGCCCACTGTCTATGCACACGTGGGTTACCTCTCCGAACGTCTGGGTCTCGTCGCCGTGGCGCCCGCGCTGCTCGTTCTTCTCTTCGTCGATCGCTGCCAAGGACGAGCCGGGGTCGGCCGACGTGCGGCAGCCACGGTCGTGCTTCTCATCCTCGCCTGGGGTGCGCTTCCGGGCTGGTCACATTCTCCGTATCGATTGCACGATGGTACGAGCCGCTACCTGAAGGCTCTCGAGCAGTGTGATCTCGATGGAGGAGAAACGGTTCTGGCCGACCCGGTGAGCAGCTACGCCCTTCGGGCGTCTTCCAGCTCAGTACCTGTCCTCCTGCCGGTGGCCCACGCCTCTCCCCTGGATGCGACCATCGTGGGACGCCTGGCCACCTATCGCTCGCTTCTGTCGAGCGACACCAATCTGGACGATGTGCGGCGCTTGTTGAGCATGTGCTCGGCGAGCCAGGTATTGGTGTGCAAGCGGGTGGAAAGCATCTATGACCATCCCGAATACGGATTCGTGCCCGTCGACTCGCTGCAGGCCCGGCTTGCGGAGCGCCTGCAAAGACTCGGTGTCGAGGCACGTTTCGATGGACCCGGGTTCGTCCTCTACGATCTGAGGTCGTGGAGGAGGTCCATGGTTGGCGGGAGAGCCCCGGTGGGGTGGAAGAACGCGGAAGAGGTGGATGGCGCCGTTCTTGCCCTCGAGAGCTGGCATTGCCGGGAGACCGAAGTTGCCATAGGCGATACCCTGCATGTGGAAGCGTTGTTCAAGGGATGCGGCACCGCAGTCGGCAAGTGGAGGACGGTGGAACTGGGCATGGTGAAGAATGGGCCAACGGGGCCTGCCGTCCTGGAACCGGTGAGCAAGCTCTACCGGAAGCTCATTGTACAGAGGCAATGGACCAGCAGAGACCGGATTCTGTTCCGGTGGATTCCGGGCGACGGATATCGTTGCGGAGAGGAATCGTGGCACGATGAGCGCAGTCTTGTGATACCGCGATTCCTCGAGGAGGGGGAATACAAGGTGTTCGCGCGTCTGGTGGCCAGTCCTTGGCGGCCCAATCGAAGTCTCAGGGAGTACCTGGACGACCGGGTGAGATGGGGCGCGAAGGGACGATCCTCTCTCACACTGGTCAAGCGGGAAGAGGTGGCCCGATGAAGGGATTGTTTCCTGGAAGGTACCGAGGCATCTCCGAGGACATGGCCCACTCCGCTCAGCACAACCTGCTGACCATGATCTTCGGATTCGTCGGCGCGGTCCTGGTGACCAACGTCATGCTCGAACCCAGCAAGAGAAACATCGAGGTGTTGGCCGGCGTCATCTTCCTGGGTTTCGTGCTGGTGGCCCATCCCTTCAAGGCCCTGTTGTTCACGGTGGTCGTCCTGTTCTTTCCCGCGTCGACCAGTGTGGGTACCACCAGCACCTTGCTCATCTTCGCGGTTGGCGGGCTGGTGATGATGAAGTCACGTCTGCTGCAGATTCCTTCTCCCTTCGTCAAACGCAACGCCGATATCGCTCTCACCGGCTTCATGCTGACGGTCATCCTGAGCTTGTTCAAACAGGATCTCGGGTATCCGCGTCAGATTTCCAATCTCTTGACCGGGTACGTCTCTGCGGTAAGCCTGTATTACATCATCATCCAGTTGGCACGCACCCGCACATCCTTCTTCCGCCTGGTGTCCACCTTCGAGGTGATGGCCATTGTCATGGGCATCCTGGCCATCCTGCAGGCCATGTTCCCCCAGAAGCAGTTCCTGCCCGCATTCTTCAGTTTTTCCAAGGAGGCCATGTCACAAAAGGATCTTCTTACCCGCGAGATCCGTGCCTCGGCCACCTTCAGCGGCTACGAGCTCTTCGCCGAGTTCGCGGTGATGTCGTTGATCATCCAGTATTTCCTGTTCCGCCGGGCTCGGTCCATCAACCTGAAGATCTTCTGGCTGGCTGGCTCGACCATCATGTTGATGGCACTCTTCGGCAGTGGAACGCGTGCGGGCCTTATCGTTCTGGTCGCGGGCCTGCTCTACGCCATTGCCACCTCGGGCCTGGCGGTACCCAAGAAGGATCTGCTGAAGCTGGCCTTCGTCGGATTCGCCCTCTTCTATCTGATGCTGCCCTTCATCGGCGGCTATACCGACCTCTTGATGGAGCGGATGTCGTCGCTGGGCACCAAGGACAGCAGTGTGCAGAGCCGCGAAGTGGTGATGCGGCAGGCCCTGCATGCGATTCCCGATAGCCCGTTCCTGGGGCATGGTGTCTTCACTCCGGAGGGGACATTTCGCGGCGGAGTGACGATGAACATCCACTCCCTGTACGTGACGCTGGCCTACAAGTTCGGCATTCCAAACCTCGTCATCTTCCTGTGGTTCGCGAGCATCCTGTTCAGGACCTCATGGAGACTGAGCCGTGATCACTCCGTTCCGAGGGATCTCAGGGAGTTCATGTTTGCCTTGAATGTGGCCTTGGTGATGTTCCTGTTGGACGAGGTGAAGATCGAATTCGTACGGTCGGCGCAGAGCATGCACGTCACGTTCTTCTTCTTCGCCCTGATCGTCAGTCTCGAGCAGGTCATCTTGAATGCAAGGAGGCGTGGGGATACACAGTATGGCATGTATCCTCGAGTTCTGTGAGGGCAAAGGTTCGTAGCCGGGTGTGGAGTGGGCTAGGTGGAGGAGCGTGGTTTACGAGCGCTGGATAGAGGTTTCAGATTCTTGAAGAATTCGAAGACCGGTGTCCTTCGCCCCAGGGGCACGCCACACTTGGCCACCGGTTTGGCGGGGTTGCCCGAGACCATCGTCATGGGCGGTACAGAGCGGGTCACGACACTCCCGGCGGTAACGACCGAGCCATGTCCAATGGTCACGTTGGGGAGGATCAGGGCGCCAGCACCGATGACCACATCATCTTCGATCGTAACGGAATAGTCATCGGCGGCATATTCCTTTCGATCTGCTTTGATCTGGCCTCGGTAGTGGGCAAGGATCGTCGAGCGGACGCCGATGTCGACTCCATTGCCGATGCGTACCAGATAGGGACGGGAGGTCTCGATCAGAGCGTCGGTACTGATGAAGCAATTGTCTCCGATCGTGACACCGCGACAGCGATGCAGCCATACGCGAAAGCTTTCGGCTCCGGGAGCATAGCGTGCCAGGATCAGGAAGGATCGATTGAGAATGCCCCGCAGAAGGCTGCGTCGTCCAAAGAGACTCATGGCTACCCGTGGTCGTTGAATTGGATCAGGTACTGCTCCGCATGCTGAAGTCGGACACGAAGCGGGAAAAAGGGCCGATCCTGGTGAGATCTTCCGGGTCGAGATCGCTTAGGTCGAGAGTCAGATCGAAGTGTTGCTCGACAGCGGAGACCATTTCAACCACGCCAAGGGAGTCGATGATACCCTCGAGCATGAGGTCGAAGGAGTCGGGCACCTCGGGACCGACAACCCCTACCGCCTCGAACGAATCGGCGAAGTGATCGACCAGGAAGGCCTTGACCTGGTCAGCGGAAACCTTCGTCATTCTCGTCCTTCCAGGATCTGAAGAAGAGCTTCTCGATCGAACTTCCCATGCACGTTTCGTGGCAGGGAATCCATGATATGAACACCCCTCGGCAGCATATACTCGGGAAGCCGGGATGCCAAGGCCGTCTTTATCTCCTGATCGCTGAGAGAAACCCCTTCGAGGAACAGCTCGACACCGTCAGCCGTGCCATCCGCCAAGCTCGGCCAGGGCAGGGCGACGATATTGGGAGAACCGAGGAGATCCCGAGCCGCGGCTTCGATCTCACCCATTTCCACTCGGTAGCCTCGTATCTGAACCTGGTTGTCCATCCTGCCCAGGTAGATCATGGGGTGGTCGTCGTGGAGGGGTCGACGGACCTTGTCACCTGTCCGATAGAAGATGTTGTCGTGACCGGGCGGAATGATGAATGAGCGCTCGGTTCGTTGTGGATCCTTCCAGTAGCCCCGGGCGACCTGCGGTCCGGAGATATAGAGTTCTCCAGTCTCGCCGGGAGCAACCTCGTTCATGGCTTCATCCAGGACCAGGTAATGCATGTTCGGGTTGATTTGTCCAATGGGAACGATGCCGCGCTCGCTGGCAGTGAAGGAGCGTTCTCGATCCCACCGATAGTGGAAGCACATGACGGTGACTTCCGTGGGCCCGTAGAGATTCTCGAGGACCGAGTTCGGGGCGGCGTTTTGCCAGGCATCGGCAAGCTCTGCGTGGAGGGCTTCACCACCGAAGAGGCTCCATTTCAGGCGGGGAAAAGTATCCGGCTTCAGCGCACCGAATCTCTTCATGAAACTGGCGATCGAGGGTACTGAATGCCAATACGTCAGTTCTGAGTCGAGAATGAAGCGTGTTGGCTGCATCAACATCTTCTTGGTGGGCACGTGGAGGGATGCTCCTGAACTCCAGGTGAGGAACATATCCACGATGGAGGCGTCGAAGGTCAGCTCGAAACACTGGGATGACCGGTCATCCGGGGTCAGCGGATACAGGGTGAGGAGTGACTCCACGAAGGCAGTGACATTCGCATGGGAAATGGCAACTCCCTTGGGAGTCCCCGTACTTCCAGACGTGAAGAGAAGATAGGCATTCATCTCAGGTGAGACTTTGGCCGGTTCCCAATGCGAAGGTTCCTGGAAATCCCTCGGGCCAAAGAGGAATGCCTCTGAGTCGGGGAGATTCGATGGAATGGCGGATGCGCCGTCCGGGACGAGGACGAGGGGCGGTTCGGGGAGAGAATCGAGCAGGGGCTCGAGTTGGTCGAGGGCCTCAGATCCTACGATGAGAACCCTCGCTTCTGACTCGATGAACATTCGACGTGTACGCTCCATGGGAAAGTTCGGATTCAGTGGAACGTATCCGCCTCCCGCCATCAGGGTTCCCAGGATACCCTGGTACACCGCAACGGATCGGTAGCCGAAGACCGCGGCCATGGAGCCGGGTTTCCAGGAATCATCGGCTTGCAATGTGGCTGCAAGCCTCGCCGAGGCATCATGAAGCTCGCGATAGTTGAGCGTGGTACCACTGACCGAGAGCGCCGGGTGCTCTGT
>JAOZPE010000032.1 GCA_029932915.1 Candidatus Krumholzibacteriia bacterium
TCGAACCTTCCTCGATCCGCGCTTGCGGGTTGGCGTGGTGGGACGGGTTCGCCCCCGGCCCACTTCGATGCGCGACAGCGATTGGCGGACGCTCCGCTGGATCGCACTGGTGTCGATCCCGCCTCGTCCGCCCCCACTTCCCTTCCGCATGCTCTCGAGTACCTCGCGGGCGGTCTTGGCCTCCGGCTCGCCGGAACCCTCCACCTTGGCCTCCTTGCGGGGCTTGGCCGGACGTTTCCGTTCGGGCTCGGGGGCGGCCATGCGGATCTTTCCCGCGTCGTGGATCTCGGCCCTCACCCGAGCCGCGGCCTTGGCCACCTCGCTCATGCTGGGACGCGGTGGACGAGGCGCGGGACGAGGAGGCTCGTCGGACTTCTTCTCCACTTCCTCCTCGGCCGCCGCCGGGGTCTCGCTCCTGGGCGTCTCGGCAGCGGGCTTCTTCGGCAACGGCTTCACCCGGGGACGGCGGGGAGGAGCCTTCTCCTCCGGTGCCTCCTCGGTCGCGGTTGCGGTCTCTTCCTCGGGGGCACTCGATTCGGCCTGGGCCGCCTCTTCGGCGGCACGGAGGGCTTCCTCTTCCTTCTGCCGGCGCTTCGCCTCGAGTTTCTCACGGGCGGTCATGCGCTTGGGCTTGGGCTTGGCCCGTTCCACCTCGTATCGGGGAGCCTTGTCCACCACCGCCGGGGTTCCACCTTCGGCCTTGGCGAAGTGTTCCGCGACCAACGCGGCGTCTTCATCGCTCACGACTGCCATGTGCGACTTGGCCATGATGCCCAGCTCCTCCAGGAGAGACAACAAACCCTTGCTGCTCACTCCGTACTGTTTGGCCAGTTCATAGACACGCATCTTCTCGCTCACACTCCTAGTACGGGCTCTCCAGGTGCGCTTCGATCCCGGCCACAAAGGCCGGATCGTGCACCGAGACGACGGCCAGCTTCGATCGGCCGAAAGCCGCCGCCAATTCATCCCGGCCGAAGAATCCGTGCACCAGGCGGCATCGCCCCTGGTTCCTGCGGATCTTCCGCTCCAGATCGCTCCCGGCGTCTCGGGCCAGGAACACCAATCCACCGTCGGCCTTCTTCAAGGCCCGCATCACCTCACTCGAACCGAGGTTCAAGCGCCCGGCCCGGCGGGCCAGACCCAACAACCGCAGTACGGCTTCGGCGGGGGCGGGTTCGGTGGAGTTCTCCATCGCCGGCGCTAGTCCGCGTCCGTCTCCTTCTTGAAGAGATCCTCTTCGGTGAGAGGCTTCTCCTCTTCCTTCTCGCTCTCCCCGGCGAGTTCCTCGCCGAAGAGATCGCTCTCCTGGATCTTCTCTTCCTTCTCGGCCTCATCGCCCCCGAAGATCTCCTCGTCGAAGATGGGAGCGGCCAGAGCCGCCTTCTCCTTCTCCACCATCTCCTCGACCTGCTTGCGCACCTCTTCCATGGTGGCCTGCGCGGTGGCGATGAGGGTCTCGATGGTCTTCAGGTCGAGAACGGGGATCTCCTCGATCTTCTCGTCGCTGATGGTGGCCAGGGCCTCGACGGTGGTGATCCCGGCTTCCTTCAGATGCTCGGCGGTCGTCTCGTCGACTCCGATGAGTTCGGTGACATCCATCTGGAAGGCCTCGGCCAGGCGCTGGCGCAGGTGGTACTCGCTGGCCGACACCAGATCGATCTTCCAACCGGTGAGCTTGGCGGCCAGACGCACGTTCTTGCCCTCGCGGCCGATGGCCAAGCTCAATTGGTCGTCGTTGACGATGGCCGTCGCGCTGTGGTTCTCCTCGTCCAGGGTGATGTGGTTCACCTCGGCCGGAGAGAGAGCACGGGTGATCAGTCCGATGGTGTCCGCGCTCCACGGCACGATGTCGATCTTCTCGCCGCTGAGCTCGCGGGTGACCGCCTGTACGCGCGAACCCTTCATGCCCACGCACGAACCCACCGCGTCGACCCGGTCGTCGTGGCTCACCACGGCGATCTTCGAACGCGTACCGGGTTCGCGGGCGACCGCCTTGATCTCGACGATCCCCTCCTCGATCTCGGGCACCTCGGCCTGGAACAGGGCCTTCAGGAAACCCGGATGGGTACGGGACAGGATGATCTGGGGACCCTTGGCGTTGTTCTGGACCTCGATGATGAAGGCCTTGATCTGCTTGCCCTGGTGGTAATTCTCTCCCTTGATCCGCTCGCGGAAGGGCAGGAGCGCCTCGATGCGGTTCACGTTGACCAGGATGTTGCCCCGATCGACCTGCTGGACCATGCCGACGACCACTTCGCCGACGCGATCGCGGAACTCCTCGTAGATGTTGCCGCGCTCGGCTTCCCTAACCTTCTGCATCAACACCTGCTTGGCCACGCTGATGGCGTTGCGTCCGAAGTCGGCGATGTCCAGGTAGATCTTCACCGTGTCGCCCACCTGGAGATCCTCGGAGAACTCCATGCGCGCCTCTTCCAGGCTGATCTCACTCTCATGATCGATGACGCGCTCGACCACCCTCTTGCGCTGGAGGATATCGATCTCACCGCTCTCGAAATCGACGTCCACCTGGATGTCCGCGTTCAGACCGACCTTCTTCTTGGCCGCCGATTGCAGACCCAGAACCAGGCTCTCCTCGAGGGTCCTCTGGTCCACGTTCTTCTCCCGCGTCACCGCGGAAAGGGCGTCCAGAATGCCGTAATCCATCATCTTCCTTTCCTGGAACGCTTCGCCTTGCGTTCCTTGACCGCCGCCGCCTTGCTCCTGGGCCGCCCGATCTCGAGATCGGGGTCCAGGTGCGCGCTCTTGAGTTCGGCGTAGGGGATTCGCTCCACCTCTCCCTGCTCCACTTGCAGCTCGAAGGCCTGCTCGTCGGCGTCGAGAAGGGTTCCCCTCAGTTGTCGTGTCCCGCCTCCGGGGGCCGTGACGGTGGCTTTCACCAGCTCGCCCTGGAAACGGCGGAAATGCCGAGGCCGGCGCAGGCGGCGGAAGAGACCGGGCGACGTGACCTCGACCACATAGCGGCCCAGATCCTCCCAGTCGGCTTCCAGCAGACCGGTGATGACCCGGTCCATGGCCGCGCAGTCCTCGATGGTGACCCCGCCCTCCTTGTCGATGGCGAAGCGCAGGGTGAGGCGGCCGCCTCCCCGCAGGACCTCCACCTCGACGAGTTCGATTCCATGGAGGGCCAACTCCTCCTGGAAGCGCTCCTCGAGTTCTTCGGCCGTCACCGGCACGCCGGGCATGACTCTCCTTCTCGCCCGCGACGTGGCGGGCATGAAAAAAGTGGACGTGCCCGCCCACTTCCCAGGAACCCCAGGGAGATCGAGTCCACCCCCCCGAAGCACCTACGCGGAGGAAATCTAGCCCGGAACTCGTGTCTGCGCCAGTACTTTCCCCCGTTTTCGCCTCTTCCATCGACCCTTCGGCACCGCGCCGAGCCCGTCCGCACCGGGGGTGGGCGCAGCGGGCCGTCGGGCCGTCCTCAGCGCGAGAGGCCCTCGTACAGCAGCGAGACCATCAGCCGGCCCACCTGGGCCAGGCTCTGCGCCGAACAGGCCGCAACATCGTCCTGCAGGGTGTGCCACTGCGGATAGTCGAAATCGATGAGATCGACGGCGGGGATGCCTGCCTGCAGGAAGGGAACGTGGTCGTCCAGCAGGCGCGGTCCGGGCTGGCTCACGAAGGCCGGCAATCCCAGCTCGGCGGCCCGGGAGAAGACCTCGAAGCTGAGCTCTCCGGCGTAGTCCAAGCCGTTGCGCTCCATGAAGATGGACAGATCCTTGCCCCCCACCATGTCCAGCAGGATCAGCGCCTGCGGGTGGTAGTCGCCGTGCTCGAGGACGAAACGCCGCGAACCCAGCAGGTAGTAGGCGGTGTCACCCTCGCGTCCGTAGTCCTCGCCGTCGAAGAAGAGCAGATCGACCCCCACCCCCTTCACGGGATGCTCGTGGAGCAGACGGGCCAGCTCCAGCAACACGGCCACCCCGCTGGCCCCATCGTTGGCTCCGGGGATGGGCTGGTCCACCGCGCCGCCGGGCTGGCGATCGGCCCGGGGACGGGTATCCCAATGGGCGGCCACGGCCACCCGTTCCTTCTCCGCGGGACCGAAGGCAGCCCACAGATTGGTCAAGTGCAGGACGCCCTCCCCGTAGGGATCCTTCACCGTGAAGGCCTGCTCGCGCACGAGCGCTCCCTGCTCATCGAGATAGCCGCGCAGCCAGCGCAGGCACGCGGCATGGCCCTCGCTGCCGGGATTGCGCGGGCCCATCTCCACCTGCCGGCGGAGCAACTGGAAGGCCCGGTCGGCGTCGAAGTCCGGCACGGTGGAAGAGCCGTCGCCGGCCACCAGCACCGGAAGGGAAGCAGCCAGGACGGGAAGGAAAGCATCTGCCGGCGAAAGAGGAGCACCCAGCGCAGGAGAGGTGGTGGCAAGGGCAGAGAGGATCACGGTCAGCGCCAGCACCGCGGCAGCGGCGGCGGAAGGGGCCGGGAAACGGTGGAAGATCCGCTGCGATGACGATCGATGGAACATGCTCCGCTCCTGTCCTAGAAGGTGAAGGTGGCATTGAAGCCGATACCGAAGCTGGTCGAACCGTTCTCGGTGTTTCCCAGATCCTTGTTCCTCGAGTAGCTCAGGTCCATTCCCGCGTTCAACGCCCGGCTGAACTGGTAGTTGAAACGGGGACGGATGGAGAAGGTCCGGTTGCCCGACACCTGGTCCTCGCGGTCGTCCTCCAGACGCCGCGCCGACTTGCGCTGGTCGAAGGCGATGTCCAGGGTCATGTCGATGGTCGAGCCCGTACCGGACTTGCCGAAGCGGAGGAAACCCAGCACCCCCTGGGCGTCGAAGCTCTTGCTGAACTGCATGTTCACCCCGATGCGGTTCGTGATGTTGTCCTTGCCCGCCGACTGGGCCTTGTCCTCGGTGTAGTTGAGGTTGAGGTTCGCCGATAGATCGTTCTGGAAGCGCATGTTCCAGCGGGGCTGGATGCTCTTCGTACTGCGCGGGGTCCCGTCGTTCGTGGCGGTCTGGCCCCGTACGCTGTTCGTGTTGCGGTAGGTGAAGTCGATGGTGGACATGCTGAAGATGTTGCCGAAGATCTTCCAGTCCTGCACGTTCTGGAAGTTCACGGTGACCACCGGCCACTCCTCGCTCAGATCGCGGGCCGCACTCTGCAGATTGCTGGAATTCTCTCCCCAGTTGCGGGTGTAGGCCACATCGAAACGCACGTTCTTGCTGATGCGGGTCTGGGTGCTCAGGTTCAGACGGTTCTTCCTCGACTTGCGGTACGAGCTGTAATCGTCGTCGAGAGCCACACCTTCGTCATCGAATTTCGACCCGGCACCCCCTACTCCCGGATCGGTGAGGAAGGCCAGGCGATAGCCCCAGTCGGCGCGGCCGGCGGCGTGCTGGTAGTTGGTGGTGTTCTGCAGGTTGTAGCTCACCCGCACCGGCTGGATCTCCCGCAGCAGGGTCAACACCGGATTGAACAGGGCCCCGAGCGCGTCGCTGGGACGGAATGCCTCGCCCGGCTCACCTTCCTCCCCCTCGGCCCCTTCCCCTTCCTTCTCGCCGCCACCCTCCTGGGCGTCCCCCTGCGAAGTGACCGAGCTCTGGTCGGTCGGCGTCTGGGTCGAGGGCGTCGGCCAATCGGCGTTGGGATCGAACTCGTTGAAGCCGGACGGCGGTGTCCCTTCCTCGCCTTTCGAATCCTGTTCATCGCCGCCGGGGGAAGCCCCACCGGGCTCCTCCTCCCCTCCCCCGGGACTCGTGCCTGCGCCTGGTGGTTGGACCGCGGTGGTGTCGGCCGGCGCCGGCGGCTGGGTCTCGGGCACGGTGGGTGTGCGTCGCCGGCGTTGCACGCGCCCCACTTCCCTTCTTGAACTGGCCTGCGGCTGCCGGCTGGTGGCCGTCGTCTCCTTCTTCCCCGATCCGAGGATCTTCTTGAAGAAGCCGCCCAGATCGACCTCGCTGCGCAGGGTGACGTCGTTGGTGCCATTGATGTTCCGCACGCCCTCGTCGTCGAGGAAGAGCTTCACCGTCACCGGCTCGCCGGTCTCCGGGTCGATCTCCTGGACCGTCCGGGTACGCCGCACCGCGATGTTCCGGTTCTCACCGTAGCTGCCAGTGAACTGCACATCGGGTTTGAACCAGCGAACCACCGGCAGCAACGGGGTGTAGTTCAGGCTGAAGCGCTCGGTATGGTTGTTCTCCATCCCCCAGTTCAGACCCAACCACTTCACCGGCTCCTCGTCGGTGACCCGCCCGTCGTCATCGGTGATGAGATGATTGCGATTGGGGTCGCGCAGTGAGGAGACGCTGTAGGAGAAGCGCATGTTCCGAAACGGCGAGAACGAGATGCTCGAGTTGTTGGTCACCTTGCGGGTGAAGGTCGCCGTGGGCTGGAAACTTCCGTCCTCGAACTTGTTGGTGGTCTCGTTGTTGTCCTTGGTCCAGACGCTGCTCACCGTGATCTGCGTGGGCAGGATCCTGAACTGGTAGCCGATGAGCGGAATCCGGATGACGCTGCCCGGTCCGAAGTTCAGATCGTAGTTGTACTGCGACTTGTCCGTATAGCGGCGGTTGTTGCGCCGGGGACTGGCCACACGGCTCCGGGTCACACTGTACGAATAGGACAGGCGGTCGAGGGTATAGGCGATGATCTTGTTGCGGCTGGACGACTGTTTGCGCACCTGGAAGGTGAAGCTCTCGCTGCTCTCCATCGTGCTCAAGCTCTCCTGCAGGGCGGGGTTGAGCAACTTGATGTCGTTGTCGGGATAGTACTTCGGCCTGGCCAGGCGATCGTTGGCGGTGGCACTGAGCGGGATGTCGAATCCGAAGGTTGGAATGAGGTTCTGCAGTTTGGTCGAGCCCCTCACCTGGAAGTTGCGGTTGGTGAACCCGCTTCCCTCGTCGCGGTTCAAGCCATGGTACTCCGCGTCGGTCTCGCTGAACGAGGCGCTGAGATCGCCCAGTCCGGGAATGGCCGTGGTCAAGCTCAACTGCTTGGCATAGCCCAGCTTGCGGTTCACCTCCCTCAACCGCAGCTCGTTGAACAGGACGTCGCCGGTCAACAGGGGTCCAGACGGCGTACCGGTTCCGTCGGTCTGCCTCTCGTAGCGGACACCGGCGTAGTACCGGCGCACTCTCCGCAGATCGGGCCGTCCGCGGATGGTCAGGTGGTAGACGCTGCCGTTCTCGATATCGACGACCGTGCCCTCGCGGATGGTCTCGCCCCCGGGAAGGATGACGTCGTGGGCGATGCTGTCGTCGACCTTCGCATTGGTCATGTCGTCGGTGTGGATGCGGATCTGTTGCCAACCGGTATTCGGATCGACGGTGACCTCGTCGAAACGGAAGGAGACCTCGTAGTAGTTCAGTGAATCGGTCCCCACCCAGAAGAAGGGCACCAGGTGCTGCTGCTCGGGATCGAGTTCGACGGGTTGGGTCACCGCCAGGGGAGCGCGCCAGAAGAAGTTGATCTCGCCGTACTGGCTGAAGTCCTGACCCTTGCTCCCGGGTACGTCCTTGCGGACGCGGATCTCCTGGCCCGGACCGAGGTCGGTGTAGGCCAGCTGCAGGGACTGTTCCTTCTCGGCGACGTTGTTGCGCGTGTCGGGAAACACCGGAGGGATGTAGTCGGGATTGTCCTTGTTGTTCAGGACGCCGACCTTGAAATCGCCCGGGGCGGCCGCCACCGGATCGAGCCGGTCGTGGGTATCCGCATCGTGGATGCCGTCGGAGATCCACCGGTTGCCCAGAAAGCGCATCTCCGCGAACTCCAGGTCGTGGCGGCCCTGGGGGCTGCCGCCGGGCAGTTCGTACCACACCCTCAGGAAGCGCACCTTGGACAGATCCGGGCTCTTCACCGTGAACTTGCCCTCACCCAGTCTGGCCATCCGCACCCGGATCTCCTTGAGATCAATGCGGTACTTGCGCCAGGCGTTGTTCAACTTGCGATCGTCCTCGGGAACGTAATCGGGAAACTCCTTGTTGACGTCGACCAGGACGTGCTCTTCGTCGTCCAGGGGCAGGATCATGGTGTAGTAGCCGTCGGCCATGTCCATGAACCCGCTGCGGTTGATGTCCTCGGTGTCCAGGCGCTGGTTGCGCTCGAGTCCGTTGATGCGGGGAAAGGGGCTCTCGTCGCTCTCGCGGGTCGAGTCGAAGTCGTCGCCTCCGGGATCGCTCGCGCGGGTGGGGACGTTCTGGAAGGGCGGGCGCGGAATATCCTCTTCATCGCTGGACAGGCCGTCCAGACCCACGTCCTCCTGCGTCTGCAGGACGCCGTCGTTGTCCTGGTCCTCCTGGTCGAACTCGCCCTGCTGGAGAACCCAGCGCTGCTGATTCTCGTCGAAGACCGTCTTCCAGTAGAAATCCTCGTTGATGTATCCGAAGTCGAAGTGCAGGACGCCCTCGCGCAGGCTCTCGTTGGGTTGGAAGTCGTTCACCCAGAACTCGAGGAACTGCGCCTCGGTCAGGTCGAGATCGCTGGCGAAGCCGCGCATGATGCCGGTGTAGAGGGTATCGCTCCAGGCGTTCCCTTCGGCGTCGGCCTCCATCTCCACGTGCAGGGCGGGCACGATGTCCCGGCGCTCCTGTTCGCTCAGGTCGGGATTGAGGTCGCCCCGGTTCACCGCGGGCGAAGGGCGGTACCAGCGAACGTAGGCGCGGTCCTCCGGTTGGAAGCGCCGTTCCGTCGCCGTCGGTCCGTCGTACTCGGCGGGCAGACTCGCCCACCACCAGCCCTCACGTCCCATGGGGATGACATCGCTGCGGTCGACCGCCTCGAAATCGTCCAGGTAGGCGTTGCCGTTTGTGTTGGGATTGGGGATGGAGACCGCCACCTCCGCATCGAGGTTGAGACGGCTGGTCTCGGTGCTGTTCACCATGGGCAGGAGGTTCGCCAGGGTGGTCAGGAACTGCGGCTCGAACTGCAGCTTGGCGGTGAGGTTGCCCACCCAGTTCTTCGAGGGTTCCTCCCCCAATCGGGGCTTGCGGTTGTTGCTGGGTTTGGTCTGCAGCAACCAGGTGCTGGAGATGGTCTTGTTGCGCCCGAGATGATAGCCCAGGTTCAATCCGTTCAGACTGGTCCGGCCTCCGCCGAAGAGCGGGTCGACCTCGAAGTCGACGGAGATGTTCGTCTGCGCGTTGAGTTCACTCGCGGCTCCGGTGAGGGTGATCTCACCGCTGAAGTAGTCGATGTCGTAGTCGACGCCCCGGGTGAGCACGCGCCCGTCCAGCCGGACCTCCTCGCTCCCCTCCTTGATGTTGAAGGCACCCAGGGAGAGCCTGGAGGAGGTCGACGCATGGCTGACAAAGAGGTTGAAGAAGTGATTCTGGCTCAGGGCCACCGGAGTGAGTGACTTGCGGTAGAGATCGGGGGCGGGGATGCCGTCGTTGCCGCCGTCGTCGGCCGGCCCGGTGAGGTAGCTCTCGTCGAAGGGCGTGGGGCTGGGGAACTGCAGCAAGCCCAGATCGGGGAAGACCACATTGGCGTCGATGTCGATGAGGCCGTCCCCACCCTCGACGGGGTTGCCCTGCGGATCCTTGGTGTCCAGTCCGAAGACGTTGATCCAGCGGCGGCGGGTCTCCGCCGGCGCCACCTCGAACTCGTTCAGCGGGTTGTTGTTGTTGGTGCGGATCTGCACCTTCAGGGTGCTCGGGTCGATTCCGACCCCGCGCAGGAAGTAGAAGTTGCGGAACATGTATTCCCACGCCAGATCGAAACCGCGTCCGTAGAGGCCCAGCGGACTGGAGGGGTCCGGAGCGCTGGGCGAGACCGCCTTGATGAGCTTGAAATAGTAGATGCGGTCGTCGTCGCCCGCCGCCCCGTCCGGATTGGCAATGGGATCGAAATTGCCGCTGAACCACGGCCGGCCCACCCGCATGACCGTCACCCCGCTGGCGTCCACCACGTCGTAGGTGACGCCGAGCGCGATGTTCTCCACCAGTTCATTGCTCAGCAGGATGCCGATGAGCGTACCCGCCTCGGCGTCGATCATCGGACGCCATTCGTCCACCGCCAACCGCCTCCAGCGGGGCGATTCGACGTACGACTCGTCCCCGAAGACGGGATCGGCCGCGGGGTCGGGGATCCCCCCGGTGTAGCCCCAGTAGTAGCCGGTGCGTTCCATGTAGGCCCGTCCGGGGTAGACATCCAGGAGATCGCCCTTGTCCAGATCGGCCACCTGGCCGCTGGGAACACTCACGTACAGATCGAGGGTGGACACGTCGATGCGCCAGCCGGGATCCCAGTTGGCGCTTTGATCCTGGAGGTTGAAGGGAACCTCCACCCCGCTCACTGTGTCCCCGGCCACGAAGAAGAACGGAGCGGGAGCGGTCAGGCGGAAGATGCGGTTCTTCACGTAGTCGGTCGAGCTGATCTCGAATTTCTGCGTGGTTCCTCCGGCGGCGGAGAACGAGCGCTTGCCCTGCTGGCTCTGTTCCTTCGAGGTCAGCAGGGTGAAGTCGAGCGGGCCGAGCGCGCCCTCCACCTTCAGACCGAAGAGACCGCCCCTCTGGGCCTGGATCCCCAGCAGACGCGACGACGGCAGGGTGACGTCGATGTTGCCGGCACGGATGGTGCGGATGATGTCGTCCTCGTCGCCCTCGAAGCTCAGCTTCACCTGGGTGGCGTCGTTCCCGAAGGCCTCGCTGTCGTGGGTGACCCGTACCTTGATCTTCTCACCGACCTGACCGTCGAGATTCACCCGCAGGCTCTGCTTCATCTCCAGGGTGGGGAAGAGGCTCTGGCTCTGCTGGATCTCGTTGCCGAGGAAGTTGTCGTGGACGGTCGAGGTACCCCCGATGGAGATCTTCTCCTGACCGCTGATGCGGATGCTGGTGGCCTCGCCCTTGCCGATGAGCCTCTCGAGGGTGCGGGGCAGCTTGATGGGGACGGTGAAGTTCAACAGGCCCTGCTCGGAACGGGCCTGCCCGGCCCGGCGTTCGAGACTCGCCCGCCACTGGTCGTCCAGGGCCACGGCGATGGCTCCCCGCAGCAAGCCCACCCGCGAGACGATGCGCACCTCCACCTGGGGATCCTCGACCGGACGGGGCGGTTCGAAGGCCACCCCCACCGCGTTGGTGTCCACCGGCGCGTAGAAGAGGAAGGCTTCGGGATAGCGGAAGAAGACCACCCGGTCGATGCCGTCCATCGCCTCGAGGATCTCCACCTGCCGGGGTTCCTCGAAGAGCACCTGGCCGGCGCTGTCGGCCAGCCAGCGGCGCAGGAGGGTGGCCGTGGTCACCGTCTCGGGCTCACCGCGGGGATCGACGCCGAAATCGAGGAATCGCTGGCGCAGGAGGGCCTCGTGGGCGCTCAACAGGTCGGGGTGGTCGCTGACGCGGGGAATCAGGTCGATGATCCAGCTGTCGCGGGGCAGCGGCCGGCGGCCGGGATCGCTCAGCTTCTGGGCACGGGCCGGAAGCGCGGCCAGAAGCAGCGCCAGGAGCAACCATGCGATCCGATTCGGGTGGGCCAAGTCCGTCGCTGCCTCGTGCTTCGGGGGGGCCCCTCCACCCCCCGGCCTCTGTCAACTCGCGGTACGGATGTCCCCTTCCAGGGACACGAAGTGACCTCCTCGGGGGTCAAACGGCCCCACCGCCCGCGCCGTATGCCGGCCCCGGATTCCACGCCTTTCCACCACCGGGGCTCGATGCGGGAACTCCGAGGGCGCGCGCAAGTATCGGTTGAGGTGCCCGGCACGCCAACCTAGACTTTCGCCGCCCCCTGGAGCCGTCAACACGGAAACGAGCCCATGTCCTTGATCGACCGGCACATTCTGAGGACCTTCGCCCCACCGTTCTTCTTCGGACTCTCGGTCACCACCTTCATTCTGATGATCGACGTGCTCCAGAAGTACGTCGATCTCTTCCTGGACAAGGGGATCCGGCTTGCGATCGTGGCGGAAGTGCTGCTGCTGAGCCTCGGCCATATTTTTGCACTAACCGTACCAATGGGCATCCTCATCGGGGTTCTCATGGCGGTGGGGCACATGGCCGCCGACAACGAGGTCACCGCGCTGAAGGCCAACGGGGTGAGCCTGTACCGGATCGCCGCCCCGCTGATCCTCGTGGGCCTGCTCACCGGCATCCTCATGGTCGGCTACAACCACTGGGTGCTGCCCCGCACCAACTACCGTCTCACCCAGCTCCTGGTGGACATCCACCACCGCCGGCCGACCTTCGCCATCCGCGAGAACGCCTTCGTGTCCATCGACGAGCAGTACACCATCTTCGTCCGGCACAAGGACAGCCGCAGCGGCCGTCTTGAGGACGTCATCCTGGTCAAGAGGGAGGGACGGGGCGACACGCATCCCGACGTCATCGTGGCCAAGTGGGGCCGCCTGGTGGGCAAGGGCCAGGGCCGTCTGCAGCTCGACCTCTATTCGGGCGAGTACCACAGCCTTCCCGACCGGCGCAACCCGGTGGTCTATCACCGTACCGCCTTCGACCGGCAGACCTTCAGCATCTCCCTGGGCGACGACTACGGATTGGGCGGCGGCGACGTGAGGAAGAACGACCGCTCGATGGACCTGCACGAGCTGAAGGTGGCCCAGCGCGAGGAATGGGATCTCTACGAGAAGGCCATCGACGAGTCGCGGTCCCTGCTGAGGGAAGCGCTGAACCCACTGCTCGTGATCCTCGACTCCGGCGACGTCGAGGCGGCGAGGATGGGCGGCACCGCGGTCAGCGAGCGGCGGAGGTTGGCCGGTGAGTTCGACCGCCGCGGACGCGCGCTGGCGGTGAAGGGTCAGGTGGCCCGCTCGCACCACAACCGCTCCGGCCGCTACGCGGTCGAGTACCACAAGAAGTTCGCCATTCCGGGAGCCTGTCTGGTCTTCGTGCTGCTGGGGGTTCCCCTGGCGGTGACCACCTCGCGGGGCGGACGGGGGGTGTCGGTGGGCCTGAGCCTCGCCGCCTACGTCATCTACTACCTCTTCCTCTCCGGCGGGGAGAAGCTGGCCGACCGGGGCTTCCTCTCACCCTGGCTGGCGATGTGGGCCGCCAACCTCCTGTTGGGTCCATTGGGGATCTACTATCTCTACCAGTCGGTGCAGGAGACGCACATCATCCACTTCCAGCTTCCCTCCTGGCTGCGCCGGCCCAAGACGGAGAGCCCGTGAACCTGATCGACCGCTATCTGCTGGCCTCCTTCCTGCGGACCCTCTTCTGGGCGATCCTCGCGTTCGTGGCCATCTTCCTGCTGGTCGATCTCTTCGACCATCTGGACAACTTCCTCGACGACAACGCCCGCGTTCTGGCGGTGGTGCGCTACTACGTCTTCAAGCTGCCGCTCATCATCGACCTGTGCCTGCCGGTGGGCATGCTCCTGGCCAGCCTCTTCACCCTCGGCTCGCTGTCGAAGAACAACGAATACGCCGCGCTCTTGTCCTCGGGAGTGAGCCTGGCCCGAGCGGGGCGCTCGCTGCTGGTGCTGGGCCTGCTGGTATCGGTGGGAGCGCTGGCCTTCCGCGAGTACGTCGTCCCCTACAGCAACCAGAAGAACGAGGACATCCTCAAGTACGAGATCGAGGGCAAGATCCGGCAGGATCTGCGATCGAAGCGCAACTTCACCTACATCGGGCGCAACGGGGAGGTCTACGTCATCGCGGCCTTCCGTCCGCGTCCGCCGACGCTGTCGGGCTTCTCCATGGAGGTCTTCGCCGACAGTGTCATGGTCCGGCGCATCGACGCCCAGCGGGCACGCTGGGACGGCCACAAGTGGGTGGCCGAGGACGGGACCATCCGCGTCTTCGAGGGCGATCGGGAGATCGTCACCCCCTTCGCCGAATACCGTATCGAGGAATCCGAGGAGACCCCGGCCGACTTCAGCCGCCGCGAGATCGACCCGGAGAACATGAACTACTTCGAGCTCGAGCGCTTCGCCGACTGGGTGAGCCGCAACGGAGGCAATCCCATCCCCTACCGGGCCACCATGGCCAACAAGCTGGCCTTCCCCCTGGTCAACCTGCTCATGGTCGTCCTCGGACTGTCGCTGGGAGCCGGACGCAGCAAGACCACCCTGTGGGCGGGCTTCGGCCTGACCATGGGCCTGGCCTCGGCCTACTGGATCCTCATGGACTTCGGGTTGTCGCTGGGCAAGACCGGCGCCCTGCCCATCTGGTTCTCCGCCTGGGCCCCCAACATCCTCTACGGAATCCTCGGCGCCGTCCTCTTCTACCGCGCCAACCGCTAGGCGCGGGACGCGCGAGCGCGACGCCCCGGCGAGAAGCAGAAGGCCACCGAAGCCGAGCCCGAGAAGGAGACATCCGGCGAAGCCGGCCTCCTAGAGCTTCGAGCGGATCTCCTCCACCCGGTCGAGCTCCTCCCAGAGGAAGCCTTCCTCGTCGCGGCCGAAGTGGCCGTAGGCGGCGGTGCGCCGGTAGAGGCCGTTCTTCTTCAGATCGACCTTCTTCAATTGCAGGCTGGTGATGATGCCGTTGGGGGTGAGATCCCACAGCTCGCGCACGATGGCGGTGATGCGCTCGTCCGGGATCACCCCGGTCCCGAAGCTGTCCACCCGCACCGACACCGGCTGGGCCACGCCGATGGCGTAGGCCAGTTGTACCTCCAGGCGCGCAGCCGCGCCGGCGGCCACCAGGTTCTTGGCGATGTGGCGGGCCGCGTAGGAGGCCGAGCGATCGACCTTGGAGGGATCCTTGCCGCTGAAGGCACCGCCGCCGTGCCGGCCCATGCCGCCGTAGGTGTCGACGATGATCTTGCGGCCGGTCACCCCGCAGTCGGCCTGCGGGCCTCCCAGCACGAAGCGTCCGGTGGGATTGACGAAGTAGCTGACCTGGTCGAAGTCGAGACCGGACTCCTCGAGCACCGGGTGGGCGACGTGCTCGACCATGTCCTCGCGGATGCGGTCGAGATCGGCCGACTCGTGGTGCTGGGTGGAGACGACCACCGTGTCGACCCGCACCGGGCGGTCGTCCTCGTACTCGATGGTGACCTGGGTCTTCCCGTCGGGCCGCAGGTAGGAGAACATGCCCTCCTTGCGGACCTGGGCCAGACGGTAGGCCATCTTGTGCGCGAGGTTGATGGGCATGGGCATGTACTCGGGGGTCTCGTTGCTCGCATAACCGAACATCAGGCCCTGGTCGCCGGCCCCCTGCTCTTCCTTCTTCTTGCGATCCACCCCGATGGCGATGTCCGGCGACTGGCCGTCGATGCTGGTGAGGACGGCGCAGGTGTCGGCGTCGAAACCGCAGGCAGCTCCGGTGTAGCCGATGCGGCGCAGGGTGGAACGCGCGATGTCCGGGATGTCCACGTACACATGGGTCGAGATCTCCCCGGCCACCAGGACCATCCCGGTGGTCACGAGGGTCTCACAGGCCACCCGGCCTTCCGGGTCCTCCGACAGGATCGCGTCGACGACACTGTCGGAGATCTGGTCGGCCACCTTGTCGGGATGACCCTCGGTCACCGATTCGGAGGTGAACAACTGCTTCTCGGCCATCCCGAGCCTCCTCGCGCAAGAATTGGGTAGAATGAAGGCCGCACGGCCTGGGCCGACGCGGCAGCAGGGCAGCTTACTCCAAGTGGCCCTCTAGTGCAATTCGGCGTGTGAGAAGTCGCCGATGTTCAAGCTCGATCCCTTGCCGGTGACCGTGGCGTGGGGACCGATGAGACTTCCCTCGAGCAGGACCCCCTCGATGTGGGCCTCGTCGTTGAGGATGCTGTTCTCCACGATGCTGTCCTTCACCACCACGTCGCGGCCCACCGTCACGTAGGGACCCAGGATGCACGCCGACAGGCGCGCGGTGGGGTGGATGGCCACCGGTTCCTTGATCACCACCGAACCCTCGGCACCGATCGGGCCCTCCTCCCCCAGCAGGATGCGATTGGTCTCGAGCAGGGTCTCGGGCTTGCCACAGTCGAACCAGCCGTCGATCTCCGTGGAGGTGAACTCGACGCCCTGCTCCAGCAGATATTGCAGGGCGTCGGTGAGCTGGTACTCGCCCTTGGTCTGGATCTCGTTCTCGAAGAGATGGTCGAGCGCGGCGAAGAGCTTCTCGCTCTCCTGGAAGGTGTACAGGCCCACGATGGCCTGGTTGCTCGTGGGGTGTTCGGGTTTCTCGACGAAGCGGGTGACCCGCACTCCGTCGAGCTCGACGACGCCGAAACGGCGGGGATCGTCGACCGCGCAGGTGGCGATGAGGTTGTCCGGACTGCGCACGATGGAGGTGAGGTCGGCGCGGACGATGGTGTCGCCCAGGATGGTCAACACCGGCCCGCCGCCGATCGCGTCCTTGCACACGCCCACCGCATGCCCCAGGCCCAGGGGCTCGGTCTGCTCGACGTAGGTCACCTTCTTCTCAGCGTGTTCGCGGGCGATGTACTCACGGATGCGGTCGCCCTGGTAACCGACCACCACCACGAACTCGTCGATGCCCGCCGCGGCCAGATCGTCGAGGATGTGACCGAGAATGGGGCGTCCGGCCACCAGCAACAGGGCCTTCGGGATGGTGATGGTGTGCGGGCGCAGGCGGGTACCCACCCCTGCCGCGGGAATGAGAGCCTTCATCAACGTGTGTCCTCCAATGGCCGCCACATTTCCGCTGCGGCCTCGTGTCATGATTGCGGGTCGGCCAGTTTCTCCTTGAGAAGCTGAATGGAAACGACCGGGGTGGCCTCGACCCCTCCGGCCTCGGCCAGGAACACCGACAGATAGTCGCCGAAGAGCACCAGACTCATCGTGCGGGCGATGAGCGAACTCCCCTCGCTCTCGACATTCTCCCAACCGGGAACCTTCGCCCCCAGGATGGCGCGCGTCAGTTCGAAGCGGCGCTGGACGCGGGGATGGTCGCCCCGGTCGCGCAGGGCCACCACGAAGGTCTCCGCCCGCGCCCGGGTGGGCACCTCCCAGCCGACGATCTCGTTGTGATCGAGTTCGGGCAGGACCGAATGGAAGGCCAGGGCCTTCGCGTTCTCGTTGATCTGCGCCTGCCAGCGCCGGGCCACCGCGGCGGTCATGCTGCCGCCGGCGTAGATCAGCGGCAGCTTCCCGTAGAGGCGCCGGGCCAGGCGCCGCACCTGGTTCTGCGTGGGATGCTCGTCTTCTCCGAAGCTCTCGTTGAGACGGTCCATCACCTCCACCGCTTCGCGCATTCCCTCCTCGGCGCCGGGCAGCAGACCCAGACGTCCCAGCAGGGAGAAGAGGGTCCCCGCGCCATGGCCCAGGCTGGCCCGCGGGGGAAGCCCGCCGGGCAGGGACAAGAGCAGGACGCCGTCCTGCTGCGCGCGCTCACCGAGGGCCCCGCCGGAGGAGATGACCACCCGCGGCGCCGACGGCGCCTGCTCGCGCGCGTGGTCCCAGCAGGAGAGCACCTCCTCGGTGCCTCCCGAATAGGACGAGAAGATCAGCAGGGTGTCGTCGTCGACCCAGCCGGGCAGGCGATAGCCGCGGTTCACCTCGAACTGCACCGGCTCGGAGAAGAGCAGCCCCCGCGCCAGTTCACCGGCTGCGGCACTGCCCCCCATTCCACACAGCAGCACCCGGCGGCGGGACAGTTCTTCGGGTACGGAGGCCGCGGCGACCTCTTCCATCGCGGACTCCATCTGGCGGGGAAGCGCACGCACCAGCTCGAGCATCGGATCGGTGGAATGGGAAGAGTCGGCCTTCATGATTCCTCCCCCGTCGCGCCAGAGGATCCTTCATGGTTCTCCAGGAGCAGATCGCGCAGCCCGCGCTGCGCGCGGATCTTCAGATAATGATCGACTTCGTCGGCGGTGGAAAGAGCCAAGGTATCCTTCACCCACTGCTGGGCGGTCGAGTAGGCCACGCTGCGGATGGCCTTCTTCACCATGGGCACCGCCGCGGCGTTGGTGGAGATCTCGTCGATCCCCATTCCCATGAGCAGGACGGCCAGGCTGGGGTTGCCCCCCATCTCGCCGCACAGACCGCACCAGATGCCCGCGTCGTGGGCCGCGTCGATGGTGCGCTGGATGGAGCGCAGCACCGCCGGATGCGAGGGACGGTGGAGGTGGGCCACCCGCGCGTTGGTGCGGTCGACGGCCATGATGTACTGGGTCAGATCGTTGGTGCCGATGCTGAAGAAGTCGCATTCGCGCGCGAGTTCGTCGGCCATGGCCACCGCCGAGGGAGTCTCCACCATGATTCCCATCTCGATGTCCTCCTGGAAGGGATGGCCCTCCTCGCGGAGCTGGTCGAGACAGTGGACGGCGATCTCCTTCACCTGTCTCAGTTCGCCCACGTCGGACACCATGGGAATCATGATCTTCAAGGGTCCTTCCACGCTGGCCCGGTACAGCGCGCGCAACTGGACGCACAGCAGATCGGGGTTGGACAGGAGGTAGCGCACGCCGCGCCAGCCCAGGAAGGGATTGTACTCGCGGTAGCCGCCCATCGCGCTCAGCAGCTTGTCCCCACCCACGTCCAGGACGCGGAAGATGACCGGCTTGCCCTCGGTGCGATGCAGGACCTCCCGATAGGCGGCGAGCTGCTCCTCCTCGTTGGGGAGCTGGCCCTTCTGGAAGTAGAAGTACTCGGTCCGCAGCAGGCCCACCCCGTCGGCGCCGTTGCGCATGGCCAGGGGAATCTCCACCGGCAGCTCGACGTTGGCGGCCAGCTCGACGCGGTGGCCGTCGGGAGTGACCGCGGGCATGTCGCGCAGCGAGCGCAGTTTCTCCTCGGCCTGACGGCGGCGCTTCACCCGCTGGGCGAAGCGCTTGCGCACCGCCTCCTCGGGGTTCACCACCACCTGGCCGGAGGTGCCGTCGACCATGAGGATGTCGTCGGTCTGCACGCGGTGGCTCAGATGCCTCAGGTTCACCACACAGGGAACGCCCAGGCTGCGGGCGATGATCGCGGTGTGGCTGGTCGGTCCTCCCTCGTCGATGCAGAAGCCCAGGATGAGCGAGGGATCGAGCGAGGCGGTGTCGCTGGGACTCAACTCGCTGGCCACGATGATCGAGGGTTTCACCAGTTCGGGCCGCAGATCGGCTCCACCGCGCAGGGCGTGCAGTACCCTCTGTTCGACGTCGCGGAAGTCCTCGATGCGTTCGCGGAAGAGTCCCTCCTGCGACAGGTGAAGGGGTACCAACGCCTCCCCCATCGCCTGCGCGAAGGCCGAGGCGGCAGTCAGCAGTTCCTTCTCGATGGCCCGGCGCGTCGCCGTCAGCAGGTCTTCGTCGTCGAGCAGGAGGATCTGGGCGTCGAGGATGCGGGCGTGGTCCTCGCCCAGATGGCCGTGCAGTTGCGAGCGCAGACCCTTGAGTTCCTCGCGGGTCAGATCGAGCGCCGCGTCGAGCTTCTCCAGCTCACCCTTGACCTCGGAGAGCTCGCACCGGCGCCGGCCGACGCTCAGACTGGGCTTGTACCACACCAGCGCCGGTCCCAGGACCAGTCCGTTCGACGCGCCGATGCCCTCGTATCTCTCCATGGCTCTCAATCCGTTTCGGCCAGCTCGTTCTCGATGAGTTCGACCAGCGATTGCAACGCCTCGTCGGCGTCGGGTCCCTCGGCGGTGATCTCCACCGGCTCGAGGTGATGGGCCACCAGGGAGGCCAGACCCAGGATGCTCTTGGCATTGGCCAGGGTGTCCTGATAGCGGATATGGATCTCCGAATCGAACTGCTTGGCCCTCTGGACGATGCGGCTCGCCGCCCGCAGATGCAGTCCCACCGGGTCCCCGATTCTCGCCGTCACCGTCGGCATCGTCTCTCGAACCTCCCTCGTATCCGAACTCTTCAGATCCCCGATCGCAGGTGCGACAGAAGCCATCCGGCCAACGCCAACGCCGGCAGGAACCACTCCACCGGCCAGCGCCGCTTCAGCGCCAGGAGTCCACAAGCTAGCGCGGCGGCGCCCCATGCCAAAGCCCCCATGGAAGGAAGCGGTGGAGAAGCCGCCAGATACCCCACTGCCATCGTCAGACCGGCCGCAGCGGCCGCCACCGAGGCGGAGGCCTCCACCACACGCCCGACCACCGGCCGATCGACGAGCTCGATGACCCGTCCCCCCCGCTGCCAGCCCTGCGACCAGCACCACTGGCGCAGCAGGCCCATCGCCCCGGCGAAGACCAGCCATCCGGCCAGGACCGCCCACGGACCCAGCACGAAGGCCGCCGTCAGCGTGAGCAGAGCCCAGGCGGGCCGCAGACCCTCCCAGAACAGGGCATCGCCGACGGCTCCGAGCACCCGTGACAGGGTCGTCTCCAGACGGCGGGCTCCGGTCTCGTCCCCTTCCTCGCTCAGCCGCAGCGCCGGAGCCAGCGCCAGTCCGGCCAGGTAGGGGTTCGTGTTGGCGTAGTCCAAGCGGGCGCGCAACCATCCGGCCAGCTCCGCACCCCGCAGACCCCTTCGGCGTGCCCAGGGCAGGGCACAGACGGCCATGCCCATGCTCTGCATGCCCTCGCGGTTCCACGAGGCCTGGAGGAACCACAGGCGCCAGGCGATATGGCCGCCCTTCGTCACCATCGGGCACCTCCCAGCCACACTCCGGCCGCGCCGACCGCGGCCCCCGCAGCCCACCACCATCGGCGGCGGCGCAGGAGGCGGGGAATCCCCACGAGCGGAGCCGCCCACCACACCGCGCCCAGGCTGTACCGGGCCGCCTCGTCCACACCGCGCTCGGCGACGGTCACGACGGCGCCGATCACCACCGCGGCCAGGACGGTCGCGGCCGCTCCCCGGAGGAAGTGCAGAGCGGCCAGGCCGAAATGGCCCCGCTCCAGCGAGGGCGTCTCCCCTCGCTCACAGGCCGCGCGCGCCCTTCTGAGGTAGCGCAGCGCCAACGCTCTCACTCCGTCGATGGCCAGGCCCAGCGGCCGCGCCAGGAGCAGGGCCACCAACAGGGCCAGGCCCCATTGCCACGGAGGCGCCGAGGCGCCCACGGCCACGGGTACGGCCACCGCCACACTGGTGGTGTCGCGGGGGCGCTCCTCGCCCATGGGCAACCAGGCCAGGGCGATCAGCCCCAGGGCCAGACCCAGCCACATGCCCTCGCGCGGGGCTCCGACCACCCAGGCGGACAGGACGGCGGCGATCGCGGGGTGGGCGAGCATGGTCTGCCCCACCGCGGTCCGATCGGCTCCGGCCGCCCCACCCAACAACGCCGCCGCGATCACTGCGATGCCCACCAGCCGGCCGCGTCCGTCGAGGGCGCTCCGGGAATGGTCTGTGCGATGACCTCGACGCCTCGCTCCGACAACTGCCGCACCGCCTCCTCCTGCTCGTCGTCCAGGTAGAAGCCGGGCCAGCGCTCGCGGCTGCCCGGGTGGTGGTGAAGACCTCCCAGGGTGACCGAGGAGATGGGCGCGTCCTCCTCGACCAGGTGGAGCATGTCCTGCGGGCTCTCGACCACCAGCAGGGTGGGCACCTCGTCACCCGCCTCGTCCAATTCCCTCAGGCGCCGGGCCGCACCGTCCAGACCGTGGATCTCCAGCTCGGCCGGCGGGGGCACGGCCGCCCGGTACAGCCGCTGCTGCATCGCATCGGAGGCGGCCTCGTCGTTGGCCAGGATGAGACGCCGCGCTCCGGTGGCCTCCCGGCAGGCCACCACCACCTGTCCGTGGATGAGCCGGTCGTCGACCCGTGCCATCGCCAGCTTCATGACTGCGTCCCCACCAGGCGTACCGCTTCCCGGCCACGGCTGAGGATCTTCTCGACGAGTTCCTCCTCGGGCATCCGGCCCCGGCGGTTCAGATAGGTCACCACCATCGACAGGTTCACCCCGGAGACGATCCAGGTCTGCTCGCGATCGCGCGCGGCCAGGCTGGCGGCCAGACCACACGAGCCCAGGCCCTCGTCGACCATGATCAGGGCCGGGCCGGCTTCGCGCGTCAACCACTCCTCGATGAGCGAGCGCAGTTCACGGTTTCCCAGTCTGGTGTTGCTGAGAACGTCGACCGGAGCATCGGACGCGACCACCAGGCGGGCCGAAGCCACCAGCTCCCGACCCAGATCGCCGTGAGTGACGATGAGTCCGCGCATGCTTGCTGCTTTCCCACTGAGGGCGAAGGAAGACGCCGCTCTACTCGAAATCGTGACGGAGGTACTGGGCGGTGCGTCCCAATTCTTCCATGCTCTCGATGAGCTTGCGATTGAGCAGTTCGGCCGAGTCGATACCGTAGATCTTGAGCATGAAATCTAACGCAAGGACTTCGGCGATGACAGTGATATTCTTGCCCGGAACGATGGGTACGACCACGCGCGGGATGGTCACCCCGAGGATCTCCGTCTCCGCGCGCTCCAGCCCGAGACGGTCGTAGTTCTTGCCCTCGACCCAATCCTCCAGACGCACCTCCACCTCCACCCGCTTCTGCATCCGCAGCGCCCTCACCCCGAAGATGGGGAAGATGTCGACGATCCCGATGCCGCGGATCTCCATGTGGTGCTTGAGGGTCTCGCGTCCGGTGCCCAGGAGGATGTCGTCGCGGCGCATGATCTCCACCAGGTCGTCGGCCACCAGGCGGTGCCCCCGCTCGATGAGATCGAGTGCGGTCTCGCTCTTGCCCACTCCGCTGCGTCCGGTGAAGAGCAGGCCCACTCCGTAGACGTCCATCAGGGTGCCGTGCACGTTCGCCCGAGGAGCGAATGCCTCCTTCAGGGAATCGCGCAGCAGATCGACCAGGTCTTCGGTTGCGAGCGGGCTGCGGGCCAGCGGAACCCCGCTGGCCCGCAGTTCCTCGAGCAGTACGGACGGAACCTCCAGGCCCCGCGACACGAAGCCTCCGGGCACCTCGAGTTGGAGGATGCGCTGGACGGCGATCTTCTGTTCCTCCGGCGAAAGTCCGCTCAGGTAGCCGATCTCGCTCTCGCCGAAGACCTGCAGACAGCCCGGCACGAAACCGTCGCTGTAGCCCATCAGGGCCATCCCCGGGCGATGGACATCCCTCTGCTGGAGGACAGTGATCCGCTTGTCCTCCACCAGCATCTCCACCTTGGTGTGGGCTTCGAGACGCTTGAGAAGATCGCCGAAGTAGAGGCGAGACACTCAGTCCTCCTCGTTCAGGACATCGCTTTCCTGGCGAGCCATCTCCGCCCGGGCCATGCGTTCCATGGCCGCGGCCGAAGTGAGCGTGGCCTTGTGACCCTTGCGCTGATCGGTGATCCGATCGCGATGCCGGCGCAGTTGTTCCTCCATGCCCGCGCAGGCGCGGTCGACCGAATTGAGCATGTCGGGGGATTCGGCTCTCGAGTGGAAGTCCTTTCCGTACGCACGCAGATGAATTTCGCAGACCTTGTCGATCTTCTCCTCGGACAGGGTGAGATGGACGGAACCCAGATCACGCAGATACTTCTCGAATTTGGCGACGCGCTCTTCCGCATGGGCACGGACGCGCGGGGTGGGCTCATAGTTCCGGTGAGTGATTTCGAGGTTCATGCATGCCTCCGGAATGGCTGGGGCCACCGGGCTCGAGCCCGCGGAAATGACGGACTTCGAGCCTTCCTTTCAGAATGTAACCCGCTCGGGGAGCGGTTGCCAAGCGACTTGCCAAACCTCCTCTCGTTGGAGGCCCATCGGACCGATCAGTACATCTTACGCATCCGCGCGGGAAGGATTCCCAACTGTTCGCGGTACTTGGCGACGGTCCGGCGGGCGATGTTCAGACCGTCGGCCTTGAGCATGTCGACGATCTTCTGATCGCTCAGGGGATGCGCCTTGTCCTCCTGGTCGATGATCTCGCGGATTCGGGTCTTGGCCGCCTTGGACGACATGTTCTCGCCGTCGTCGGTGTCCAGGCTCGAACTGAAGAAGTACTTCAGCTCGAACACCCCGCGGGGGGTCTGCACGTACTTGTTGGTGGTCACCCGGCTCACCGTCGACTCGTGCATGCCGATCTTGCTGGCGACCTGTTGCAGGGTCAGCGGTTTGAGGGCCACCGGACCCTTCTCGAAGAACTCCTTCTGCTCCTCGACGATGCACTGCATCACCTTGACGATGGTGCGACGGCGCTGCTCGATGGTCTGGATGAGCCAGCGCGCCGAGTTCAGCTTGCCCATGATGAACTCACGGGTCTCCTTGTCGCCGTCCTGCCGGCTGCGGGCCAGCTCCTCGCGGTAGGCGCGGCTCACCCGCAGGCGCGGGATGTTGCTGTCGTTGAGGTAGACGATGTATTCGCCCTCGACCTTCTCCACCACCAGGTCGGGAACGACGTACTTGGCGTTCTCGCCGAAGGTGGTCAGACCGGGGCGCGGATCGAGTCGGCCGATCTCCTGCGCCAGCTCCTGCACCTCCTGGGCGGTGATGTGCAGCTCCTTGGCGATCTCGTTGAACTTGCGGTTCTTCAGCGCCTCGAAGTGGTTGCGGATGATCTCGGCCGCCATGCTGTCCTCTTCGCCGCGGGCGGCCAGTTGCAGCAGAAGCGACTCCTGCAGATCGCGGGCGGCGATGCCCGGAGGATCGAAGGACTGGATGACCTTCAGCACCTTCTCCACTTCGTCGACATCGGTCTCGAAGTAGCGGGCCACCTCTTCGAGCTTGCAGGTGAGGAAGCCGTCCTCGTTGAGGCTGCCGACGAGGTACTCGCCGATCTCGATCTGCCGGGGGTCGTCCAGGGACAGGTGGAGCTGGACGATGAGCTTGTCGTAGCCGTTCTCCTCGGCCACGGCGACGCGCTCGTAGTGATCGTCCACTTCCTCCCGCTCCCCCTCGAAGCCCGCCTGCGAGAAGCCGTCGTTGAAGTACTCGTCCCAGTCGACCGGCTCGTCCTTGCGGTCGCCGTTCTCCGCGTTCTTCTCCTCGGCGGAATTCTCCTCCTCGGCGGAGCTCTCCTCTTCGGCGGTCTCCTCGGCGAGTTCGGTCTCCTCCTCCTCGTTCGGATCGACCTCCTCGAGCAGTGGATTCATGAGGATCTCCTGCTTGAGGATCTGCTCGAGCTCGAGGGTCGGAACCTGGAGGAGCTTGAGAGCCTGCTGCAGTTTCGGCGTCATCACCAGACGCTGCTGCATGCGCTGCCCCAGGACGTGTTTCATTTCCATGGTCGTCTGCCTCTCAACTGGCCGGTCCGGCGCTCTCCAGGTGGAAGGTCTCCCCCAGATAGATGCGGCGGACCTGTTCGTTCTTCACGATCTCCTCGGGCGTGCCCTCGGCCATGATCCGGCCCTCATGGAGGATGTAGGCCCGGTCGGTGATGCTGAGGGTCTCCCGCACGTTGTGATCGGTGATGAGTACGCCGAGACCGCGGTCCTTCAGTCCGGCCACGATCTGCTGGATGTCGTTGACGGCGATGGGATCGATGCCCGCGAAGGGCTCGTCCAGGAGCATGAAGGAAGGCGAGGTGGCCAGGGAACGCGCGATCTCCACGCGGCGCCGTTCGCCGCCGGACAACTGGTAACCGCGCGCCGACTTCAGACGGCTCACTCCCAGTTCGTCCAGCAGGCGCGCACAGCGTTCGTCCTGCTCCTGGCGGCTGATCTTCAAGGTCTGCAGGATGGCCCTCACATTCTCTTCCACCGTCATCCGCCGGAAGACCGACGCCTCCTGGGGAAGATACCCGATGCCCAGACGCGCCCGCTGGTACATCGGCTTGTGGGTGATCTCCATCTCCGAGAGGAAGACCTTCCCGGAGTTGGGTTTGATGAAGCCGACGATCTGGTAGAAGGTCGTCGTCTTCCCCGCGCCATTGGGACCCAGCAGGCCCACGACCTCGCCGGTGTTCACGTGCAGGGACACGCCATCGACCACCCGGCGTGAGCGGTACTCCTTCACCAGCTCCTTGCAGGACAGCGACTTCCGTGCCACCTCGTTCATCGCGGCCCTCCCCCTCCGCTGGGGCCCCTGGCCTCGGCCGCGTCACCCTCCACGCGCTCCTTCACCACCAGATCGGTCATCTTCGGGTCGGTTTCCAGACCGATACCGGTCAGAACCTGGTCGCCGTCGGTGGCCCGGAAGAACAGGTCGGTGTGGATGAGCTGGCGCTCGTTGTCCCAGTAGAGCACCTCACTGGACAGGGTCCGTCCGTCCTCGGTCACGATGTGGACATCGCCCTGGGCCACCATGTCGTGGGTGTTCTCGTTCACCTTGGCCTTCTGCGAGGTCAGGGTCGCGCTGAGCTGGCCGTCCTCGTAGAAGAGCATCTTCACCGTGAACAGGTGCAGGTCCTCGTCACCGGAATAGCGCTGGGCCTTCACCCCGAAGAGTTCCCAGCGGACGACGCCCAGGTGGGTCTCCACCGTGTGGTAGCCGTAGATGGTCTGGATGGGCGCCTCCACCTCGGCCGAGGGAGCCTCGCGCGCTTCCTTCTCGCAGGCGGTCAGGAAGACCGCTGCCAGCAGCAGGACCAGCGAAAGCAGCGCGGCCGCGCGCACGGCGCGCAGGGAACGATCCATCGGCTCCACCCTCTCCATGCGTCTTCCCCCTCTACTCCTTGCACCCCGGGTCCTGTGGAAGGTTCCCGGCTCGGCTCGTCTACGACGCGCCGTATCGCTCGTGGACCCAGGTCCACTCCTCCGGGGCCCGGGCGATGAGCGCTTCGAGGGCCCGATTGCACGCGGCGGCGATCGTGGCGTCGTCGTCCTCCGCCTGCCACTGCACTTCCTCGCCCACCATCACCACGTGGCCGCCTTGCTCACGGCGGATGCCCACCGGCAGGATCCGGGCTCCCGCCCAACGGGCCAAACGGGCCGGGCCCAGCGCGGTGGGAGCGGGCCGGCCGAACCAAGGCACCTCCACGCTGGTCACCTGGTTGCGATGGTCGGCCACGAGGACCAGCGGACGTCCCTGCCGCAACCAGCGGGCCGCCGCCCGGGGCTCGTGGCGACGGTCGAAGGTCACCAGGCCCAGGGCTCGCCTCTCCCGCCGCAACCAGGCGTCGACACGCCGGTTGTGCGGATTGGCGGTGACGACCCCGATGGGAGGAAAGCTGCCGGCCAGCCACAGCCCCAACTGCTCCCAGCAGCCCAGATGGGCGCTGAGGATCAGCAGGGGCCGATCGCCGTGGACCGCGGCCTCCAGGCGGCGGCGATCCTCCTCGGCGGCGTCCACCCGTACATCCCTGCGCACCGCGTCGGCCAGATTGCGCCCGAGATTGCGGTAGCTGCGCCACAGGACCTTCCGGCGGCGCTCCTCGCTCCACCGGGGAAAGGCCCACGAGAGACGCTGCAGGGCCCGCCGGCGCTCGCGGCGGCGCACCAGCCCGGCGACGGTGCCCAGTGCGGCGAAGCCTCCACCGACCCATGAGCGAGGCAGATGTCGGGCCAAGGCGGCCAGGAGGCGGGCGAGCAGATAGAAGAGCCATCGCCGCACGCGTCTCCAGAGGGGCAGACGAGGCCCCGGCGCCCGCTCGACGGCCGGACGACGCCCAGGCACGGAGAGATCCCCGCCCGGCGCGGCTTCCAGCGCCTGCTCGCCAGAGAAGCGGTCCATGGATTCAGATAACGGAGGGGAAGCGGGCTTGTCAAGCAAGGATGGTGCCAGACTACCTCGAAAGTCCCTGTCGCAGAATATCGTGGAGATGCAGCAGCCCCACCGGGCGCTCGTCCTGGACCACCACGAGCTGGGTGATCGGGCCCGTGGGGTTCTCCTCCATCTTGTGCAGGGCGGCCCGGGCCAGGCACACCGGATCGACGGTGCGGGGGTTCGGGCTCATGAACTCGGCCACCGGACGGCCCAGGGCGTCGTCGCCCTCCTTGGCGTGGCGCACCAGCACCCGTTGGAGGTCGCCGTTGGTCAGGAAGCCGCACAGGCGGCCCTCGTCGTCGACCACGCAGGTGCAGCCCAGCCGCTTGTCGGCGATGACCAGGACGGCCTCGCGCAGGGGTTGCTCGCGGTGCACCACGGGCAGCTCGTCGCCGGTGTGCATGAGTTCGGCCACGGTCATGCGCAGGGTGCGCCCCAGGGTTCCGCTGGGATGCAGGAAGGCGAAGTCCTCGCGGCGGAAGGCCCGCAGCCGAAGGAGGGCCACGGTCAGGGCGTCGCCCATCGCCAGGGCCGCGGTCGAGCTGGTCGTCGGCGTGAGATTCAGGGGACAGGCCTCGCGCTCGACGTGGACGTCCAGGACCAGGTCGACCGCCCGCGCCAGGGGCGAGTCGATCTCACCGGTGATGGCGATCGAGCGCAGGCCAAGCGCCTGCAGCGAGTGCACCATGGTCAGCAGCTCGGTGTTGTGCCCGCTGCGCGACAGGGCCAGGACCAGGTCGTCGGATGTGGCGATGCCCAGGTCGCCGTGCAAGGCCTCCACCGGGTGCACGAAGAGCGCCGGAGTGCCGGTGCTGGTGAAGGTCGCGGCGATCTTGCGTCCCACCAGTCCGCTCTTGCCCAGTCCGGTCACCAGCACACGGCCCTCGCACTGGTAGATCCAGCGCACCGCCTGGGCGAAGTGGTCATCGAGCCGCGCGGCGATGTCGACGAGCGCGCGCGATTCCTGCTCGAAGACCTCGCGCCCCATGCCCACCAGCTCGCCGTCCGGTGTGCGGTCGGCCCGGTCGGGATCGCTGCGCTGGGGCGTCAGCCGGTGATTTCGGGTCGATTCTTCCACGGGCTCTCCTCATCGAGATGATGACGGCGCAGGATCTCCTCCCAGTGCCCGCCGGCGCGCAACAGCAGTTCACAGGCCTCGCGCACCGCTCCGCGGCCTCCCCCGGCCGGAGCGACGAAGTCGACACGCGCGAGCAGTTCCTCGCGGGCATCGGAGGGAGCCATGCTCAGCCCCACCTTCGCCAGCAGGGAACCGTCGAGGATGTCGTCGCCCATGGCGGCCACTTCCTCGGGCTGAAGCTTCCACGCCGCGAGCACCTCCTCCAGGGCAGCCGCCTTGTCCGAGCGGTCCAGCAGCACCGGATCCATCCCCAGTTCGCGGGCGCGGGCCCGCACGGTGGAACTGGCGCGGCCGCTGACGATGCCCAGGCGGTAGCCCGCGTCGCGCAGCAGGACCAGACCCAGTCCGTCGCGCACGCTGAACGCGCGCAGCACCTCGCCCTCGCTGCCGTAGTAGATGCGGTTGTCGGTCAGCACCCCGTCGACGTCGAGGATGAGACCGCGCACCTTCTGCGCCCGCTCCCAGGCCGCTTCGCTGATCATCGCAACCTCGCTTCCTGCACCCGCCGGTGGAGTTCGACCACCAGGGGAAGCCACGAGGAGAGACTGTCCAGGGGAAGCTGGGTGGAGGCATCGGACAGCGCGCGCGAAGGCTCGGGATGGGCCTCCAGGAAGAGGCCGTCGATGCCGGCGGCCACGGCGGCACGGGCCATCATCGGCGCCAAGGCCGGCGTGCCCCCGCTCACTGTGCCCTCGGCCGAGGGCCGCTGCAGCGAATGGGTGAGGTCGTACACCCAGGGCCAGCCGATGCGGTGCGCGGTGGCGAAGCCGCGGAAGTCGACCACCAGGTCGTGGTAGCCGAAGCTCGTTCCGCGCTCGGTCAGCAGGATGCGCTCGCCGCCGGCGGCGGCGACCTTGTCGGCCACGTGGCGCAGGTCCTCCGGAGCGAGGAACTGGCCCTTCTTCACGTTCACCGCCCGGCCGCTGCGGCCGGCCGCCTCGAGCAGACGGCTCTGGCGGCTCAGGAAGGCCGGGATCTGCAGGACGTCGATGCCCGCCTCGGCGGCCGCCTCCACCTCCTCGACGCTGTGCACGTCGGTCAGAACCGGACAGCCCACCTCCTCGCGGATGCGCAGCAACAGGGCGAGGCCCTCGTCCAGTCCCGGTCCGCGGGGCGACTCGCCGCGGGTGCGGTTGTCCTTGAGGTAGCTCGACTTGAAGACGTAGCCCACTTCCAGGACACGGGCCAGATCGGCCAGGGTGCGGGCGGTCAGGAGCATCTCGTCGGGATCCTCCAGCACGCACGGACCGGCGATGAGCAGCAGGGGGGCCTCCCCTCCCACCGGGACCTCTCCGATGGAGAACGCGCGCGCGGGCATCTCAGGCCTTCCCCCCCGACGCGCGGTCGGCCGCCTCGTTGGCACTGCGGCCGGTGGCATCGTTGGTGCCGCGTGTAGAACGGCCCGCCCGAGCCGGGCTGGAGCCGCCGCGCTCGTCCGCTCCTGCGGTCTTGTCCTTCCCGTCGCGGTGCCGCACCGCGGCCGCGACCAGGCCCTCGAAGAGCGGGTGCACCCGCTCGGGGCGGCTCTTCAGCTCCGGATGGAACTGGACGGCCAGGAAGAAGGGATGATCCGTGAGCTCGACGATCTCCACCAGAGAGCCGTCCGGCGACAGGCCACTGAAGACCATGCCCGCCTCCTCCAGGCGCTCGCGGTAGTGGTTGTTCACCTCGAAGCGGTGGCGATGGCGCTCGTCGATGGCCTCGCGCCCGTAGAGCCGTTGGGCCAGGCTGTCGGGCTTGAGCATGCACGGATACGAGCCCAGGCGCATGGTGCCGCCCAGATCCTCGACGCCCTCCTGTTCGCTCATGAGTGCGATGACCGGATCGGGCGAGTCCGGTTGGAATTCGGTCGAGTTGGCCCGCTCCAGTCCCAACACGTCGCGAGCGAACTCGATGATGGCCATCTGCAGGCCCAGGCAGATGCCCAGGTAGGGAATGCCCTGCTCGCGCGCGTAGCGCACCGCCTGGATCTTGCCCTCGATCCCGCGCTCGCCGAAACCGCCGGGGATGAGGATGCCGTCGGCCTTGCCCAGGTGCACCGCCGGTCCGTCGTCGGCCACGTCCTCCGCGGATACCCACTGCAGGTCGACGTGGGTGGAGTTGGCCACGCCGGCGTGGATGAAGGCCTCGATGATGCTCTTGTACGAATCCTTCAGCCCGGTGTACTTGCCCACCATGGCGATGCGCACCTCACCGCGGGGATGGTGGATCTTGTCCACCATCTCGCGCCAGGCATCCAGATCGGGAACGGCCTCGGGCAGCTCGAGCAGGGCGCAGACCTTGTCCGCCAGCTCCTGCTCCTCGAAGAGCAGCGGGATCTCGTAGATGGACGACACGTCGGGCGCGTCGATGACGTGGTCCTCGGCCACGTTGCAGAACAGGGCGATCTTCTTCTTCTCCGCCTCGGGCAGCTTGCTCTCGGCCCGGCAGATGAGGATGTCCGGCTGGATGCCGATGCCCCGCAGCTCGCGGACCGAATGCTGGGTGGGCTTGGTCTTGAACTCGCCGGCGGTCTTCACGTGGGGCACCAGGGTGAGGTGGATGAAGAGCGAACGGTTCGCCCCCAGCTCCAGGCGCAGTTGACGCAGGGCCTCCAGGAAGGGCTGGCCCTCGATGTCGCCGATCGTGCCGCCGATCTCGGTGATGACCACGTCGACGGGCGGATCGTTCTCGTCCTGGGGCTGGGCGGTGAGCTTGATGCGGTGCTTGATCTCGTCGGTCACGTGGGGCACCACCTGGACGGTGCGGCCCAGGTACTCGCCCCGCCGTTCGCGGGTGAGGATGGCGTCGTAGATCTGCCCGCTGGTGACGTTGTGGATGCGCCGCAGGCTGCGGTCGATGAAGCGCTCGTAGTGACCCAGGTCCAGGTCGGTCTCGGCCCCGTCGTCGGTGACGAAGACCTCGCCGTGCT
>JAOZPE010000007.1:0-51412 GCA_029932915.1 Candidatus Krumholzibacteriia bacterium
AAGGCCAGACGCCGGACATGTCCACCGCACCCATGGCGATCTGCACGGAGTCGGGATTCTGCAACAACATGTCCGTGACGTTCACGGTGAAGTTGCCCCACGCGGGCGACTCACTGTAGTACACGAAGTTGTTGTCGATCCAGCCCGTCCAACCGTAGGCCGCCGTGTAGCTGCGAACGTGCCACACCGCGAAGATCGCGTTGTCCAGAGGCATGTGGCTCCAACGGGTGAAGCCGAGCACGGCACCACCGTTGGACACGTCGTCCTCGGTGCCGGGGAGATCCCAGGCAAACGCGGGCGACCAGACCTCGTTGGAGAGGTAGCCACCATTGAGGCCACCGTTGTACTCCACGACGTATCCACCAGGCACACCATAGCTCCACGTGGGAGAAGTGGCCGGCGCGATGGTCTCGCCAGGAGCGTTGTTCGGGGGAGTTCCATCGTTGATGAACGTCCACAGCGGCGTGAAGTTGTCACGGCACACGTCGATGTCCTGGAACTGCCCGTACAGCTTCGCGAAGTCACCGAAGAAGGCAGCGGGGGTCGGCACCCAACCGGCCGTTCCCGTACCCGCACCGTTGTCGGTGCCGCTGACGTCGCCCTCGGGGTTGTCATGGCCGTTGCCGTCGGTCGACTCGAAGTCGGCCACGCTGACCACGACACCGTTCACCGTGACCTCGATGTTGTCCACCACGGTGTGGCCGAGGCCACCAGTGGGGAACAGACCGTCCTCATCCGACCAGCCACCATCGGAGGTGGTGATGATCTTCAGCTCGATCTCGTTGCCGTTGCCGACATAGTCACCGGGGTTGTAGGTGATGGTCCCGCTGCTGAAAGTCACCGCAGTGTACACGCCAAGAGTGTCCACCGAACTTCCGTCGATCATGAACAGCTCCTGATCGGCGCCGCCCTGATTCCACACGAAGTGGGTGAAGTCGTAGCCGTTCTCCGAGTAGTGCTTGTACTCGCAGGTGTACTCGACGGTGGTCACATCCACGGTGGGATCGAAGGAGGGGTTGCCGGCGCTGACGTCATAGTCGAACACCAACCAGTCGTTCCACTGGTTCCCGTAACCCACGTATCCCGGACCCGGATGGTTCGAAGCGCAAGCGTGGTTCGTCCCCGCCGCGCCCGTGAACTGGTTCGGACCGGCAGCGGACAGCGCCTGGTTGTTCGTCGAACGCCAGTGCGGAGCCACCTCGGTCAGGTCGTGGCTGGTCCAACCCTGGGCTTGAGGAGTCCCCCCAGGATTCTGCTCGACCTGCTGGAACTTCCCTTCGGCCGTTCCCGGTCCACCATAGATGTAGAAGGTGTCGCCGGTTGCCTTGGACATCGCGGCGTCACCACTGCTGCTCAGGATCAGGTTCTGTCCCCCGATCGCAAGATTGTACCCACTGTAGTCCCTGGCTACAGCCTCATCACCACCGGCAGCAAGCGCAACGCTTGCTCCCAGGGCAACGAGAGACAGGCACAGAGCGAAAGAGAAAAATCTCTTCATGCTTGGTCCCTCCAGCGTTGATGCAAATCAACGACGGTCTGGGTGTCAGACAAGATGACGAAGCCACGGTGCGAGCGCGGCTCGTCACGTGAAGAGTTGCGGTAAACAGACCCAAACTTCCGGTGAATCGGAAGGTCTTTCGGGACGGGGATGAAACCCACACCCTCGGAAATGAGGGGTTGAGCTCCAGTGTCGAGTATGGATCCGGCCTGAAAGAGTGGTGGAATGGCGTTTCAGGGAAAAACGTCGGTCCCCCCGTTCCGTTCACCGCGAACGTCCCATCCGGCCCTCTCGGGCCGAAGTGGGACTCTTTGCTACTGAGTCGCAGGCGAATTGTACTCCAAATCACCATATTCCTTCAAGTTGGAATTCCGGACGCCTCCCTCCCGGCTCGATCCCCGCCGGTGCTCCCGGCGATCCCCATCCGGGGACGACAGGGCCACACATCGCAATAAGCCCTTTGCTTTCAAGGCATTGAACGAACATGCGGGAAAGACGGCCGCCGGACGCGACGGAGACGGGGAGCGGGATCGGCCGGAGCCGGGCATCGAGGGGGAATCGAGGAGAGGAGAGCCACCGGACGGGGTGGAGACCAGGACGCCTCCACCCCACCTCGTGTCTCCCCGCGGCTCAGCGTTCCACCTCCTCCGAGCGGAGGACCAGACGGAAGGCCCTAGAAGAGCCGTTCACGTCGGGCAGGTACATCCCCTCCACCCGAGCCGGGGGAACCCGGAAGATGCCGGGACTCTCCGCCCGCAGCTCGTACTCGATCCGATGGGAACCCTCGCCCAGGTGGGCGATGAAGAAGGCGTCGCGATCGTCCCGGACCTCCCGCCGACCCGACCATCCCTTCCCGGAGACCCAGCCGCTGAGCGATTCGACCGCCTCGCAGCCGGCCGGCCGCGGATCCTCCACCACCACGTAGTCCAGGTCCCGGTGGGCCTTCACGAGCAGACGCACCCGGATGCGCTCGCCGCTGGTGACACGATCCCCGGCGGCCAGGGCCTCCTCCACCTCCACGATCTCCCCGCCGAGGGTCCGCACCGGCCGCAGGCGGAAGTAGCTGCGCTCGACGGACAGCCAATTCGCACTGGGAGCGGGCTCGGCGGCCGAGGTCCAGGTGTCCAGGACCAGCGAGGCGTAGGCCGTGCCGTGACCCTCCATCCGGATCTCGACCTTCCCTCCGGACGTCTCCAGGAGAGCGGGGTCAATGGGCCAGGACCCTCCGGCATCGAGCAGGTTCCGCCGGGACACCCGGATCCGCACCAACTCTTCCCCTGCCACCCAGGCACTCAGCGTGTAGTCCGGATCGCTCTCGCCCACCGCGCCCGCATAGTCACTCAGGGTCAGGATGGCATGGGCGGTGGCACGGGTGCTGTCCCAGCGGTTGCCCTCGCGATTGGCCACCAGCCAACGGGCCGCTCCCTCCACCTCCGGGCGATGGGGATCCAGATCGAGAAAGGCCTGCAGGGCGAAGGCCGTCGTCTCCACCGCTCCCTGACCCCTCCACCAGTAGCCGTGGCGGCGGCCCCAGTGCACGGTTCCATACTGTCGATCCCGCTGCGCGCTCTCCTCCAGCCGGGCCAGCATCCGCCGACCGTCGTCGTCCCGTCCCACCCGGTGCAGATAGGAAGCGGTCAGCGCGCGGGCCCAGTCGCGCAGGCGATCGCGCCGGTCCAGGAGGGAAGTGGCCAGACGGGCCATCGTCTCGTCCTCGGCCACACCGGTGAGGGCCAGGGCGTGGAGGGCCCAGGCCAGGTCGTCATCCTGACCCTCCAGACGGGGAAGCATGGCGCGCAGGCGCTCGCTGCCCCGTCGCAGGAGCCGCTCGTCCACCTCGATCCCGCTGAGCTGGGCCCGGCGCAGGCTCACCAGCGCATAGGCCGTCAGGTCGGGGCGGCTCTCGTCCTGCGCCCACCATCCCCAGCCGCCGTCGGGCCGCTGCATACGGGCGATGCGGCGCAGGCCCTCGGCCACCTTCTCGTCCAGACGCGGATCCAGACGCCGGGTCTCGACTCCCATCCGCCGGGCCACGGAGCGGACCGCAACGGCCGGAACGAAACGCGAGAGGGTCTGCTCGGTGCAGCCGTAGGGGAAAGCGGCCAGATAGGGCAGCGCGTCGACGCAGACCGACAGGACACTCGGCGAGAGCTGCAGGGCCACGCGGCTGAGATCGTCGCGGCGGCGGGCCGGCATCTCCAGTTCCAGGCTGCCGCTTCCCCCGTCCCTCAGACGCGTGTTCGCCACCAGGCGCAGGGGCGTCCCCCAGGGATGGACCTCGACCGTGCGCAGCAGGGCATCGGAGGCGTGGGGAGCGAGGGCCTCGATCCTCACCTCCACGCGGCGCGGGATGACCTCGATCCGTCCGCTGTCCTCGTTCCGCCGTACCGTCTCGGCGGCTGCATCGGGTGGAACCGCCGCCGACCACTCGGCCGAAGCCTGCCCGCGGGCCGGCACCTCCACTTCCACCGACTCCCCGTCCACCTGCAGGCCCTCGGCCTCCAGGCGCAGCTTCACCCGCTGTGCGGTGGCACTCTCGTTGTGGACCGTGGCCACGAAGACGAAATGGTCGCCCTCGCGGAAGATGCGTGGCTCGTTGATCCGCACCATCAGGGACTTGTGGGTGCGCGCCTCGGCCTCGGCCGTGCCGGCCCGGTTCTGTGGTGACAGGGCGAGGGCCCAGGCCTTCCAGCGGGTCAGGCTCTCCGGCAGGGGACATTCGACCTCGGCGCTTCCATCGGCGGAGGTCATCACCGCCGTCCGCCACAGGGCGGTCGCCCGGAAGTCCCGGCGCAGCACCGCTTGCGGGGCCGCCGCCTCTGAGGAAGCCGCGTCCGGCCAGGACGAGGGCAAGGTCTCGTCCATCTGCGTCGGAGCCGCTGAAGCCAGGGACTCTCCACGCTCGCCAGCGGCCTTGTAGTGGACGTTCCCCGCCAGATCCAGGCCGGCGGCCGGCCCGACCGACCCGTCCTTGCCCGCCGCACCTCCTTCCTCCTGGGTGCGCGTGTCATGGAAACCCCTGGCCGTCTGGACACTGGTCATCTCGCGGGGCAGAGGCTGCACCGGGAAGCGCTGCAGCATGGCGGCCAGATCGGGCTGCACCCGGGGCCGCAGTTGCAGCACGGCGTCGTCCACCACCGCGAGGGTCACCGGCGTCCTCAGTCCCTCTCCATCGGGACCCAGCGCCCGGATGCGCAGGTGGGCGGTCTCCCCCGGGCGATAGTCCTCCTCGTCGAAGTCGACGGACAGATGCATGAGACGGGAGGGCCAGGGTGTCGTCACCCGGACCATGGCCCCCCGGAAGGTCCAGTCCCAGGCCGCGGTCGCCCGCAGGGAGAAGGAGGGACGATGGAAACGGTCGAGGGGGATCCTCAACAGGCGGGCGTTGCCCACGAGCCGCACCACCTCGCAGGTGCTGCGCTGGGCGAAGCTCCGGGTGAGATGCACGTCGATGTCCGGCCTCTCGCTCACCAGCAGGACCTCGGCGACATCGCCGGTGAAGGCGTCAGCGGCGGTGATCAACTGCAGACCCCGGGTTCCGGCGACCCGCAGGCGGCGCCGGGGATCGGCGCACCACACGATGGTCCCGGCCCGCACCGGACGCCCCCGCCCATCGCGGGCGCTGAAGTCGACGCGGTAACGGCCTGGCTCGGCGACGGCGAAGACGATGGTGGCCGTGCCACTCGCGTCGGTCTCGACCCTTGCGCCCTGGAGCCGGCGCTCGTCGTCCTCCCCTCGCAGGCGAACGAGCGACCACGAGCCCTCGATGGCAGCCGGCCGCTGCATGAGATCCTCCACCTCGAGCCTCACCTGCACCGAATCGCCCGGATGCACCACCTGACGGTGAGCATGCAGCGAGGCGACCAGCTCCTCCGCTCCGACCCGCACCACCAGCCGCCCGCTCTCCTCCCGTCGCGAAGCGTCCTGCACCCGGGCTTCGATCGTGTACTCGAAGCGCGCGGTGGGATCGCCGGCAAGCCCATGGGTCGGAATGGACACGAGCGCCTCGCCCTTCTCATCCAACAGGAGCCGGACCCGGTCGATCTCCTGCGTGGCGAAGCCGGGGCGGGGCCACAGGAGTGGACGGGCCGAGACGTCCAGCAGGGGCTGCGGGCGCCAGCCGAAGCGGAAGGGGCGGCGATGGACCACGATCTCCACCTTCCCCTGCACCGCACCGCCGAAGAGATACGCGGCGGCGACCTTCACCTGGAGGGTGTCTCCCAGGACGTGGTTCCTCTGCTCGGGAAGACTCAGCCGTACGGTGAACTCGGGGCGGCGGTAGGCATCGACCTGGAAATTCCCGGAGGCCACGAGCTGGGGACCGTAGCGGATCTGCACCGCATAGGAACCGAGAGGGGGATGACGGGAGAGGGACAGTGAGCTCTCGATGGAACCGTTGGCGTCGAGGGTGCCCGATTCACGCAGCAGCTCGGCGCCGGATGGGTCGCGGACGAGGATCTCCACCTCGAGCCCCGAGGGCGTCTCGATGCTCCGCTCGTCGAGCCGGGCCCGCCGCACGAAGGCCTGCAGGTGCACGCGCTCCCCGGGCCGGTAGAGGGGGCGATCCGTGAGGACGAAGCCCCGCCACGAGACGGGCTCCTCCCGATGGGGCTGGCTGGCATACAGATCGGTCCACAGGAACACCGGAGCCCGGCCCTTGCTCCCGACCACCAGCACCTCCTGCCGCCGCGGCTCGAAGACGTTTCCCGGAACCTGGGCTCTCCCCTGGCGGTCCAGTTTCACCTGCTGGCGGGTGGTGGTCCACTCGCTCTGCTCAGGCGACTTCCACCGGCGCAGCAGGAGCAACTCGGCTCCGCCCACGGCGCGGCCATCGTCCATCCGGGTCAACCACAGCTCGAACGCATCGTCTCCCACCGGACTGAGGCTCAGACCGAGATGGGTCACCTGCAGGAGCCGGCGCGCCACCACCGTCGCCGCCGAAGCGGTCCCTCCGTCCGGGGCAGAAGCCGACCCTCCCTCGGCCGAGGGCCGCTGGGCGGCATCGAAGACCTCACCCTCGACACGGAGCAGGTAGAGCCCCTCGGGCAGGGCATCGAGGATGAGGGTGCTGTCCCGGGGCACATGGGCTTCCCCAGCCCTTCCGGCGGCGGTGGAATCCCCGCGGGCGGCGGCCTCGCGAAGATCGACGAAGCTGCGCGTGAGCACGGGCCTTCCCGCATCGTCGCGGTAGAAACGGGCCGGAGTGTCGTCCCGATCGGATCGTTCCGGCATCTTCTCCCGCAGATCCGCGATGGGGTCGACGCGCCGCAGCTGGAGCCGCCAGCCACGCAGGTTGCGCCAGCGCAGGCTCACGGGATGGCCCGAGCCCGGACGGTACAGCAGCGGAGCCTCGCACTCGATGCGCGGTGCAGTGATCCGCTCCAGGAGCAGGCGGGCCAGGCGCGGGGCATCCCCCTCACCAGGCGGAAGCTCCATGGCGCGCCAGGCGGCCTCGACCGCTTGACGGTACAGTCCCCGCCACTCGGCGGTCTCGGCCAGGACGAGATGGCAGAGCGCCGCCAGCGAGGCATCCGGATCGAGGGAGAGCGTGTCGCGGGCGATGCGCTCGCGAACCGCCCATGGCGGTGGAAGCTCCGCTCCCGGGGCCAGTGCTTGCGGCTCGAGTTGCGGCCGCGAGGCCCTCGACTCGATCGCGCCGGTCAGGAGCAGGGTCCGGGCGGCCGCGCGAAGGCGATGTGGCGAAGCCCCGGCCCGTCTCAGCTCCTCCCAGATCTGCAGAAGGGTAGTATCCGGCTCCTTCCAACGCCCCCAGCGCAGCAGAACCGCTTCCAGCAGATCCATGTAGCCTTCGACCGACGCGGGGCTGACCACCTGGGCCCGCCAATGGGCGAGCGCCTGATCGAAGAACCACGTACCCTTCCCTTCCCTTCCCATGCCGGCGACCACCGCCGTCGCCACCCGCGCGGCCGGCCGGTCGATGACCGACGACGGACGGATGGACGGCACCGGCATCCCGCTTCCCTTCCGCGCCGGGGAGGGAGCTCCCTCACCCCGCACGAAGATCTCGCTCTCCCGCAGCAGGGTTTCCCACCGGGAGGGGTCTGCCCGATCCTCCGCCGCGGCCCGCAGGGCCGAGGCCAGTCTCCACGACTCACACTCGCGCGGCCGCCAGTCGGGATGGCTTCGCCTCAGCTGCTCGAAGATCTTCTCCGCCGCCTGGTAGCGGTGCTCACGGAAGCGCTCGACACCCTCCCGGAAGGCCGCCGACCCCGAAGTCTCCGCGAGCGCGTCCGGCGGCGGATCGCCCGTTCCCCGGGCTGCCGTCGCGCCGAGACCGGTCACGGACAGGGCGATCAGGATCAGGATCGCGCGGATGCGCGGCAAATCGCGAAGTGTCATGGTCGGTCCTCTCCCACCGCCGGCCGGCGGTTTCGCTTCGGGAATCGTCGTTCCACCCTCGAAGGCCGTCGACGAGCCTCAGGCAAAAGCTACCCCCTTTGCCTCTCGCCGCCGCTGCGGCTTGGGTTTAGACTGTCTCTTCGCCTCAGGCCATCCGTCCAGGAGGAAGCTTCTCCATGGCTCGCATCCACATCCCCCGCCCTTCCCCCATCCGGGCGATCCGGCCTCTCGCAGGGCTGGCGGCCCTCGGCCTCCTCCTCGCGGCCGGTACGCATCCGGCCACGGCCCAGAACACGATCGGCCAGACCGTCCCCGGCAAGGCCTACACCTTCTACGACTTCGATGCCGGCGGCGACGAACAGGCGCACGTGAAAGCCTACTTCTGGGGAGCCCAGGAAGAGAAACGCGTTCTGTGCGTGACGCCCCCGGGGCTGGCTTCCTCCATCTACTTCGAGCCGGCCAGCGGAGACTCGAGCTGGGCCGAGTGGTTCGCCGACCGCGGCTGGAGTTTCTTCGCCCTCGATCTGCCCGGTTGCGGCGAGTCCGTTCCTCCGAAGAACCCGGACATCGTGAACATGACCAACAAGGCGGTGGAGCTCACCTACCACTCGGTCATGGCCAGCTTTCCCCGGGTGATCTACGCCCAGGGAGTCGCCGCGGCCTTCGTCATCAAGCTGCGCAACACCACACCGGAGGCGGCATCCGGCGCGATCCTGCTCGACCCGGTCGGCCCGAAGGGGATCCAGCCGGAGATCTCCGCGCGACCGGAGGACATCGCGCAGCGCCGGGCCCATCTGCGCGACCACCTGTGGCGGGAGTGGGGCATCGGACCGGAGCCGGGCAAGAGCTATCCCCACAGCGATCTGGGAGAAGAGGGCTTCGAGCGCCTCATGGAAGAATACGACCAGGATGCGCAGCCCTACTGGGCCGCGGCCCTCACCGGTCTGCAGACCTGGCTGCAGATCGCCACTCCCCGGAACATCCCCGGCTGGGCGGTCCTCGTGGTCCGGGGGCCCCACCCCACCGAGGAGATGGACCAGCGTCGCGAAGCGGTCGTGCAGTGGCTGCTCGACAACGGAGCCCAGGTGGAGGAAATGGATCTGGCGACGGAGGCTCCCCAGGGATTGAGCAATCTCCCCATGGCCGGAACGCTCGCCCCACAGGTGGCTTCGCTCCTGCTGGAATGGATCGAGAACGTCCCGCCCAACGAACGCTTCCCCTCCCGTTCCACCAAACCCTGAGGCGAGGTGCTCTCCATGAGGGTCGCCAACTGCGTGCTCGACATCGAAACCGCTCCGCTTCCCGAAGCGGAAGTGACCCCGGCGCTGGCCGCCAGTCTGAAGGATCGAAGCGAGGAGGACGAGGATTGGCGCGAGCAGCTCGGGCTTTACGCCCTGGGTGCCCGTGTCGTCACCATCGGCCTGTTCTCCCCGGAGACCCGGCGCGCGGCGATGCTCTACGACGACCGCCACGGCAAGGTGGAATCGATCACGTCCCCGGAGGGCGTCGAGCAGGTGTCGCTGGTGGGCGGGGACGAGAAGGCGATCCTCCACGAGTTCTGGGACATGATCACCCGTTTCCAGACGATCGTGACCTACAACGGCCGGGGTTTCGACATTCCCTTCCTTCTGCAGCGCTCCCTCCTGAACGAGGTCCAGGTCAGCCGCAATCTCATGCCGCCTCGATTCTCGGCCATCCGTGAACACATGGATCTCGCCGAGGTGCTCAGCCAGTTCCGGGCGACCCGTCCCTATGGCCTGGAGGCCTGGTCCCAGGCCACCGGAGTGGCCAGTCCGAAGGAGGGCGAGGTCACCGGCGCTGGGGTCGGCAAGGCCTTCGAGGAAGGGCGCACGAAGGAGATCGTCGAGTACTGCCTGCGCGATGTCGTGGCCACCGCCCACATCGCGGCCAAGGTGAGCCAGAGCTGGGGAAGGGCGATGAACCTTCCCTCGATCCGCTTCAAGTAGAACCCACTGCCACCTCGGCCGGTGAGAGCCGCCCGGACGGGAGAAGGTCTCGAAGATGGTAGACGTGGAGGCAAGCGAAGCCCTCGCCCGCTGCCGGGAACTGACGACCCGCGGTGCCAACCATCTGCACGAGGCTGCACGGCAGTTGCCCGACGCCCATCGCTACACCTTCTTCCTGGCCGCCTACGCGGCCATGCGGGCGCTGGACGACCTCATCGACCGGGAGTTCCTCGACCAGGCGGCAGACGTGCGGGCCGCCCGGCGCGACCACGTCCTCGAGCGTCTCCAACGATGGGAAGAACAGGTCCGCCTGGCCGCGGCCGGTGCCTACCTCCCCGGCGAGGACGACTTCGAGGCCCTCGTCTTCACCGCCCTGAACCGTCATCTGGGACACAGCGATCTCGGCGCCGAACCCTTCCTCCGCTTGAGCCGGAGCCTGCGCCGGGACATCGAGGAACGCGGTCTGCGGGACTGGGACGAGTGGTACGACTACTGTGAGGGAGCGGCGGTGGCTCCCGGTGCGGTCTTTCTCTACCTGCTCACGGCCCGCGACGACGGCGGGCGGCTGGAGACACCTTCTGGTCTGTCGGTGATGGACGAGGCGCGCGAGCTGGCCCGCTTCTGCTACCTCACCCACATCGTCCGCGACCTCTCCGAGGACGCGCGGGGCAATCCCCAGCTCCTGACCATTCCCGGGGAGATCCTCGAGCAGGCCGGTTTCGATCGGGAGCGTTTCCGGCGGGCGGCGAGCGACCCGCACGCGGACAGCGATCCGGCGGTCCAGCAGGTGGCCGCCCGACTGCTCCAGCGGGCGGCCGTGCACGCCCATCGGGCCGAGGCACGCATGCCGGCGCTGAGCGAATACCTGGGCGAAGCGAACCGGGCGGTGCTCGAGCGTCTGTTCCATCTTTACCGGGACGCCTTCGTGGCGGTGGAGAGACAATGGCAGAGCTGAAACCGGGTGAAGTGCAGGAAGTGCAGGTGGACGGCATGGCCCACGGAGGCGAGGCGGTGGGACGTCTCGCCGACGGACGCGCGGTCTTCGTCGCCGGCGCCATTCCCGGAGAACGGGTCCGCATCCGTCTGGTCGACCTGCGCAAGCGCTGGGCCCGGGCCGAGCTGGTGGAGCTTCTCCAGCCCAGTCCGGACCGGGTCACCCCACCGTGTCCCCACGCCGAGGTCTGCGGCGGTTGCCAGTGGCAGCACATCGCGCTCGACCGGCAACGGCAACTGAAGCGGGAGATCGTCCAGGGCCAGTTGCGTCACCTCGGGGGCGTCGACACCGATCTGGTGGAGGAGACCCGCTCGGTGGGCGCGTCCGACGGCTTCGGCTACCGCAACCACGCCACCTTCGCCGTCGACGAGAAGGGCCGCACCGCCTACCACCGCAAGGGAGGCCACGAACTGGTGGCCATCGACTCGTGTCCGCTGCTGCACCCCATCCTCCGTGAGGTCCACGAGGCCCTCCCCCCTCTGCCGGGGCTGCGGAGCATCGAGATACGAGCGGGCATCCACACCGGACAACGGCTGGTGATGGCCACCGGAGAGGTGGACGCGGCACCGGTCGAGGAGGCCGCCGCGCGCGGCGTCCCCCTGAAGGGTCCCGGCGAGGGAGAGATCACCGAGATGGTCGGAAGCGAGCGTTTCCGCATCTCGTCCAAGTCGTTCTTCCAGGTCAACACCGAAGGGGCCGAACTGCTCAGCCGCCTCGTGATGGAGATGCTCGATCCCGGCTCCGACGACCGGGTCCTGGATGCCTTCGCCGGAGTGGGGCTGTTCACCGTCCCCCTGGCCCGCCGCGCCGCCCACGTCTGGGCCGTCGAGCGCAGCCGGGCCGCTCTGCGCGACCTGCGCACGCATACCCGGGGACTGCCCGTCCACGTGGTCGGAACCGAACTGGAGCGCGCCTTCTCCCAGTTGCCTCCCCGCATCGACCTGGTGGTCGCCGATCCTCCACGCGAGGGGCTCGGGGAGAAGAGCGTGGCGGCGCTGAGTGGACTGCAGCCGCGGCGTCTGGTCCTGGTGAGTTGCGACCCGGCCGCGCTGGCCCGCGATCTGCGCCTGCTCATCGCCGAGGGGGCCCGCCTGGAACGGGTCGTCCCCATCGATCTCTTTCCCCACACCTACCACGTCGAGACCCTCGCCCTGCTCGTGCGCGGCTGAACCGCCCGGCACGATTCTTCCCTCCTCCCACTGGGAACCCTTCTTCTCCCCGGCCGGGGGGACCGAAGCACCGGTCCCGGTGGCGGGGAGGAGCGCAAGAGCGGTACGCCGTGGATTCACTCAACATCTTTGAAGACAAGCCCTTGGAAGCTCCGCCGCCGCCTCCGCGCCGACGGCGGCTCCGGCGTCCCCTGTGGCAGATCCTCGTGGCGGCCGGACTGGTGCCGGGCGCCGGACACCTGCTGTTGGGCAAAGTGCAAGAAGGGGTTGCGATTCTGCTCACCACCGTGGTCTCGCAGATCCTCGCGACCGTGGCCATGGCCATGGGCTGGACCGCCCTGAGCTGGGTGGCCCTCCGCGCCGGCAGTGCGGCCTATCTGTACGGGGTCGCCGACGCCGCCCTGCTGCTCTACGAGATGGCCGACGGCCGCGCCGACCAGGGTCCCCCCCCACCGCGCCGCGCGGCCTTCTGGAACCTCATCGGCTACGGCGCGGGCTACGAGCTGCTGGAGGAGAGGACGCTGGCCCTCGCCCTGGGGACAACCGCGGCCCTCTTCCACCTCGGACTGTCCTTCGTGTGGGCTTGGGCGGTGGTGGTCGGAGAACTGCTCCTGCTCGCAACGGCGAGCCACGCCTGGTGGATGGCCACGTCGCAGAGGCGACCCCGTCCCGATCTGAAGGACACCACACCCGCCTGGCTGAGGCGATCCCTCGTCGTCTCCGCCGTGGCGACCCTGCTGCTGGCATTGGCCAGCCAATGGGTCGCCCTGGCCTGGCATGACGCGCTGCAGCCGGAGCGGGACGAGGCCGTCGCGATGGCGCCCTTCTACGACAATCCCCACTACGGCATCCACCTGGAGATGCCCTCGCCCGGCTGGGACTTCCTCTCCCCCTCCGGCGATGAGCTCTTCTGCGCGACCCACCTCACCGAGAACGCCGCCCTGATCCTGAAGGTGGCCCCGCGCACCCTCCTGGACTGGGATGACCAGAGCTGGATGGACGCCCTCCTGAAGGATGCGGCCAAGAAGGGCTGGCAACTGCAGGTCGAATCGAGCGGACCGGCACGACTGGGTTCGCTCGCGGGCTGGTCGGTCCGCGCGAAGGGAAGTTACCGCGGAACACCGCGCACGCTCCACGTGGTCACTGCGACCCGAGGTCTGCAACACATCACGCTGTGGTACGAGTGGGCGCCCATGCCCGACTCCTTCGCCTCAACCGAGATGGATCAGATCCTCGCCAGCATCGAACTGCACTGAACCGGTCCGTCCCTGTCCCATCCACCGCAGGACTTTCCCCGCAGCGCGTCAAGCGGGCCTTGCGCCGTGGACTCTTTCGTGACATCAATGCCCTATCATGACACCCACCAGGAAGAGTTCGAGCCGGCCGGCCGGCGCGAAACGCAAGACATCACCGCCGAAACGAAAGAGAAGCGTCGCCGCCGGATCGACGCCCCGCCGCCAGGCCACCGCCGAGAGCATGGCCACCGAACAGCGGGAGATCTCCGTCAGCGAGTTCTTCACCAAGAACCGCCATCTGCTGGGCTTCGACTCGCCGACCAAGGCCCTGCTGACCACCATCAAGGAAGCGGTGGACAACTCGCTGGACGCCTGCGAGGAGGCGGGCATCCTTCCCGAACTGCGGGTGGAGATCCACACCGTCGGTGAGAACCGCTACCGGGTGATGGTCGAGGACAACGGGCCGGGCATCGTCAAGGAACAGATCCCCCGCATCTTCGGGAAACTGCTCTACGGATCGAAGTTCCACCGTCTGCGACAGAGCCGCGGACAGCAGGGCATCGGCATCTCGGCCGCGGGCATGTACGGCCAGCTCACCACCGGCCGGCCGGTGGTGATCGAGAGCCGGGCCAACCGCCGGCGTCCCGCACACCACTACGAGCTGGTCATCGACACCGTGCGCAACGAACCGGTGATCAAGAAGGAACGCGAGGCTGAGTGGCCGGACAAGGCCCATGGGACGCGGGTGGAGATCGAACTGGAGGGGATCTACAAGAAGGGCCGGCATGGAGTCGAGTCGTATCTGCGGCAGACCGCCCTGGCCAACCCGCACGTGAGCCTGGAGTACCTCGCACCGGGCGAGACCGAGCCCATGGTCTTCCCGCGGGCGATCCAGGAACTGCCCGCCGAGGCGCTGGCGATCAAGCCGCATCCCTACGGGGTCGAGGTGGGCATGCTCATGCGCATGCTCAAGGACACGAAGAGTCGCCAGCTCAAGGGCTTCTTCCAGAGCGAGTTCTCGCGGGTGGGACCCAAGGCCGCCCTGTCCATCATCGAGCCCAGCGGCCTGCAGCCGACCACCTCGCCGCGGCGGGTCTCGCCGGAGAAGGCGGAGAAGCTCATCGAGGGCATCCGCCACACGAAGATCCCCTCGCCGCCGACCAACTGTCTCTCCCCCATCGGAGAGGAACAGCTCGTCGCGGGTCTGCAGCAGCAGATCGAGGCCGATTTCTACGCCGCGGTCACCCGCCACCCCAGCGTCTACCGGGGCAATCCCTTCCAGGTGGAGGTGGGTCTGGCCTACGGCGGCAAACTCCCCGCCGACGAACTCATCACCCTCCTGCGCTACGCCAACCGCGTTCCCCTGCAGTACCAGGCCGGCGCCTGCGCCATCACCCGCAGCGTGGTCACGACGAAGTGGAAGTCGTACGGCCTGCAGCAGAGCCGCGGCGCGCTGCCCACCGGTCCCATGCTCCTGATGGTGCACCTGGCCAGCGTATGGGTGCCCTTCACCAGCGAGAGCAAGGAAGCCATCGCCGGCTACGACGAGATCATCAAGGAACTGAGACTGGCCCTGCAGGAGATCGGCCGCAAACTGGCCCGCCACATCCGCCGTGGCCAGAGGGAACGCGACGCGGCGAAGAAACGCGCCTACATCGAGAGATACATCCCCCACATCGGGGTGGCCCTTCAGGAGATCCTCGACCTGTCCGACCGGCAGGAGAAGAAACTGGTCGCCACCCTGACCGACACCATGTACCGGAGCCGCAAGGTCTAGCCCACGGCTGGGCCAGGGGCCTCCACAACCCGGGAGGAAAACCATGGCACGCGTCGGAGTCATGATCTCCGGATGCGGCTTCCTCGACGGAGCCGAGATCCACGAATCCGTCTTCACCCTGCTCGCCCTCTCCCGGCGCGGGCACGAGATCGTCCCCATCGCGCCGGACATGCCCCAGAGGAAGGTCGTCGACCACCGGACCATGCTTCCGATGGAAGGGACGGTGCGGAACGTAGCGGTCGAAGCCGCCCGCATCTTCCGCGGCGCCCCCAGGAGTCCTTCGGAGGCCGGCGAACTGGACGCGCTGGTCATGCCCGGCGGCTACGGGGCGGCCCTGAACCTCTGCGACTTCGCCGAGAAGGGCGCGGACTGCACCGTCCAACCCGAAGTGCAGTCCTTCATCCGCTCGATGGTCGAAGCGGGCAAGCCCGTCGGCGCCTGGTGCATCGCACCGGCCCTGCTGGCCGCCGCCCTGCGCGGTGATCCCAAGGTGAAGCTGACCGTGGGCAACGACCCCGACACCGCGGCGGCCCTGGAGGCGATGGGCGCTGAGCACGTCGAGTGCAAGGTCACCGACTGTGTCGTCGACGAGGAACACAAGGTGGTCAGCGCGCCGGCCTACATGCTCGAGGCCGCCATGCACGAGGTGCAGGCGGGCATCGAGGCCGGAGTCGAGGTCATCGACCGGTGGTTGAGATAGGAGAAGGGAACACAGAGGACCCCGGGTCGCCGGGGGGGCCGCGGTGAAGAACCGCGGCCCCCGGCAACGGACCGGGAACGCAACGGTCCGGAGCCGAAGGGCTCCGGCGGAAGGAAACGATCGATGGCGCAGAAGAAGGTCGTCCGTCTCATCACCCGCGAGGCGAAGGGGATCCACGACAAGATCCTCGCCCGCAAGAGTCCTTCGTTGAAGATGCCCGTCCGCAGCCTGGCCAACGTCAGCTACCGGCCGGCCAAGGGATACTTCCAACTGAAGGGGAAGAAGAAGGAACGCACCCTCTCGGTGGGAACGGTGAAGACCTTCGCCCAGAGCCTGCGCATGATGTCCCTGTGCAAGCAACTGGTGGAGACCGACGACATCGCCACCAAGCGAGAGGCCTACTACGTCTCGAAGAACTGGGATGAGGCGCGCTTCAACGAGCAGTCCGAGAGCGACGCGGTGATGGACGACGTGGAGGCCCTCTTCGGCGTCAACCGCGAGCAGCTGGGATTCATCCCCGAGGAGAAGGGCGGCGAGGTGGCCGGCCAGCTCATCGTGATCGACCACGACCGGGAGACCGGCGAAGAGCTGCGGATCGACTGCACCCGCTTCGGCAGCGGCGCCTACAGCATCCCCTCGAAGGTCGAGGACCTGGGCTTCGAGACCGATGCGAAGTTCATCCTGGCCATCGAGACCGCCGGTATGTTCCAGCGCCTGGTGAAGCACTCGTGGTGGCGCAAGACGAACAGCATCCTCATCAGCATGGGCGGCGTGCCCACCCGGGCCTGCCGGCGCTTCATCCGCCGTCTGAGCGACGCCAAGAAGCTGCCGGTGTACGTCTTCGTCGACGGCGACCCCTACGGCTACGGCAACATCTACCGCACCCTGAAGGTGGGATCGGGCAACGCGGCCCATCTCAACGAGTTCTTCTGTGTGCCCCAGGCCCGTTTCCTGGGCGTCACCCCGCAGGATATCATCGACTACGATCTGCCGACGCATCCCCTCAAGGAGGTCGACATCAAGAGGGCGAAGGACTCGCTGAAGAACGATCCCTTCATCCAGCACCACAAGCCGTGGCAGAAGGCCATCCAGCAGCTCATCAAGATGGGAGTGCGCGTGGAACAGCAGGCGCTGGCCAAGCACGGGCTGAACTACGTGATGGAGGAGTACCTGCCCAACAAGCTGGCCAACACCAAGGCCTTCCTGCCCTAGTCCTGGTCCTTGTCCGGCTCGGGCTCCTCTGCGGGAGGCTCCGACTCGTCGCGGCGGGCGGACTCGAGCTCTTCCTCCCCGGAAGACGGCGTCGATCCACCCTCCGTGGCTCCGGTGTCGGGCAGTTCCTCCACCTCGGCCGGCTCGATCCCCGCGGCCTCCCCGTGCTCCACCGTCCCGCTGCCGGGCGCTTCGGCGGTCGACGGCTCCTCGACCTCCACCACTTCCTCCACTTCGACCGTCACGGTCGCGGCCGGCTCGGAATCGGGCGTTGGCTCGGCCGAGGAAGCGGTGCCGTCGTCGGGCGAGGAGGGCGCCGGCGGTACCCCACCGATCTCCCCCTCGAACTCCCTCTCATCACGGCGCTCGACCAGGAGCAGGACGCCCCAGGCCATCAGGCCCAGCGGCAGCAGGTAGCGCACGATGACGCGCAGCACGGAGATGATGACACGCAGGATCCAGGCGAGGATGCCCAGGGTGAAGAGATAGCAGATGACCGAGATGCTGATGAGGGTGATGGCCGGGGCCAGGGCATCCTTGTTCTGGCGGTCGGCCGCAGCGACGGAGAGGAAGGCCAGACCGGGTGCCAACAGGAAGAACGGCCACGAGCTGTTGAACTGGACCCAACCCCAGCGCAGGGCGAAGAAGTGCAGGCTCAGAAGCGTCACCAGGACACCGGCGCTCAGCAGGGCCGGATGACGGCGGCCCTGGCCGTAGAGAACCAGCATCACCACTCCGGCCGCCAGCAACACGAGCAGCCACAGGAAGCTGAAGGCGTGCCAGTGGATGGACTGACCCACCAGGAGCAGGACACCCATCAGGATGAGGATGGGACCGGTCACGAGTTTGCTGTGGGTCTTCATGCTCGTCACCTCCAGGGACACGGATCTTCCGGGACGCCGATCTCCGGCCGGGCGGGCGCCGCCTGTCGTCGTCGCCGGGAGGCGGGCGCCGCACGATCGGAGCGAAGAGCGGAGAACACGTGATCGCGGGTCGCGTCTTCTCCGCTCCACCTCAGCTTAGGACTCTAGCGTTCCAATCGCACGGGAATCTTGAGCTGGACACTCCCGTCGGCGGTGTCCAGCAGACGCAGCTCTCCCTGGTTGCAGAAGCCATCGGGCGGCGTCGGCAGCGTCGAGACGGCTTGCACCTGCACCTTCAGCGGAGCCTGTGGAACGACGAGGAAGGAGCCCTCGCCATGGACCTCGGCGCTCAGATCCACCGGCTCCGCCCGCCGGAACACCTCCCGCAGATGGAAGCCCCAGTCGGCCTTGTCGCGGGCCAGGGCCAGACCGGCGTCCACCTTGAGGGTGTAGCTGCCCGGGGCCGCGTCGCGCAGAGCGATGTGCAGGAAGCGCTGGCCGAAGCCGTCGACGACCACCGCCTTGCCCGATGAGTCGTAGATGTTCACGGGAACGTCGGTCATGTAGTTGTACACCTGCGGGCTCATCTCCAGATAGAAGTCGACGCGGGGAACCTCGCTCGAGAGGGAGAAGTCATAGCTCCACTCGTCGCTGTCCTTCACCTCGACCTCCCGTTGCCGCTCGAAGCCGCCGATCGTGCCTTCGATCCGCCCGGTGAACACCTTCTCGAAGTTCGGAACGACGGTGATCTCGGTGTGGGGAGAGCCGGCCGGGGTGTCGAAGTCCATGCTCGTCACGACCGGCGGCGTCACCTCGAAGGAGGAGAAGGCCACCTTCATCTCGTAGGTGGACGGACGCGCCTCGGTACGGCTTCCCCGGGCCACGATCTCCCACACCCCGGGTGTGAGCTCGTCACCGGCGAAGTCGAAGTGGATCGATCGCTTCTCCCGGCTGTCCGCATAGCCCTTGTAGGAACCCTGGGCGTGGCCCTCCTGGTCGAAGAACACCGGACGCACCATGCCCTCCTTGCCCTCGGGGATCTCCAGATCCACCTGCATGGCCGTCGCTCCGGCGGGGATCCGCACGAAGTAGTGATCGACCGAACCGGGGGAGAGCGTGCGATCCTTCCAGACGCGGGTGCGGCCGGTGTCCTCCCCGAAGGTGTAGGGCTGGACGATGGTCACCATGATCTCGAAGTCGTAGGCCGCCGTTCCGCTCCGCCCTTCGCCCTTGGACTTGCCGAAGATGCGGCCCACGTGCAGTCCGGGCTGCTCGAGCTCCTTGCCCGAGTAGCTCGCCCGGATGGTCTGACTGCTGTTGCCGTTGATATAGGTCTGTCCCCGGTCGAGATGGATCCAGCCGACGTCGGTACTGAGATTCCAGGCCCGGTAGAACTTGTTGCGCGTGTCGTTGTCCACCCAGTCGGGGAAGCGGGGGGAGATGGTGAAGCTCTGCTCGTAGCCGTCGTGCGGATACCAGCCGCCGCGCCAGTAGGCCGCCGGCGCCTCGCCGTCGGGCTGGAAGGGCGCCTCGGTGCGGACCTTGATGACCGTCAGCTCGTCGCTCTCGCCGGCGTCGGAATAGGCCACGGCCGCCTTGAAGGCCGCCGGAAGGTCGAGCACGCCGCCGCCGACGTCGATGGCCGAATAGCCGGGCAGCTTGCGGCCGGTACGGCGCAGGGCGCGCTGGATGGTCCCGAAGTTCCACGATTTGCCCTCGGCGGCCAGGCCGCTGAGGATGCAGGCCACGCTTCCGGTGGTCATCGGCGAGGCCATGCTGGTGCCGTTGTAGCGGTCGTAGTCGCCCCACAGGGGGACGGTGCTGCTCGCCCCACCCGGTGCGGCCACGTCGGGCTTGGCCACCTCGCCGCCCCGGCTGCTGAACACGTAGAGCTGATCGCGGTCGAAGTGGACGCCGTAGAGCTCTTTGGCCATCGCCCGGGTGAACAGGGCCGCGGCCGCGATCACCCCGTCGGCGGCAGCGGGGAGCCCCACCGTGGAGATGCCCGGTCCGTCGTTGCCCGCGCTGTTGACGATGACCAGACGCGAATGCTCGTCCAGCAGATCGTCCAGGTAGACGCCCATCTTCGAATCGCCCTCGATCTCGCTGCCGATGCCGTAGCTCATGTTGATGACGCAGGGCATGCCGTAGTCTTCCATCCACTGCGCGGCGTAGTCATAGGCCTTCTTCATCGATTCGGTGGTGGTGCTGCCACCGGCCAGCAGGTTGTTCCCGATCTTCAGGCTGTAGAGATAGGCGCCGGGCGCCACCCCGTTCAGGCCCTCCTGCCCGTGGACGCCGAAACCGGCCGCCATTCCCGACACGTGGCTGCCGTGACCGCCGTCGTCGTAGTGGAAGTTCAAGCAAGGCGTGTCGTCGCCCCGCAGGTCGATGGCGACGGTGAGCAGATCGCGGCTGTCCTCGGTGGACCGGTGGCGGAAATCGAAGGACTGCAGGTCGTCGGCATAGTCGCGGTGGAGGGTCTCGTCGGAGAGATCGCCGTCGCCGTCGACGTCGACCACGCACAGCCAGACCTCATCGGAAGCGGAGGCCTTCTCGTCGGCCTTTCGGGCCTTCTCCCCCCACTTGCTGCGCAGTTCGACACCATTCCCCTCCCCCAGGGCGGCCACCACCTTCTCGCGGGAGGCGGCGTACACCACCAGCCCCCAGCGTCCATCGCTGCTGCCGTCGTCGTCGATGTCGGTGAGGTTCTCGTTGTTGCGGAATCTCGATTCCTCGAAGACGCCGGTCCAGATCCGCTCGGGCTCGGCGGGAGGGACCGCCAGACGGTCGAAGCCCTCCAGCCACAGCCCGTCGGCCACATCCAGGACCCGGGGGTCCTTGCCCTCGACCCACTCGGCCTCCTTCAGCTCGATCTTCCCCTCTCCGGAGAAGTCCCGGGCCCCGATGACCTTCACCTCGCCCGTGCTCGTGGCGCTCAGGCCGGGAATACCCATGTCCACCCCGGTGTCCAACACGAAGATCACCACACCGCGGCCGTCGTAATCGGGATGCGCGGCGAGGAAGTCCGGCGCACCGACCTCCTGCACCGGCAGGAAGATCCAGTCGTCCTTGGGCGACTCGGCCGACACCGAACCGACGGGGAAGGAAGCGAGAGTAAGGAGAACGAGGAGCAAGAGCGCCCGCGCGGCGGGCCCCAGGGATACGGGAATGCGCATGACCAACCTCCGCAAGTGCATCATCCCGGCAGGGACGGGGAAAACACCGGAGGCGGGAGTATACCCCTCGGCGGAGGAAAACGGCAGCCCTGGAATGGAGCATGGGGAGGAAGGAAGACAGCCCCCACCACAGAGGGCGGGGGCCACAGGATCGGCTCTCCCGAGACGGGGCCGCCGAAGAGCGGAGCCTAACTTCCCTGCGGCGGGCGCAGGCGCAGGCGCAGTCGACCGCCCACGAACTGGCCGGCGAAGTAGGCGCCTACAAGGAAGGGAAGATTGGCGAGGTGCCAGCCCAGACCCGAGAGGATCCGCATGGCCGCCACCAGGGGGACCGGCCCGTGGACCGCGACGAACCAGGCGGGGGAGAACTTCCTCACCCCCGCCCGCCACCAACCGAAGGGCAGATTGACCACGAAGGCCCCCAGAGCCACCAGCGCGAGGGTGTTCACGCCACCCCCACTCAGTCCTTCAGGCTCTTCAGGCCGCTCTTGATCTGCTTATTCAGTTCCTTGTCGATGGAACCGGGCATCTTCATGTTGTTCATGAAAGCCCATTTCCCCGCATCATCGAAGTACATTTTCATGCGGAACATCGCCTCGACCATCGACACCTTCACCGTGTCGCCGTCGCGGTGGATGACCAGCTCGAAGGGATAGGCCCCGGCATCGGCCAGGCCGGGACAGGTATCGTCCGCTCTCGCCTCGTCCGCTCCGGCGCCGACGATCTCGAAGGACTTGGCTTCCATCGTTCCACCGCTCACGCCGAGGATGACCGTATCGAACTCGGGCAGATCGAGGCGGTAGATCGAGTGCAGCCCCCACTTCTTGCTCGGGGCGGCCAGGGCGGCGGCCACCGCATCGGCCACGGCCGCCGGATCGTGGCCCTTGAGCTTGGCCTTCTCCTTCACCAGGTCGGCGAACTTCCCGCCGGCCACCACCCCCATGGTCTTGCCGATGTAGCCCTTCGTCCGCAACTGCCCGTAGACGTGTTCACTCGGCTCCCCCTGCACCGTGGCGGCGATCAGGGCCCGCAGGGCGTCGCGGTGGTCCTGCGCCGTCGGGGCGAAGGACGCATCGTCCATGAGGACGGTGCGGGAGATCGAACGCGGATCGACGATGGCGACGTGGGTTCCCCGTTCGTCCCGGTAGACGGCCACCCGGTCGACGACGGCGTAGGCCGCGGTCCCGGCGTCGGCTCCGTAGAGCGCATCGGCCCACGCCTTCTCGTAGAGCACCACCACCTTGGCGGCGAAGGAGCAATCGCTGGGCGGCGTGACGTCGAAGATGGCCAACGAGGTCCAGCCGTTCTCCGAGGCAGAGGCGGAGATGGCCTGGGCGATGGAATCGAGATCGCCCTGGGCGGCGTCGATCACCGCCTCGTACACCCCGAAGGTCCCCGTGGAGGGCTCGTCCCCGCCGGCGGCGATGGACGCAGTGAAGAGGAGGAGCACGGCGGACAGGAGCAGGAGGAGGGTTCTGGGCATCGACATGGAATGGCATCCTTGGCTGAGAGGTGGATCGAGCCCGGAGGACGAAGCGGCTCCGGCGGCGGACTGCATCCGTGCCGCCGGAGCCGAGGTCCGGACCGAAGGGCGCCGACGAGGCGCGCAGACCACAAGCGGAAGCTAGAAGGCGAAGCCCAGACCGAACTCCCACTGGTCCATGGTGAGGGTGATCGTCTGCTGGCCGGGAACCTCCAGCGGGTTCGCCCCGCTCAGGTCGTTGGAGAAGGCGCGGGCCACGAAGAGGGTCAACGCCATGTCCTCGGCCACGTCCTTGGTCACCCCGAAGCTCAGATGCTGCTCGATCACGCCCGGGGCGAGGATGTTGAACAGGACCTCGCTCTCGCCGATCGGCTGCGAACCGTACGAGTAGCCCAGGCGGAACATCCAGCCCGAGTTGATCTGGTACCAGCCCCCCACCTTGAACACCGTCATGTCGTCCCAACCGAAGCCGGCGCCCTCGTCATCGCCCAGGCGGGCCTCCTGCAGGTTCGGCAAGAGGGGATTGGAGATCGACTTGACGCCGCTGTAGAGGATCTGCTGCACGTCGAAGGACAGGCCCATGGCCGCATACCCCAGGGCCAGGCCCACGCTCCAGGTGGCGGGCACGTCCATCGATCCCTGCTCGGCGAAGAGGCCGGCGTAGTCGTCCAGCTGGCCGTTGGCCATCTTCGACTGGTAGGACAAGCCCAGCGACAGGAAGTCGAGGAGCTGGCCCAGATAGCCGACGCGGAAGCCGAAGCCGGTGGCACTGTCGTGGCCGTTGTTGGTGAGCGCGTCCGGGGCCGAGGAGAAGCCCGAGAAGGCCTCCAGACCGTCCGCCGAGAAGCTCTGGTACGCGAAGATCGGCGTCACGCCCAGGCCGTGCCGTTCGGCCAGCTGGTAGGACAGGGTGGGTGCGAGGAAGAGCTGGGCCAGATCGACCCCGGTGGGGCTGCTGCCCCCGAAGGTGTTGGTGGGATAGTCGGTGTTCATTCCCCCGTTGCCGTAGATCGCCACACCCAGGCGCAAGGTCTCGTCCTCGTTGAGGACCCAGTTGGCCGAGAGGCTCGGGACCACGAAGAGGGTGCTCTCGCTCTCGATGGTGCCCGGGGCCAGGCCGAAGGTGCCCGACACGCCGGAGGGCGCGCCCTCGATCGCGTACTTGCGGTTGGGATTGAAGAAGGAGAGGGAGATGTCGTAGCTGGCGTCGACGAAGGCCATCGCGCCCGGGTTGGTGGCCGCCGCCATCGGACCGAGGGCCAGGGCGGTACCGGCCCCGGCCAGGGCCTTGTACTCGGCGCCGTAGCCGTGGCTGAAGTAGCCATTGGTGGCAAAGGCGGGGGCAGCGGCGAGGGCGACGAGCAGAACGGCCCCGAGCAACAGAGCCAGACGGCGGGAAGCACGCGCCTCGCGCACGGTGGAAGCCGATCGCCGGCGTGGAGTGTTCATCAGGGTGGACATGGTGAAGCTCCCTTTGGGAAGGGCCCGGCCGGAGTATCCAACGGGGCGTTGCGATGCTGGCACAACCGCGGCGGCGCAGGCGGGGGCTCTCCACCGGGGGAGATCCCTCCAACCCACCTTCCAGGGGAAACGGGTTGTCGAATCCAGCCACGATCGGGAGCAAAGAAGGTGTGGAAGGACGGCACAGTCAAAAAATCTTTTACGAACGAACGTCAGACCTTTTCCACTTGCACATATCTGGCCCCTGACGGTTGAAGGGCGGCACCGGCCCCGACGAGAGAGAGCCGGCGACACACGGCCACCGGCTCCCGGGGAAATCGAACCAAGCATGTTCACAAGGGCTTCGTTTCCTCCCGGGCGGCGCCCCGTCCGGGGGAGGCGGGCCGTCACCGTGTCCGGTGGCGCCATGTCCCCTCCAGTTGACCCCACTGTCCCCCTTGCCGGACAGTGGGTTCGGGGGAACCCCGGGCCGGACCTGGGACAGCCCAGCCCGGAGTCATCCCCAACTTGTGTCATGCCAAATACTTTCGGAGCTTTGTCGAGATTGGAAGAAAGAGCATCCGTCGGCAGGGCATTCCACGTCCTCATCAGGACATCAACTCCCGTGCCAAGCGCGGGCCTACCCGTCCCCCTCGGCGCTCTCCTCGACCGAGAGCAGGTGGTAGTCATTGTCGCGGACGGCGGGCTCGAAACCGGCGTCGCGGATCATCGCGTCCATCTCCTTGCGGCTGAGGCGGAAACGCACACCGGCCTGGCTGACCACGTTCTCCTCCATCATGGTCGAGCCCAGGTCGTTCGCGCCGAAGAAGAGGGTCATCTGACCGATCTTCGGGCCCTGGGTCACCCATGAGGCCTGGATGTTGGCGATGGAGGGAAGGGCCAGGCGCGCCACCGCGAGCATCCGCAGGTAGTCCTGGCTCCCCTTGAACGAACTCACCGGCAGGCGGGCCAGCTCTTCACCCCCCTTCTCGGTCATCGGTGTCGATCCGGGTTGGAAGTTCCAGCAGATGAAGGCGGTGTAGCCGCCGGTGCGGGCCTGGCTCTCCCGGATCCGCAGCAGGTGCTCGACCCTCTCGGGCAGGGTCTCGATGTGGCCGAACATCATGGTGGCCGTGGTCCGCATCCCCAGCGAATGGGCCTCCTCCATGATCTGGGTCCAGCGATCGGCGCTGACCTTCTTCGGGGCCAGGATCTGCCGCACCCGGTCGTTGAGGATCTCCGCGCCGCCTCCGGGAATCGAGTCGAGACCGGCCGCCTGCAGCTCGGCGATGACCTCGCGAGTGGACATCTTGAAGAGGCGGCCGAAGTGTTCGATCTCACTCGGGCTGAAGCCGTGGATGTGAACCTGGGGGAAGCTGCTCTTGATGTCGGCGAGCATCTCCTGGTACCAGCTCAGGGGGAGCTTCGGGTGGTGGCCTCCCTGCAGGAGGATCTGGTTGCCGCCGATGGCGATGAGCTCCTCGATCTTGCGGTGGAGCTCCTCGCGCGTCAGCACATAGGCGTCCTCGTCCTGCTTGTGCCGGTAGAAGGCGCAGAAGCTGCAGTCGACGTAGCACACGTTGGAGTAGTTGATGTTGCGGTCGATCACGTAGGTGACGTGCCGGGGATCGCAACGCCGCAGACGCCGGTCATGGGCGGCCCGCCCCAGGGCGGACAGCTCGGCGTCCTCCAGAAGGCAGAGGATCTCCCCTCCGGCCAGGGTCTCCCCCTCGACGGCGGCGCAGAGAAGATCGTCCACGCGGGGATCCATGCTGTATCGCTGGGCCATGACCGCAGAAAGATACAGGAGCAGGAGCGCCGCACCAAAGGGAGTTCGCAAGCCGGCCGCTCGCGCAGCTTGACCTTCGTGCTAGACTCTCAGAAAGCTCCGGGGAAGGGCGTCGGCCGAGCGGACGGCCGCCCTCTCCAGGACAGAGCCATCGAGGTGTCATGAAATCGAGCTCCCCGCGCCGGATGATCCCGGCTGTCCTGCTGGCCGCCTTCCTCCTCTCCTCCCTGGCCATGGCACCCCGGCCGTGTCCGGCCGCCCCGCCGTCCTCGGCGGGGATCCTTCCCGCTGCGATCGACGACGATCCGGTGCCCCTGCACCGGCGTGAGGAGGCGGCCCGCAAGGCGGCCGCCCTGCACGAGTGGCGCGTCGCCGGGAAGGCCCCCTCGACGAACCAGTTGCGCTGGGACGTCCGTTACTACGATCTCGATCTGACGATCGACCCCACGGCGAAGCTGGTCGGCGGAACGGTCGGCATCCGTCTGGACGTCGTCGACGGCCCCATCGAACAGATCGAACTCGACATGGACAGCGCGCTCGGCGCCTCCGCGGCGCGGGTGAACGGCGTGGCCACCACCTCCACCCACACGGCCGGCGTCCTCGTGGTCGATCTCGACCGCGCCTACGCCACCGGGGAGACGCTGACCGTCGCCGTCGACTACTCGGGAAGTCCCAACGAGAGCCTCGGGGCCTTCGGCTTCGACACCCACAACAACGATCCGCTCATCTGGTCGTTGAGCGAGCCCTACGGAGCCCGCTCCTGGTGGCCGTGCAAGGACACCCCCTCGGACAAGTCCGATTCGGCGCGGATCCGTCTGACCGTCCCCGAGGAGCTGGTCGCCGTCAGCAACGGCGTCCTGGAGAGCACCACCGTCGACGCGGCATGGAAGACCTACGACTGGCACGAGCACCATCCCATCGTCACCTATCTCATCTCCCTGGCCATCCACCCCTACGTCGAGCAGTCGACGAGCTACACCCCCCTCGAGGGTGGCTCGATGCCGGTCACCGTGTGGAGCTATCCGGAGGAGGCCAGCGACGCCTGGTCGGGAGCGCTCACCGTCCGCGAGCAGATCGCCACCTTCGCCCCCCTCTTCGGGGAATACCCCTTCGTCGACGAGAAGTACGGGCAGGCGGAGTTCCCCTGGGGCGGCGGCATGGAACACCAGACCGCCACGAGCATCTGCTGCTGGACCGACTGGATCATGGGTCACGAGCTGGCCCACCAGTGGTACGGCGACGCCATCACCTGCGAGAACTTCTCGCACATCTGGCTCAACGAGGGCTTCGCCACCTATTCGGAAGCGCTGTGGGACGAGCACAAGGGTGGCTTCGCCTCCTACCGCAACAACATCCTCAACAACCAGTACTTCGGTGCGGGCACGATCTACGTCCCGCCGGAGGAACTCGACGACGAGTCGCGCATCTTCGACGGCAACCTCAGCTACAACAAGGGCTCCTGGGTGCTGCACATGCTGCGCGGGATCGTGGGCGACGACACCTTCTTCGAGATCCTGCGCACCTGGACCGCGACACCGTCGGTGGCCTATGGAACCGCGGTCACCGAGGACTTCCAGGCCGTGGCCGAGAGCGTGAGCGGCCGCGACCTGTCCAACTTCTTCGCCAACTGGATCTACGGCGAGTACTTCCCCACCTACTCGTACTCGTGGGAAGCCACCGATCTGGGGGGAAGCTGGCAACTGCAGATCACCCTGGAGCAGTTGCAGTCGCACGCCCTGTATGAGATGCCCGTCCCCTTCAAGGTCACCACGACGGCGGGGGTGGAGAACTTCAAGCTGGAGAACGATGCCTTCAGCCAGACCTTCACCGTGAGCTGTCCGGCCGAGCCCACGAATGTGGAACTCGATCCGGACAACTGGATCCTGTGCACCATCGAGAACGCGGTGAGCGATCCCACCTTCCACCGCGGCGTGCTCGTGGTGAACGGGGTCGACTGGAGCGTCTACGGAAGCGAGATCACCTCGGCCTACGCCGACAGCTCGTGCAGCGGCTGGATGCCCTTCGAGTTCTGGGACGCCTTCGATGAACCGACCGAGGGCTACATCCCCCAGCTCCCGGCCCCTCTGGGTCACGGGAACATCCCGCCGGAGATCCTCGGGCAGTTCTCCACCGTCATCTGGGTGGGCAACGACTACCAGGGCGACCTGGCGGTGTGGACCGACGCGGCCATCCTCAGCTACCTGCGCAAGGGCGGCAACGTCCTGCTGCTGGGACGCCACGGGCAGAGCTTCCTGTCCCCGGTGCGCGCGAGCTACTTCGGGCTGCACTGGGCCGAGAACACCTACAACACCATCGCCTCGGCCCAGGCCGTCCATCCCTCCCTCATCGGAATGGATCCCATCGGCGATCAGAACCAGATCTCGGTCTTCGAGACCGGCTACGATCAGCCCGAGGCGCAGACCCTGCTCGTCGAGCCCTCCTCGTTCGCGGTTCCCCGGGCGCTGGCGGTGTGGCGCCAGCCCCTCGGCGGGGGCTCGCTGCGGCACAGTGGCGCCCACTTCGCGCACATCGCCGGCCGTCCATACCGCTGGAACCACGCCCAGTTGCGCACGAACGTGCAGGCCATCCTCGACAGTCTCTTCGGCGAGAACGGCAACCCGACCACCACTCCACCCCAGCCGATCGCTTTCGCCCTGATGCAGCCACACCCCAATCCCTTCAACCCCCACGTGGTCCTGCGCTTCACCCTGGCGACGGAGGCGAGGGCGCGGCTGGCGGTGTACGACCAGCGGGGCAGGCTGGTGCGGGTGCTCCTGGACGAGGTGCAGCCGGCCGGAGAGGGTCAGGTGATGTGGGATGGCAGTGACGGACAGGGCCGTCCCGCCGCCTCCGGCGTGTACTCGGTGGTGCTGGAGAGCAACGGCCAGCGCAGCAGCCGCAAGGCGACCCTGATCCGCTGATTCAGCTTCTCTGGGGGCGGCGGCGCAGCTCGCGCCCCGCTCCCGCCTCCACCCGCAGCTCCCCTTCGGCGTAGACGAGCTTGCCCCCGGCGATGACGTGGGTGGGAGCACCCCTGACCCGGAAGCCCTCGTACAGGCTGCGGTCGCAGTGGTGCAGGTGGGTGCGGGCGGACAGGGTGCGCTCGGCGGCGGGATCCCACAGCACCAGATCGGCGTCACTGCCGACGGCCACCTCACCCTTGCGCGGATACAGGCCGAAGAGCCGGGCCGGCGCGGTCGACACCAGCTCGACGAAACGCTCGGGACCGATGCGTCCGGTCTCGACCCCGTGGGTCCACAGCAGGGACAGCCGGTCCTGGATCCCGGCTCCTCCGCCGGGGATCCGCCGGAAGTCGCCACGTCCGAGCTCCTTCTGTCCCTTCAGGTTGAAGGGACAGTGGTCGGTGGAGACCACCTCGAGGACGCCCTCCTGCAGGGCGTCCCACAGTGCGGCCTGGTCGGCACCGGAGCGCAGGGGCGGGGAGAGCACGTAGGTGGCCACCTCGAAGTCGTCCGAAGCGTAGACGCTGTCGTCCAGCACCAGGTAGTGGATGCAGGTCTCCCCGTGGACGAGAGGACCAGGGGAGGCCGCGCCGGTGCCGGCCGTCCCGGCCCTTGCGCGGCGCGCACGGGCCAGCTCGGCGACCGATCCCTGGCAACTGAGATGGACCAGATAGACCTCGGCGGCGGTCTCGCGGGCGTGTCCGAGGACCCGGCGCACCGCGTCCACCTCGGCCGAGCAGGGGCGCGCGTCGGCATGGTGACGAGGAGCCGTCCTGCCCGCGGCGATCAAGGCCCGCTGCCGACGCTGGATCTCCTCGTCCTCCTCGCAGTGCACCATCAACAGGGCCCCAAGATGGTGGATCTGCTCCATCACCGCGCACAGCTCGGCGTCGCCGATCCCCACCGTCTCCTGGTAGGCCGTGTAGGCCTTGAACGAGGTGACGCCCTCGTCCTGGACACAGCGGCGCATCATCTCCGCCGTCTCCTCACCCCACCAGCTCACCGCCATGTGCAGGGCCCAGTCGCAGACCGCCGTGGACGCCTCCTCCCGCCGCTCGGAGAGGGCCTCCAGGTAGTCCTGACCCTCTCGGGGATGCACGAAGTCCAGGATCGTGGTGGTTCCCCCGGCGATGGCGGCGCGCGTTCCCGTGAGGAAGTCGTCGGCCGATCGGGTCTGGGCCACCTCCAACGCCAGGTGCACGTGGGGGTCGACGGCGCCGGGCAGCACCAGGCGCCCGCCCGCGTCGATCTCCTCCTCCCCGGGCTCGGCGGTGAGCCGATCCTCGATCTGCAGGATCACGCCCTCGCGGCAACGGATGTCCCCGTGGCGCCGCCCTCCGGCGTTGACGATCTCAGCGTCACGAATGAGCATCTCGATCCTCCGCTCGAAGACACCGGCTGCGCCGCGGTCGCCGCGGCCCGGTGGATGCGGCCCGGTCCGCTCCGATGAAGCCCGAAGCGGCAACCGCTGCGGTCGCCGACAGCATAGCCCCTTGTCCGGTGTGCGGGAAGCCCCGGCGGAAGACGGCGGCCGCCTCGACGCATCCCCCCTGCGGCGGAACGACGGCTTGGGGCTTGTCACGGAGCGGCTCGCACTCCATGCTCGCGGCGAGGAGGCGCCAGAACCATGAAACATCCGCCGGGGATCCTCGGAAGCTCCCCCCTTCGTCGCGACGGCCTGGAGAAGGTGACGGGCGCCGCCCGCTACCTCGACGACCTGCCGGCCGAGGGCACGTGGGTCGGTGCAACGGTGCGCAGCCGGCATCCCCACGCCCGCATCGTCTCCCTCCGCTTCGATCGGACAAAGGCCCCCGCCGACGCGGTCTTCGTCCACGCCGGGGACATCGACGGCGTCAACGGCCTGCAGATCCTCGACGACCGCTGGCCCATCCTGGCCTCCAAGGAAGTCCACTACGTGGGAGAGGCGGTGGCCCTGGTCGCCGCGCCCACTGCCGAGGACGCCCTGCGCGCGGCGGCGGCGGTCGAGGTGGAATACGAGCAACGGCCCGCCGTGCTGGATTGGGAAGAGGCCGCCCGCAACGAGCCGCTCTACGAACTCGCCCTGGACGAAGGCCGCTGCGAGGCGATCCTCGAGGCCGCCGCGAACGGAGACGACGGGCTCATCCTCGTCGAGGGCGAGTACTTCACCGGTGCCCAGGAGCACCTCTACCTGGAGACCCAGGCCATGCTCGCCGAGTGGGTGGACGGGCGCCTGGCGGTCACCGGCTCGATGCAATGTCCCTACTACGTGAAGAACGCCCTGCAGCACGTCTTCTCCCTGGGGGAGGACGCGGTCCAGGTGGTCGGACGTTACATGGGTGGCGCCTTCGGCGGCAAGGAGGACTACCCCAGTCTGCTCGCGGCGCACGCCGCCCTGCTCGCGCGCGCCGCGCGCCGGCCGGTCCGCATCGTCTACGACCGCCACGAGGACATCGTGGCCACCACCAAACGGCATCCCTCGCACACCCGCATCCGCAGCGCGGTGAAGAAGGACGGCACCCTGGTGGCCGCCCGCGTCGACTTCGACCTGGACGGCGGCGCCTATCTGGGGCTCTCCCCGGTGGTGCTCTCGCGCGGGATCCTGCACGCCACCGGCCCCTACCGGGTGCCGAACGTGCGCATCCGCGGCCGGGTACTGCGCACCGACACCCCCCCGTCGGGGGCCTTCCGCGGCTTCGGTGCGCCCCAGTCGCAGTTCGCGTGGGAGCGCCACATGGACCGCATCGGACGCCGACTGGGCATCGACCCCCTGACCCTGCGCCGGCGCAACGTCCTGCACCCGGGCGACCGGCTGCCTACCGGACAGCTCATGGACGCATCGTGTGGAGCCGCGGCGGCCCTGGAGGAAGCCGCCCGCCGCGGTGACTTCCTGCGGCGCTGGAAGAAGGCCGAGGAAGACCGCCGCCGTGACGAACCCCTGGGCCGCGGCAACCGGCCCGTCGCCACCGGCGTGGGCTTGAGCCTCGCCTTCCACGGTGCGGGCTTCACCGGACTGGGCGAGCACAGGATGCGATCGCCGGTGACGGTGCGCCTGACCGCGGAGGGAAGGCTCGAGATCCTTTGCGCCGCCACCGAGATGGGCCAGGGGGCGGTGACCGTTCTGCCCATGCTCGCCGCCGACGCGGCCGGCCTGCGCATCGACGACGTGCTGATCCACGAGCCCGATACCGACGTCGTCCCCGACTCCGGACCGACCGTGGCCTCGCGCACCACCATGGTGGTCGGGGCCACCGCCGCCCGTGCCGCCCACGAGCTGGTCCAGCGGATCGTGCAGTGGAAAGAGGAGCAGATGGGAGAAGCCGCCCTGCGCGTGGAGGATTCCCGCCTCCTGGGTCCCGGCGGAGAGATCGGCGATTTCCGTGAGCTGGCCCGCGAGTACCTCGCCGCCGGCCAGCCCGATGCGGTGACCGTCCACAACGAGCCCCCCCCATGGCAGCGCTTCGACGAGGACAGCTACCACGGCTCGGCCTATCCGACCTATTCGTACCAGGCCCAGGTGATCGAGGTGGAGGTGGACACCGACACCCTCCAGGTGCGTCCGACGCGAGCCGTCGCCGCCGCCGAGGTGGGCAAGGTGCTGCACGAGGTCCAGTGCCGCGGACAGGTCGAGGGCGGTCTCCTGCAGGCGGTGGGCTGGGCGCTGTGGGAGGAGATGAAGCGAAAGGACGGTCAACTGCTCAACGACCGCATGACCACCTACATCGTGCCCACTTTCCTCGATGCGCCCGAGATGGAGGTGCATCTGATCGAAGAGCCCTGGGAAGGTCCTCCCCACGGCGCCAAGGGAGTCGGTGAACTCCCGATGGACGGACCGGCGTCGGCGGTGTGCGCGGCGATCGAGAACGCGGTGGGCATCGCCCTGGACTCCATTCCCGCCACCCCCGAACGGCTCCTCGACCATCATATCGAGGCCGCGCAGGGAGGAAGACGATGAAGGTCCATTTCATCCTCAACGGCAAGGCGGTCGAGGCCGAGGGCCGTCCCACCGATCGCCTGCTGGACGTGCTACGGCATGTCTTCCACCTGACCGGAGCGAAGGAGGGCTGCGGCGAGGGGGAGTGCGGCGCCTGCACCGTACTGCTCGATGGACGGACCGTCCTCAGTTGCCTGGTCCCGCTCATCCAGGTGGACGGGCGCAGTGTGATCACGGTGGAGGGCCTGGCCGCGACGGAGAAGGGCCACGCCTACCTCGAGCGCTTCGCGCTGAAGGGGGGAACCCAGTGCGGCGCCTGCACCCCGGGCATCGTGCTGTCCGGAGCCCATCTCCTGCAGGAGCATCCCCATCCCTCCCATCGGGAAGTGGCCCACGCGCTGGCGGGAAACATCTGCCGCTGCACCGGTTATCAGGCCATCCAGCGTGCCCTGAGCGAGGAGCCCGAGGCCGTCCTCGATTCCACGCTGCTGCCGGCGGCGGACGCCGAGCGGGAGGATGGGTCATGAACCCGGCGAGCGGACTGCCCCGCACCGTCGACGAGGCCCTCCTCCGGCTGCAGGAGCGGCCGGACACGGTGGCCCTGGCCGGCTGCACCGACTGGATGGTCCGCGACCGTCTGGCCCGGGCGGACGCCCCACCGGTGATCGATCTGCTCGCGATCGAGGAGTTGCACGGCATCGAGGAGATCGCCACCCCACCGAGTGAAGCGAAGCGCCCGGCGGGTGCCGACGCAGACCCCACGACACCGCCTCCGCTCCTGCGCATCGGCGCCACCACCACCTTCGGGGAGATCCGCGTGGACCGGCGGGTGGTCGAGGGCTATCCCATTCTCGCCGAGGTCGCCTCGCAGATCGGAAGCCGGCAGATCCAGAACCGCGCCACCCTCGGGGGCAACCTCGTCAACGCCTCACCGGCCGGGGACAGCCTGCCCGTCCTGCTCGCCCTCGCCGCCGAGGTGGAGATCGCGAGCCCCGACGGCCGGCGGCGCATCCCGTACGACGCCTTCCACCTCGGCTACCGCGAGACCGCGCTCGGGCCGGGTGAACTGCTGACGGCGGTGCTGCTGCCTCCGCCACCCCCCCACCAGGCCTTCCGCAAGGTGGGAACCCGCGCCGCAGTGGCCATCTCCAAGGTGATGGTGGCGATGGCCGCCCACTCCCGACAGGGGCGGTGGTCCTCGATGCGCATCGCCGCCGGCAGCGTCGCCCCCGTTCCGATGCGTCTGCGCGCGGCGGAGAAGGTCTGCGAGGGCGCACCCATCGACGTGGAGACCGCGACCGAGGCGGCCGAGGCGGCATGGGGCGAGGTCGAACCCATCGACGACGTGCGCTCGACGGCGCGCTACCGGCGGTGGGCACTGTCCCGGGTGGTGCGGCGTCTGCTCCTGGAGATGTGAGAGCGCCGTGGACGAGGGCCCACCCCCCACGGGGGCCGAGGGAGGAACCTGCCCGCCGTTCTCGAGCCCGTGACACGACCGGACCGGCGGCGGCTACTGCATCAGGTTGTCGAGCAGGCGCCCGTAGGGCGTGTCCTCCGAGATGTAATACACCCGCTTGACGGGTCGGTCCTCGTCGTCGAGCTCCAGCAGACCGGCCTCGAGCAGGATCTGGTGCGCCCGGTCGGGCAGCACGTTCTGGTTGTGGACCAGCCAGTACAGGGTACTGGGAAGGCGCATGAGCATGTTGCGCCGGTTGGAGTGGGCGAGACTGGACGCCCAGGACGGGATCTCGCCCGGCGTCACCTTCAGGGGATGGTACGCGCCGAGTTCAGGATGGCGCTCGTGGATGCGGCTGACGCTGGCGTCGATGGCGGTCAGGCCCATGGTGATGCACGAACGCAGCAAGAGGTGGTAACTGGTGTCGCCTCCCATGATCTGGGCGATCGGATCGTCCGGGACGGAGGCGTCGTCGAGGATCTCGCGCAGCTTTTCCACCTGTTCGGAAGTGGGCTGCGGATAGTCGCGGGGATCGCCGTCGAAGTGCGGACTGAGGCTGTGCAGGTGCTGGTGCAGGGTGTGGCGGGCGAGGCTGTCGCCCATGGTCAGACAGGTGTAGAGCAGCTCGTCGTGGGCCTCCTCCACCGGCGGCAGCTTCAGGGGATAACAGTGCCAGGACAGCCCCCGCAGCGAGTCCTCCAGGAAGCGCTGGGTCGCCGCGTAGCAGCGCATGGTCAGGGCATAGGCCGTCGGATCGAGGCCGGCCAGCGGATCGAAGTGGGCCGCCGGCGGCCGCCAGGCCTCGAAGCTGAACATGAGGTCGTCCAGATAGGGGTCGCTGGAGAAGGGCGTGCCATCCTCGTTGAGCACGATGGGCCGCCGCTTCGGGTCGAAGATCAGACGCAGTTGTCCGTGTCCGCCCGGCGTGTCCTTCCTGAACACCCGCAGGAGAGTGGAGACCCACTCGGCCCGGACCACCCCTTTGCGGGGGATCTTCACCGTGACCAGCATGCCGTAGCCGCCGGCCGGGTTGCTCCCGAAGTTCACGTGCCGCACCAGGTAGTAGTCGTCGTCGCCGCCGTCCAGGCGCGAGCGCTCCCAGTCGACGATGGCCGGGACCATCGCCACCGACAGGCCGCCGGGCAGGGCGTCCGTCGCCGGATGGAAACGCAGCAGCGGATAGGGTTTCTCGGCGATCTGGAGGATTTGCTCCGGGGCGATGGTCCGGATCGGTGGCATGGGTGCTTTCCCCATCGGCTCGGGAAGGAAGAAGCTTCGCGGAGCAAGGAAGCTGACAGTAGACCACCGGCCCCACGGGTGTAAAGCGGGAGGGGTACGAGCGAACCGCCGCGCCCGGCCGAAGCTGGAGTCTCGACGCCCTTCCACCGGCGGGCTAGAATGTCCGCACCCGGCGGCCGCCTCCACCGACCGCGAACCAGGCCGCCCCGTCCACGGTGCCATCGATCCCCCGACCCCAGGAGCCCGCCGAGGTGCGACCCATCCGTTTCATTCTCAACGGAGAGCCCCGCACGTTCACTCCCCGCGAGGGGGAGAGCCTGCTCGAAGCGCTGCGCGAACGCTTCGGCATCCGCTCGGTCAAGAGCGCGTGCGCGCCGCAGGGCCAGTGCGGGGCCTGCCTGGTGCTGATCGATGGCAAGGCCAAGACCAGTTGCGCCGTCCCGGTGGAGAAGGTCGACGGCAAGGAGGTACTCACCCTCGAGGGCGTCGACGAAGAGGAGCGGCGGACCATCGCGCGCTGCTTCACCGACGCGGCCGGGGTCCAGTGCGGTTTCTGCATCCCGGGCATCGCCATGCGCACCCACTGGCTGCTGCAGCGCAATCCCCAGCCCGATCGCCGTGAGATCGCCCACGCCCTGGAGGGACACCTCTGCCGCTGCACCGGCTACATCAAGATCTTCGACGCGGTGGAGATGACCGCCCGCGTGCTGCGCGGCGACCGCCCCCTGCCCCCGCCCGCCCAGGACGGCCGCGTGGGCAAGGGGCTGGACCGCTGGCACGCCGAGCAACTCGTGCTCGGAGAACACGAGTACGTCGACGACATGAGCCGGCCGGATCTCCTGCGCGGAGCCCTGGTGTTGAGCGAACACCCCCGGGCCCGGGTCCTGTCGATCGACACCAGCCGGGCGATCCGCGCGCCGGGAGTGGTGGGCGTGTACACCGCGGCCGACGTGCCGGGCAAGCGCTGGTACGGCTTGATCCTCGACGACTGGCCCGCCCTGGTGGCCGTGGGCGAGGAGGTGCGCTGCGTGGGCGACGTGGTGGCGGTCGTGGCGGCCGAGGACGAGGCCTCTGCCCGCGCGGCGGCCCGCCTGGTGCGGGTCGACTACGAGGTGCTCGAGCCGGTATTGAGCCCGGAGGAGGCGCTCGCCGAGGGTGCGCCCCAGGTGAATCCGACCCACGAGAACCGGCTCAGCCGCACCGTCATCGAGCGAGGCAACGCCGAGCGCGCGCTGAAGGAGTCAGCCCACGTGGTACGGGGACGCTGGCAGACCCAGCGCATCGAACACCTCTTCCTCGAACCCGAATCGTGCCTGGCCGAACCCCTGAAGGACGGTGGACTGCGCTTCTTCACCCAGGGCCAGGGGATCTTCGACGACCGCCGTCAGGTCGCGGCCTTCCTCGACCTGCCCCTGGAGAAGGTCCAGGCCCAGCTCGCCCCCAACGGCGGCGCCTTCGGCGGCAAGGAGGACCTGACCATCCAGGCCCACACCGCGCTGATCACCCACCTGACCGGCCGGCCGGCCAAGATCACCCTCAACCGCAGCGAGAGCGTCCGCATCCATCCCAAGCGCCACCCCATCGCCATGGAGTACGAGGTCGGATGCGACGAAGAGGGACATCTCACCGCGGTCCGCGCCCGCATGGTCGGTGACACCGGCGCCTACGCCTCGGTCGGGGCGAAGGTGCTCGAGCGCGCGGCCGGCCACTCGTGCGGGGCCTACCGGGTGCCCCACGTGGACGTCGTCGCCGAGGCGGTGAGCACCAACAACCCCCCGTGCGGCGCGATGCGCGGCTTCGGGGCCAACCAGGCCCACTTCGCCATCGAGGCCTGCGTGGACATGCTGGCCGACGCGTGCGGACTCGACGGATGGGAGATCCGCCGGCGCAACGCCCTGCAGGTGGGCGACTCCACGAGCAGCGGACAGATCCTGGAGAAGTCGGTCGGCCTGGTGCAGACCCTCGAGGCGGTCAAGGACGCCTACTACGCGGCCCGCCAGCGCGGCCAGGCCGTCGGCATCGCCTGCGGCATCAAGAACAGCGGCATCGGCAACGGCGCCCTGGAGTGGGGCAAGAGCCGTCTGGTGGTCGAGGACGATGGGACGATCACGGTCTTCAACGGCTTCACCGAGATGGGTCAGGGACTGTTGACCGTGCTCATCCAATTCGCCGTCGAGGTCACGGGCCTGCCCGCCTCCATCTTCAACGCGAAGGTCTCCACCGAACACGAGATGGACGTCGGACAGACCACCGGCAGCCGCGGCACCCTGCTCGGAGGGCGCGCGGTGATCGACGCGGCCCGCAAACTGCGCGCCGACCTCGACCGGGGTCTCACCCTCGACGACCTCAAGGGGAAGGTGTACGTCGGGGAGACCCTCATCGACGACACCACCTCGCCCGATCAACGGGTGGAGAAGGTGAAGACCCACACCACCTACGGCTTCGCCACCCAGTTGGTCCTGCTCGACGAGAAGGGCCGGCTGGAGAAGGTCGTCGCCGCCCACGACGTCGGCCGGGCCATCAACCCGAAACTGTGCGAGGGGCAGATCGAGGGTGCGGTCCACATGGGGCTGGGCTACGCGCTCAGCGAGGAGCTGCCCTGCCCGGGCGGCTGGCCGGCGACCGACAAGCTGCGTGAACTGGGTGTGCTGCGCAGCGTGGACATGCCCGAGGTGGAGGTCATCCTGGTGGAGGATCCCGAGCCTGAGGGTCCCTTCGGAGCCAAGGGGATCGGGGAGATCGGTCTGGTCCCGACCGCGGCCGCCGTGGCCGGAGCGCTCGCGGCCCACGACGGCATCCGCCGCACCACCCTGCCCATGAAGGACTCGCCCGCCTTCGCCGCCCTGCGGGTGGGAAGGATCCGCAAGCGGGCGGGCCGAGGCTGATCGATCCTCCCCGAAGCGGCGGTCCTTCACGTCGGCGTCAGTCGAAGATGGATTTGCGCGGGGCCGCTGCAGCAAGCGAACGCGAGGCAGAACGAGGCACCATGGATACCCCATCCTCTGTTGTGAAGAACACCGCACCCGCCGTGAACGCCCACACCCATCTGTACAGCGGTCTGGCTCCGCTGGGCATGCCCGCCGGCGAGCCCGCTCCACGGGATTTCCTGGAGATCCTGCAGAAGGTGTGGTGGCGGCTCGACCGCGCGCTCGATGAGAGGAGCCTGCGGGCAGCGGCCCGCTACTACCTGAACGAGGCCCTGCTGCAGGGAACCATCGGCCTGGTCGACCACCACGAATCCCCCCGCTTCATCGAGGGATCGCTGGAGGTGCTGGCCGATGCGTGTCAGGAGATGGGCGTGGCCGCGGTCCTCTGCTACGGAGCGAGTGAACGCAACGGGGGCCGCGAGGAGGCCGAGGCGGGCCTGGCCGAGTGCCGCCGCTTCCTCGCCGACAACGACCGCCCCCTGGTGCGCGGCGTGGTGGGCCTGCACGCCTCCTTCACCGTGGGCGACGACACCCTGCGCGAGGCGGCCGAGCTGTGCCGCGAGTTCGACACGGTGATGCACGTCCATCTGGCCGAGGACCGGGCCGACGTCGAGGACGCCCGCCGGCGCGGCTGGCCCGGACCGCTCGAGCGTCTCCTGCACTTCGACTGCCTTCCGCCGGGTTCCATCCTCGCCCACGGCGTCCATCTCACGGTCGATGAGGTGAAGGAATGCGAGCGGCGCGGGCTGTGGCTGGTGCAGAATCCCCGCTCGAACGAGAACAACGCGGTGGGCTATCCATCGGCCCTGCACGCGAGCGTGAAGGTCGCCCTGGGCACGGACGGCTTCCCCAGCGACATGGCGGCCGAGGAGGCCGCCCTCATGCGGATCGGCCGCGAGCACGGCGAGGATCCGCGGATCCTGCGCCAGAGGAAGCCCGCTGGGCGCCGGCTCCTGGTCGAACGCTTCGGCGAGGATCCCCACGTCCTCGACCACAGCCGTTGGGAACGCGGGCGCGAGCAGGCCCTCGGCCGGCGCGAGGCGATCCTCGAGATGGCCGGCAGCGAGGCCCGGCGTCTGTGGGCGCGTATGGACGCCGAGGACGGGGCGGTGTAGTCTCGGCCATTCCCCTGGAAGGAACGAAGGAGAGAGCATGCCATCGCTGGGACTGGAAGAACACGTCGTCGACCGGCAGGTCTACGAGAACAGCGTCCAACGCTTCGCCGAACGGAACATCCTCCTTCCCACCTTCGCGCAGCTCGCCGAACCGGCCACGATCCCCCAGCGGGTGAAGGACCGGCTGGCCACGATCGACCCGGACGAACCCCATCCACTCAATCTCTTCCGCGTGCACTGGTACATGGACCACGACCGCCGTCGCTTCTCCGAGCTGCCCGAGTACATGGTGCTTCCCCGCGAACTCACCGGCGTCGACGCAACCATCGTCCTGCTCATCGGAGCGAACTTCCCGATGATCGAGGCGCACAAGGTGCTGGCCGCCTACGGCTGTCTCGCCCCGCGCATCATCACCGGCCAGTTCGATCCGCTCCACCACCGCGCGGTGTGGCCCAGCACGGGCAACTACTGCCGCGGTGGCGTCGCCATCTCGCGCATCATGGCCTGCCGCGGCGTCGCCGTCCTTCCCGAGGGCATGAGCCAGGAGCGCTTCGACTGGCTGCGGGACTGGGTCGTCGCGCCCGAAGACGTCATCCCCACTCCGGGGACGGAGAGCAACGTCAAGGAGATCTACGACAAGTGCCACGAACTGGACCGCGATCCGGACAACATCATCTTCAACCAGTTCAGCGAGTTCGGGAACCACCTGGTGCACCGTCTGTGCACGGGCAAGGCGTCGGCGCACGTCTTCGAACACCTGCGCCGAAGCCGGCCCGAACTGAAGCTGAAGGCCTTCGTCTCGGCCACCGGTTCGGCGGGCACGCTGGCCGCCGGCGACTATCTCAAGGACGCGTACGGCAGCCTCAACGTCGCGGTGGAGGCCCTCGAATGCCCGACCATGCTCTACAACGGCTACGGTGAGCACAACATCCAGGGTATCGGGGACAAGCACATCCCCCTCATCCACAATGTCATGTCCACGGACATGGTCGTCGCGGTCTCCGACCTCTCCACCGATGCGTTGAACGTGCTCTTCAACACCGAAGAGGGGCATCGCTACCTGCGCGAGCGCCGCGGCGTGCCCCAGGAGACCATCGACCGCCTCCATGAACTGGGACTCTCGTCGATCTGCAACATCCTCGCCTCGATCAAGACCGCCAAGTACCTGGAACTGGGTGAGGACGACGTCCTGCTCACCGTCGCCACCGATCCGGCCTCGCTGTACGACACCGAGCGGGAGAAGACATTGCAGAAGGCCTTCGCCGATCGCTTCGACGCCGTCGACGCGGCCGAGGTCTTCGGCGAACACCTGGCCGGCATGCGCACCGACCATCTGCTCGAGTGCACCCGGCGCGACCGCAAGCGGATCTTCGACCTGGGCTACTACACCTGGGTCGAACAACAGGGAGTCTCCATCGAGGAGTTCACCGCGCGCAGCCGGCCGGAGTTCTGGCAACGCCTGGTGCGACTGCTCGACGCCTGGGATGGGATGATCGAGGAGTTCAACGAGCGCACCGGCGTGGCCGAGCGGCTCTAGCCGGCCGAGTCCCGGGAGTCCACGGAAGGGATGCAGGCCGTGAAGACCTCCTTGCCCACGCTCTACCGTTGCACCGCTTGCGGATGGACCGCCCCGGAAGATGAACTCCTGCCCTTCCGCTGTGGCCGCCGCGGCGACGGCGCCGACCACGTGCTCACCCGCAGCTGGATCCCATCCCTTCTCCCCCCCCACGGGAACCCATGGCTGGAGGAAGCCCTCCGGCAGGACGACCCCCATCCCTTCGTGCGCTACCGCCACGCCTTCCACGCCTGGCACTTCGCCCGCGCGCGGGGCATGGACGACCGCGAGTGGATCGACCGCGTACGGGATCTGGACCGGCGGGTGGCCGAGGTCGACGGCTCGGGTTTCCGCGTGACCCCTCTGCACTACCACGAGTCGTGGCCCTCGGCTTCCTCTTCACCCTCGCCGCTGTGGATCAAGGACGAGTCGGGCGGGGTCGGTGGTTCCCACAAGGCCCGCCACCTCATGGGCATCGCCATCTGGCTGGAGATGCTCGACGCCCTGCGACTGTCGCCGCAGCAGATGCGGCGCGCTCCGCTGGCCATCGCCTCCTGCGGCAATGCGGCGCTGGCCGCGGCCACGATCGCGGCGGCGATGGGCCGCCGTCTCCGGGTCTTCGTTCCCGAGGACGCCGAGCCGGAGGTGGTCCGGCGGATCCGCCGGCGGGAGGCGGAGATCCACCGCTGCCCGCGCATGGAGGGAGAAGTGGGAGATCCCTCCCTGAAGGCCTTCCACCGTGAGGTCGAGGACGGCGCGATCCCCTTCGGTTGCCAGGGTCCGGACAACGGCATGACCCTCGAGGGTGGCTTCACCCTGGGCTATGAGATGGTCCAGGCGCTGCGGGAAGTCGAGGGCGACCGCCTCCCTCCGCGTCATCTGGTGGTCCAGGTGGGCGGCGGAGCGCTGGCCACCAGCGTCTTCCTGTCGTGGATGGAGGCACTGCGCTTCGACCCGACGGCCGCGGGGGCGGAGCTTGGAAGAGCCGGCTCGACGGCCGCGGGAGTGGACTCGGGCGGAGCCGGCCCGACGAGTCAGCCTGGGCGAGAGGGACCCGGTCGAACCGCCTTCACCCTTCCCCGTCTGCACACGGTGCAGACCCGCGGGGGCTGGCCCCTGAGACGCGCATGGGAACACTTCGTCCAGCGCATCGAGGAACGGCAGGGGAGATCCTTCGGCGACGAGCGCCGGGCGGCCGAGGAGATGGCCCTCCCCGAGGCGCGGGCGATGGTCCTGGAGGAGTTGACCCGGGCCGCCCGCCACCGGGCGGAGTTCATGCAGCCCTGGCCCACCACTCCCCACTCGGTGGCCACCGGCATCCTCGACGACGAGACCTACGACTGGTGGGCCCTGCTGCGCGCGATGGTGCTCACGGGCGGCATCCCCGTGGTGGCCGACGAGGACACCCTGATCGAGGCCCACGAGCAGGCCCGCCAGCAGACTTCCATCGCGGTGAGCGCGACCGGAAGCGCCGGCCTGGCCGGATGGATGGTCCTGCAGCGGGAGGGATGGGTCGAAGCCACCGACAGCGCCGCGCTGCTCTTCACCGGAAGAGAGTGGGAGGGCGAGCCCGCCTGAACCGAACGGCGGCCGTCACCCCGGCGTCGCGCCGGCCGCGTCCATCCTCCTTGCCCGTGGGCGCCGGCGAAGTGGTCACAAGACCCGGCTCCGGGGAAGCGGCCCCAGGACTAGGCGCCGGCGAGCTTCTCGCGGTAGAGGCTGCAGAAGCGCACGAGCGTGGCCACCACCACGTCGAACTCCCGCGCGTCGACGCACTCGCCGATCTTGTGGGTGTTCTGCTCGATACCCGGACCGATGCCCAGCATCGGCGGATGGACGAAGCGTCCTTCCCTCACCCACCGCTTCTCCTCGATGCCTTCGATGCCGCAGCTCTCGGCCTCGACCACCATGCCGACCCCATCGGTGGAGAAGATCCAGCGCGCGACGCGGGGCTCGCGGCGGCAGTGTCCTCCCTCGCCTTCCTCGATGAAGGGAGTGACCACGCGCCGGTAGCTCTCCACGGCCGCCTCGATGGCCGGATGCTCGGCCGGGGTGACCCAGCCGGGGTAGATCTGCGGATTGTCCGGCCGCGTTCCCTTCCAGGTGGGCGTCGTGTAGCGCGGCACGCGCACCTCCACGGTGAGTCCGGCCGAGCGGGCCTCGGCCACCGCCTTCAGACCCTCGATCGCGGCCAGCGCCTGCTGGGGATCCTCGCCGGCGGTGAGGCGGCGGTCGAAGCGGAAGATGAAGCGGTCGGGAACGGCGCAGTCGCTCGGCGTGTCCAGTTGGGCCCAGCTCGCCGTCCGCGTGCCCGCGCCCAGGAAGGGGTCCTCGCCGAAGGTGTCGCCCCGGCGGGCCTGTTCGGTGGCCTCCACCAGGATGGCCGCGCCCCACTCCAGCGGATTCAGGCCCTCCTGGGGCATCGAGCCATGGCAACTGCGGCCGACGACCTCGACTTCGATCTGCATGCGGCCGCGCTGCCCGCGGTAGATCCCCGCCGCGCCGAGGCGGCGGTCGCCGGTTCCCTCGGTCAGCAGGACCACGTCGGGCACGATCTCCGGTCCGGCACCCGGCAGTTCGTGGCGGAAGATGTGCATCGGACCGCCGCCGTCGTTGTCCTCCTCGGCCACGCTGCCGTAGCTGCGGACGATCACCCCCCGCAGGGCGCCCTCGTCCTTCAACTCCAGGAGGATGCGGGTGGCGATGATCTGGGCCACCACCCCGCCGAGCTGGTCGGCGCTGCCCCGCCCCCACACCAGGTGTTCCCATTCGCTGCGCGGAGGCAGCCAGCCCAGTTCGCGGCGCAGGAAGTCCTCGTCCACCCCATCGGGATCGACCAGGCCCTCGTAGCAGTCGACGCCGCCGATGCCTTCCCGCCAGCGCTCGCGCAAGGCGGCCACCGTGTCGGTGTGGCCGTCCATCCACACCACGGTCTTCTCCGCACGGGGGATGCCGTCATCGGGGTCCTCGACCGTCCACACCAGGTTCCCGAACGCATCGAAGCCGACATCGTCGGGAGAGCTGACCGCTCCGACCTCGATGATGCGGCGGCGCAGGTACTCCAGGCGGGGTCCCTCGTGGTTGGACAGACCACAGAGGGGATCGCCGCCCTCCTCGACGGGAAGGTCGACCCAGTCGGCGGGGATGCGGACGGCTTCGCGCAGGATCTCCATCGCCAGCGGGCGGTCGCGCACCGCCAGCTCGTGGATCTTCTCGTCCATGCTTCTCTCCCTCGATTCCATGGGCTGAACGCGCCGGGCGGCGCCGGCGAAGCAGCGAAGTTCGAGCCGATCAGGCGCCCAGCAGTTCGAGCAGGCGCGCGCGCAATCTGGTCTGTTTGGCCATCGCCAGCAAGGCCATGATCACGTAGACCTTCTTGTTGGCCTCACGCGCCACGTCCATCCGCGCCCGCTCCATGACCGCCGGGCTCACCTCCGAGCCGATGTCGGCGGGCAGACAGTGCATGTACAGGGTGTCGGCGCCCCGGGCCAGGTCCATCCGCCGCTCGTCGCAGATCCAGTCGCTGAAGGCCCGGTTGCGCTCGAGGGCGCGCCGCTCGATGTCGGCCATCCGCTCGAGATCCTTGGCCCGATTGGCTTCGACCCGCTCGAGCATGAGGTCGTAGGGGCCCCAGCTCTTCGGATAGACGATGTCCGCTCCCTCGAAGGCCTCGTCCATCTCGTTGAAGACGGTGAAGCTGCCCCCGCTCTCCTGCGCGAAACGCCGCGCCGCCTCGGTGGTCTCGGGCATCAACTCGTAACCGGGAGGATGGGCCAGGCGCACGTGCATGCCCCAGCGGGACATGAGGGTGATCGCTCCCTGTGGAACGGACAGGGGCTTCGCGTAGGAAGGAGAGTAGGCCCAGCTCACGGTCAGGGTCTTGCCCTCCAGACCTTCGGGGAAGCGTTCGCGCAGCCAGGCCAGATCGGCCAGCGACTGGGTCGGATGGTCGACGTCGCACTGCAGGTTCACCACCGGAACCGCGCGCCGTTCGCCGATGGCGTCCAGGTAGTCGACGATGCCGCGGTGGGCGGCGCGCAGGAAGGTGTTGCCCTCACCGGGGATGAGGTCGTGCCGGATCCCCAGCGCGTGCACATTCATCCCGAGCATCGCTCCGGTCTCCTCGGCGGTCTCCCCGTGGGAGACCTGGGTGCTCGAACCGTCCAGGACGACCGGATGCGCGCCCAGGCGCGCCGCCGCTCCAGCCCAGGCCGAGCGGGTGCGGGTGGAGGCGTCGAAGAACAGGGCGAGGAAGAGTTCGTTGGGAAAGAGAGGGACCTGCACACGCGCGCGGTCGAACGCCTGGAAGAGCTCGGTGAGATCCAGGAGGGTCTGCAGCTCCGGCCGGGACCATTCGCGGGTGAGGAAGAGGCTTCGCCCCTCCAGGGCGGTGAGGATCGCTTCGTCCAGTCTCTCGATATGAGTGCGCAGTTCGTCCATGATTCCTCCGGCGACGTGGGCGGAATCGTTCGGCCGGATCCGCGGGACGAGGGTCCGGTGTTCACAAATCCAGAGGATTGCTTGATCGAGCTTGCCGACAGCGTATGCTCCCGCCTGGGATTGCACAAGAGCCATCGGGAAGGAAAGATCGTCCCCGCCAGCATGGATCGAGGTGATCGCGTGCGCATCCATCTCTTCGTGCCCTGCTTCGTCGACCACTTCGCGCCGGGGGTGGCGTGGGCCAGTGCCCGCATCCTCCAGCGGCTGGGGCACGAGGTCGTCGTACCCGAGAGCCAGACCTGCTGCGGTCAGGCCGGTTACAACAGCGGCTTCCACGAAGAGAGCGTCGAGGTGGCCACCCAATGGGTCCGTTCATTCACCCAGGCCGACGCGGTGGTGGGGAGTTCGGGCTCGTGCGTGGCCTTCGTGCGCAACATGTACCCCCAGCTCTTCGAGAACACCCCCTACGCCGAGGAGGCACGGCGCCTGTCGGAGAGAACCTGGGAGCTCAGTTCCTTTCTCGTGGACGTCCTGGGCGTGGATGAACTCGGCGCACGCTATCCCGTCCGGGCCACCTTCCACGACGGCTGTCATGGTCTGCGCCAGCTCGGACTGGGAAAGCAGGCGCGGCGTCTGCTGGCCAAGGTGGAGGGTCTCGAACTGGTGGAGATGGGGCGTCCCGATCTGTGCTGCGGCTTCGGCGGTTCGTTCTCGGTGAAACTGCCCGAGCTGTCGGTGAGCATGGCCGACGCCAAGCTCGAGGAGGTCCTGGCCACCGGGGCCGAAGTGGTGATCGCCACCGAACCCACCTGTCTGACCCAGATCGTCGGCCGCGCCCACAAGCGGGGATTGCCCTTGCGCGCGATGCACCTGGCGGAGGTGCTCGACCACACCGGGCAGGAGGCGGTGCGATGAGCCTGTCCCGCCTGAGAGAACAGTTCCGCCAGGCGCTGGCCGATCCGGATCTGGCCGCTCCCTACGAGCGGGCGACGGCGACCGCGCGGGCCAAACGCGCTGCGGCTGCGGCCGAGCTTCCCGACTACGAAGAGCAGCGGCAGAAGGCAGCCGACGCGCGGCGGGAGGCCATCGATCATCTCGACGCGCTGGTGGAACGATTCCGGGAGGCCTTCACCCGCGACGGGGGCACCGTCCACCACGCCGCCGACGCCGAGGAGGCCCGCTCGCTGGTGAAACGCATCCTCAGCGAGAGGGGCGCCCGTACGGTGGTCAAGGCCAAGTCGATGTTGAGCGAGGAGATCGCACTCAACGAGGACCTCATCGCTTCGGGCTGGGAGGTCCACGAGACCGACCTCGGCGAGTTCATCGTACAGATCGCCGGTCAACGCCCCAGCCACATCACCGCCCCCGCGCTGCACCTGGACCGCGTGGACATCGGCCGGATCTTCCACGAGAAGCTCGGCGTCGACTACACCGAGGATCCGGTCGAGCTGGCCACCATCGCGCGCCGTCTCCTGCGTGAACGCTTCCTGCAGGCCGACGCGGGCATCTCCGGCGCGAACTTCCTGGTGGCCCGGACCGGACAGATCGTCCTGTTGGAGAACGAGGCCAACATCCGCATGTGCACGACCCTGCCCCCCTTGCACATCGCGGTGGTGGGAGTGGAGAAGGTCATCGCCGAGGTGGACGATCTGGGACCGCTGTTGAGCGTGATCGCCCGCAGCGCGACCGGACAGAAGCTGGGGGCCTACACCTCCATCCTCGGCGCGGCGGGTCCGCCCGAACGGCACGTGGTGCTGGTCGACAACGGCCGCCGGCAACTGGCCCAGCATCCTCGCAAGAGGGAGATCCTCACCTGCATCCGCTGCGGCGCGTGCCTGAACGCCTGCCCGGTCTACGAGCGCATCGGCGGACACGCCTACGAGTCGGCCTACAGCGGACCCATCGGCGCCCTGCTCGGACCGCACCATCTGGGGACCGACCACGGAAGGGAGCTTCCCTTTGCCAGCAGCCTCTGCGGGGCCTGCAGCGAGGTGTGCCCGGTGAAGATCGACATCCCCGAACTGTTGCGGCTGGAGCGCGAACGCTACGTCGAGACCGGAGGCGCCGACGTCGGCGAACGCCTGGCCTGGTGGCTCTGGTCGAAGGTGATGACCCGGCCTCGCCTGTACCGCCTGCTGGCGAGGGTCGGACGCGGCATCCTGCAGGGTCCGGGCATCATCGCCGAGGGAAGCTCCGTCCTGCGCGACTGGACCGACGGACGGAAACTCCCGATACCTTCGTCCACCTCGTTCATCGACCAGTGGAAACACCAGGGGGGCGCCACCACCCGCACGAATCCCATCTGGGACAGGACCCGGGCGCAGCGCGCGCTCGAAGCCACCCGAAAGGCCAAGCGGTCGTGGGCCGCATCGCGGGGACGCGCTGGAAGAGGGAAGGATCGGAAGCCATGAACCCGGTCGAACGTTTCGTCGCGGAGATGCAACCCCTCCTGCAGGGAGGTGATGGAGCGCACGGAGCGATCCACCGCTGCGCGACCGCCGAGGAAGCCGGCCGGGACATCCTCGCTCTCGCCGAAGAGCTCTCGATGAAGCGTCTCGTGGTGGCGGCCCGCCGTGAACTCGATGCGGTGGCCGCGATCCTCACCGAGGAAGGAAGCAAGCAGGGGCTGCGGATCGACCGCGATCGGATGCCGGCGACGAAGGGCACCGGACTGGACGACACCTTCCGGGATGCCGCCGACTACGCTGCTTTCGACGCCGGTGTCGGGGGCGCCGACGTCCTGGTGGCCGAGTCGGCCACCATCGGTCTGGTGGCCGGTGCGCACGAAGCCCGCGCGCTCTCCCTGCTTCCCCCCGTCCACATCGTGGTGGCACCCGTCTCCCGGATGGTCGAGCGCATCCACGACGCGCTGGCCCGGCTCATCCCATCCCCTCCCGGCGAGCACGATCCCGGTATCGAGAACGCCGGGGAAGGCTCTCCGACCATCACCTTCATCACCGGTCCGAGCCGTACCGCCGACATCGAGAAGATCCTGGTCTTGCCCGCACACGGGCCGTCGCATCTGTATGTCTGGCTGGTCGACCGGCTCTGAATCGAGGCATCCGGACCGCCGCAGAAGCGCTCAGGCCACCGCCAGGCGCACCGCATCGCGGCACGAGCAGAGCTGATGCTTGTGGGCGAGTTCACCGAAGCGCCGCAGTCCCTCCAGTTCGGCCTCGGCCATCTCGTAGTGGATGGAATGGGTCCAATACGACTTGAGTTCCTCCGCGCTCCGCCCGGTGCGACGCGACTCCTCGTCCGCCAGCTCGTCCAGGTGCGCGAAGCCGGCCGCCTTGGCCTCGGTGAGAATGGAGATCAATTCCTCCCGCCGGGAGCGCATCGGATCGGACGAGTAGTTGCGGGACAGGACCCAGGCCGCGAACACGAAGGGAAGCCCGGTCAGCTCGTGCCACATCGTTCCCAGGTCGTAGACGTACAGATCCTTCTCGTCCACCTGCAGGGCCCGGTCGCCGATGATCAGGGCGGACGGGTACTGCAGGAAGGGATTCTCCGCGATGGGAGTCACCGTCACCAGGTCGGGCTGGTTCCCGTAGATCTCGGCCACGAGGATGCGCAGTAGAGCCACGCTGCTGCGACTGCCCCGATCCACCGCGATGCTCTGGGCCTCCTCCAGGGGGACCTTGGAGAAGACCTTCACACTGTGCACGGCACCCTGCGCACCGATGCAGATCCCCGGGACCAGATCGCCACCCACGCCGCGCAGGTACTCGATGGCGGGGATCATGCCCACGTCGATCTGCCCCTCGTGGAGGCGGTCGGCCAGACGCGAAGGCAGGTCGAAGAGAACCCGCAGCCCACTGCGCTGGTCCAGGCCGTAGGTGAGGGGAACGGTGTTGAGAAAGGAAACCGCGCCGATGCGATGGCGGAGGGATGCGGTCATGCTTCGTCCAGCTCCTCGGGTTGCAGATCGAAGGCGCCGTTGCGCAGGACCGGAGTGTAGCCGACTTCCTCCAGCCACCGAATCATTTCTTCCCCGCTGAGGTCGAAGCTGTCGGCCACTTCGCGGGGACTTCTGTCTCCGGCGGAGAGGGGTCCTTCCAGATCGTCCACGCCGCAGCTCAGGGAGAGGTGGGCCATCTTCAGGTCGCTGCGCCCGTAGGACATCCTCACATGTTCGACGCCGGTGTCCCACAGACGGCAGGCGCTGAACACGCGCACATCGAATTGACCCTGGGTGAGCAGGGCGTCGCGCGCCCCCCCGAAACCCTTCGGATCGTACACCATCGGCGACAGACTCAGGAAGACACCGCTCTCCTCCTGCACCGCGGCGATCGCGCGGAGCTGGTCGAGCAGCCGGTCGAGCGGCAGCTCCGGTCCGAAGAGGACGGCCGCGTTCCCGCGCAGGCCCGCCCGGCCCGCGTCCGTCCAGAAGGCGGCCCAGCGCCGGTGCGCCTCCTCTCCGAAGGCGGGATGCCACTGTGGACGCACCCCGTCGGAGATCACCCTCAAGCCCGCCGCCCGGGCGTCGGAGAGGACGGAGCGATCGGCGCCGGCCTGCATCCACGTGTCCGCGACGCCGAGCTGGAAGGTGGGTCCTCCGGGCTCGGACCCGCCACCTGCGGTGGACGAGGCCGGCCGGCCCGCTTGCTCCAGGATCGAATCGATGGCTTCGGCCGCGGCCGCGGCGATCTCCAGCAGGGCGGCCGCACCGGTCCCCTCCGGTGGAAGGAGCTGATAATCGCCCGCGGCCGGATGGGCGCACGCCTGCACCCGGGCGACGAGGCGGGCCCGATCCCCCAGCGAGGCCGCTCCCTCGGGACCTTCCTCTCCCCCGGAGCACGCCCCCAGGGGGATGCCGTTGATGGGGTTGCAGGAGAGAGCACTTCCCAGATCGATGCTCTGCACCAGGGTGAAGCTCGTGACCGTCCCGTGCAGCTCACGGCGGAGCGCGTCGGCGCGGGCGGCCGCCTCCAGTGGATTCGGCCGCTGCAGGATCTCGATGAGGCTCGACGGGTCCAAGGGATTCCTCTTCGGCGGGCCGGCGGCCATCGCCGTCACGGCGTTCGATGTGATCGTCTGCCACAGTAGTGCATCGGCAACGGCCAGGCCAGGGCGGCCGAAGCCCTTCAGGGCCACAGGAGGGCCAGCACGGCGAAGGCCAGGAAGACCAGACCGACCCACGAGTTCACCTGGAAGAAGGCCTGGTCGATCCGGCGCAGATCGCCGCCGCGGACCAACCAGTGTTCGTAGGCCAGGAGCGCGGCCACCGTGAGCACCCCCACCGTCCAGGGCCACCCCAGCTGCTGGGAGAATCCGGCCGCGGCGAAGAAGATCACCGTCGCCGCATGGCACAGGCGAGCCACCCCCAGCGCCGCCCGATCGCCCAGGGCCGCCGAGACGCTGTGGAGACCCGCGCGGCGATCGAACTCGGTGTCCTGGCAGCCATAGATGATGTCGAAGCCGGCCACCCAGAACAACACGCCCGCTCCCAGCCACAGGGGAAAGGCATCGAAGCCGCCCCGCACCGCCAGCCACGCACCGACCGGGGCGATGGCCAGGGCCAGACCCAGGAAGAAGTGCGAGAGGACGGTGAAGCGCTTGGTGAGCGAATAGAACAGGACGACCGCCAGGGCCGCGGGCGACAGCTTCAGGCAAAGGGGATTGAGCTGCCAGGCGGCCACCACCAGCAACAGGGACATGGCCCCGGTGAAGATCCACACCGGAGCGCGGCGCAGTTCACCGCGGGGCAGCTCACGCGCGGCGGTGCGGGGATTCCGTTCGTCCAGGTGATGGTCGACCAGGCGGTTGAACGCCATTGCCGCGCTGCGCGCTCCGATCATCGCAACCACGATCCACAGGAAGATCCGCCAGGAGGGCCATCCGCCGGCGGCGACGAGCATGGAGATCAAGGCAAAGGGCAGCGCGAAGATCGTGTGTTCGATCTTGATCATGCGAAGGGTCTTGACCAGCGCGCCCGACATCTCGGCCCTCCAGCTTCCCCAGTCCACGGCGAAAGAAGACGAAGCGAGGTGCACGGGAGGGTAGCATCGACAGCGACGGCGAGCCAGGGAACGGATGGGCCGGGAGAGGGCCCGATCCGGAGGCGCCCCCTGGTCCTCGATCGAGAAGAAGAGTATCCTCGATTATGTCCGCCCTGTATCCGGGCGACGGATCCCA
>JAOZPE010000007.1:51422-68867 GCA_029932915.1 Candidatus Krumholzibacteriia bacterium
TCGACGGCGACGGCGGGCCAGGGAACGGATGGGCCGGCGCAAGGGCCGGTTCAAAGAAGCCGCGTGCCCTTTCCTTCCCCCGGAGACGGAGGAACCCGCTGCTCGCTCTTCCTATCGGAGGCAAAGGAGCGGCAACGCCCTCCCTGGTCCTCGATCGAGAAGAAGAGTATCCTCGTCGGCGTCCGTCCCGCATCCGGGGACGGGTCCGGGCCGCCTCCATCCAAGGAAGGACGCACATGACCAGGTGGGCTTCTCTCTTCGTGTTCTCCTTGCTGCTCCTCTCCGCCGAAGGGACGGCCCCGTGGGCCGCCGAGACCGCTTCGACGCCATCGGCTCCGTCTTCCGTCTCGCCCCGGAAGCCGATGGAGGCCTCGCCCCATCACCGCCGTCCGACCCTCGCCGCTCCCTTGCGTTTCCTGCAGGGGCGAGCGCAGGCAGGCAAGCTGGCCGGGGGAGACTCGGCCCTGCTTCCCGTGAGCGTTCGCTTCGACCAGCCCCCGCGGATCGATCAACTGGCCGCCCTGGCCGCGCTCGGGATGCGCTTCCACCCCGCTCCTTCCTCCCCGTCGGCCGGCAGCGCACCCAGCCGTCGCACCGCCGGCGACGAAGGCGGATCCTCCCGTCAGGACCGGCGTCCCGGCGTGCTCGACGGGCCCGAGGGGCCCATCCTCGGCGGCATCACCGTGGTGCCGGGAAGGATCCCAGCGCATGCCCTCGACGCCGCGGCTGCCGTCGAGGGCGTCGTGCGGGTGGAGACCGCCTGGCATCCCCGTCGCCTGCCCCCCCTGTACCAGACCCGTTCGATGTGCGGGGTGGATGAAGCATGGAAGGCGGTCGACCGCGAGGGCCACTTCCTCGACGGACGCGGCGTCCTGCTGGCGGACATGGACACCGGGGTCGACCTGCAACATCCCGACTTCTGGCACGGTGATGGCGGCGTCTTCGAGTGGATCGACGTGGACCTCAGCGGCGATCTCAGCGAGGGCGACGCGGTCGACGTCAACCGCAACGGGCTGGTCGATTTCGGCGAGCGCCTGGGCTGGTGGGAGGCCCCGGGCAACGCGCCGGGGCTGGAGCCGGGTTTCCAGACCGACGTCGACCACCTCTACCAGGACACCAACGAGAACGGGGTGCGGGACTGGGGTGCGCCCACCTACAGCGACAGCGATCCCTGTTTCGGCGAGCCCTTCCTGCGGGCCAACGACGAGAACGGGGACCACATCCTGCAGCCCTGGGAGACCTTGACGATGCTGTCCACCTGCAAGGTGAAGGCGATCTGGGAGCGGGACGACACCGTCCGCCGCCTCGGCGTCGACCTCATCGAGAACGAGGGGGACACCTACGGCCACGGCACGAACGTGGGAAGCATCCTGCTCGGTGGCGAGAAGGGACGCCTCTACTCGGGATTCGCGCCGGGCGCGGACATGATCTACTGCAACCTCGACTACTTCCCCGAGCACCCCTTCGTCACCCCCATCGACGTGCGCATGTCGTGGGCCGCGGCCGAGGGCGCCGAGGTCTTCGTCTACGAGGACGGCGAGTGGATCTGGGAGTTCCTGGACGGATCGTCGAACGTCGAGATCCTCATGAACGAACTCGCCGAGGAAGGAAGCATCCACGTGGCCGCGGCGGGCAATCTGGCGTCGGGCGGCATGCACTGGGAAGGTGACCTGGGAGCGGCCCTCGACGACAGCGTCACGGCGACCCTCACCGTGGCCTCCCCCAGCGGCACCGACATCGGCGTCGTCTGGGGCGACTTCTACTGGAACCCCGCCGTCGAGGGCCAGGTGCGGATCGACTGCGTGACCCCCACCGGCGAGCGGGTGAGCCTGGGGGGTTCGGGCACGACCCTCACCGTCGGCAACTTCAGCATCTACACCGCCGACGACATGAGCCCCCGCTCGACGGCGCGCGTCGACTTTCGTCTGGAAGCGATCGAGAAGGGCTCGGAGGGCACGCGGGCCCTCGACGGCGATTGGCGCTTCGTCGCCATCCGTACCCTCGCCGGCGACGCCTCCATCCGCATGAACGCCATGAGCTGGGACAACCTCTCCGGATGGTTCGCCTACAGCCGCTGGCAGGACGCACTCATCACCGGGACGGTCACCTGGCCGGGCACGGCCGATTCCTCCATCACCGTCGCCGCCTACAGTCCGCAGACCCTCGATATCAACTACTTCAGCGGACGGGGCAAGAGGGTCGATGGGGTATCCATCGTCGACCTGGCCGCGCCGGGCAGCACCACCTATACCGGGCGGCGCAACCAGAGCGATGGCGGGATTCCCGGCGGTTACGGCTCCTTCGGCGGCACCAGCGCCGCCACCCCCCACGTCGCCGGGGCGGTCACGCTGCTGAAGCAGTGGGACCGGAATCTGCACTCGGGGGAGATGCGCCGGATCCTGCGCGAGGGTGCGGTCCAGGACCTCTACACGGGCACCACCCCCAACGACACCTGGGGAGCAGGCAAGCTCAACGTCTACGGCAGCATCCTGTGGTCCCCGGTGGCCGCTCCCGGTCCGCCGCCCCTGGCTGCGCGGGAATTGCTCGTACACGGCGGCTACCCCAATCCCTTCAACCCGGCCACCACCATCCGCTACGAGCTGCCCGAGGACGGTGAGGTCGTCGTCGAGGTGCTCGACCTCGCCGGACGCCATGTCGCCACCCTCCTGGCCGGCCAACAGACCAAGGGGGAAGCCCAGGTGCGCTGGGCGGGACGGGACGACGCCGGCCACGCCGTCGGCAGTGGCATCTACCTGGTGCGCGTACGGCAGAACGGCCGGGAGGCGGCCCGGAAGGTCACCCTGCTGAAGTAGACCCGTCACGAGGGAGAGCACGAATGCCGCGGTGTGTCTTCGTCACCGACCTGCACGGTTCCGCGCACCGCTACGAGAGATTGTTCTCGGCCCTCGCCGCCGATCCACCCGAGGTGGTCCTCCTGGGCGGTGACCTGCTGCCCCACGCCGCGGCGGTGTCCTCACCGCATTCGCGATCGTGGGTGGAGGAGGTCCTGGCCACGGGATTCGCCGCACTGCGCGAACGACTGCATGAGGACTACCCGCGCGTGCTGCTGATCCTGGGCAACGACGACGGGAAGGCACCGCTGCCGGAGATCGAGGCCCAAGAGGAGAAGGGGCTGTGGACCCACCTGCACGGTCGGCGGGTCGAGATCGGCGGTGTCCCCTTCTACGGCTACGCCTACGTCCCACCCACCCCCTTCGCGCTGAAGGACTGGGAGCGCTACGACGTGTCGCGCTACACCCCGGTGGGCTGCACCTCACCGGAGGAGGGCCGCCACCTCAGCCAGGAGGAGGCCCGCCGGGCCCGGCACAGCACGATCGCCGAGGACCTGGAGCGCCTGGCCGGCGATGACGAGCTGCGCGACGCCGTCTTCCTCTTCCACGGGCCTCCCCACGAAACGAAACTGGACCGCGCCGCCCTGGACGGTAGAATGGTGGACCACGTTCCCCTGGATCTGCACGTGGGCTCGATCGCCGTCCGGCGCTTCCTCGAAAAGAGGCAGCCCCGGCTGAGTCTCCACGGGCACATCCACGAATCGGTGCGGCTCACCGGAGACTGGCGCGACCGCCTGGGCCGTACCCTGTGTCTCGGAGGGGCACACGATGGGCCCCAGCTGGCCCTGATCCGCTTCGACACCGAACGTGTCGACGAAGCGGTGCGGGAACTTCTCTAGACGGCATGCCCGATGGCTTCAACGAAAGTGGGAAGCATGCAGATCCAGCAACGTCAGGTGGGGGAAGTCGCCGTCCTCGAACTCTCTCCGGCGCACACCGGCGACTATTCACGCGAACTGTTCCGCCCCCAACTGGAGAGCGTTCTCGCCGAGGGCAACCGGCTCATCCTCCTGGACATCTCCCGGATGCCCTGGATCAACAGCACCCAACTGGGGCTTCTCATCTTCGCCCACCGCCTGGTGGAGGAGAAGAAGGGCCGGCTCGCCCTGGTCGGCGCCAATGAACGCATCAAGGATCTGATGAGGGTGGTCGGAGTGCTCGACGCCTGGCACGTCTACGAGACCGAAGAAGCGGCGCTCGACTACCTCCGCCAGGGAGGACACGCCTAGTCCCCTCCCCCGCCCAGCGGCAATTCGCGGGCCGGGTCGTCCACCGCCCCGATGTGGGAAGCGAAACTGTCGCCGCGGGCGATGTCCTCGTCGGTGATGTAGTGCAGATCGAGCAGATGACGGCGGAACTCGCCGGTGCGGGCGCGAAGAAGCTCTCGGAGACGAAGATCCCATCCGGCGAACCAGCGTTCGAGCCGGCGGCGCTTCACCGGGTCGCCGGTGACATGGACCAGCAGGTCGATGTCACTGCCCGGTCCGGCCCGGGCGTTCTTGGTGCTTCCGAAGAGATAGAGGGCCTTGACCCCCAACCGCTCGGGGTCGAGCTCGGCAGCCAGGAGCCGGGCGATCCGCATCCGCCAGCGCGAGTCTTCGTCATCGGAGGGAAACACGCCGCCCTCCTCAGCGGATCACCCTCTTCAGCCTTCCGACGATCCGCTTGCTCAAGTGCTCGTTCACCGTGGCCACGATGCTGCGCACCAGATCGAGGACGTCGTCCTCACCCGCCCAGTGCTCCCGGATCACTTCCTCACCCACACTGTCGACCAGCTTGTCGATGGCCAGGGCAGCCAGGGCCACATCGTCAACATAGCCCAGCGGACCCAGAACGGCTTCGGGCATCAGGTCGATGGGCGAGACGAAATAGGCCAGGACGATACCGAGGGTGAGCTTGGCATGGGCGGGGGTGCGCGAGTCGGCCATGAGCCGGCACAGGAGGTGGAAGAGGTCGGGAGCGGCGAGAACGATCGAGGCCAGCCGCTGGGTCCTCAGATCGCGCCCCTGCGCCCAGTCGCGCACCTGACGCCGCAGTTTCTGGTAGAAATCACGTCGGGTCCGCTCATCCGGCGGTGGGCTGTTCTCCCAGTCGGACCCAGGGGGCCCCATCTCCGACGGCATCTTCATCTGCTGGACTCCCCCCTTCGAGATCACAGCCGTTCGGGTATGTGCCCGAGCGATCAGTCCCGTGAAGAAGCTCCATCACCGGATCGATCGTCACCCCAGCGCCGGTGCAGGGCGCAGGGAATCTCCAGCCGATCGCAGATGCGCTGCACCATGAAATCGACCAGCTCGTCCACACTCTGCGGATCCTGATAGAAACCCGGCGAGGCCGGCATGATCACCGCCCCCGCCCGGGCCAGCCGGGTCATGTTCTCCAATTGGATGAGGTTCAAGGGGGTCTCCCGCAACAGCAGGATCAGAGGACGCCCCTCCTTCAACATCACATCGGCCGCGCGTACGATGAGGTTGTCGCTGGTGCCCGAAGCGATACGGCCCAGGGTACCGCTGGTGCAGGGGACGACGGCCATGCCCCGATACCGTGCGCTTCCACTGGCCAGGGGAGCGTGGAAATCGGTGGGATCGAAACGCAGCAGGCGCCCCCGCGGCTGCTCGCCGGGGGAGGCCTGTGTCATCTCCTCGAGAAGCTCGTCCATCGAACGCCCCAGCTCGAGGCGACAGACGCCGTCGGCCGGCGCGGAATGCACCAGGTGGACGTCCACTCCCTGGCCCAGCACCACATCGAGGAAACGGAGCCAGTAGCGGGCACCGCTCGCGCCGGTGATCGCCAGCGCCAGCGGAGCATCTCCATGCGAGGTTCGATCCATCACCAGATCCCCTTGTCTCCATCCCCTGCCGGGATCGAGGTCTTCACTCCCCGATGGGAATCGAGACACCCACTCCCCGGGGAGGACCGAGACGCTCCCTCCCCGGCGGAGATCGAGACACTCATTCGGTCAGCAACGCGAAACTCTCGTCGGCGGCCTCGAGGGTCTTCTTCACCTCGGCCTCGCCGTGCGCGAGGCTCAGGAACCACGCCTCATACGGTGACGGCGCCAGGTACACTCCCCGCTCGAGCATCGCCGCATGGAAACGATAGAAGCGTTCGCCGGCCGCGGCCTCGGCGTCGGCGAAATTGTGGACCGAGATGCGGCTGAAGTACAGGGCCCCCATGCTGCCGATGTGGGGCGTCTGGACCGTGATGCCGTGCTTCTTCGCCTTCTCACGCAGGCCGTCGAACAAGCGGTCCGCGGTCGAAGCGAGCTTGTCGAAGTTGGAGGGATCCCGATAGAGCACCTCCAGGGTCTTCAGACCCGCGGCCACCGCCAGGGGATTCCCGCTGAGGGTTCCCGCCTGGTAGATCGGGCCCTGCGGGCTCACCTGTTCCATGATCTCGCGCCGGCCGCCGTAGGCCCCGACCGGCAGCCCGCCGCCGATCACCTTCCCCAGGGTGGTCAGATCGGGCATCACCTGGAACACTCCCTGCGCCCCGTGCGGCCCCACCCGGAAGCCGGTCATCACCTCGTCGAAGACCAGCAGGGCCCCGGACTCGTCGCAGAGCCTGCGGAGTCCCTCCAGGAAACCCGGATCGGGCAGGACGCATCCCATGTTGCCCGCCACCGGTTCGACGAAGACGGCGGCGATGGCATCCCTGTTCTCGGCGAAGGCCTTGGTGACCGCATCGAGGTCGTTGTAGGGGCAGACGATGGTGTCGGCGACCACTGCGGGGGGGATGCCCGGGGAACTGGGCGTTCCGAAGGTGGCCAGGCCACTGCCGGCCGAGATGAGGAAGGCGTCGCCGTGGCCGTGGTAGCAGCCGGTGAACTTGATGAACCTGTCCCGGCCGGTGACCCCGCGCGCCAGGCGAAGCGCGCTCATCGTCGCCTCGGTCCCGCTGCTGACCAGGCGAACCATCTCGATGGAGGGGACCAGCTCGACGATCCGTTCGGCGAGTTCGATCTCGCCGACGGTGGGAGCCCCGAAACTGGTCCCCTTCTCGGAACTTCGGCGCAGCGCGTCGAGCACCTCCGGATGCGCATGGCCCAGCACCAACGGCCCCCAACTGCAGACGTAGTCGACGTAGCGGTGGCCGTCCTCGTCGTACATGTACGCGCCCTTGCCCCTCTCGATGAACGGAGTCTGGCAATGGGCCGAGGCGAAGGCCCGCACGGGAGAATTCACCCCACCGGGAATGAGCCGGCGGGCCCGGGCCAGGAGTTCGCCGCTGCGGGTCTGATCCATGGATTCCACCCGAGGAGGAGAGGAGACGGAGCCGGCGGAGGCTTCCTCCTACCCTGCCGCCAGCAGACGCGCCGCTTCGACGGCCGCGTAGGTGAGGATGAGGTCGGCGCCGGCGCGGGCCTGCCCTTCCGGATTCCGCTTGTCCATGCGCCGCCTTCCAACGTGGATCGGGGAAGTGCATCTACACTAGGAGGAGCCCCGGCGGCGGGCAAGCAATGCGGTGGATTCCCTCCCGAAGGGGGCAACGATGCGGTAAGAGGCCGGCCTGTGTTATCCTTGTGGATCATCGGGCACGTGCACCTGGACAACGCAACCGGCAGAAAGGACTCCCATGGCTCCCCGCCTCCGTTTCTCCCTCCTTCCCCTGGTCACCCTCCCCTTCCTCCTCTTCGCGATCGGCACCGTAGGCCTCGCCCCGGGCGCGGCCCGGGCCGGCGGCGTCGCGATCACCGTCGACGGCGGCTTCGACGACTGGACCGGAGCGGCCCAGACGACGAGCGATCCGGCCGGGGACGGCGGCTCCAGCGGCATCGACTTCCGGCAGCTCTCGATCGCCCACGACCAGGACTTCCTGTTCCTGCGCTTCGACACCACCGGCGAGGTACAGCCCGACGAGCAGCAGGACATCGTCCTCTATCTCGATACCGACATGAACGCCTCCACCGGCTATGCCATCGGAGGCATCGGCGCCGACCTGGTGTGGGAACTCGGTGATCGCAGCGGCACCTTCTACACGCCCGCCGCGCGCAGTATCGACCATCCGGACATCGGCCTGGTCATCGCGCCGACGGTCAGCGCGACCGAGTTCGAGGTGGCCCTTGCGCGCGACGCAGTGCCCGCTTCGGGCAAGGCCCTCTTCCCCGGCGACACCTTCCGGATGATCCTCGACGACGGGGCAGGCGGCGGTGATCGCCTCCCCGACACGGGCAGCGTCAGCTACACCTTCGATTCCTCGAATTTCCCCATCGCCTCCACTCCACTGGAGATACAGGGGGAAGGACAGATCCGCGTCGCCGGCTACAACATCGAGGGTGATGGCCTGTTCGACACCGACAGCTCGCACCAGGCCGCCCTCGAGAGGATCTTCTCGACCATCGACGCCCAGGTGTGGGTGATCTGCGAGGTCTGGGACCACAGCGCCGAGGAGGTGCGCCAGGTGGTGGAGGGCTACCTGCCCAGCGGAGAGGGCGAGACCTGGTACGCGCTGAAGCGGGACAGCGGCAACGTCATCGTCACCCGCTTCCCGATCCTGCTGTCCTGGGACGTCTCGCCAGGCGACCGCATCACCGCCGCCCTGCTCGATCCCCGCCCCCTGTGGGACCGCGACCTGCTCGTCATCGCCCACCACTGGAGCTGCTGCACCGCCGACGACAACCGTCAACGGCAGGCCGACGCGACGGTGGCCTTCCTGCGCGACGCGATGACCCCCGGCGGCGACTTCACCCTGGCCGAAGGAACGCCGGTGATCATGGCCGGTGACTTCAACCTGGTGGGATGGCGCCAGCAACTGGACACCGTGGTGACCGGTGACATCCAGGACGAGGGAAGCTACGGCAGCGACTTCGCGCCGGACTGGGGGCAGGCCGACCTGAGCTATTCGCTGGCCCGCCACCCCGATGCGCGCATGGTCTACACCTGGCGCAAGGACACCAGCAGCTACTATCCGGGCATGCTCGACTACCTGTTCTACACCGCCAGTGTCGTCCATCTGGAGAACGCCTACGTCCTGGAGACGCGGACGATGACCGCCGCGACACTGAACGCCTACGGGCTCTACGCCGGCGACACCTTCGACGCCAGCGACCACGCGCCGCGCGTGGGCGACTTCGCCCTGAACACGACCACACCGGCGCCGCCCGCCCTGGCCCATGGCGTACGCCTGTTGCCCAACGCGCCGAATCCCTTCAACCCACGCACCACCCTGCGTTTCCACCTCGACCGGCCCGGCCGCGTCCGTCTGGAGATCGTCGACATGCGGGGACGCCGGGTGCGCCGGCTCGTGGACGCCTCGCTGACGGCCGGTGATCACCAGGAGGTGTGGAACGGAAGGGACGACAGCGGACGCGCGGTGGCGTCGGGAGTGTACCGGATGGTCCTGAGCAGCGAGGACGGCACCCTGCAATCGCGGCCGATGGTGCTGGCCCGCTGAGGCGGGACCTCCCACCACGGCTCAGGGGGCGTCGGCCCCCTCGGGTGGATAGGGCTCGAGCGTGATGGTCACGGTGGTGTCGGCATTCACCGAAACCACCTGAGCACGATTGAAGTACTCGTCCCTGTACACCTGGATCCAATAGTTGCCGGGATTCGCCCGGAACCAGACGTGACCGTCAAGCCCGCTCGTCTGCGCTGCATCGGCCACAAGATCCTGGTTCATGGCAAAGACGCGAGCATTGGCAACGGGCATTCCCTCTGGATCCTCCACCTGGATATCGAGGCGGTAAAGTCCCAGCTCGAAGGAGAATTCCTCTCCGCCGGCCAATGGAGCGACCTGGTACCGCTGAGGGATGATCCGCTGCAGACTCCAGCTAGAAGAGATCTTCAGGAGCCTCTCCCCCCGAAGCGCCGAAAGCTCGAAGCTGCGGGTGCTTCCATCTCCATCCACCAACATCCGGATGTAGTTTCGATTGTCCGACGAGGTTCCTCTCACCTCGATCCATACCCTGCCCGAAGCATCGTCAGGCAAAGGCATCCCACCTAGAAGCAACTCGGCCCGGTAGAACACCAGTGGATTCTCCAGGACGATCGTCTCCCCCGGCTCCACCCTCACACTGTCGGGCCAGGAGTACGTGATGGATACGTCGTCGGAGTATTCATAGAGGCCAACCTCGTAGTTGGCAGGCTGGGGAAGATAGACCTGGAAATGTCCCGTCTCATTCAGCCCTCCCGACACCTTGACGGTCACTTCCTCGCCGTTGAGACGGGCGACATGAGTCGAGAACTTGATATTGATCCAGGAGAGAAGCTCCGCATTGTCGAAGGGACGAAGGCTTCCCGAACAGGCGAAGCCCTCAAGAACGAAGCGGTAGATCTCGTCCGCGGGAAAGAGGAAGTCCTCCTCGCGCAGACCGGGCAGATCGCCCTCCGGATCGATCGTCAATCTCAAGGGGCGGTTGGGAACCCAGGCCTCGAAGGAGCCGTCGGCGGCGGTGACGACGGTCTGCGAGAAGCTGAAGCCGGTATCGCTGTCGCGAACCTCGAGATACACCCTCGCCCCGTTCACCGGGATGTCGCCGGGGCGAAGCACCACACCCCGGGCCAGGATCATCGGGGGGTTCTCCTCGGTGGGGAGGGTGAGTTCGCGGCAGGCGCCCAGAAGGACCACCACCGTCAAGGATACGAGCAGGAGCACGCTTCTAGAATGCAAAGTCCACCCCCAGACGGGCGCCATTGCTCCAGACGTATCGGATCTCATCACCGGTAGAAGCCAGGGGATCGGCGGACGGCACGGTCACCCGCACCGAAGTATAGCGGAAGAGGAGATCGACGAACATCCGGCTGCGCCCGCTCAGCCGCCACTGCAGGCTGGGCCCGATGTCGAAGCCCTCGGTGATGGAATCGGCGTCTTCGGCGAGATCGGCGGTCATGAACGACACCCCCACCAGAACTCCCGGAGCGAAGGCATTCTCCGGACGCCAGCGGTAGCGCCCATGCAGGTTCAGGAAGCCCAGCTGTGCGGCGCCGCCTCCATTCTCGATCCGGGTGTCGATCCGTTCCAGGTCGATCTCCAGGGAGAACTCCGACGCGATCCATGCGCCGACGCTCAGGCCGTAGAGGACCTCGTCCTCGTAGCGGAACGCGTCGTTGAAATTCCAGTTGCCGGCGTGGACCCCCACGTACAGGGCCCGGCCCCTTCTCTCCGCGCCGGCCGGGAAGGATTCCACGTCCCCGGTGGGGGGGCCGAGCGGGGCTGGATCGGGCGGAAACGCATAGTGCAAGCCCACGAGCCACGAGCGCGCCCAGCTTCCCACCACTTCGTCGCTCTGCATCTGCGGGGAGAGATTCGGATCGATGACCGAGAAGCGCTGGCTGCGCAACAGCCATTCGCCGCGCAGGGTCCACTGCGCGGACACGCGATAGCCCAGCCCAAGCCCGAGATCCCACGCCTCGCCGAAACTGTCGGTGTCGTCGCTGTCGTCGAGCCCGACGAAGGCCAGGCCGAAGAGCAGCGAGGGATCCCACTTCCGCATCGGCCAGTGCAGCCTGCCGTGCAGGGCGACCGTCATCTGCCGGGCCGAGTGGTTGGTGACCTGGCGACTGGTGTAGACCTCGGTGAACTCGCTCTCGAGCTGGAAACAGCGGCTGCGGCGAGCACCCAGACGAAGACCGAAGATGGGGCCGTCCTCGAATCGGGTGAGCGAATCGAAATCGTAGAAGCCGGCCAGCGCTCCCACTTCGAGCTGCCAGGGCCCGGTGCCGGGCTCGGCCCCCTCCTCTGCGGCGGCCGACGCCGTGACCCCGGCCACCATCAGCAGGGCGGACAGCAGGGCGGCACGACCCACGGTGTTTCCCATCCTGGTCATGCTGGCAGGATCGGGGGATCGGGCCCGCGAGTCAACGGCCGGCTCGGGAAGGGGTCATGGGCAGGAAGGGCTCGGCGCCCTGCGGACGCCCGGCGTTCCCTCCCCTCTCACCTGCCCGCGCCGCCGAAGCGCAGACGCAGGTAGAGGCTGGCCATCGAGGAAGCGCCGCTGCCGGGCAACGAGGTGTTTCCACCCAGGTAGCTCATGCCCAGCACCAGGCGGCCGCTCAGGGCCCGGTGCATGGTGGCGCCCCAGGCCATGTAGTCGCCCCGGGTGGCCCGATGCGCTCCGGTATCGAGCATCAGCATCACCCCGGCGCGGCCGACGAAACCGGCCAGGCGCAGGCGTTCGGCGCTGAGGGTGACGAAGGGTCCGGCCGCCGCCTGATGGCTGGGCAGGAAACCGTGCAGTCCGAGAAGAGCCGGGGCCAGATCGGTATCCACCCCCATGCTTCCGTAGCCCAGGCGCAGGCGGTGGTGGAAGCCCCTCTGGGTGAGATCGAAGAAGTGGCTGGCACCGCCATCGAGCAGATAGCGGTCCGCCCCCGCAGCGGCGTCGGCACCCGGCGAGACGCCGACATGGCCCGCCATCCGATGGTACTCCACGCCCACCGGCAGCGCCGGCGGCTCCAGCTTGAGGGTCAGGCCGAAGCTCGCTCCACCCCGCTGGAAGTCCATGCTCAGGAAGGTCCCGGGCGTGCCGCCCACGGGCGCATCCACGCGCATGCGAGCTCCCAGTCCCAGCGAACCGGCCAGGGTCACCCCCGCCCGGACATCTAACAGCCGTCCGGCCGCAGCGCCCACGGGATCGGCCCGATAGAGCTGCTCGACGGCGGTTTCCATCCACCACCGGGCCGGAGCCGGCGAGGCGCCCGCGGGCGCGGGACGCCCGGCTGCGGCGACCAGGAGTGCACACAGAAGAGCGAAGAGGTGGATGGAACGCGGCCCGAGGCCGCCGGATGTGGATGGGAGCATGCCGGTCGCCGTGCGGTGTGTGGGGGTTCGTGTCGAACTACAAGGATACCACAGATCGCCCCGGCGGCGGGGCGCAAAGCCCGCCCCCCCGCGGCGCAAAGCCCGGCGGATCAGGCCTTACGAGCCACCACGAGATGGGCGATGCCCAGGGTCTGGCGCCGCACCAGCACCTCACCGCCGAAGCCGGCCCGATGGAGGGCCGCGATGAACTCCTCGACGGTGACGAAGCGGCCCATGGAGCGGGGAAGGTAGGTGTAGGCCGCCGGCGCGCGGCCGAAGAGGCGGCCGGCCAGGGGGACCACCCGGTCCAGATACCACTGCACCGGAGCGAAGAGCCAGGAACGCGAGGGGCGGAAGAATTCGAGCACCAGCAGTTGTCCGCCCGGACGCAGCACCCGGGCCAGCTCGGCCAGGCCGCGTTCGAGCTGGCCGAGGTTGCGCAGCCCGAAGCCCACCATGACCGCGTCGAAGGCGCCATCGGGCAGCGGCAGGCGCTGGGTGTCCGCCGCGATCACCCGGCACCGGCCAGCCAGGTCGTGGTCGCGGAGGCCCGCCTCGAGCATGGGCAGGGAGAAGTCCGCGGCCAGGTGGCGGCGGCCCTTGCCCTCCTCGATGGCAGCCAGGATGAGTTCACCGGTTCCACAGCAGACATCGAGCAGATCGACCGCGTCGGGGTCGATCCGGCGGGCCAGATCCCGCCTCCATCGCTCATCCCGGCCCAGACTCAGGATCCCGTTCATCCGGTCGTAGACGTGGGCGATCCCGCCGAACATCTCCCGGATGGTGCGATCGTGGCTGCGCGGATCCTGGCGCGTGGTATTCTCGATGGGTTCCATCAGGACTGTGCATAGCCCAAGACCCGGGCTGGCGCCAGCCCCATCCTCTCGCCTAAGATGGCCGCCACGCGCCTTAGGGCATCCTCCAACTCCAGGGCTCGGGATCCCGCGGATCGACATGAGCGAAGAAATCGAAATCCTCGACGCCCCCGCCGTGCACAACCGCGGCTATTGGGTCACGGGCCTGGCCCTGCTGGCGGCCAATTCGCTGCGGCATCGTCTGCGCGGCTACCGCACCCCACGACCCCAACCCCTGAAGGACCCCGACTCGGCCTACACCTACGCGCGCTCGGTGGTGGACAACTGGCTCGGCCACGCCTCGCGCTATCTGCGCCGGCCGGTGACGCTGGAGCAGAAGCGGGCGCTCGAGCTGGGCCCGGGCCCCGATCTGGGCACTGGACTGGTCCTGCTGGGGAAGGGGTTGCAGTCGTACTTCGCGGTCGATGTGCATCCTCTCCTTCCCCGTCACCCCGAGGCCCTGCACCGGGGCATCGTCGAACGTGTGGCCGGCGACGACGGACGCGATCCCCAGCCGCTGCTGTCCGCCTTGGAGGATTTCGAGGCCGGCCGGCCGGGACGCCTGCGGTACCGCCACGATCCCCACCTGAAGCTGGAGGAACCCGAGGCCGGGAGCATGGACCTCCTCTTGAGCCATGCCGTGTTCGAGCATCTGGGCGATGTCGAGGGGGCCGTGGAAGGCCTCAGCCGCCTGGCCCGGCCGGGCGCCCTGCTGGTGGCCGAGATCGACCTGCAGACCCATACCCGTTGGATCCGCGACGCCGATCCCCTGAACATCTACCGCTACCGCTCCGCCCTGTACCGCTCCTTCTCCTTCTCGGGCATCCCCAACCGGGTGCGTCCGGACGACTACAAGGACATCCTGCTGCGGCACGGCTGGACCGACGTGCGCTTCTTCCCGCGTCGCGTCCTTCCTCCGGAGTACGTCCGCAGGGTCGAGCCCACGCTGGCCCCTTCCTTCCGGGGCGACATCGAGCACCTCGGTTGGCTCAGCATCGTGCTGTGCGCCACCTTCGGAGGGGAAGAGGAATGAGCGGATCGACGGCGAGACGGCGCATCCCCGACGGGTGGTTCTTCCTGCTGCTGATCGTGGTGTCCTTCGCCTTCTACTGGAGGATCCTCAACAATCCCTTCTGGGATCCCGAGGACTTCAACTTCCTGCGCACGGTCATCCTCAATTCGCAGGATCTGTCGCGCCTCTTCTCGCCGTCGGCGGCCGAGCGCTTCCATCCCATCCCGCTGGTCTTCTTCCAGATCGAGTACCACTTCTTCGGCCTGCACCCCACCGGCTACTACGCGGTGAACCTGCTGGTGCACGCCCTCAACGCCATCCTGGTGCACCAGCTGGTGATGGTCCTGCTGGGGGACCGCCGCATCGCCGGTCTGGCCAGCCTGCTCTTCGTGCTCGGAGTGGGAAGCTATGGCAAGGCCATCATGTTCGTGGCGGGCATCGAGAACCTCATCATCACCCTGCTCTATCTGTTGATCCTGAACCTCTACATCCGCAACGATCTCGACCAGCGCGGGCGCGTGCTGTCGCCGAGCTATCTGGTGGTCCTGCTGCTCTTCCTCATGGTCAGCTACGCCAAGCCCACCGCCTTCAGCCTCGTGCTGGGACTGTTGGCCTACAAGATCTTCTTCCGCCGCGTCCGCGGCGAGAACCGGCGCATCCTCGAGCCGAACCTGGTGATCCTGGTGGTGGGCGCAGTGGTGTTCTGGGTCGCGCGTGAACTCTCCGGGGCCAGTGACTTCCAGCATCCCTGGGCGGGCGATCATCCCTGGAGCTTCACCGTACGCTTCATCAAGAACATGATGAACTACATCATCCACATGTTCTTCCCCATCCACATCAGTCACCTGGTGACGATGGGAAACCCGGTGGTGCGCGCGCTCTACAGCGCGGCCCCCTTCGTGCGCTGGTTCATCGGACTGAGCATCGTCAGCTACGGCTTCTTCGGTTTCGTGTTCGGCAACCGCGCACTGCGCTTCTTCATCGCCTGGACCTTCATCTCCGTCCTGCCGTTCTGCGCGCTGCGCTTCCCCGAGGACTGGCTGAACATCCGCTACCTCTATCAGGTGTCCATCGGCTTCAACTTCATCCTCGCTTCGGGCACCATCTACACCATGGATCTGCTGTACCGCCGACGGTGGCGCCGCTTCATTCCCTTCGCCGCACCGCTCTTCTTCGTGATGCTGTCGGGCTACATCACCGCCAAGCTCGACGCCAAGTACGAGAGAGAGCGCCGCGATCCCCAGGTGCGGGCGATGCTCCGGGAAGTGACCCAGATCCAGGAGAGCGAGTTCGACCGGCGCTAGGGCGCGGTGGGATCTCCATCCACCGGGATGGGAACCCTCCACAGACGCCGGCCATCGAAGCGCCACAGGGGCGCCCGTAGATCCTTCAGGCGCAGCGGCCCGCCCGCCGACGGCAGGCGCCTGAACAGGGGATCGTCGCGGTAGAGGGACAGGCGCACCGGGCCGAAGGCGTGCAGGCGCACCTCGCCGGTGGCCGGCAACCACGAGACCTGCACCGCCCACTCCGGATACGGCCGCAGGATGGTGGCCAGGGCAGCGGCATGGGGATCGCTGTCGCGGCCGCGCAACAGACGGATCCACGCCTTCAGGGAGAAATCGCTCAGGCATGACGCGCTGCGCACGCGCCCGAAGGGCAGCCAGCTCTCGTCCACCCGGAAGGGCAGGCCGGCCACGAGCTGGGGCCCGTCGAAGAACTCGTCCGGAAGCTCCTCGATCACCTCCCGCCAGTCCCGCATCTGCCGGGAGACCTCCCCCCACGCCGGATACGACACCACCACCGGCGAGACCAGCCAGGCCGGCAGCATCGCGACGACGACGACCGACATGCCCACCGCCCACCTCCATCCGGTGCTCAACCTGCTCTGACCGAGCAGCGCGCCCAGGAGCAGGGCCATTCCCAGCGCGGGCGCATAGAGGTACCAGGGAGAGAGCCCCCGGGCGAGGGCCGCCGGCAACAGCAGGAAGACGAGCCAGCCTGCACCCAGGCGCAGCGCGCGAGAGGGGGAAGCCCTCCTGCGGGAGCGGGCCAGGGCGTACAGCAACATCAGCACCAGCAGGGCGAAGACGATACGGACCCCCCAGATCCCGCCCAGGCGGGAGGGATCGAGGAGATCACCCAGGCCGGCCCGCAACGGAGCCAGGCGCAGGGTCCACCCGCCGTAGCCCCCCAGACCTCCCAGGACCACCGTCCGCAGAAGCACGGCCGGTGCGATCAGGAGCAGACCGGAGAGGAAGGCGCGGCGGCGGTCGGGCCCATCGGCCACCAGCCACAGCAACAGGGGCAGCACGGCGGCAGTCTCCTTGGACAGGGGCGCCACCACACCGGCCACCACCAGCAAGGTGCCCCCACCACGGATGCCCTGCCGCCGGTACCGCCAGCCCAGGCAGGCCAACACCAGGGCCAGGGTCATCCACAGCTCGGCCCGGCGCGCCACCGCCGGCACCACTTCGACCCCCACCGGGTGCATCGCGAACCAGGCGCCGGCCACCAGCGAAGCGCCGGTGGAGACGCCCAGGGCCCCCAACAGCAGCACCAGGGCGGCGGCGACCGCCGCGTGCAGGAGGAGATCGGTCCCATGGTAGGGGCGGGCCCGCAGACCGAAGAGCGCGTGATCGAGGCCATAGCTCAGGCCCGTCCAGGGACGGTAGAACGCCACCTGCGGTTCGATGGAGTCGCGCACCTCGTGGGTGAGACAGTTCAGCGGGCCGCCCGAACGCTCGAAGCGGTTGGCCTCGATCAGGGGGCCACTGTCCAGACCGGTGAAGTCCAACGGAAGCACCCAGTGATAGGCCACCACAGCCAGCAGGAACACACCCACCGCAGCGACGAGACGGCGGGCCTGAAGCGGTGAAGACGACGAATGCGTCTGGGACGGGGACATGGCGACATGGTGACCCAAGCCGAAGCGGCCGTCACCTCCGAAAAGGAAGGTGACAGCGGCGTCCCTTCACCCAGTGAAGAACAG
>JAOZPE010000007.1:68967-79904 GCA_029932915.1 Candidatus Krumholzibacteriia bacterium
CCTTCACCCAGTGAAGAACAGCGGCCGCGACTTCCGTCGTGGTGAAGACAGAGGCCAGCGCGTATGTTCTTGACCATGACCGACGCCGCCATCGCCCCCCAGCTCGAAGAGTTCCACCTGGACAACGGTCTGCGCGTCCTGGTCCTGCGCCGCCCCTTCGCCCCCACCTTCGCCGCCTACTACCACTTCGCCGTCGGCAGCGCCCACGATCCCCCCGGAAGATCGGGCATCGCCCACCTGCTCGAGCACATGATGTTCAAGGGGACGCGGCGGATCGGGACCACCCGGGCCAACGAGTACACCGAGCTGGTGACCCGGGCCGGCGGGCAGGGGATGAACGCCACCACCAGCTACGACCTCACGCGCTACTACGTGCAGCTCCCGGCCAACCGACTGGAGATGTGGTTCTCCCTGGAAGCGCAGCGCCTGATGGAGCCGGTCTTCCGCGAATTCGAGACCGAGCGCGAGGTGGTCCTCCAGGAGCGCAAACTGAGATACGACAACGTGGCCGACGGCCGGGTGCACGAGGAACACCGGCGCCTGCTCTATCCCGATCATCCCTACGGCATTCCCGTGATCGGCGAGAGCGAGGACATCAAGGCGCTGAGGCGCGAGGACGCCGAGGCCTACTTCCACACCTGGTACTCGCCGTCCAACTGCACCATGATCCTCGTCGGGGACATCGACCCCCGGCGGGCGCGCGAACTGGCCGAGGAGAAGCTGGGGCCGTGGCAACGGCAGCAACTGCCCGAACGCTCGCACCGGCTTCCGTCTCCTCCCACCCAGGCCCGCCGCTCGACGGTGGAGTTCGATGCCCAACCCTATCTGCGCATGGGATGGGTGACCCTGCCCGAGGACGACCCCCGGCACGACACCCTCTCGCTGCTGTCCGCCGTGCTCGGCGAACTGCGCTCCTCGCGTCTGAACGAACGCCTGGTGCACGAGAAGCTGTCGGCGGCGGCGGTGCTGTCCTTCGCCTACGGGCAGAAGCAGAGCGGCTCGTTCACCATCGTGGCCCGGCCCCGAAGCGACACCCCCCTGGAGCAGCTCGAGGAGGAGGTGCTCGCCACCATCGCCGAGATCGTCCGCGGCGGGGTGGACGAGGCCGAACTCGATCGGGCACGCGCCTATCTCCAGGCCAACCGCACCCGGCGTCTGGCGTCGAACCTCAGTCTGGCGATGGATCTGGGAGCGGCGATCCAGGCCAGCGGTGACCCGGCCTTCCTCGATACCTACGGATCGCGTCTGGCCGCGGTCGGCGTCGACGATCTGCGCGAGGCAGCGGCCCACTTCCTGCGCCCCGAGGCCCGCTGCGTGGTCGAGCTGCACCGCAGCCGCGAAGGCCACGGCGGGCGGAGCGGCCCCCTGAGCCAGGACGCGACCACGAGCGGCGAACACGCCCGGCAGGCCATCGCCCCGCGGAGGGACGCCCCGCACAGCGAGGGCTTCGTGGAGATGATGGAACTCATCGAGCACGCGCCGCCCATCGACTTCCACGTCCCGCAGGTGGGTGAGGACGTCGTCCGCCGGGAGTTGTCCACGGGCACCACCGTGTACTGGAAGGAAGACCACGAGTTGCCGGCGGTCACCCTCAACGCGGTCTTCACCGGAGGCTACAACACCGCGCCCCTGGAGAGCCTGGCCACCTACTCGCTGGCCGCACCCCTGTGGCTGGAGGGCGGAGCGGGCGAGTGGGGACCGGCCGAGCTGGAACGCCGCAAGGAAGAACTGGGGCTGCGCTTGAGCCTGCGCGGCGGCGGAACGAGCTGGCAGCTCTCGCTGTGGACCCTGTCGGCGAACCTCGATGCGGCCCTCGAGCTGTTGATGACCATGCTGCGGCGGCCCCGGCTCGACGAGCAACGCCTGAAGGTGCTGGCAGCCAAGCAGATCGAGGCCATGCGGCGAAGGGCGGACTACCCCGACTGGGCGGTGGCCTTCCTCGTCCAGAAGATCCTGTACGGCGATCATCCCCGGCTGGGGTACCAACCCAGCCGCCGCGAGATCGAGGCGCTCGGCCGGGAGGACATCGCCGCCACCCTGGCCCGTCATCTGGGGCCGCAGAACCTGTACGTGACCGCGGTGGGCGACTTCCGGGGAGAGGAACTCGTCGCCCGGCTCCAGCAGGGTCTCTCGGGCTGGCGGCCGGCCGGCGATCCCCGGCGCGACTGGCTCGCCCGCGAACCGGCCGTATCCCCGGGCGTGCACATCGTCCACAAGGCGATTCCCCAACCGGCGGTGCGGATCCTCCAGGAGATCCCGATCGACCGCTCGAGGGTCGACGAGGGCGAACACGCCGCCCTGGAGATCCTCAACCGCATCCTCGGCGGCAGTGGCTTCCGCTCGCATCTGATGGAGCGCCTGCGTACCGACGAGGGCCTCACCTACGGAGTCAGCTCCTCCCTGCGCCACGAGGACCGGCCGGGGGTGCCCGGCATGCTCACCGTGTCATTCCAGACCGGGGGGGACAAGCTGGCCCGGGCGGTGGAGATCGTCGAGGAGGAGTGCCGCAAGCTGGCCGAGCAGCCGCCGGCCGTGGACGAGGTGCACGAGCAGATCGAGGCCTGGCGCAACTCCTTCCTCTTCCGCTTCGAGAATCCCGCCCAGGCGGTCACCCGTCTCATGCACCACGAGCTGGACGACCGTCCCTGGGATCGCGACCGCCGTCTCCTGGAGAGGATCGAAGGCGTCCGTCCCGAGGAGGTCCGCCGGGCCGCCGAGCGTTGGCTGGACCCCTCACGCCTGTCGGTGGCGGTCTTCGGCTCCCCCGAACCCGCCCAGATCGAGCTGCTGCAGAGCCGCCATCCCATCCGGATCTGGGAGCAGGATGAGGTGTTCAGCGGGGACTACTGAGAAAACCAAACCAACGTTCGACCTCTTGTCCACCCGACCCACCCCACTTCTGACAAAATGTCAAATTGAAGACGAGGACGTCCCCTATCCGGCTTCCGCCTGTCCTTCCAAGTTGTTGTCATCATTGATGTTGTAAATACACTACCGACCTCGTCCCCAGAGGGGAAAGCGGCGCGGGAATTGATGGGGCCTCAGTGGTTTCCGGAGAGACTCCCCGTCGCCCTGTGGGGCGGCTCCCCACGAACCCGGATGCCAGAGGGAGATGATGATGAGAACGGCGGCCGCCACCCTCGAGAATCGCACGAATCTCGACATCTACTTCAGCGAAGTCCACCACTACACCCCGCTGAGCCGCCAGGAGGAAGTCCGCCTGGGGAAGCGCATCCGCGAGGGGGACGACGAGGCTCTCGGACAACTCGTCAACGCCAACCTGCGTTTCGTGGTGTCCATCGCCAAGCAGTTCTCGCGCTACGGGGTGCCCCTGGAGGATCTCATCAACGAGGGCAATCTGGGCCTGATCGAGGCGGCCAAGCGCTTCGACGAACGCCGCGGCTACAAGTTCATCTCCTACGCGGTGTGGTGGATCCGCCAGTCGATCATGATCGCCCTGGCCCAGCAGTCCAAGGCCGTCCGGATGCCCCTGAACCGCGCCCGCGCCCTGCACCGCCTGCGCAAGGCCAACACCCGCCTGGAGCAGCAGCTCGAGCGCACCCCGCGGGCGGACGACCTGGCCCGCGAGCTCGGCGTGAGCGAGGACGAGGTCAAGGACACCCTGCCGCTGATGCACGAGGCGGTGTTCCTGGACGACACGGTCAGCGAGGGCAGCAGCACCACCTACATCGACCTGCTCGAGGACACCGACGAGCCCTCGCCTGAGCTGCCCGTGCTGGAGAACGAGCTGCGGCGCGGGGTGTCCGAGGCCTTGAAGAACCTCCGCCCCCGCGAAGCCGAGGTCCTGCGCCTCTACTTCGGTCTGGAGGGCTGCAGCCAGATGACCCTCGAGGAGATCGGCCAGAGCATGAATCTCACCCGTGAGCGCATCCGGCAGATCAAGGAAGAAGCCCTGGAGAAGATGCGGTCACGCCGGAAGTTCCGCTTCCTCAGTGACTACCGGGAGATGGCGACCCTCCACTGAGCGGATCAGGCCATGAATCGTCGCCTCGAAGCCAAGCTGTGCGGGTCGTCCAGATCGGGCGGCCCGCAGCCTTTTCCGCAGTAAACGAACAGTCATTCAGGATGGAGCCGGTCATGAACGCCCAAGAACTGTACCGCAGCAAGCTCACCACCGAAGAAGAAGCCATTTCCCGGATCTCCTCCGGCGCCCGCGTGCTCGTCGGATCCGGATGCGCCGAACCCCAGGTGCTGGTGAAGGAGCTGTGCAAGCAGGCCGACCGCCTGCACGACCTGGAGATCGTCCATCTGCTGACTCTCGGCGGAGCCGATTACGTCCGGCCCGAGTACATGGACCACTTCCGCCACAACGCCTACTTCATCGGGGGCAACGTGCGGCAGGCGGTCCAGGAGGGACGAGCCGACTACACTCCGATCTTCCTGCACGAGATCCCCGAGCTGATGCGCAGCGGCCAGCGTCCCACCGACGTGGCCCTGCTGCAGGTGACCCCACCGGATCGCCACGGCTACTGCAGCCTGGGCATCCACGTGGACATCGAGATGGCGGCCATCGAGACCGCCAAGCTGCTCATCGCCGAGGTCAACCCGAACATGCCGCGCACCTTCGGCGACAGCATCGTGCACATCTCCCGCTTCGACGCCCTCGTCGAGGTGGACACTCCCTTGCTGGAGCTGCCGCTGAAAGAGCCCGACGAGGTCTCCATCCGCATCGGAGGCAACATCGCCGACCTCATCGAGCACGGCAGCACCCTGCAACTGGGCATCGGGAACATCCCCAACGCCGTGCTGCGCTTCATGACCGAGAAGCGCCACCTCGGTATCCACACCGAGATGATCAGCGACGGGTGCATCTCGCTCATCCAGGACGGCATCATCGACAACTCGCGCAAGACCATCCACCGGGGCAAGACCGTGGTGAGCTTCGTCATGGGCACGCGCAAGCTCTACGACCTGGTCGACGACAACCCCAGCATCGAGTTCTACCCCAGTGACTACGCCAACGACCCGAGGGTGATCGCCCAGAACGACCGCATGGTGTCGATCAACTCGGCCCTGCAGGTCGATCTCACCGGTCAGGTGTGCAGCGATTCGATGGGCTACAAGTTCTACAGCGGCATCGGCGGCCAGGTCGACTTCACCCGCGGCGCGGCCATGAGCCGGGGCGGCAAGCCCATCATCGCCCTGCCCTCGACGGCGAAGAACGGGCAGGTGAGCCGCATCGTCTCGCACCTGGACGAAGGGGCCGGCGTGGTCACCAGCCGCGGCGACGTGCACTACGTGGTCACCGAGTACGGGGTGGCCTACCTCCACGGCAAGACCATCCGCGAGCGGGCCCTGGCGCTGATCAACATCTCCCATCCCGACTTCCGCGGTGAGCTGCTCGACTTCGTCCGCAGCAAGCACTACGTGCAGGCGGACGAAGAGGTGTGGCGTCAGATCATGAACCCCTACCCGCTGGACACCATCGAGAAGCGCAAGTTCGGCGAGCATGAACTGTTGATCCGGCCCATCCGCGCCGACGACGAGCGCAAGCTGCAGGAGTTCTTCTACAGCCACGAGCCGGAGACGATCTACCAGCGCTACTTCCACATGAAGACCAAGCTGGGTCATGAGGAAGCAGCCATGGCCTGCTCGGTGGACTACCACAACCGCATGGCCTTCGCCGTCTTCCAGCGCATCGACGAGCGCGAGGCCGAGCGCATCGTGGCCATCGGCCGCTACGACCTGAACCACCGCACGAACATCGCCACCTGCTCCTTCGTGGTGCACGAGGACTTCCGCGGCATCGGCATCGGCAGCTACCTGGTGGAGAAGATCGTCGAGTACGCCAGGAAACAGGGCATCGCCGGCATGCGGAGCGAGTTCCTGCCCACCAACAAGGACGCCCTGGAGATCCATCGCCGCCTCGGTCACCAGATCGAGTGGGACGAGGAGGACCAGGTGTACCGGGTGACGGTGACCTTCGAGCGGCGCAAGCGCCCGGCCCGTGGCCGCGGCCCGGCCCGGCGCGCCGACGACGCCAAGTAGGACCCGGCGCAGCAGCGGTCCACCAAGGGGCCCGCCACGGCGGGCCCCTTTCCTCAGGTATCGGACCGGGCCGGCGCGGCCGGGGTCTTTCCACTGGCGCAGGGCTTGCTGGACGGGCTACTGTCCTCTTGCATCCGGCAGTCCCATACCTTCTTCTCCGGCGGTCCCGGCCCTTCGCATGAGCGCGCGCTTCACCACCCATCTGCTCGAGGAGAGTGATCTGCCCGCCTGGGAGCGTTTCGTGGCCCAGGCCCCCGGCGGCAGCACCTATGCGCTGCCCGAGTACCTGCGGGCGCTGTGCGAGGCCACCGGAGCGGAGTGGCGGATCCTGGCCGTGCTGCGGGGCGAGGAGATCGTCGGCGGCATCCCCCTCTTCGAGCGCCGCAGCTGGGCCGGCCGCTACGTCTCGCCCCGCCTGCTGCACTACTACAACGGGCCCATCCTGGCCCCGTCGAGTTCGAAGTATCCCTCGCAGCGCACCTCGACCTACCTGCAGATGGTCACGGCCCTGCTGGAGGGCCTGAGCCAGCGCGGCTACGCCCACCTGCGCCTGCACCCGCGCGAGGATCTCCAGGATGTGCGGCCCTTCCTGGCCGCCGGCTGGACGGCCCATCCTTCCTATAGTTATGTCCTGACCCTGGGCGATCTCCGACAGGCCCGCGAGAGGATCGAGGGCAACTACCGCCGGCTCATCCGGCGCAGCGAAGAGTCGGGCATGGTCCTCTCCAGCGACGAGGACTTCGATTCCTTCTTCGCCCTGCACGAGGAGATCCACCGGCGCAAGGGCGTGCAGTTGTATCTTCCCCGGGAAGCCTACCGCCGCTACTTCCAGCGCTTGCATGGGGCCGGCCTGGCCCGCCTGTACCACGCGCGCCTGGCCGATGGGCGCGCGGTGGCCAGCCAACTCGTGCTCATCGGTCCGCACCGGACGACGCACACCGTCTGCGCGGGAGCGGCGGCCGAGCATCTCAACAGTGGAGCCACCGTCTTCCTGCGCTGGAAGGCGGCCGAGGCCCTCGCCGCCGACGGCTACCTGGAGAATGACCTGACCGACGCCGAACTCAACCCGGTGACCCGCTTCAAGAGCCAGCTGGGCGGCGAGTTGCGGCTCTCCTTCCTGTTGACTGCCCCGGCGCGGCCGGCCTGGAAGGTGCGGGCCACCTGGCAACGGGCCTGGGCCTTCGCACAGCGGGCGCGGCGGGCCGCCCTGCGGCGGATGAAGGGCAGCGGCTGACCTTCCGGTGGGGTGTGAGATCAGCCGGAGCGCGGACGCCGCATCCGGAGAATGGATGGGAGCATGGTGAAGATCCCGTGGAACACTTCGAGCCTGGAGGGTCCCCAGTGGGTCCGCCGCAGTCTGGAGGAACTGGGGGTCGAATTCGTCTTCGGCCTGCCGGGAACGCAGAACTCGAGGATCTTCGACGAACTCGCGTCCTCGGCGATCCGGGTGATCGTCCCCACCCACGAGCTGGCCGCATCCTTCATGGCCAACGGCTACGCGCGGGTCGCCCGCCGGCCGGCCGTCCTGCTGACCATTCCCGGACCCGGCTTCAGCTACGCGCTGAGCGGCATCGCCGAGGCCCGGCTCGACTCGGCCGCCGTGCTGTGGATCTCGGTGGCACCGCGCAGCGGCGGCGAACACCGCTTCCAGCTGCAGGCCATCGAGCAGAGCGAGATCGCCCGGCCCCTGGTGAAGGAGATCTTCGAGATCCAGCAGACCGGGAACATCGCGCGCGCATTGGCGTCGGCGTACGAGCTCGCCTGCAGCGGCGAGCCCGGACCGGTGCTGGTGCATCTGAGCGAGGAGGCCCTGGGCGGGCAGGCGCGGTGGGAGCCGGCGGGGCATGGGACCGGAGAAGACCGGCCGGGCGCTGGCGGAGAGACGGAGGGACACGAGGGCGCCGGGGCGAGCGCGGCGGCGGTTGCTGGCAGCGGGCAACCCGAAGGCGTGGGCCACGCGTCCGACACCGGCCAGAGCGAGCCGGGCGAGGGCGAGGCGGAGAGCTGGGCCGAGGCGGCCCGCCGCATCGCCGACAGCCGCAAGTTGCTGGTGCTGGCCGGACAGGGGGCACTCGGCGCAGCGGCCGAGCTGCGCAGCTTCGTCCAGCGTCGGCGCGCGCTGGTGCTCACCACGACCTCCGGGCGCGGGGCCCTGCCCGAGGACCATCCGCTCTCGCTGGGCTGGGAGTGCTCGGGCACCCGCACCGGGGTGCTCGACCGCCTGGTCGAAGAGAGCGACACGGTGCTGGCCCTGGGCGTGAAATTCTCCCACAACGCGGCCCGCGGCTTCCGCTGGAGGATCCCCCGCGAGAAGCTGATCCACGTGGACACCTCCGAGGAGGTGCTCGGGGCCAACTATCCCGCCGCGATCGAGGTGTGTGCCGAGGTGGGCGCCTTCCTGCGGGCGGTGGAGGAAGAGGACCCGACCGGCGGGGATGCGGGCGTTGCCAATGAGGCTTCGGCCGCCGACGGCGGCGGGCCGCAGAGCGAACGGGAGAAGGCTCCTGCCGACGACGCGCCGGCGAGCGACCCGGAGAAGGCTCCCGCCGCCAGCGCGCCGGCGTCCCCGGCCCCAGGCCGCGGCTGGAGCGACGAGGAGGCGGCCCGGTGGAAGCAGCGGGGCCGGCAGGGTTCGTGGATCGACGCGCCCGAGCCACTCCTGATGGGCGAGAAACCCGAGCGCTTCTTCCAGGCCCTGCGGAATGTCCTTCCCCGCGACGGCATCCTGGTGAGCGACTCGGGACTGCACCAGATGCTGTGCCGACGCTGGTTCCGGGTCGACACGCCGGGCGGCCTGCTCACCCCCACCGACTTCCAGTCGATGGGCTTCGGCCTGCCGGCGGCGATCGGAGCCGCCCTGGCCGCGCCGTCGCGTCCGGTGGCGCTGGTGGTGGGCGACGGCGGGCTGCTGATGTCGGGCCTGGAGATGGCCACGGCGGCCAAGTACGGCCTGTCGCTGACGGTCATCGTCATCAACGACGGCTCGTACGGACTCATCCGCCGCGAACAGCTCGCCTCGACCGGACAGGCTTCCGCTTCGGAGCTGGTCAACCCCCTCTTTGGCGACCTGGCCCACGCCGCGCACGCCAATTATCTGCTGCTGGGCAACGATCTCGACGAGGAACTGCAGCGGGCCTTCGCGCTGGAGGGAACCACCCTGGTGGAGGTGCGGGCGGAGGATTCCCGCTCGCTCGTCCGCCTGCGCAGCAAAGGCGCCTTGAAGCGCGCGGTCGGAACCCGCATGGTGAAGTGGTTGAAAGGACTTCTGCGAGGCGGGTGATCCCATGAGCGACCGGTTGCGGCCGCCGGACTTCGAGACCCTGGCCCGGTGGGTGCTGGGCGGGCTGCGGCGAGGCGAGATCCTCGAACTTCCCCAAGAGCTCTGGCACGAGCCGCGGGCCGACGATCCGCTGCGGTCCTCCTACGCCTTCACCGGCGATGTGATGGCCACGCCCTTCGGCGTCGCGGCCGGCCCGCACACCCAACTGGCAACCGGCCTGGTGGCCTCGTGGCTGTGCGGAGCGCGCCTGCTCGAACTGAAGACGGTGCAGAAGGTGGCGGTCGATGTGGTGCGGCCCTGCATCCGCATGCGCGACGAGGGGCTCAACGTCGAGTGGTCGCAGGAGCTGACGCCCGCTGCTTCCTATGAACAATACCTGGACGCTTGGGTGCTCATCCATGCCCTGCACCGGCTGCTGGGATGGCCGGGCACGACTCCGGAGACCGTCTTCGACATCAGCGTCGGCTACGACCTGGAAGGTCTGCGCTCACCGGCAATGCAGGAGTACCTCGCCCGTGTGGCCGACGCCGGCGAAGGCCTGAGCCGGCGTTTGGAGATCCTGGCCCGACTCGACGCGCGGCTGGAAGAGCTGGAGGTGCCCGCGCGCCTGGCCCGCAGCGCGACCATCTCGACCCTGCATGGCTGTCCGCCGGAGGAGATCGGCGGCATGGCCCGTCACCTCATGGAGGAACACGGCCTGAACGTGCGGGTGAAGCTGAACCCGACCCTGCTGGGGGCGGGTGCGGTGCGCGAGGTGCTGCACGAGCGGCTGGGATGGCACGAGCTGGTGCCCGACGAGAAGGCCTTCGCCCACGACCTCAGGCTCGAAGGCGCGGTCGAACTGATCGAAGAGATGCAGGGGGCCGCCCGCGCCGCCGGCGTGCACTTCGGGGTGAAGCTGTCCAACACCCTGCCCCTGGTGCACGGCGGTGAGGTCTTCGCGGCGAGCGAGCGCACCATGTACCTGTCCGGCCGGCCGCTGCACGCGCTGACGGTGCAGACCGCCGCGCGGCTGGACGAAGCGGTCGGCGGCGGACTGTCCATCTCCTTCTGCGGTGGAGCCGACGCCTTCAACCTTCCCGATCTGGTGGCGGCCGGGCTGGCTCCGGTGACGGTGTGTTCCGACCTCTTGCGCCCGGGCGGCGTCGGCCGGATGAGCCAGTACGGAGTGGTGCTGCGGGAGGCGATGGAGGAAAGCGGCGCGAACGATCTGGAATCCTTTCCCCTGGTCCGGGCGAGACAGACCGGATTCGCCCCCGCGCAAGACACCAGCCTGCCATCGCGGGGAATCGGCAACGCGGAGCCGCTCGCGGCCGCCCGCCACAATCTGCAGGGCTACGCTGGGCAGGTCCTGGAGGATCCGCGCTACCGGCACGAACCGGGGCCGGTGGCGAAGGGTTTGAAGGGGACGCGGCCGCTGGGGCTCTTCGACTGCATCCAGGCGCCCTGCACCGAGGACTGCGGAATCGATCAGAAGGTGCCCGAGTACATGCGCCGGGTCGAGGCGGGCGACTTCATCGGAGCGGCCAAGGTCGTTCGACAGGACAACGCGCTGGGCGCTTCCCTGGGGCGGGCCTGTCACCATCCGTGCGAGACACGCTGCACCCGCGAGGCCTACGAGGCGCCGCTGGCCATCCGCCACATCAAG
>JAOZPE010000097.1 GCA_029932915.1 Candidatus Krumholzibacteriia bacterium
CGGTGGTGGAGATCCGTCCCCACGAGGGTTTCTACGACTACCGGAACAAGTACACCCCGGGCCGCAGTGAGTATCTCTGCCCGGCGCCGATCGATGCTGCCGTGGCCGATGGACTCGCCGCGGCGGGGCGCAGGATCTGGCGGGAGCTGGGCCTGCGGGACATGGCCCGCATCGACTTCCGGCTGGACGAGGAGGACCGGGCCTTCTTCCTGGAGATCAACACCCTTCCGGGGATGACCGCCACGAGCCTGCTGCCCATGGGAGCGAGGGAGATGGGTCTGGACTTCCCCGAATTCTGCGAACGTCTTTGCCGCAGGGCGTTGGAACGCGGGCCCGCGGCCAGGGAGGATGGGTCTTGAAGCTGAAGATCTACAATCACATGACCGGCAAGAAGGAGGAGTTCGAGCCCCTCGATCCCTCCCGGGTGACCATGTACGTGTGCGGGATGACGGTCCAGGACCGTCCCCACATGGGTCACATGCTGGCCTTCGTCTCGGCCGACCTCATCCGCCGCGTGCTCGAGTACTTCGGCTACGAGGTGCTGCACGTCCAGAATTTCACCGATATCGACGACAAGATCATCGCCCGGGCCCAGGAGGAGGGGCAGGATCCGAAGGTCCTGGCCCAGCGCAACATCGACCGCTTCTTCGAGGCCGCCGATGCCCTGCACATCGAGCGGGCCACGCTCTACCCGAAGGTCACCGAGCACATCGAGGACATCATCGCCTTCATCCAGCGGCTCATCGACGCGGGCCACGCCTACGAGGCCGGTGGCAGCGTGTGGTTCGACGTGCGCTCGTGGCCCAGCTACGGCGAGCTGAGCGGGCGGGACATCGAGGAACTCGAGAGTGGATACCGCATCGAAGTCGATGAGAACAAACGCGATCCGCTGGATTTCGCCCTGTGGAAGGCCTCGCGCGAGGGCGAGCCTTCCTGGGACAGCCCCTGGGGACCGGGCCGCCCGGGCTGGCACATCGAGTGTTCGGTGATGTCCACCAAGTACCTCGGGGAGACCTTCGACCTGCACGGCGGGGGCCGCGACCTCATCTTCCCCCACCACGAGAACGAACTGGCCCAGAGCAAGGCCGTCGGCGGACAATTCGTGCGCTACTGGATGCACAACGGCCTCCTGAATCTCGAGGGACAGAAGATGTCCAAGAGCACGGGCCATTTCTTCGCCATGGAGGACGTGCTCGCCGAGTTCTCCCCCGAGGTGGTGCGCTTCTACCTGTTGAGGGGTCACTTCCGCAACCAGATGGAATACAGCCGCGAGCGCATGGAGGAGGCCCGAAGCGCGTATGAGCGCATGCGCCGGGCCCTGCAGCGGATCGAGGTCTCGGCCGCGGATCCCCATCTGGGGGAGGAGAGCGGACCGGAGGTGTCCAGTCCCGAGGGACAGGCGCTCCTGGAGAGCGCGGAAAGAGCGAAAACGGCGTTCGATGAGGCGTTGGCGGACGATTTCAACGCCGAGGCCGCCCTGGCCGCCCTCTTCGAGCTCGTGCGCGAGGCCAATCCCTACTGGGTGGCCCGCCCCGAGGCGCCCCAACTGGAGGCCGAGGTCGTCCATCGGGTGCGGGAGGTCCTGCGCGGCTCGCTGGCGGTGCTGGGGCTCTTCGAGTCGCTCGAAGCGGGAGGTGGGGAGATTCCGCCGGAGATCGAGGAGCTGGCCCGCCGCCGGGAGGAGGCGCGCCGCGCGCGCGACTGGGCGACGGCCGATGCGCTGCGCGAGGAGATCCAGTCCAAGGGCTATACGGTGGAGGATCACGCGGGGGGCAGCACGATTCGTCCGGCCTGAGCCCACCGGGGGTGATTTTTCTTCACCGCGGCCCTTGCGGAAGGCCTCCATGTGTTTTTGCTTGACGGCCGGACTCGATCTTCTCTATATTGCTACTTCTGCCGCGAGCTGGGAGAAGATCGACCGCGCCGTGCAAGTGCTTGGCCAGCATGGAGTTGAGGGGCTGGCGTAGCTCAATTGGCAGAGCACCGCACTTGTAATGCGGCGGTTGGAGGTTCGATTCCTCTCGCCAGCTCCAGTTCGTTCCGCCTGGCGAAGGCGGGAACGAGGGGCCATGGCATCGAGGCGAGCCGCCGGGGAGGGGGCTCGTCGTGGTCTGTGGGGGGAGGTTCCCGAGTGGTCAAAGGGGGCAGACTGTAAATCTGTTGCCGAAGTGCTTCGGAGGTTCGAATCCTCCCCTCCCCACCACTGCTCTTCGCCGCGGCCTGCGGGCCGGGCGGGGATCGACGCGGACACGATCACCACGGTGATCGATGAAATGAAGGCGACGGAGTCAAGAAGCGGGAATAGCTCAGTTGGCTAGAGCGTCAGCCTTCCAAGCTGAGGGTCGCGGGTTCGAGTCCCGTTTCCCGCTCCAGTTTTTGCCGGGAGTTCGTCCGCCGGGACGCTCCCGCAGGAGGTTCAGGCCCACGTAGCTCAGCAGGTAGAGCACTTGCATGGTAAGCAAGCGGTCAGCAGTTCGAGTCTGCTCGTGGGCTCCACCTTTCACGCTACAGACGGCAAGTCCAGGGTCGTGCGACCCGCCCGCCAGGAGGATGGTGCAGAATGGCTCGTGAGAAGTTTGAGCGGACCAAAGAGCATGTGAACGTGGGGACGATCG
>JAOZPE010000098.1 GCA_029932915.1 Candidatus Krumholzibacteriia bacterium
TGCGTATTCCGATGAAATCGTCCACGTGTTCCGATCATGCCGTCCACTGTCGGAGCGAAGCGACGCCAGCATCAACATTATACCCTCAAGTGGTCGACATGGGCAAGGGAGAATCGACCTTGCGGCGTGATTCCCCTTGCAGATTGAGCCGGTAGGCGTTGTGGATCAAGCGATCCAGGATCGCATCGCCTATCGTCGGGTCCGGAAAGCGAGCGTGCCACTCGCTCACCGGCACCTGAGTGGCGACCAGAGTGGCGGACCGGCCGTAGCGGTCGTCCAGGATCTCGAGCAGGTCCTGCGACTGGGAGCGGGTCAAAGGATCGCGGAGCCAGTCGTCGAAGATCAAGAGCTGGGTGCGGGCGAAGGTGTCAAGGAGCTTGGGGTAGGAGCCGTCGGCGTGGGCCAGTGCGATCTGGTGGAGAAGGCGGGAGGTGCGATAGTAGCGGACGGTGAAGTCGTGACGGCAGGCCGAGTGGGCCAGCGCGCAGGTGAGGAACGTCTTCCCGACACCGGTCGGGCCGAGGACCAGGATGTTGAGGTGCTGGTTGATCCACTCGCCCTGGGCCAGGTGTAGCACGAGACTACGATCGAGACCGCGAGAGGCAGACATATCCAGGTTCTCGATGGTCGCCGGGAGGGGCAGTTTCGCGGTTCTCAAGCGGCGCTTGAGGCGATTGTCGTCGCGGTGAGTGCACTCCACATCGACGAGTAAGCCGAGGCGGTCCTCGAAGGACAGGTCGGCGTACTGGGGGTTGCGAAGCTGCTCTTCGAGCGCGGCGCGAAAAGCGGTCAGCCGGAGCCGGGACAGTTTGTCGAGCAAGGGTTGAGTTAACATTGCATCTCCTTAACGGTAATAGGATTGGCCACGCACGTTTTCGTGGCTGTCTGGGACAACAGCAGGCGGTTCTTCGGGCTCGACCTGGTCGAGCTTAGCCTCGAGGATGTTCTTGACGCCCTTGTAGGAGATAATGCCCGCCGGGAGGGCGCGGCGACAGGCGGCCTCCAGGCGGTCCTCCCCATACCGCTGGGACATCCGGAGCAGGCCCAGGCAGGAGCGATAGGCTTGCTGAGGGTGCTTGCGCGAGTCGAGGAGCGCCTGGACGATCTGAGCGGTGTGGGGGCCGATGGACTGCGCCCAGCGCACCAGCCGTTCCGGCGTCCACTCCAGATACTTCTGGTGCGCGGTTGGCATGTGCTCGGCGAGCGTGGTGTGTCGTCCGGGCGATTTGGCCCGGGGATGGGAGGCCACCCGCTCGTTCTTGAACAAGATCTCGACGGTAGACTGGGTGGCGCGGATGTCGACTTCCTCGTGGATGAGGGTGTAGGGAACGCTGTAGTAGTGTTTGTCGAATTCGACGTGGTAGTCGATGTTGACGCGAGCCTTTTTCCAGGCAGCGAACACGTAGGGCTGCTCGGGGAGGGGCCGGAGGGCTGGCCGGTCCAGCAACTCGAAGAGCTCGCGGCGGGACCGTTCGAGATGCTTCATCGTCCGCTCGTTCAACGGCCCGAGCAGATCGCGGATGGCGTGGTTCAGCTCGGCCAGGCTGAAGAAGGTGCGATTGCGCAGGCGCGCCAGAATCCAGCGCTCGGCCACCTGGACGCCGGCCTCAGCCTTGGCCTTGTCCTTGGGCTTGCCGGAGCGCGCGGGGATCACCGCCACGCCATAGTGCTCGGCCAGGTCCTGGTAGGTGGGGTTCAGGTCGGGTTCGTAGCGACAGGGGTTTTTGACCCCGGCCTTGAGGTTGTCAGGGACGACGATCTCGGGCACGCCGCCGAAGAACGCGAACATACGGACGTGCCCACCGATCCAGTTGGGCAGTTCCTGGCTCCACTGAGCCTCGACGTAGGTGTAATTGCTGGCGCCCAGCACGCCGATGAAGACCTGGGCTTGGTGGATCTCACCCGTTTCAGGATCGACGATGGGGACGGTCTGACCGGCATAGTCGACGAAGACCTTCTCGCCTGCCTTGTGGGTCAGCCGCATCGACGGGTTCAGCCGCTTGGCCCACCGGCGATAGAGGGCGCAGAACTGGCTGTAGCCGTACCCGGTCGGGTGATCTTCCCGGTACTCGACCCACAAGAGGCGCAAGGTAACACTCTTCTTGCGCAGCTCGGCGTGGATCCAGGACCAGTCGGGACAGGGAATGACTCGCGACCCGGGATTGGGCGGCTTGGGGAAGAGGAGCTCGAAGAGCCGGTCCTCGTCCATCTCGTCGGGCAGCGGCCAGCTCAGACCGGCCTCTTCGGCCCGGCGGATGTATTCGCCAACGGTGCTGTGGGAGATGGAGCAACTGCGGGCAATCGCCCGGTTCGACAGGCTGCACTCCCACTTCAAACGGAGCACTTCTCGGATTTTGCGCATGGTTAACCTTTCTTGGGCCATCTGTGCCTCCTTTTTTTGGAGGCCATGATGCCACAAATATGTAGATTAGCCAGCGCCGCTTTCGTTCAGGATTCCGGGCATGCCGTCCACTGAATCCGAATGATGTCGTCCACCGATTCCGACGAGCTCGGAAAAGTGGTCGACATGCCGTTGGAACGGGTGGTCGGCATGGCTCGGAACGAGTGGTCGCCATCCATCGGAATCGATGGTCGGCATGGGGTGGAACATGCA